>CAXBJM010000001.1:0-750496 GCA_963976235.1 uncultured bacterium
GTTTTAGCCATGCCGCCAGCGTTCAATCTGAGCCAGGATCAAACTCTTCAGTTGATATTTTTTGCACAGCCTCCATGACTTGCGTCAATAGAAACTGATATGCATCAAAAGAAGCCGATCCGACTAACCTATCCGTGCTTCCGAAGAAGGCGTAATAGGCCGGTCAATCATCTCAACAACATTCCCGAAAGAAAGTCATTCAGACGCCCGAGGTGGCAAGACCTCGGGATTAAAGCTTTACACTCTTTAGTGTTCATTCCAAATATAATATTTGGGGCTTCCACTTGCACAAGAATGCAAAGGCATGCAAGTGTGACCTTGCTGCCAACTTATTTGACGACCAATACTCTGTCAAGAGCCCGATATGCTTCGGTTTATGGCGTCTCACATTCTCGTGGTGGACCCAACTGTTTACTTGTCAAAGATGCTGACTTAGGCGACATCAAGTCGTCGTTTGTCGTTGCCAACCGTACTTGGTGGCGGGGAGAAGTGTAGGCTGCACAAATTCATTGTCAAACTGTGAAGGCAAACATCTTCAACAATTCCCAAGTTTAAATTCATCGATTTCTTCATATGGGCACTTCCTGCGTATCTCGTCGAGACTCCCCAGCAACCCCTATACATCCAGTCCATATTTTCGGCGGGTCGTAAGCGTCTGGAAATGCTATGTTTCTGGTCGTGAACGCGGTTTTGAGAGGCTTGCATGCTGCGACCAGTGTCGCTCCGGTAGTTCGGACATCATCAATCAAAATATAAACCCGTTTTCTGTTATTCTTTTCTAGATTCGGCATTTGCTGGATTATTCGTGATCCATGCTTGGATATCGAAAAGGCATCTTTGATGTTCTTTGCCCTGGCGGTCATCGATAATCCAACCTGTTCGGGTCGATACCGAGTTGCAAGCATTGGGGATACTTGGCAACCAATGACATTCGCAGCTGATTTCGCAATGACCTGTGTATGGTCAACTCCTCGCGTTATTCTCCGGAATCGATGCATCGGTATTGGCACCAGAACTGCTTGAGCGGGTTGTATCTGAGCGTTTTTTAGATGTTCAGCGATTGAGAGTCCCAGATATTTGCCCAATCCGGTACCTGTACTCCTCCAACGGTGGAATTTCAGTCCAAGGATTTCGGATCGGAGAACTCCTTTGTATTTGCCGAGTCGAATCGCACGATCCCAGGGGAGAGATTTACCTCGACAGCTTGCACACCCTTCACCATCGGATTCATGATCCCCGATACTGCCGCCACAACGCCAGCAATACACCTGTAATGTGTCCGGTTTCCAACCTGTCCGTGATGCCCATATATCAAACGCAAGACCAGTTCGACCCAGCAAATGAGTCTCTATAGATTCAATCCATGCGTTTGGACGCGTTTTCCCTGCGATCAGAGGTCCAGAATGCGTGGATGCGATCCATGATTGCTCTTGGGAGAGAGAACTCGCAGTTGGAGGCCAGACAAATGGTTCAGATTCAGATTCAATGTCGAGCAATGGAGCATCGAGATTGATGCAGTTCATGAGAGATGGAACTTCGAGCTCATCGATCTTCATGTCTGCTCATCGAGTTGATTTCGGATCAGTTTCGCGCGTGCGGTTCGGCGTTGTTGCTGGGTAAGTGGGGTACCTAGCGTGCGTTGAAGGTGAGTCGGCTGGGTATTGAGCAGTAGATTGTGCACTTGTTGTATTGAAATACCTTCGATCATCCCGGTCAATATTCCCAATCGAACGAAGCTCAAAAGCCCCATCGTTTCATCAACTTTCATTCGTCTCGCATGTCGAAGAGTGCCCAGTGCACGCCAGACCTGATCTTCGAGCAGTTCTCTACGATTCGTGAGCAGATTCTTGCGTGCGTGGCGTTCGTATCCGACAACACGGGGAATGATTTCTTGTTCCATTTCACGCAAAAGCATCTCGTCAGATTTACCAAGCGTCGTCTGATTGGAGAGCTGATAGAACTCGCCGTTGGTTTCAGATCCTTCGCCGTAGAAACCTCGTACCGCCAATCCCATATCATGTGCTGCATGACGAACTTTGTCGAGTTCGCCCGCGAGTTTGAGACCCGGAAGGTGGAGCATAACCGACAGGCGGAGTCCGGTTCCTACATTTGTCGGGCACGCGGTAAGGTATCCGAAACGAGGTGAATAGGCATAGTCAATGCCCGCTTCGATCTGGTCATCAATCGTGTTTGCCTCTTCCAGGCAAGCACCAAGTGCGAGTCCAGAGTGTATTGACTGTAAACGGATATGGTCTTCTTCGTTGACCATGATACTCACGCGTTCATTGGGGACGAGCACCGCGACACCTCGGGGTTCATCGAGTCCACCTTGACCGCTGGAGAGTTTTCCCTTGGCATGTTGACGAGACATGAGTTGTCGTTCAACAAGTAGATTCCGATCTTCGCGTCCGACCTGATGCAGGTCGATCCACATGAACCGCGCATCGTTCTCAGTGCTCATATTGAGGATTCGATGCTTGCATACTTCAAGGATTTGCGTGCGATCAATCCGTGAGGCTTGCGGGGTAAATGGGAACCCCGCGATATTGCGCGCCAAGCGAACACGCGAGGACATCACCACATCGCTTGAGTCACCTAAACCGCGCAGCCATTCCGCGCTCTGTGTGAATGAATCACCACGCATTGGTTCTGATCCGTGTTGTGCATCCCCGGACGCTTGCATCGTTCACTCTCCGTCTGTGAATCTGTACTGTAGATCGTATGCGATCCGCATACTCAACACACTCAAGTCGTAGGGCGTGTGTTCATGCCTTGCGATTGACTCGGGGTAGGCTCGATCTGTGATGCAGCGAGCGAAGTTAATCGGGTGAGCTCATCACGGAGCATTGCTGCATGTTCAAACTCTTCGTTGCTTATCGAACGGGTTAATCGTTCACGCAATGACTCTAAGCGTTCTTCTCGTTGGCGGACATTGCCGAGCAAGGCATCCATCCGGTTTGAGTCCTGGGTGTCTTTGCATTCGCACAGTGCCCGGCGAGGGACTTTCCCGACATGGCTGCAACCACCCTCGTGGGCACGCTCGATCATCGGACCCACTCGGTCTTCAAAGACTTGGTAGCAACCAGCACATCCGAGCAATCCCGTTTCTTTGAAGTTTGCAAATGTTTGTCCACACCCGACGCAGGATTGCGATGATCGGATACTTGCAGCATTGGGTCTTCGTGCTTTAATCGACTTCGATTCAGAATCATCAGAATTGGCAGCATCTTCGAGGTTGTTCGCGCTGGAGATCACCTGTCCCATGATGTAGTTGGTGCTCGACATCAGTTCATTAATTGGGATGTATGGGTCGGTGCTGATTCCGAGTTTTCGAGCGCAACCCTCACAGAGGTGGCGTTCGACTTTTTTCTTGTCGTTGGTGATGATCACTTCATGGATCGTCGCTTCATGTTGGCCGCAATCACAGAGCATCCGTTGCCCTCCGTTTTTTACACAATCCGTTGTTGAACCTTCTGAGTGTACAGGATTTGCATCAAAAATAAAAGAGCCCACATACAAAGATGCAGGCTTTTTAAGTATATTTGTGCGTTCAGGCGTATTTAACCACGAAAACGAGGGTGTCGCGAAGGTTCAATGATCGCATTGATCATGAAACCCACTTGAAGAAACCCGTGAGGTTATCCCTCAGCAGCTGCAAGCTTCTGTTGGCGTGTGTAGCCATACTTCCGCTTGAGTGGCTTAATCAAAAGACCAGAGCGGATCGCATGTGCAGACGCGTAAACCTTGACGGTGCTCTTTGAGCCATCATTATTGGTGATCTCTGCATTCACCTTCTGGAGGTTTGGTTTGAACTTGCGGCGTGATTTACCGGTTGTTTGAAGACCAAAACCACCCTTTGAGATCTTGGCACCGCCGTAGGCTTTTCTGTTACCGTAGGTTGTCTTTTTTCCGGTGTAATGGCATTCAAATGGCATAGTTCTAACCTCAGTCTGGTCCATAAGGACATATCGGTGCCCACCTTGGGCGTCGGGTCGTGATGATAGGCAGGGGATCGAGAAAAGCAAGGGAGTAGCGGGCAATGGGTGTCGGTAGCATGTCATAGTGGAAGAAAAATGGCAATATAGCGTGCTTTAGGGAGAAAAGGGATACCAGATGAATACGCCTAGCTACCGGCTTTTTCGATAAGATGTTCCATTGACTCATTTGATACATAGATTCGACGCTCGTTTAGTCTTTCTTGTACATCTTGAAGCGATTTGCCCGGGTTCTTTGTGTATTCAAGAAATAATTTCAATGTCGCCAAGTCGTTTTCAAATACAGCATTATAGATCGGCCAAGATCTATCTATTTGCGGATCGGCTCCGTGATCAAGAAGTGATTTTACCAGGTCGGTATCTAAATTTCGTAGTCGGAGGCAATAATTTTTGTTACGAGGAATATGATTAGGGTCAGCATTGTTTTTTAGCAGTAGCTCTACAATCCCAGAGTTTCGCGAATAGATAACAGCGTTAATCAAAGCTGTCTGGCCTGCATCATCCTCTAAATCTACAGAAGCGTTTCTATCAAGCAATGCTTGTGAAAGCTTCAAATTGCCTCTCATCGAAGCGGCTATTAACAGGGTCATATCTCCATATTTATGCAATTTGTAGTAACCGTTGATGTCGATTTTTCCGTTATCTATTTTTGACAATAATGAGTCGGTATCGATTTCAAGAATTGATGCCATTGAGTTGTTTTGGTTATGTCCGATTAATAAGACAATACAAATAGATAACATGATAAACATGACTATTGCTATATTGTAAATATGTTGAATTTATAGCCCCTTTGTATTGAAGGTGTTGTCTTCAGCTCACGCATGAACTCCTGAGATGATTTCCAAGCTTACCAAGACATGGAGGTGATTAAATCTTCTCCATGCCCCCTATATGGGCATGCTTTAAGTATATCCAAAACGGCAGCTGCCCGAGGAGCCGGATGACTCTTCGGGCAGCGATGATCCAATGTTCAAACAGTATGGATTGCCTGTGTGGGTTTGGGTTATTTACCTGAAATCAGTTGTTTGAAGCCATAGGGCCGGTTTCTACAACTTCTTCAGGGGTGATCTCGATGATCGTTGGTTCGATGTTGAACTCTTGGATCTGATCGAAATCCTGGACTTGGCCGCTCTGATCGATGAGGTATTGTGCCTCGTCGAGGTAGCTACGACGGTTGTCTTTGTTCGAGATCGCTTCGAGACGAGCACGCTGCTCGGTACGGATGTTGCTGAGTCGGCCGTTGAGTTGATCGAGTGAGTTTGCCTGGAATCGGCTGTGCTCATCGATGGTTTCCTGACGATCTTCCATCATGTCAATGAGACGATCATTGCGTGCGATGGTGTCGATCTGTGCATCAAGCTGGAAGAGCTTCGCTTGGAACTCTGACTGTTCTGTCACAAGTCTGTTGAGCAGATCTGCAAGTTGCGCTTCTTGATCATTGAGGTACCCAAGGTCCATTTGGAGGTCCTGAGCGCGGGTTGCGTACAACCCTTGGGTTTGTTCGATCTCTTGACGCTTTGCGTATGCATCGTCAAGGTCGACAGGCTTGTTATTAAAGCTGATTCGGACGATTGCACCCGGGTTTGCACTTTGTGTTACGCGAGCCTGAGCGATTTGTGAATCGACGACGCCCAGATCGTTTGATGCGAGGGCGACAACCTTGGTTGCGATCTGCATTTCTCGATTGAGCTGAGTGATTTGAGTTTGCACTTCGGACAGATCCGTGCGTACTTCAGCGATTTTGCCTGGGTACTGTGCTTCGAGCTTTTTGACCTGTGCCCGGAGGAGGATCGGGTCATCGATATTGCTGTCGATGGCACTGATGATGCCGCCTCGGGTTTGATCAAACATTGCGTGTGCCCGTTGTGGACCTGCGACCGCAACAAGGACACCACCGGCGAGGGCGGTGATCACGACGCCGCGTACTACTGTTTTTCCAATGCATCCCATGATATTTCTCCAAACTTGGTGCCGATCTTTCCTGAGAATCGACGGGGTCTTGTGGTCCCGATCTCACTGGATCGGGTTTGTATTTGTTTTCATCAGGCTCGATGCCCGACAGGAGGTATGTGGGATTCGGGAAAGTTGAATTTCATGGTTGGATCAAAAAATATCACGAAAAGATCATTGAAGATGCATCAAATAGTTCTCGGACAAGCGAAATTCGCTTTTATGCACCCTCAAGCGGGATATTCGGGTATCCTCATAGGGTCGAAATGATTGAAAACAAGAATGCATGTTTCCAAAGAATACTGATCCCACCAGATTGATCTCTCTTGATCAATCGCGGTATCCGGTCTCACGCGAAGTAGAAAGAGTGTCCATGCTGACCAATATGACGACGAGTTTCATCGCCCGCCTCCGTTCAAATGAGGAGGCTGCATGGTTTGAACTCTGGGAAACCTTCGGCCCTGTGATCCGTATCCAGCTCTCAAGATGGGGACGCGGGCGTATCGGCGTAGAAACTGTGCGAGATCTATCGCAAGAAACGCTCGCTGCATTGTCGAACTCTATAGAAAGGTACGATCCGGCGCGAGGTGCTCGGTTCTCGACCTGGCTCCTCGCAATCGCCAAGCATGTGCTGGGTGATGAAATTGATCGCAGAATGGCACTCAAACGCGGCGGAGGCAAGGCAAACGCACAGTTCGATGAGACCTGGATGAAAGCAGATGCCACACAAGGGGTCGATGAAATCTATGAGACATCGATCTTCTGTGCGAAGGTCGAAGCTGCAATCCGCATGGTCGAACGCGAGACCGATTTTACCGATTTCTCCATCTATAGAATGCGTGTGCTTGATGGATCGTCTGGTAAAGATGTCGCATCGGCGATGGGGGTCTCGGAGCCAACAGTCAGCCGACGCCTCACAAAGGTCCGTGGGGTGCTGCGGGTTCGTCTGAAAGAGGTGATTGCAACTTATTCATTCACAAAGGATGAACTCTCTGAAGCGGAACGAAATGGACTCGCTCTGAATCCCAATAGTGAGGACAGCGGGGAGGTCGGCCCTGCGGATAAAACTGCGGATGTCATGTTTGATGATGCCATCGCGGATATCTACCACCGACAGATGCAACTGCGGGCTGAGGATGAACAAACGCTGTTGGGCTAGTTCAATCACACAATCGCAGCATACAAGGGCAGGAAGTCATGGGAATCGCAAGCATATTTGGAATCATCGCTGCAGTGTTACTCGGAGCAGTTTTGCTCGCAGCGCTCATATTCCTGATCTCCAAACTCTTCGGGATTACATTCCTGATCCTTCGCAACATCTTCCGTTTCATCGGGGAAGAAGTCACCGACACACTCCGTTTCGTCGGAGCAATCCTCGCATCAATCCTCTTCGCTCCGTTGGTGGTGCTCAGTGTGGTCATCGGACGATGGTCTGCATCTAAGCATTACTCAGGCGCGTTGATGAGCGAACTTCGTTCTGCATCACGATGTGTCTATCGGATCGCGATCGGCAATGTCGCTCGATTGTTCGGATTATCCCAAGCACTCGAAGGCGTTGAACAACGCGTCCCAGAAGTGATGGCGGGTGCACCGACAAAGGACAAGCCTTCAAAGCGCGTTGGAATGTTCGAGGGGTACAAGATTGTTGGTTCACTCAAAGGCGGCGGATCCGGCGGCAAACTCTACATCGCTGAACCCGATGAGGTGAAACAAGCAGTCTTTGCGAAGAGAAAGCTCGGAAAAGTTGATCAAGTGGTGATCAAGGTGTTCTCTTTGAAGGATGGTTCGAGCTTGCCTCAAATCGTGCGTGAGAGTCGTGCACTCGATGCGGCTCGTTCACTTGGATTGGTGCTCGAACACCAGATGGCGCCTGAACGATTCTACTATGTCATGCGATATGTCCCAGGTGAGTCACTCGCGGTGGTCACTTCGCGTTTGCATTCGCTGAGCACAACCGAAGGTCTTGCCAACGATGATCTCAAAGCGATCATGAGTTACAGCCAAGACTTGCTTGTAGCTCTTGACACATACCATAACGCTGATCTTTGGCATAAAGATGTCAAGCCCGACAACATCATTGTTGACGGACGAAATGAAGATGCAAAGGCTCACCTTGTCGACTTCGGGCTCATCACGCCCATGCGATCTGCGATGACCTTGACCACGCACGGCACAGAATATTTCCGTGATCCTGAACTCGTCCGCCAGGCATTGCGTGGGGTGAAGGTTCATCAGATTGATGGCTCAAAGTTTGATATCTACGGTGCGGGTGCGGTTCTCTTCTCAATGATCGAGAACTCCTTCCCTGCACATGGTGGATTGTCTCAGCTTTCAAAGCGATGCCCCGAAGCACTACGCTGGATTGTTCGTCGAGCAATGACCGATTATGATCGTCGTTATCCAAGCGCTGCTGCGATGCTTGCAGATTTGCGGGTTGTGCTCAATGCACAGGACCCGTTTACGGTTAAACCAATCGATCTTCCAAGTGTTTCGCAGGGTGATGTTGCAGCTGCGAATCAGGTGGAATCAGAACCGATCTCTGAGTTTGATCGTCCTGCAGCGGTAACTGCAGGGTCACCTGTGCCACCGATTCCACAGGTTCCACAAAGACCACCGATGGGTCAAACGCTCGATCCTGATCAACGAGTAGGGCGACCAAATACAACGGTAACCGATTGGTGGTCCGGTCGATATGTTGTTGCGGGCACACCCATTGCGACCAAGAAAAAGACCAAGAAATCCAAGAAGAATGCGCCGCACAATTCTGTAAATGTACATGCGAATGCAGGAAGTGCTCAACGCGTGAGTCGTCCATTGCGCGATGTTGCTGATCGTAAACCAGCATCAGAGCAGGTGCGCGACGCTCGTCATCGCGCCAAGGGTCGAAGGGTCGCAGCTGGCAAGCGGATCGATTCTAGACGGAAACAAAAGAACTACTCAAACACACCTGGTGTTGCTGTCGTCTTCGCGGGATTGCTCGGTCTTGCTGTATTGTTCGCAGGCGGGATTTTGGGATTGGCAATGTTCACGCCTGCATTCCATAACGAACAAACTGCAAGTACTCCAACACCACCAGAAGCGCCATATGTCGACGGGCAGCATGTCACCATAAAAAATGGCAAGATTCAGTATTCAAAGAATGGGATGAATGTTTCAATTGCTAATGGCGATGTGACTATTGATCAGCACGATGACCACGGCAATGAAGATATCCTTGTTGACGCTGAAATATTAGTGGTGCCGATGCTCTCATCATCGGTGGATGCACACGAATACGAAGAGTTTGAGCGTCATCTTCAACTTCACGGCGTGACACTTGTTGGAAGTCCAGAATCATCTGTCGCTGGTGATCAATCCATCGAGTTGGTCGCGTCCCTGCACAATGCAATGGGTGCGGTGCCAATCGATTCGCCAGATCTCCCTATGCGTGTATCACACTGGCTCAAGTCCAAATCCTTTGACGGTGTATTCATCATCGGAACCGACCCGTCACATGATCACGGCAGAGGGATCTTGGTGATGGATGGCTTGTATGCTTCGATGGTGTACGACGGTGGGACTGTTGAAGGACTTCTTGGGACACTTGAACGCAACGGGTACGGCGTAGATTAATCAACAAAAGATACTTAACTGAAGATTACTCTTTTCAACCATGCGACACTTCGATCAACCGATCAAGTGTCGTTTTTACTTGCCCACACTCAATTGCGTTTCGGGCAAGCTCAATACCAGATTGAAAATCTTCGCACGCATCAGCAACAAGCAAAGCGCCGGCACTGGTGAGTATGACCATATCCGCATATGGGCTCGGTTTTCCATCGAATATATCAGTGATGATCTGGGCGCTGTGCTCGACACTCGTCGCTTGGAGTTGTTCCAGAGTTGCTCGTTTGAGCCCAAGATCAACCGCATCGATCGTTTCTTCACAGAGTTGGCGATCACGGACATGCATGATTCGGGTGGGTGCGGTGGTTGTGAGTTCATCGAGACCATCATGTGCATGGACAATCATGGCACGCTTTGCACCCAGATTTGCAAGAGTTTGTGCCATCGGTTCGACGAGATCGTTGTTGTATACCCCGATGAGTTGACGATCTGCACACGCAGGGTTGGTAAGTGGTCCGAGCGCATTGAAAATTGTAGGAAATCCGAGTGATCGACGAGGACCCATCGCATGCTTCATCGCAGGATGATGATGAATCGCAAAGCAGAAGCACACTCCAACCTCTTGCAGGCAGTTGGATTGAATACTCGGGGGTGCATCGACTCTTACTCCTAATTCCATGAGTACTTCAGCAGATCCTCGTCCAGTCCGAGATCGGTTGCCGTGCTTTGCCACAACGATGCGTTTGGTTGACGATGCTTGGGTTGGTCGCACACTTGCTGCGACAATCGCGGCTGCTGTCGACACATTGAAAGATTTGGGAGCACCGCCTGTGCCGCAGGTATCAATAAGTACTTCGCCCGGTTTGCAGGTGTACTCGACCCGTTCTACATGTGCTCGCATTGCACGGGCAGCACCAGTGAGGGTGTCAGCACTCGGGGGCATTGTTTGGATGAGCGAAAGCAGCGATCCGATCTGTGCTTCATCAAGTTCCCCATTGAGTAGTGCAATGAAGACTTCGTTGGATGTTTGTTCGTCGAGTTGCTCAGAGTTGAGCAATGTACGGAGTGTTTGATGGATTTGATCTGAGTTCATACACCATGAGGGTAGCCGATACGGGGTGAACTTTGAGAGGATTGAGGTACTAATTGTGGGGAGTTGCATCGTGGGGACGGGTTGTGCTGTAGAATCATATGATGTCCGGAAAAGTTCAACATTCCAATCATGCCAAAGGTGGATCGCCGATGGGTGTTGCTCAACAAGCAACCAATGCGGTTCTTCGTCGACGATTCGTCGATGGGGTTGGTCGATGGATGGTGATTGCTCTCCTCATTGCAGTTGGCGGAATCGGAGTTTCAAAATTGATCGGCTGGTCGATGGGATCTCGGTGGTGGGGTTGGATTGTACTAGCGACTGGATTTGCAATGGTCATGGCGATGATCGGTGCCTTGCGAGATCGGATGACCCCAGCTCAAGGCGGCGGGATGCTCGATGATCGTCTCGGCTTTCAAAGCCAGATCCGATCCGCGATCGAACTCGATGGAGACAAAGAAGCTCGTGCTCAATCACCTGGATTTGTCACGATCGCGCAGGCAAACGCGAGCAGACTCGCAGGTGATGTCAAAGTTTCGCAAGCGATGCCAATGATGGATTACACAAACTGGAAACGGGCGTCTGGGCTGCTTGTTCTCGCGATCGGTCTTGGGATTTGGGCGCCGATGTTGGAGTGGGGCACCCCGAGTCCATTGCAGACTGTTCCGAGTTCAGCGATTGCAAAGATTGATGCTGTGACACAGACATTGGATGCTTTGGACGAAGGAGAAGAGAAGTCTGAAGAAGTTCAGAAAGCTGTTGAGGAACTCGAAGCACTCAGAGAAGAACTTGCAAACGGTGTTGAAGATCAATCGCAAGCAAACGCGCGGGCAGCTGCAAAGCTCGATGAGATCGCTGACGATCTCGACGAACGAGCAGCATCTGATCGAGAGCAAGCACAGGAGTTGTCCGACCGGTTAGCGCAGGCACAAAATCAACTGGCTGAGGAAGAGAAGGATATTAATACTTGGAATCAGCAACTTGATGAGTTTTCGAAGTCTATTCAGGATCAGCGGTACGATGATGCGAGCGAGCAGTTCAATGAGTTGAAAGAGCAGCTCGATGGACTCAGTGATGAAGATCGCCAAGCGTTGTCGGATCAGCTTGAGGAGTTAGCGAACGCGGTCGAACCTGATGAAACCCAACAGGATCCAGCAAAGGATTTAGCAGACTCAATCCGAGATGAAGCGAAAGATATCCGCAATGAGAATGAGTCTGCGCAAGATGAGACCAAAGCTGACAATCAATCGTCAGAAGAAAATGAATCTCAAAGTTCCCAAGAGGAATCCGATCCGGATCAGCGCAATGGTGAAATGGGGACTGAGCAGAACCAAAGCGGCAGTCAGGAGTCATCAGAGCAAGGCGATTCTGAATCTGAGACAAAATCTGAGTCTGAAACGGACAAGGACAATGAATCCGGAGAGGAAAAGCAGGCTGATGAAGATGGGAATGAAGAGGGAACCGAGCAACGGGTGCAAGAAGACGGAGACGACAAAGGCGATCAACGACAATCAGATGGAGAAAATGAAGGTGAATCACAAAGCAGTGATCAGAACCAAAAACGATCGGTTGAAGAGGTGCTCGATGAGATGCAGCGCCGAAAAGGGCAGTCTCGAAAGGCTCAAGAACAATCCGAAAATATCCGTGAACAGGTTCGAGAACTGATGGATTCAGAGCAAATGCCCGAAGATCAAGAAAAGACTGGTCAACAAGGCGTAGACAGTCAGCAAACGCAAGAAGAGAATGCAGGCAATAAGGGTGATGAACCAAGAGTCGAAGAGAATCAACGCATACCGAAAAATCCTGTTGATGGACAAGAGTATGTCACGGTTGATGGTTCAGATCCAGAGCCCAATGAATCGGGTGATCCGGTTGGGCAGTGGTACGCGCCTGATGGTGAAACAGGGCCTCAGAGTCAAGCAGGGGAAACCGTTCAACGATTGAGAAATGCATCACAGAGAGCCCAGCGTGCGGTCGAAGAGCAGCAAGTTCCCCGAAAGTATCGTCAACTTGTCCGTGAGACATTCAAACGCGTCAATGAACGAGCCGACGCAATCGAATCTGGTGGAAAAATTGCACCCCAAGGTATAGACGCGATCTCTGATGCTCAGCCCGCTCAACAGCAATCCACAAAGCAGACGGATTCCAAAGAATGAATCTCGCGATTGATCAACCCTGGTGGCTCATGCTCTCGCTCGTAGGAGTCGTATCGGGTGCGATTGGTTGGCGATGGATGAAAGGCATACCAAGGTTCCGTAGGGGTGTTGCGGTTTCATTGCGGGTAACGCTCTTCTTGGTGCTTGCTCTCGCATTGGGGGGAGTGTACCGTGTCGAAGAAGCGGAAGATCTCGCAATAATCGCGGTCGTCGATGTCTCCGGGTCGGTACAAAGCTTCGGATCATTCGGGGAGGATGAGCTTGGTCTACCAATCACGATAGATCGTGCGGCACGAGGGTTTCTAGAACGCGCGAGCATCGACAGAAGGGTAAATGATCGGCTCGGGGTTGTCGCATTCGATGGACGAAGGCAAGTAGTATCGAGTGTTTCACGATCTTCAGGTCTTGATCGAGCAGTTCAGATTCAACCGATCGAAGGTTCAGACATCGCGGGTGCCATTGGATTTGCCAGGGCGCAGCTCCCCCCTGATGCGCAAGCACGGATCGTATTAATCTCTGATGGACGAACAACGAGCGAATCTCTTTCGAGAATTTCAGTCGATGCACCAGTTGATGTCGTACCAGTTGTGTATTCGGTGGATCAAGAAGTCATTGTTGAATCAGTCGATATCCCCGCTCGATCGCTTGCGGGTTCGGTGGTCGATGTACGCGTGGTGGTGCGGAGTATTGAAAAATCGATAGGTGGTTTACAGCTCATCTACAACAATCAAATCCTCGATCTCAACGGAGACAAAATCGGTGAACTGAGAGCTGTTGCATTGGAACCGGGTAGACAGGTCATCGTGATACCTGTACAACTCGGTGATTCTCGCGTGCATCGGTTTGAGGCAAAGTACATCGCAGAATCAGGAGATACGAGCGAAGAAAACAACTATGCAGGCGCGGTGACCATGACATCAGGCGATGGGCATGTGCTTGTGGTTGCCCAGCGAGATGATGCTGGCGATACCTCTGCAGATTCACTGCTCAGCGTATTGGATCGGATCGGGTGGGAGGTGAACACGATTTCACCAGGTGAGTTTCCATTAGATTTACTTGAACTCGAAAAATATGGTTTGGTCGTGCTGGTCGACACGCCTCGCGATGCGGTAGGACTTGAAGCGGACGGCTTGCTCGATGCGTATGTCCGTGAACTCGGTGGGGGCCTCATCATGGTCGGCGGCGGCGACGCTCTGGGCGCAGGCGGCTGGCAAGGATCAACACTTGAAGGCATTCTGCCGGTAAAACTTGATGTCGCGGATGATCTCATTGTTCCCGCAGTCGCGGTGGTGTTGGTGCTTGATTCTTCGGGTTCAATGCGGAACAAGGTCATGGGGTCTTCCCGATCACAACAATCAGTCGCCAATGGCTCTGCGGTAGGAGCGGTTGAAGTGCTCGATGAGAAGGACCTCGTCGGAGTTGTTGCGTTTTCGAACACCGCGAGAACTGTTGTCCCGATCGGCCCCAATGATCAACCAAATCAAACGCGATCACGGATCACTTCAATCTCAAGCTCTGGGGGCACCAACATGGGCCCTGCATTGAGCATGGCTCGGGATATGCTCACATCTGTTGATGCAGGATCGAAGCACATCGTTCTACTCTCGGACGGGGAATCACAGAATCCTGAGATGCTCCCCGCACTTGCTGAGGAACTCGGCGAACTGGGAATCAAGGTTTCCACCATCGCAGTTGGGGACGGGGCGGACGAAGAGGGGATGCTTCAAATCGCTCAACTATCAGGGGGCAAATATTACCGGGTTCGAAATCCAGGTGTGCTCCCACGGGTGTTCCTCAAAGCGATCCGCGTGGTGCGCACCCCGATGGTTCGGGAGGGGGTTGTTACACCGATCGTCCTCGAAAATGACTCACCCGCGACTGGGCGCATCGGGAGTCTTCCTGAGCTTTCAGGGTTGGTGATGAGCGAGCAGATTGCTGATGATCCACGCATTTCAACCCCGATCGTTTCTTCCAGAGGCGAACCGATCTTCGCTTTCCACCAAGTTGAACTCGGACGCGTCGCAGTATTTACTTCGGATGTCTCTCGATGGTCCAGACAATGGATTGAGTCTGATGTGTTCCCTCGTTTTTGGACGAATGCAACAACCTGGGCAATGCGGAGCGATCAAGATGAGCCCGGTGAGTTATCGCTGATTGTCAAGAACAACCAAGCACAAATTGTGTACGACGCGGTGAATGAGGAAGGCTCTCCAATCGATGGGCTCGATGTTGCGGTGCAGGTCTTCGATGCGCTCGGGCAATCTCGATCGGTTGATCTCATCCAGGTTGAGTCAGGACGATACACCGGAAGCATTGATCGACTTGGCGCGGGGGTGCATGTCGTGATCGCGAGCCCGCAACTCGATGGGAATCCGCTGCAACCAACTGTTGCAGGGTTACAGATCATCGGGGTCGATGAGTTCAAGCATCTCAGCGCTGATCCGCAATCCCTCATTGCACTCGCGAACCGAACCGGCGGGCGGGTGTTCGATCTGGGTGATCCTGCATCAGCCAATCTCTTTGATCGTATTGGATTGGTCGAGCGTCAAACATTACAACCGATCTGGCCGATCCTGTTGATGATTGCATTTGCATTGTTCGTGCTTGATCTCGGCGCGAGAAGAGTGGCGTTTGATCGTTGGATTGCGCAAGCTCGCGATGAAACCATCGCGGTCTCGCGTGGGGTGCTCGCAATGCAAGCAGAGCAGTTGAAGGCAACAAAGGCCGCAACTCAAGCTCGCACAGTTGATACACCAAAGATCGATCGAAGCCCGATGAAAGTACCAAAGGAAGAAACACCAGCGAAGCCAGTGTCTACAGAGCCAAATGATGATTCAAACCCATTGCTTGCTGCAAAACGCCGGGCGCGTGAGCGGATGAATGAGGATTAAACGAGTTCGCCTGTTAAAGTCAGCTTATCCGCTTCAGTGATCTTCGCCCGCACGATCTTACCTATGTAATCGTTGGGTGATTTCAATCCAGTCGTGGGCACATTAAAGAACACGATCAGATCGCCATCAGTTCTGCCTGAGAGTTGGATGGTCGGGCCTTGGGTTTCGGGGTCAATGGTGATGGTTTGTGCTGAGGGGGCAGATCCGCCGATGGTGATGCCGACCATCCCTGAACCAGGCTTGACATCGGTGCCTCGTTTCTTATGCTCATGCCGGGAGAGGCCTTCGACGAAGACATCAAACTCGCTGCCGACTTGTTCCTGTGCGATCGAGTCAGAGATTTGAGTCTGGATGGTGAGCAGTTCGTTGTTTCGGGTCTTCTTGACTGCGTCAGGAATATCGTCGGGGATTTTGTCGTAAGACACCGTGCCGGGGCGCGGTGAATACTTGAAGATATAGCAGTTTTTGTATCGGCTGCGGGTCAGGAGTTCTTTGGTGAGTTCGTGGTCTTCATCGGTTTCGGTTGGGAATCCGACGATGATATCGCCTCCAAGCATGAGCGGGCGACCGATCTCTGGTTGGTGCAGGTACTCGTTGCATCGAGCGATAAAATCATAATACTCTTCGATGTCATGCCCGCGGTTCATCATTTTGAGCATCCGGTTAGACCCGGTTTGTGCAGGAACATGAATAAATCGACAGATCCTCGGGCAATCACGGATCACCTGCAATACATCATCACCAAAGTCGCGCGGATAGCTCGTCATGAATCGCAAACGCTTGATCCCAGGAACTTCCTCATGAATTCGGTACAACAGATCCGCGAAGGTTGTGGTGTTTGCGCCCGCAAATGCATCTCGGTTATGCGAACCTTTATAGGTCCGTCCCTTTTGAGGCTGGACAATCCCGTCAACAGTCACCGCAGAATCATGCTCAAAGCGATAGTGGTTGACAGTCTGACCAAGAAGTGTAATCTCAAGAATGCCTTGGTCCGCGAGCGCTTTGATCTCATCGATGATATGTTCAGGGGGGCGATGGATCTCCGCGCCACGGGTGTGGGGGACGACGCAGTAGGTACAGAACTTGTTGCAGCCTCGGGTGATCCGGACATAGGCGCTGCGACGATCATCAAAGTCTACCGGAGAGAGCATGCGCCCGAGGTCAAGATTTTCGAGCGAATCACCAGCTGCTGCCAAGGTTGAAGAACGACGCGAAGCATTGCCTTGAAGCGCAACCTGCTTGGCAGATCGACGCATCGCGATCTCAGGATCATGCTCTGCGAGCGATGATTTGGTGCGTACTGCGTTATCGACAAGCTCGGGGAGTTTGTCGAGTTCGGATGGACCACACATGATATCAACGACAGGCATCCGAGCGATCAGGTCCTGCCCGTCGCGTTCAGCCATACATCCGAGTACTCCAACAATGAGTCCGGGTTGACTCTGTTTGCGTTTTCGCATCTCACCAAGACGCGACCAGACCTTCTGCTCTGCTCGCTGGCGGACTGAGCAGGTGTTGTAAAGCACAATATCCGCTTCACTGGATACTGCAGTGAACTTGTATCCGAGCGAGCCAAGAGATCCCGCAACGAGTTCGGAATCGAGTTCATTCATCTGACACCCGAAGGTTTCGAGGTAGATCGAGCGTGTGTTGTTCTGGGTTCTGGTATTGGTCATTGGCATCAAGTGTACGCGGCATTTCGAAGATACCCAAGCAGGAATCATGATCTTGGGATAGACTCATTGCGTGACCACCATTGATGACATCAGAACATGGTTCAGCGAACTTTCATTGGCGACAAAATGTCTGCTCTTGTTCGGTGCTGCATCAACTTTGATCATCACGATCGCCCTCTCCTTGCCTTTATTAAGGATGAACGGGCTCGTCGGGGCAGACGAACTTGAGCTTTCGCGGACTGTATATTCCATCTGGGCTGCTTCAGAAGACCAGGATTCGATCCGCACCGGGGTAGGGCATGATCTCACCGCGGGGGGGGTCTCCATCGAAACACTCACCGAGAACCAGATCAAGGCAAATATCCGTGAGGATCAGTTCCTGTCGCGTGCGATGAGCAAGTTCCAGGTCTCAACCAACCGCGTCGAGTATTTTGATGCGGACTGGAAGGGATGGAATCGGGTGTATCGCTATGCGCGTGTCAGACGCGATGCCAATATGCAGGTGGTCTCAATTGTGCTCCTCGAACATCGAGCAGATGGTGCGGGATGGTCGTTGGTGGTCAACTTGCTTTATGTCCTCTTCGCGGGCGCTGCGGTGCTTGCGGTCGCAATGGTGGTGTATGCAACAATTATCAATCGGCTCATCTTGAGTCCGGTGCTGTCATTACAGAAGACCGCCGAGCGTGTTCGGGATGGTGATCTTGAAATCCGGTCGATGATCGAAACGGGCGATGAGTTTGAAGAACTCTCAGAAACCTTTAACTTGATGCTCGCAGAACTCGGGCGCCAACGCAATCAGCTTCAAGATGCCAACAAGGCGATGGACATCAAGCTCTCTGAGTTATCACAAGCAAACACTGCACTGTTTGAATCCGCAAGACTTAAAGGCGAGTTCCTCGCGAGCGTATCCCATGAACTGCGAACGCCGCTCAATGCGATCATTGGATTTGCAGAGCTGTTGCTCGAGATTGCTCGTAAGGAAGTGGCGATCAATGCAGAGAACAATGATGATCCTGTCTTTGACCCTCACGAGCTAAGCAAACGCGAACGGTACCTCGTCAATATCGTATCCGCAGGACGAACACTCTTAGAGATGATCGAGTCCCTGTTAGAGATGGCAAAGATCGAAGCAGGTCGTGTCGAGCTCAATGTTACCCCGATGAATCTTGCAGAGAACTGCCAGGCGCTCGTTGGTTTGATCCATCCGCTTGCACGCAAAAAAGGCATCACGGTCAAACTCGATGTCTCACCAGAAATCCCCATCATCGAAACTGATCCAAAGAAGTTTCAACAAATTATTTTCAATCTACTCTCCAATGCAGTCAAGTTCACCGGCAACGATCCCCAGCAAGGCCCCGGCGAGATTATTCTGCGGGCGGAGAAAATCGTCAACGACAGCACCGGCATCGATCAAGTCCGAATCTCGGTAATCGACAACGGCGACGGCATCGAACCTGAGGACCAAAAACGAATTTTCGACAAGTTCCAACAGGTTGACTCATCACACACCCGTTCGCACACAGGAACAGGTCTTGGGCTCGCGATTGTACTCGAGCTCACCCGACTGTTGCAAGGCGAAATCCAGGTCGTTTCTGAGATTGGTGATGGGTCGATGTTCTCGGTGATCATCCCTCAGAAAATCTGTAAGGTCGACTTCGAAGAAGCAAAGCTCGAAGCAAAGTTCCGAGGATCACTGCGTCCACCTATGCCTGATGAACATTCTGAGACTGAATCAACTGATGAAATGAATGATGGGTCCGCCGAATCATCTGAAGAGTTTACAGGGTAGTCATCAAGCACCGACCGCTGATCGATAGTGTCGAACCGCACTTGGTTTGGATTGATTCACAACGAACTCAACTGCGATTACATCAATTCGAATCCGCATGCTTTGGTATTCTTCTCGCGAACGAATCCCTTTGGCAAGTGCTCGTAGCTTTCGCTTTTTCGCAGCGGTGATGTTTGATTCTGGGTTTGGGGTCGCGTCCGATTGGCGAACCCGTGCCTTGACTTCAACAACTACGATGCAGTTGTCCGCTTGATCATGACACAAGATATCAATCTCACCCATTTTTAATCGCAAGTTGCGAGCAAGAACTTTGCATCCCTCGTTCTTCATGTGCTTCGTCGCAGCATCTTCTCCGCGGATCCAAATGGATTTGGGGGCGCGATAAAATAGACGCGACCAGATCGTGCGAAAAGAGTTCATCGTTTGCTAGCTCTTCGGTCCATAGCGTTCTTCAGCGATACTCAGCAACCGCATGAGCACTTCGTCCCGGCTTGAGATCTTTGCTCGCTCGTTGAGACGCCCAATATACTGTTCATAAACTTCTTGCTTGCGTTCTGAATTTAACTCACTCTGGATTTGAAGCTGAGCATCATAGAGCGAGAGTGATTCCTGTTCGATCGACATCAGCTTGATCCAATACACCGTTGATCCTGATTCAATTGGCCCGACGGATTGACCAACAGCGAGTTGTTGAGTCGCTTCATTGAGTTCATCCGTCCCGAAGAACACCGTCGTTTCATAGTCGTCTTCGATGAGTACTTCAAGCAATCCGTCCGTCTCAGATTTGTAGTTGTTCAACTTGCCCGCCGCGATCGCGACAAATGGAGTGCCTGAATCCAGTTCAGATTGGATGGTGCCAATGGTATCTGCATCATCCTTAAATGCACGAATCACCCTGATCATTGCGGTCGGTGGGGGGGAGTATTTTTCGATGTCCCGTTCGTACCGCTGTTGGATATCGCGCCATGAGACATTGACCCGTCGATTGATCTCTTGGATGAGGGTCAGCTGAACAAGGGTGTCGACTTCTTTTTGCTTGAGCGCCTCGTCGAGGGTGAGCCCTTGCTCTTCCTGAATCCGTCGGCTGGCAAGTTGGGAACTTCCCAAGTTTTCAGAGAGTAAGGTATTCCGGAAGTTGCTCAGAAATGCTTGAAGACCAACACGCTGGGTCGGGCTCAGTGCTGCGAGCGCTTCAGCGCGGAGCAACTCGTCTGCGATGATCCCGTCAAGGCGACTCGCAAGAATCTGGGTTGTCGCTTTCCGCCAGTTCTGAATCGAGTTCTGAGAAGATGAGAGCGCGAGAAGCCGATCCTCAAGTGGTGCAAAGAATGAGTTGGTGAAGATCGGTTTGCCATTCACATCGCCGACCTTCGCATCGAGCAGCGTGAGCCCAGCAGTATCATCCTGAAACGGCGTAGTTGGTTGTGTGGTGCTTGTTTCTTGGATTGGTTCTGTAGGGCGATTACTCAGGGTGAACCCATTGTCTGTCTGAGCCGCTGTTGGAGTTCCTGTTTGAGGCGTTGCCTGGGGCGCTGTGGGAATATATGACCTGTTTCCATCAGTAAAAGTGGTGTTTGTTGGATCGCTTTGTTCAACCTCGTCATGATTGATGAAATCTTCAATCGAAACTCGTGTAGGATCTTGGGTTCTCGGTCCGACCGCTTTGGTGCCCGAGCACCCAATAGCTGTGAGCGGGATCATTGAAATCGCAGTGCACGCCATGAAAACTTTGGATGCGATTGGTGCTGGAATGCGGTTCATAATGTGATCTTTCTTTGATTAAGCGCTAATATGGCATTGTACACCAATTGGAGGCCAATATGTCTGATTCCGAAGCACCAAAGCTGATTATCGACGATGACTGGAAGTCATCTGCACAAGCCGAGAAAGAAAAGCTCGTCGCAGCTGAAAAAGAAAAAGCCGAGCAGCAAGCTCAGGCGGGTCCAGGTGGGCTCCCCGAAGTCATTGGGTTCAAAGAACTCATCAGCCTCTTTGCCACACAAGCGTTGATGTATATGGGGGCAATCCCAGATCAATCAGGTCGAGCAATGGTCTCGCTCGAAGTTGCCAAACTCAACATCGATCTACTTGCCGTTGTCCAAGACAAATCCAAGGGCAACCTCAGTGATGAAGAACAAGAAATGATCGATGGCACTGTCGGCGAACTCCGCATGCAGTTCGTCGAAGTCACTAAAGCAGTCGCACAAGCTGCCCAAGACGGGACGCTTGAGCAAATGCAGATGGATCCCAACGCTCCAGGCGGACCAGGCCCAAGTTTATCGCTCTAAAAGCGGGTGGATAGACAGACGATTCATAAGAGAATCGCCAGTTGTGCACCAGCAAGGCCCAAAATGCCGAAGAAGCGATGATATTCCATATTTTCCATCATTCAGGGACGGATTCCTGTCTCGATGAACAGACAAAATCGGAGCATACAGGTGAGTGACAGCACTGAAACAATGCCCAATACCCATTTCCTTTTACGCCGATTGCATTCCCTCTCAGGGATTGTACCAATCGGTGTTTTCCTGATTGCGCATCTTACGACCAACTCCACGATCGCGTGGGGCGGGCTCAACGGGCGGGTAGATCAAGAGGGCTTTGGATGGATGGACCGGGCGATCGCGACTTTTCAGCACGAAGTGAGCTTTATCAACAACATGCCGTTGTTGTTGCTCATTGAAGCGACCCTCTGGGCCGCGATCGGGTTCCACTCAATCTTGGGTGTGTACTACGCGATGAGCGGCAAAGGCAACACTGGTTCGTACAAGTACGGCGGCAACTTCCGTTACGCACTCCAACGCACCACCGGATACCTCGGAATCTTCTTCATCTTCTACCATGTCGCAACTTTGCGATGGGGATGGACATGGTTGATCCCCGGCGATGCCGTCTGGTCGCATGAAGCAGCATCATCCACTTTCGCTGCTGCTTTACGAGGTTCTACCGAAGGATTTGAACCCGTCGGCATGGTCGTCGCAGTATTCTACTTCCTCGGAGTTTCCGCACTGGTCTTCCACTTCGCCAATGGCTTGTGGACCGCAGCGATCACTTGGGGGATCACGATTTCCCGACCTGCTCAAAAGCGGTGGGGCATGGTCTGTGCAGGTCTTGGTGCAACACTCATGGCGATGGCATGGATGTCCATCATCGGATTTGCCACACTCGATATCGATCGAGCGGCTGAAGTCGAAGCCTCCATGCACGGCGAAAAGATTCATCAACTCGATGCGCCCGATGAGCACGAAGCGGTGACCTTGACAGGGCATGAAGAAAACGACGGCTGATTGCTTTCGGGATCGAGACGAAGTGAAACACATTCAATCAACCTCCGCATCGCAATAAGAAGATGCACACTGAGGAAGAAGATACGATATGGCAGATGAAAAACGAGTGATTGTTGTTGGTGGCGGGCTCGCAGGACTCGCAGCGAGCATCCGCGTTGCCGAAGCGGGCATGGCAGTCGACCTGTTCTCAATGGTCCCCGTGAAGCGATCGCACTCTGTGTGCGCACAGGGCGGGATCAATGCCTGTAACGATGTTGCACGCCAACAGGGGTATTCCGAGTATCAGCATTTCGATGAAACCCTCATCGGTGGCGACTTCCTCAACGATCAACATCCTGTTCTTGAGATGACCAACTGGGCGCCCAAGATCATCGATTTGCTCGATCGTATGGGGGTGCCGTTCAATCGTTCGAGTGAAGGATTCCGTGATCTCCGACTGTTCGGTGGATCACTCTTCAAGCGGACTCACTTTGCAGGCGCAACCACAGGTCAGCAACTGCTTTACGCACTTGACGAGCAGACTCGTCGGTTTGCGGCAGAAGGCAAAATCAACAAGCGAGAGTTCTGGGAGTTCCTCTGGCCGATTGTTGAAGGCGAGGGTGAAGATGCTCGCTGTGTCGGGATTGTTGCCCAAGATATGCGGACGATGCAGATCCAGTCGTTCCGTGCGGATGCCGTGATTATGGCAACCGGCGGTTGTGGACTCGTGTTCGGCAAATCAACGAACTCTGTTATCTGTACAGGTGGCGCTGCATCACGGTGTTACCAAGCGGGTGCCTGGTACGGCAACGCCGAGATGATTCAGGTTCATCCAACTGCAATCCCTGGCGCGGACAAGTGTCGATTGATGTCCGAATCCGCTCGCGGCGAGGGTGGTAGAGTCTGGGTGCCTGCCAAAAAGGGGGATACACGCAAACCGACAGCGATCCCTGAGAATGAACGATACTACATCCTTGAAGAGCGATACCCGAAATACGGGAACCTCGTGCCTCGAGATATTGCGACGCGAGAAATCTTCGATGTTTGCGTGAATGACGGAATGGGGATTAACGGCACCAACCAGGTTTACCTTGATCTCACACATAAAGATCCGGACTACCTGACCGAAAAGCTCGGTGGTATCTTGGATATCTACGAGAAGTTTGCAGGTGAAGACCCACGCTTTACCCCTATGCGGATTTTCCCCGCGGTTCATTACACAATGGGTGGCCTCTGGACGACCTTCACCCCGGGTGATTATCAACCTGATTCGCCTGTGTCAGGATTCAAGCCTGGGGATCCAGTCCCCGTGAGCAATGAACCCGGACAAGGCTTGTCTATGGGCGCGCATAATAATGCGATGACCAATATCAATGGATTGTACGCATTCGGTGAAGTTAACTTCGCGTACCATGGGGCTACTCGACTCGGCGCTAACGCGTTGCTCAGTTGTATCTTCGACGGGTTATGCAACGGCGTTTCGGTTGTGAACTATGTCCGCGAAGGTGGGCATACCCCCGCATCCGAAATCGATCAATCAGTGTTCGATCGGTATGTCAAACAAGAACAAGACAAACACGACAACTTGCTCAGCTCGACAAGCAACGGCACAGGCGATCAGAAACTCAACCCGTACCAGATCGCGTTTGAACTTGGTGAGGAAATGAACTCCGCATCAACAGTTGTGAAGACGGGACCTGGTCTTGAAAAATGCTTGGACAAGATCGAAGAGCTCAAAGGGCGATACGCGAAGGTTGAACTCGGCGATGGCGCGATGTGGACGAATCAGTCATTGAGCTTCACCCGCTCGGTGGGTGATATGATCATCATCGGTGAAGCGATTGCCAAAGCTGGTCTTCTACGAGAAGAATCCCGAGGGAGTCATTACCGCACGGACTTCCCAGAACGCGACGACGAAAAGTTCTGGAAAGCATCAGTCGCGAAGTACAACAAAGCAACAGGCAAGACCGATGTTGATTTCGTTGAAGTGAAAGCGGGATTGGTCAAACTTCGTCCACGAGACTACGGCAAGACCGATTCGAGTTCAACTTCGAAGAAAGAAACCGTCAGCGCATCATAAATGCACTCTCAATGACTGTTCATGATTGAGTGAAGACTCAAAATTGACGAATTGAGACATAGAAATAGATCAATGAGTTTGAACTGAAATAGTTCAACTGCAAAAGGATACGAGCAATGAGTGAAGCAGAAGCATACGCATTTGACGCTGACATGCGAAAAGCGAACCGCAAGAAGGCGGTCCCCGGGCGGAGTGTCATCTTCAAGATCAAGCGATGCGACGGCCCCGGAAAGCCAAGCAGATGGGAAGCGTTCAAAGTACCCATCGAGGTCGGTGCCAATGTGATCTCTTCGCTCAACTGGATCGCTGCGAATCCGGTAACGACTACTGGAATGAAATCTACACCTGTGGTTTGGGATTCAAACTGTCTTGAAGAAGTATGCGGCGCATGCACTATGGTCATCAACGGCCGCGTCCGTCAGTCTTGCTCGTGCTTGATTGATGAGTATGCACCACTCGACGGCGACACGATTACCCTTGAACCCATGAGCAAGTTCCCGGTGATCCGTGATCTCTGGGTCGATCGTCAACGGTTGTTCAACAACCTCACCCGTGTGAAGGCATGGGTCCCGATCGATGGAACCTATAACATGGGCGCTGGTCCCAAGGAATCACACGATCAGCAGCAGATGCGATATGCTCTTTCTGAGTGTATGAGCTGTGGGTGCTGTCTCGATGCGTGTCCGCAGTTTACCAAAGAAGAAGATGAATCCAAATGGGACACAAGTTTCATCGGGGCGCATGCGATGTCTCAAGCCCGATACTTCAACGAGCATGACACAGGCAAGCAACTTAAAGATGAACGCATGGATGTCCTCTCCGGACCCGGCGGCGTGAATGATTGTGGCAATGCTCAGAACTGTGTGAAGGTATGTCCTAAGGGCATCCCCTTGACCGAGTCGATTGGTGCCATCGGGCGCAGCGCGACGGTGCATGCATTCAAGCAGTTCTTCCAAGGCAAGAAGTAACCTGCTCGTGAATCAGATGAAATGAAACGCCGTGAGTTCTGAGACTCGCGGCGTTTTTACAATGTAGATTGAACTGAAATGGATCAGGCGTTGAGATCAAGACGGCCCGCTTGGGGTTTGCTTGCACGCTGATATCCGGTTTGATGCTCTTGGCGATCTTCGCGTGCGTCTTCTTGATCCGCATCTGCGAGCGAACGAACCGGATCGATGTGCTCGGTTTCTTCGACACGAGCGTTGTACTCATCTTTGACGAGCTTGCGCTTATAGGTCGTTTCAAAGGTTTCTTTCGCCTTTGCCTTTGAAGCGGATGAGGAAGCAGCGATGTTTCCCGAAAGGCTTGCAGCTAAGTTGTTTATGGCACCGGTCATAGTGTATATATCGGATATAAATGCTGTCGTTCACCACCAGATATGAAGGATTAATCCAAAAAGATTGGTGTTTGATAGGTATTTTGCTTGTTTTGTGTCACCTGAACAGGGTGATTGCTCATTCAGGTACCCATAATGTTGACGCCGCAATCGACATAGATATTTTCCCCGGTGACGCCGCTCGAAAGATCTGACGCGAGGTACACTGCGGTATTGCCAACTTCACTGCCATCGACATTTCTACGCAGGGGTGCTGCTTCTTCGATCGCGTCTTCAATCCGATTGATACCACCAACTGCGGAACTGGCAAGGGTGCGAAGGAATCCGCCTGAGATGGTGTTCACACGGATGTTGTTTTCACCGAGTTCGTAGGAGAGGTACCGGGTGGTTGCTTCGAGACATGCTTTGGCAACGCCCATGACATTGTAACCAGGGATGACCTTTTCTGACCCGTAGTAGGACATGGCCATGATCGAGCCGCCGCCGTTGTTAATCATGATGTCTTGGGCGCGTCCTGCCATTGCAGAGAAGGTGTATGCAGAGATATCGATCGCATCAAGATATGCTTTTCGAGGGGTTTTTGAGAAGTTTCCGATCTTGAGCCATTCACGATCTGCAAATGCTATCGAGTGGATAAGGAAGTCCATCCGATCGTGATCCTTGGTGTAGTTAGTGAAGAGATTGTCGAGGGATTCGTCAGAACCAGCGTCGCATTCATAGAACTTCGCGTTATCTTGGTTCTCGATCTTCGATACAGCTCGTTCGGTTCTGCGGGCGTTTTTCTCACCTGGGATATGGGCGTATGAACACTGAGCGCCATGATCGGCGAGCGCTTTGGCAATATGCCACGCGTACGAGCGGTCATTGGCAATCCCAACAACGAGTCCTACTTTACCATCCAACAATCCCATAAATAATCCTTTCGATCTCGAAGCTCAATAGTAGGGCAGCAAGCCCCGGAGGTGTACGATTAGGGCATGGAACAAGTCGATACCCACGATCTCAATGCCCTTTCCTTGGCAGATTTTGCTGCTTCACTTCGTAGATCCGGTCATATCCGCAGACTCATCGAGTTGGCAAGGGATGAAGATCTGGGGAATCCGGTGCATGACTGGACAGGGGAGCTTATGTTTGGACCCGATGATCAGCGTCGCGTGAGGGTTCGTGCTCGCCAAGCGGGGGTGCTCGCAGGGATGACCTTCATGGACGATCTACTCGGGGTCTTCGATCCTTCAGGAACAGTCAAGTGGAAAGCTGCGTTGAATGACGGAGATCCAATCGCGTCAGGATCGGTCATTGCCGAACTCTGGGGCAACGCACGCATGATCGTCGCAATCGAGCGGACAATGCTCAATCTGATTTCTCGTATGAGTGGGATCGCATCGCTCACCGGCGAGTTCGTTTCCTTGATCGAGGGGACCAATGCCCGAATATGTGATACCCGCAAGACTACTCCCGGTATTCGAGCCTTCGAGAAGTTCGCGGTTCGATGTGGTGGCGGCACAACTCACCGGATGGGGCTCTACGATGCAGTCCTCATAAAGGACAATCACCTCGCAGGGATTGCGGGAGCAGATATACCTGGGAAGGTGGAATCAATTGTTGAGCAGATCCGTGCTCATGGCACAAAGTTATGGTTTGTACAGATCGAGGTCGATACGCTTGCACAACTCGAGCAGGTGCTCAAAGCAAAGCAAGAAACAGTGGACATCGTGCTTCTCGATAACATGACCAACGAGCAATTGAGCAATGCGGTTGCACTTCGTGATGCAAGCAAAGCAGCAGGTGGTGCAAGCCCGTTGCTAGAAGCATCTGGAGGCGTATCAATGGATACTGTTCGATCAATTGCACAATGCAACGTTGATCGGATCAGTATCGGTGGACTCACACATCAAGCGCAGAGTCTTGATATTGGACTCGATGCGGTCGAGTGAACTGATGAAGATTCCCGAACATGATATTTCAGTATGGTCATCCGCAATCGAATCGGTGATTGCACACACACAGGATTGTTGTGTCGATCAGGCAATCGTCCTCAAATCAACCTCGAGCACGATGGATGAGGTTCGTGAGCATGATGAGTTGGCAAACAACTTCCTTGTCGTTGCGATGTCACAAACCGCAGGGCGCGGTCAACGCGGGCGACACTGGGATGACGGTTCTGAGAAAACACTTCCGTGTACCTTCGTCATCGATACTTCTCAGATCCAAGTCAATGTGCTTTCGACACTTGTTGCGTGTGCTGTGCATCAAACGATTCGGGGGGTTGTACCAGACTCAACGCGTGTTATGATTAAATGGCCGAACGACATCATCGTTCGCGAGGGTGATTTTCAACATGACAGGAAAATCGCAGGGATCCTGATCGAGCAGAAGGGGAATCAAGCGCATATCGGGATCGGGATCAACTGCACGCAACATCTCAAAGATTGGTCACCTGAGATACACGGGCGTGCAATATCGCTTTCCGAAACCGGCGTGCAAGTGTCAAGGATTGATCTCGTTTGTAATCTGATCGAGCAAATGAGCGGCTGGATTCATCAGAACAATCCCGAATCTGTCCAACGCTATTTTCAATCACACGATGCGATGATCAACACCCTTCGTACTTTTCATGTCGGGCATGAGCAGTACACAGGTGTGGTTAAAATCATCGAACCATTCGAGTGCATTGTGATACAAAATGACATGGGATCACATCGACTTCCCATTGCACAGACTCAGCATGTTCGCAGCGATTGAGTGCTCGATCTACGCTCAGAGCAGGCGCTTGATATGCTTGCCGAGCTCGTGTGCTTCTTCGAGTGTGAGTGTGCCGGGGGTCCATTGAACGCGGAGGCCAGGTCCGTTCTTGAAATCCGGTTTGCCTTGGATATTCTCGCCTCGATCTTTATAGCACGGGATAATGTGGAAGTGGACATGGTCGACCACCTGACCCGCATCCGCGCCGTTGTTCTGGAGAATATTGCATGCCTTGGCGCCGGTCACCTTCTTGATCGCTCGGGTGATCCTTGGGAGTGCTCGTCCCAGACCCGCAGCTTGGTCATCGGAGAGTTCATCGATGGTGGTTGCTGGTTCTTTGGGGATGACAAGGGCATGTCCCTCAGAGAGTGGGGCGATATCGAGGATGGCAATGACGAAATCATCCTCGTAGATCTTGTGTGATTCGATCTCGCCTCGGATGATTTTGGAAAAGATTGAGTCGCTCATATCAGGATCGTAGCGTTTCCTGAGCGCCTTGCGGGATTATCAAGGCGTGTTTTTTGCAATGAACTTTCATGATTGATTCTCGCCCGATTTTGGTGGATTTGGGGTGTACGATTCATTGATATGTCCACAGTTGCACCCACAGTCCAAATCCGAAAACTCTCCGCGCTGCTCGTGAATCAGATCGCAGCCGGGGAGGTGATCGAGCGTCCCGCATCGGTGCTCAAGGAACTCGTTGAAAACTCGATTGATGCAGGCGCAACCCGGATCACGGTGGAACTCGAACAGGGCGGAATTGAACTCATTCGAATTTCTGATGATGGACATGGGATCGCGCCTGACCAGATGACAATCGCGCTGGCGCCACACGCGACAAGTAAGATTCAAGAATCGGAAGACTTGGACCGGATCGGCACCATGGGATTCCGAGGCGAAGCAATCGCGTCTATCGCATCCATCTCCCGGATGTCTATCAAATCTCGCACGAATGATTTTGATGAAGGACGGATCATCGAAGCAGAAGGTGATGTCATCAACGACCCCAAACCGATCGGATGCCCGGTTGGAACCACCATCGAAGTACGGAATCTTTTCTTTAACACCCCGGCGCGACGAAAGTTCTTGCGAGCAACCACCACCGAGCAGACCAGATGTGTTGAATGGTTACGGGATCTCGCGATGGCAAACCCATCGATCGGGGTCCGATGCATTGGTGATGGCAAAGTAAAGCTTGATCTGCCGATCAATCAAACACCTCGCCAGCGGGTGGTTTCGATCCTCGGCAAGGAACTCGAAGAACAACTCATCGAAGTGAGTGTCGATCAGTTTGATGATTCCAGAGGCATCCTCATCTGGGGGCTTGTGGGATTGCCCGCGATCGCAAGAGCAACAAGCAAAGCTCAGCATGTATTCCTCAATGGCAGGACCATCCGTGATCGCACCATTCAACATGCGATCCGCGAAGCATACCGAGGATTGATTGAACCCGGAAAACATCCCACCGCGGTACTGATGATCGAGATGTCACCAACCGCGGTTGATGTGAATGTGCATCCCGCAAAGCTTGAGGTGCGATTCCGCGATCAATCGATGGTCCACCGCGCGGTGTATCACGGCGTGAAGGACGCGCTGGGACGAGCGGATGTGACGCCGACATTACTTCAAAGATTGCCCGGTGCAGGGTTCGATGGATCGTCGGCGATCATGCCGACGGTTTCGCCTGAACAAGTCAGTCAACAACTGGATCATCAAGTCGAGAAACTTGTAGAGTACTTCGAAACCAAACCACGCCCAACTGGAGATTCAACAGGGGGATCGAGTGGGTTCCGTCAAGAACTCAAAGAGGTACTCGCACAATCGCAAGCAGCATCTCCTCAGATGATGGGAAGCGCATCCTTTTCATCATTCTCTCCGATGACGACTCCACTTCCGACAGTCCAACGGGTCGATAAGGTGCTTCAGGTGCATTCAAGTTATCTGATCGCACAAGATTCGCAAGGTGTACTCATCATTGATCAGCACGCACTCCACGAGCGTGTGATGTTTAATAAGCTCCTCGCACGAGTCACGGGCAACGGCTCGCTTGAGCAACAGTCACTCCTGATGCCAATTGTGCTCGATGTGCCTTCGGTGGTTGTTGATAAGTTTGATGAACTCGATCAACTCCTCGAACGGATCGGTGTGCAAGGTGCACCAATGGGACCAAAGTCGATCGGTATTCATGCGGTACCGAGTTTCTTGCACTCTCGCAAGGTAGAAGCTGAGCCGTTCCTTGCCGAACTCTTTGAGAAGATCGATCAAGGGGGGTTTGTTCCCACATCAGAAGAAGCGCTGCACGAAGTGCTCGACATGATGTCATGCAAAGCTGCGATTAAAGCAGGGGATGTCCTGAGTGATAACGAACTCAGCGCGATCATGCAACTCCGCAGCGAAACCGAACGATCCACATCATGCCCGCATGGTCGACCTACAACGGTTCGGTTAACGATCGAGGAACTTGAGAAACTCTTTGATCGAAGATGAGCGTCCGAGAAAACATATTTTTGAGTTGAAATCATGGATGCAGTCTGCTTTTTCTTTCGAGAATCATGATCTTTATGTTACTCTCTCGCTATGAAATATCGAGTACATAGTTTATATGATCAGCGGATTGCCGTGATTGCATTCGTCGCAGGAGCTAGTATCTGCGCTCATGCTGGTGAGTCTACAGTGGATGCAAATGCGCAGTTTGCTCGTGATTTTTATGCTTCTAGAGTGTCCATGCTCATGACGAGCGATTCATCAAACACTCTTGGCGGCGGCGGAGTCTATGTTCCCTATTACGAAGGGTTCATTCAATGCTTGCCAGACGAGGTCGACCTTTGTGGCTTCCGAGCATCTGGATCAACAGGGAACAATGGCGTCAATGATTACATGCGTTTTTCAGGTGGTTCAAGCTCTCAGCTGGTTTCGGGTCGGGTCTTTGAGTTTGCGCCTGGGTTACCTATAAACTTGATACATAATCCGCCTCCAGGTCCTCGATATGAGATTCAGGTCATCCCAGAGGGGATGCTCAGATCCAATGGAACAAACCGATTCTCATCGAACGGGCTCACCAATCTGGCAGGAATTTACCCAGACGCTGACAACTGGGGACAGGATGAAACACTGATTCTACGGACCCCATTTTATGTTTCCGATGATGGTTCGATGATTGAGTCTGTATCAATGTCATTGCTGACCGACCATGACGGATCAGCGGGGCTTGCAGTGCATAGCTTTGATCCTCAACCACGAATGGACATTCACTTTAGTACTGATCACATCGGATTGCAGTTAGTCGATGCGGTGTTTGAGAATACGCCAACCACACGGATAGGCGTTCGGTTCTCTGGTGATACAGATCTTGACGATTCTGATGAACCCGGAAAACGGGTTGTATGGTTCAATCCAATCTTGTATAAACAGAAGTTTGCAAATGCAAATCACGGATTCTATATCGACAATATATCTGCTGGCGGGTTCAGCGTCTTCGATCAGATCAGTGCATTAGATCCAGATCTGATTGACGATTTCTTCCAAACTGTCCCAAGGCCGTTCAATGCTTCGATGATTTGGTTGGGTCAAAACGCAGAGTCGGACGAATGGAATGGCGAACTCGGACAAGTCTGGGGCGAACGCATCGAGGAACTCGGTGACGTAATGATCCAAGCGGGGATCGACGCAGGGTATGCTCAAGCAGTGACTCCTGTACTGATAACTCCTCCTCGTGCAGAGGGTACCTATCCAAACTCGCGATTTTCAGCAATGAACGAAGCGCTCGATGAGATCGCGTCTCGCCGAGGATGGGTGCACTTTGATTTTCATAGTCTGGTCGGAGATTCGCTTGGGAACATTAACCCTGATTTTGTAGGAGGAAATCCGCATCCTTCGCAGTCTGGGACAACCTTTGTTCTCGAGAAGTTCTATAGACATCTCAACTGTCTCAGGGCAGAGTTTTCAGGTGATGACACACGGAACTTCTTCGATGTTTCTGCATTTCTCATGCTGTACAACTCGAATGATCCCCAAGCAGATATGAATGGGGATGGGGCATTGAACTTCTTTGATGTCTCTGCTTTTCTCACGGCATTCAATGCAGATTGTCCGTAATATGCGATTGTGGATTACGCATCATCGAGCAGATCGACTGCTTTAAATCTTTTGCCTTCGAGCATCTCTAGGCTCGCTCCGCCGCCGGTTGAGACATGGGAGAGCTTGTTTGCGACACCAAAGATTTCTGCTGCTGCTGCGGAATCACCGCCGCCAACAATTGATGTTGCGCCAGAAGCTGTTGCATCCGCGACTGCTTCTGCAATGAGCTTGGTGCCCATCTTGAATGGCACCCATTCGAATACACCCATCGGCCCGTTCCAGACGATGGTCTTCGAAGCTTTGATGATCTGTGAATATCGTGCACTGGTCTTTGGACCGATGTCCAACCCCATAAAACCATCTTTGATGTGATCATCAAAGACTTCAATGTCACCTGTTTTCTCTGCGAACACTGTGGAACAGATGTGATCTTCTGGAAAATGGAGATCAGTCTTCGATTCTGCAGCGAGCTCAATGATCCGCTTTGCTTCATCGATCATGTTCTCTTCAACGATTGAAGTCCCCACACGGTGACCGAGTGCTTTGAGGAAGGTATACGCCATAGCACCACCAACGATGATGTGATCTGCCTTGGGGAGCAAATGTTCGATCGCAGGAAGTTTGTCCGACACCTTGGCGCCACCCAGAATCACAGTGAAGTCCCGCTTTGGATTTGCGAGCGCTTCGGTGAGATACGCAATTTCCTTCTCAACCAAGAATCCTGCGACTTTGGGTTTGTTCCCCATTGAACTTGGGACACCAACCATCGAAGCATGATCGCGATGGCAGGTGCCGAAAGCGTCATTAACATAGATATCCCCGAGCGCAGCGAGCTGGTCGGAGAAATCTGATTCGCATCGTTTTTCGCACCCGTGGAATCGCAGGTTTTCGAGTAGGATCACATCACCATCATCCATCGCGGATACCGCATTGGCGACATCTGGAGACTTACAGTTCTCAGCGGGGATCTTCACCTGAGTATTGAGCATCTCGCCGAGGCGTTCTGCGATCGGCGCCATCGAGTACGCTGATTCATATCCTTTGCCAGCAGGGCGCCCTAGGTGTGACATCAGGATCGCTTTTCCGCCTCTGGAGATGACGGATTTGATCGTGGGGAGGGCTGCAAGGATTCTACGATCGTCAGTAATAGTTGATCCGTTGAGTGGGACATTGAAATCCACACGAATCAAGACTCGTTTGCCTGCGACATCGATGTTTGCGATTGATTGCTTTGCCATGACGATCTCCACGTTGCGATATATGAGAACTACCAACTATGAGTACTACCGAATTATATGCGAGCGAGCATGAAAAAACGGGCAATATGCCCGTTTGAAGTGTTGTGTTTTCAGTTCCAGATTTAGTCTTGGAGCATATCGTTGGATCGGCCTCGGACCTCAGCGCTGCCTGTATCGAGCAGCCCATCCCGCATCTTGCGGAGCTGTGCCTGTATCGATGCGTCGATGAGCTGATCGCCCATCCGGAGTTTGATCCCTCCGAGCATTGCTGAGTCAGTGTATGGATGCATGATAACATCCTTGCCCAGTGATGCAGAGAGTTGGGCGCGAACAGATTCAAGCTCGCCTGTTCCGATCGGAGTCGCGGTAAATACATCAACTTCGATACGACCGAAATGATCTTGCACAAGGGTGTCCATCGCGGTTGTAATCTGCGAGAGGTTCGCAAGGCGACCCTTCCGATTCACCTGACGGAGGAACTTGAGGGTGAGATCGGAGACTTTACCCGAGAACATGCGATCGAGTGATGCGTCGCGTTTGCCTGAGTCGATCAAACGTGATGCGAGCAACTCAGAGAAAGCACGATCATTGCGAGCGAGTTCAACAATGTCTTCGAGTTCTCCAAGGATGGATTCAGCATCCGCTTGGCCGCCCTGTTGGTGGGCAAGCTCGAAGAGGCTTTTGGCGTACACTTTCGCCAGTGCGCTTGGTTGTGCTTCGATCAATGGCATGGGTATCTCCCAGTCTCGTCGGTAATAGTGTACCGATCGAGGGGTTACATTTGATTAGGCGTTGACCGACTTCATTTCAGCGAGAGATTCATCCATCAGGCGTTGCTGATCGTCGACGCTCACTTCACGGGCGAGGATCTTGCCAGCCATGACGGTTGCCAGGTTGACTGATTCGCTGTAAAGCTCATTGAGTGCTTGTTTCTTCGCTGCATCGATGTCAGCGATTGCCTTTTCACGCATCGCTGAAAGCTCTGCGTCGGCGGTTGCCTTAAGATTTGCAGCAAGGGTTGCCTGCTGAGCTTTAGTGTCTTCGAGCATCTTCTGCGACTCTGCACGAGCGTCAGCAAGGTTCTGCTCGTATTGATCGAGTGCGTCCTTGGCTTGCTTGCGTGCGTCTTCCGCAGCTGCGATCTCTCCAACGATTTTCTCGTTGCGTTCGTCAAGACCCGCAACGATCTTTGGCCAGATCATGGTCGCCGAGATGCCGAACACAATGACAAAGATGACGATTGCAGTTGCAGCAGGGATGATGCCTTGCTTTGGTTGCTCGATGACTGAATTCTTGGCACCGTGGCCATCTCCATGACCATCGCCATGAACTGCATCGTGTGCGATTTCTTCGAGCTCAGCTTCAAGCGGGTGCTCGACAGGGTCTGCAGCAAAGGCTTGGGAGCCAAGGGTGGCGAGGGCAATCAGAATTAACAGGAAGGCGAAACGCTTCATTGGATATTCTCCGTGTTCAAGAGGAAAGCCAACCCAGAGCATGTTTCAGCTTTGGGTTGGTGTAGTTTGTTTACGCAAGACCTACGAGCAAACCGACGACGACCGCGAAGAGGGTCGCACCTTCGATGAGTGCTGCTGCGAGGATCATGTTGGTACCGATAGTGCCTGATGCTTCTGGCTGACGAGCGATTGACTCGAGTGCACCCTTGCCGACCATACCGATACCGAGGCCGCCACCGACGACTGCGAGACCAGCACCGATTGCTGCGAGGCCTTTACCGATGTTTTCGTTACCTGCTTCTGCGACAGCTTGAACACCCGAAGCATCCTGTGCGATTGCCATAGGTGCGAGGAGTGCGACTGCGCCAGCTGCGAGAGCGATTTTCTTGGTGAGTTTCATTTCGAAATTCCTTTCAGAGGCCGATTCTGTGTTTACGACCTGAACCATGGAAATGCGGGAAGAATCCACTGTCGATCCAACTCGGATCGCAATGGCCTTGGGTGCCTCCCCGCGGTAGCCCCAGGCCCAACTATTGTTAAAACCAGATCACGCGTGGGCGGGTGCCCCTTCGTGATCATGATCGTGTTCACCATGATGCGCCAGAAGCGAGATGAACACGGTCGTGAGGAACATAAATACAAACGCCTGCAAGAAGGCGACAAACAACTCGAGGAAGTAGATCGCGATGACTGCGACACTTGAGATGACACCAACAGGCAAGCCGATGATACCAAGGTTCATAAACCCATCTGCTGCGAACCCGAGGAGCACCGCAACCAGGATATGACCCGCGGTCATGTTGGCGAACAAACGAATCGCCAACGCGATTGGTTTAATAAAGGTGCCCAAGATTTCAATTGGGATGATGATCGGCCAAACAAAGATCGGTGCTTCTGCAGTGAGATGCTTGATGTATCCTGCGATACCAAGCTCACGAACACCTGCCCAGTTGATCATCAGACCCGCGAGCAATGAGAGCGCTGCGGTGACATAGATGGATTGGGTTGCGGTGCCGCCGATGAATGCTCTGTGCTCAGCAACCATTTCTGGTGCGAACTGACCGGCGATCAAGTTATTAATATCAAGCAACGGGATCAACCCAAGAAGGTTATTCACGAGGATGAAGAAGAATACGGTCCACAAGAACGGCATGAACTTGCTTGTGCGTTCGTGGAGCAACGGGCGAACCGTGCTCTCACGAAGGTATCCACAAATGACTTCGACAGTGTGTGCGAAGCGTGATTTGGTCACCCAGCGATGGTGTCCGTCGCCTTCGGCTCCGGTTGAAACCGCTTTGGCAACAATGAAACCACCAAAGATCATGATGATCGCAGTGATCACCATGTTGGTCTGTGCGGATGACCAGACGCGCCAACCATCAACATCGTAGAACGAATGGTTGATGACATGAGAGACGGGGTCTGCAGCAGCAAGTGTAAGAATCGACATCAGGAAATACCCTCCGCATCAACCACAGGCGTCATGCCGGGTGTGTGCTTCTGGATCAAAGATAAAACGGATGCAACATCAATGATGAGTGTCACCATCAATGCAGAAAGCATAGTTAAAAAGAAAACAACCCGTGCTGGTTCAACGATCATGTAGATCGCAAGACCAATCGTCAGCACAGTCAACGCCCGGATCATGGTGCCCGCAAGAACAGGAACACTCCAGAGCGGCGCCTCTTTGGGTGGCATCGCGAGCAAGATACCCATAGGGATCAACACACCAGGAATAGTTGCGAGCAATGACCAAAGTCCATCTGCCATCACGCCGCCGCGTTGTTGGGCGATGAACCCGCCCGCGATCGCGATCAAGAGACATACCACAACCGCGATCAATCCAGTCTGGATCAATGGCAGTTTCACTTCGCATGCGTGCGATGTGTTTGCGTGGGTTGGTGATGTTTCGTGAGTCATATGCTGTGCGTGCGACTGTTGAATCTGAACCTCTATAAAAGGATGGCGATCGTACGAGAACACCAATCCTGCCGGGCGAGAAGGATAGGGGGCACAAACCTGATCGGCGAGTCAGAAAGCGACCATTTTGCACCCTTTCTTATCAAGTTTTTTCAACTGTTTCGTATCACAGGAATCTGGGTCGGCTCAGATCAGGTTTCCGGGTCGCCATCGGTTCTGGCGGATGACCTATTTTGTTCCCGATTGAGGTCCATTGCTTCTCTCACGAACCGGTAAAATCCGACCACAAGCCCAGTAATGGCCAAGATAATCGTCCACAATAACCCGGTTTCCGCAAAATAATCGATGCCATATCCGATCAATCCAAGTCCAACCATGCCATAGACCGGGTCGAGTGCGATACTCCATGCTTTGGCTTGTCGAGCTCGGTCGCCTTTGGTTGATCTGTTTTGGTTGTTCATGAAATGTTCCGTCCAATTTTGTCAGTGTCAGTGAATCTTGCCAAATGCAAAGATCCTCGCGTGGCTGGTTGCCTCTTTGAGCTTGGAAATATCCGAACCCGAGCCTTGGGCGTTGTCTGGGCGCCCTCCGCCTTTGCCGCCCATGATCCCGGCGACTTCACGGATCCAGTCGCCCGCTTTGAGCCCCTTTGCGACCAACCCCGAAGGCACTGTTGCCATGAGCGCAACTCGACCCGCGCCATGGTCCGGGCTCATCAAGATCACCGCTTTGTTCGGACACGCAGTGGTGATTGCTTTGAGCGCTGCTTCGAGCGCGCCGCGATCTGAACCGAGTTCAAGCGATGCGATGACGATCTCTTCGGGGGATGCTGCTGCGGATTGTGCAAGACCTGCTGCAAGTTGCTGCGCCTGCTTTGCATTTTCTGCAGCAGCCGCTTTCCCTGCTTCTTTGAGTTTCTTCTGCACCTGTGCAAGTTTGGCGCGAATCGCGTTCTTGCCAGTTGTTGGGAGTGCTTCCTTTTCGAGGATCACGACAAGCTCTTGATGTTTCTCTGCGAGTACATGAGCTGCGACAGAATCAAGCCCGTCTGCCATCGCTTGAAGTTCAGCAGTGCGTGCATGTGCATCAAGTGCATCTTGCCCTGTGATCGCGGTGATCCTCCGGATCCCCTTGGCGATACCTTCTTCGCTCAGGAGTGCAAAGCGTTTGGCAATCCCTGTGGATTCGATGTGTGTGCCGCCACAGAACTCGATTGATGCGGTTTTCCATGCATCATTCTCTGGGTTGGACATCAACTGTTCAACTTCGATCCCGATAGAGACAACACGCACAGGATCGGGGTAGGTCTCGCCGAAGACTGCACGCAACCCGCTGATCTTCTGCGCGTTTTCTAAAGGCGACAAATCCGCATACACCGTGAGGTCCTGATTGATCTCGTGATTCACGATCTCTTCAACCTTCGCGACTTCCTCTGCACTCACCGGTTGATTGTGGGTGAAGTCAAAGCGGAGTTTTTCGTCATTGACCAATGACCCGCGTTGATCGACTACGCCACCGAGTACTTTGCGAAGGGCAAAGTTGAGCAGATGCGTGGTTGTATGGTTTGATGCAACTCTGGAGCGATGTGTATTCTTAAGTTGGCACATCGCGTCATTGCCCACACTGAGTTTGCCTTTGGTAATGCGCCCGATGTGCAGGACATAACCGCCAAAGGATTGGGCATCTTCGACCTTAAAGTGTGCGCCGGTTTTGATGCACTGAAGCTCGCCGATATCCGCGACCTGCCCGCCCATCTCTGAATAGAAGTTCGTCTTGTTGAGGACTATGCCAACACGATGCGTCCCCGCATTGGTTGAATCGGCATGGTCATCAAAGTTGTTCCCGTTCCAGATCGCTTTGACCGTCCCTTTCATATCACGCCCGGAGAACTTGCCCGCATCATCTGTAGGCTTGACATTCAGATGCGCGAGTTTGGCGATCTGTTCGGCGCGGAGTTCAATCTTCTGCTCGCCGTCATCCTTTCGACCACCCTGCCGGGATCGTGCCTTCGCTTCTTCCATCGCTTTTTCAAAGCCATCAAGATCAACAGTTAGACCGCGTTCTTGTGCCATCAGATCAGTCAGATCGACAGGAAATCCGTAGGTGTCGTAGAGTTTAAATGCGTCAGTACCGCGGATTAGTGGCTTTGATGCTCCAGGAAAATTTTTCCAGTCTATTACAAAATAGAAATCGACAGGGCCGCCGCCGCCTTCTCCGATCTCAATTCGTTTGGCTTGTGAGCTGGCCCAATTGCTGGCATCGGCATGATCTTGTGCGAATCGAATACAGGCCCGGTCTGCAATACCTTTGAACATGTCGATCCCACGATCAAGTGTTTTTCCAAAGCTGGTTTCTTCATCTTCGATAATCCCGATCACCCGTTTCGGATCAGTTTTCAGTTCTGGGAACGCATCGCCCATCATCTCGATCACTGTTGGAGCAAGGTTTGCGAGGAAGCCTTCTGGCGCACCGAGTTTCTGACGCCCGTATCGAACCGCACGACGCAAGATGCGCCGAAGCACATACCCGCGTCCTTCATTCGATGGCATCCCGCCATCAGTGATTGCAAAGATTAGTGTACGGATATGATCCCCGATCACGCGATACGCTTCATCTACGCCGTCGGTATCATCAGCACCAAGTTTGCCTGTGTATGGTCGGCAACCTGTCAACTTGACGAGCGCATCAAAGATCGGCATGAACACATCCGTGTCGTAGTTCGAGTTCTTATTTTGAAGCACGGAAACCACGCGTTCGAGTCCCATACCCGTATCGACATGCTGCGCGGGGAGGGTTGAGAGTTTGCCGCCTTCGAGTCGATCGTACTGAATAAATACGAGGTTCCAAAGCTCGATCACTTCTGGATCGTCAGCATTGACGAGTGAAGATGCATCACGATTGCCAACGCGATCGTAGTGGAGTTCCGAGCATGGACCACAAGGTCCTGTGTCGCCCATCTCCCAGAAGTTGTCCTTCATATCAAATGGCATCACACGCTCTGGTGGGAGGTACTTCTCCCAGATCGCTTTGGCTTCGAGATCTGGGTTGAGTCCTGCTTTTTCGTCACCACCAAAGTAGGACGCGTAGAACCGTGTTGGATCGAGTCCAAAGCATCCGTTCTCGCGTGGACCGGTCATCATCTCCCATGCCCACGCGATGGTTTCCTCTTTGAAGTAATCGCCGAAAGACCAGTTGCCGAGCATTTCGAAGAAAGTATGGTGATAGGTATCCTTGCCGACATCATCGAGATCGTTGTGCTTGCCCCCGGCGCGGATGCACTTCTGTGTGTTGGTCGCACGGGTCAGCCCTTGCAAAGGTGAGTTGGGATCGAGCGTCCCTTGGAAGATTGGTTTGTACTGATTCATCCCTGCATTGGCAAAGGTATCACGCAGCGATGGATCGTTCGTCGGACAAGTCGTAGAGGAGGGCACAAAGGTGTGCGCCTTGTCAGTAAAGAATCTGATAAACGCGCTGCGGACCGCAGCTGCGGAGTTGATATCTGTCTGTGTGTTGGCAGTCGGGGACATGGATTTGTTCCAGTTCTGTTCGGAATGGTGTGCACTGCGTATTGTACAATTATCGAGTCCTGTCATAGTAGGAGCATCAAGATCGACTTGTTCGGTGAATGAGCGTCCGAAAACGATACAAAATCAACCACTTTGGTGGCAAACAAGGCGTTCTGGGGGTCTGTTAAAGGGTACCCGTACGACGATTCAATCGCAGACTGTGACTTACCCGATCTTGGAGCACCAAAGATGCGTTATCCGTTCATTTCAAAAAGCATCACTTCAAGCGCCATGACAGTGGGAACCCTACTCGCTACAACGATCGGAACAACAACCAGCGCCGGTGTCATCCGCCATGATGTCGATGACGCGCTCTATCAACAACTTGGTCAACAATCACAGTTCGCAAGTGTGGGCAGCATCAGTATCAACTTCGCAGGTGGTGGGGGGACGACCTGTTCAGGAACACTGATCGGCAATGGTGAATGGATTTTAACCGCTGCGCATTGTGTTGATAATGGTCCAGTCTCTTCAGCAATCTTCGCAAATGAATCCGCATTTGGGTTTGTAGACGAGGTCATTATCCACCCAGACTGGTCATTCAATGATTTTCTCGGTGGGGGAGATATCGCGTTGCTCCGCCTGAGCGCACCGATCACGTCATTGCAGAGCGCAGAGATTTACGCCGGACATGATGAACTCGGAGAAGTCGGCACAGCCGTCGGATTTGGACGCTTTGGAACTGGTCTCACCGGGCAACAACCTGGCACCGGGGGAATCCGCAGAGCAGGAAACAATGTGCTTGATGTGCTCGGAACCGAGCGTGGATGGGACGAACGGATTTTGCTCACCGACTTTGATAGCCCACTGAATGCCAACGAATCACTCTACGGCGACGAAGAACCCCTGGACCTGGAATACTCCGTTGCGCCAGGTGATTCCGGAGGCGGGATGTTCATCGAGACCGCTGACGGATGGCAGATCGCAGGGATCAACTCGTTTGTGAACTCACTCGACGGCAATCCAGATGGAGATTACGGCGATTCCAACGGATTCACCCGCGTTTCTGCGTATGCAGGATGGATTAACTCCATCATCCCTGCGCCAAGTACGCTCCCGATGCTCGTAATGGGCATGATGGTGGGCACGCGTCGCAATCGGAGATGATCTTGATTCATCCGTTGGCTATCCTATAGATGATGGCCAAAAGCACCGCAAAGAAGAAGACCAAGAAGAAAACCGTCCGCAAACGCGTGGTCAAGGATTCCGGTCCCGCGATCAAGCTCTACGATCCGCCGATCGGATTGAGCAATGTGCTCGGGCAATCACGCGCGGTCGAACTGCTCCAACGCTCGATGCAATCCGAGCGGGTACATCATGCATGGATTTTTCATGGACCAGAAGGTGTCGGGAAGTTCACCGCTGCAGTCGCATGGGCAGCAATCTTACTTGATCCAAGCACGACCCCTGATCTCAGTGGGCAAATGACACCCGATCCAGAGAGTACTATCCAACAACTCTTCAAAGCAGGCACGCATCCAGATCTGCATGTCATCAAAAAAGAACTCGCTCGATATCACGATGATAAAAAAATTCGCGATGCGAAGCTCGCAACAATTCCTAAAGCGATCGTTGACGAGCATCTCATCGTGCCGGCAACTCTGGGACCGACAATGCAAGGCAACTCGATCGCGAGCAAAGTGTTCATTGTGGATGAAGCAGAGTTGTTAGACCGTTCGCCGACCAATGCACCAGTGCAGAATGCGATTCTCAAAACACTCGAAGAACCCCCCGCGGGCACGGTGATTATCTTGATCACATCAAGCGAGGATCGGTTGTTGCCAACCATCCGGAGCCGATGCCAACGGGTATCGTTTACCCCGCTCGACGATGACGCAATGCGTGCATGGGCAGGGAAGCAAGATCTGAAAATCGAACCCGATGAGCATCATTGGTTGATTCAGTACGCGGGTGGGGCACCGGGGAGATTCCTGGGCGCCATCGAAGGCGGGCTCTACCATTGGCACAAAGCAATCGATCCGATGTGCCGACAGGCAGAACGCGGTGTACACCCCGTTGCCCTCGGTGTCACGATGGGGGAGCTTGTAGATACATGGGCAAGCAAATGGGTCAAAACGGGTGAAAAGCTCGGAGAGAACCGCTCGAAAGAAGCTGCCAACAAAAAAGGGGCGAATCAGATGTTCAATCTGATCGCTCAGCGCGCACGCAAAGGGCTGATGGACCCTGCAACGATGCATCGATCATTGAATTCGATTGATCGCATCGAACGAGCAAAGACTGAGCTTGCAACCAATGTGCAGGTCAAGTTTGTGATGGAACATCTCGCAGCAGGGCTCAGCGAGCAGATCTGATACGCAATAGTTATGCCTGGAAACTGATCGGTTGATGGGCAACCGCAGGAGCGGGAATCTGCGCTGGAACACCAATTCCATTCTCACGATCCGCAGCGACTTGGTCCATAGTCAGAACCCATGTTTCACGATCGTAGTTGAGCAACTCAATCACCTCGTTGAGCATCGGGATACTTTTCTCGGTGCTCGCTTTGACGAGTTGCCCGTACATGAAGGTATACAAGTCTTTCATTGATTGAGCGATCTCTGGCGCTGGTTCATCATGAATGGTATTGAGCAGTTCAAGCACAATATCTCGGCACTGTGTAAACCCGAGATAGGTCATCTCATGGTGAGATTGCTCTAGACCGGCGCGTGCCTGATTTGCAAACTTAACCGCACCATCAAGGAGCATCAACCGGAGCTCTTCTTGCGAAGCAGTCATCACCTTGGTTCGGAGATACGCATTAGCAGTGTTGGTGTCATTCATCGGAAGAGTATCGGTCCTTGGTTCGAGTCACTTCAGTCTCAAGACGGCATGATTACAAAAAACAAGGGGGTTAACCGAGTGCTGCGAGCTGAGAAAGCGATGAACCCTGTGTCTGGAAGGCACCAATTGCCTGTTCCATCGCAAGGAACTGACGAGAAAGGATCACTCGCTTGTTTTCGAGTGACTCCTGGATGGACGCGATTCGACTCTCCTGAAGGGTTATCTGCGAATCGAGCGCAGTCCCACGAGACTGGAGAACGCCGCTGATACCTGATACATACGAATCCGCGAATGCTTCGAGCTGACCAAGCACGCTCAGTGTTGAGAATGTTGGTTCGTCGATCGTGTTTGGATCACCATCGTCGTTGGATTCCAGCTCTTGACGAGTGAACAACGCTTCGACAGCTTCAGGATCAGCGGAATATGCTTCACGGAATGCACTGGTATCAAACTCAAGCTTTCCACCTGAACCAACAGAGATCCCGACCTGAGTGAGTTGGTCATATGTGTCCGAGAACCCATCATTCGTCGAGCGGAGCTGAGAGTAGAGCCCGTTGCGTAGATTGAGCAGGGTGCTATCCCCAAGCAGGATTCCTCGCTCTTCAGTTTCATCATCATATCGGGTGCGGAAATCAATACCTTCCACCACACTATTGAACGAGGCGACAAACTCGGAAACCTTTGACTCGATGGTTGCAGTGTCTGTGGTAACGGAAAGCTGAACCGCATCATCGGATGATGAATGCAGATCGATCGTAACCCCTTGGATGATCCCGTCGAGTTGGTTGACAGAACTAGTGAGCAACACACCCGTTGCAGGGTCCGATGATCCAAAGAATACGCGTGCGTCGTTGCCTTCATCAAGCGTTGTGATTCCCAGATCGAACCCCGCTGAGTCAAGCAGGAATCGGCCGTCTCCGCCTGTGCGTTCACTCGATAGATTCAATCGGAATGGAGATGCACCGATCCCTGTGTTGAGGATTGAAGCAGACACGCCCACATTTGCGGCATTAATCGCGTTGCGGATATCGCTCAGTGTCGCGTCCGAATCAAAGTTGATTGTTTTCTCGAAGGACCCATTGACAAAGTTATCCGCATCGGTGCCCGATGCTTCGCCTTCAAGACCGAGCTTGGATGCAACGGAACCAGTAATGTCTGCAACTGAGATTGGGTTCGCACCCGGCGGCCGAGGATCACCTTGGTCATCGACCGCGTTCTCATCTTCATAAATTGCAATGCCGTCGCCGTTGTCATTGATTCTTGCGATGATATCAAGACCAGATCCATTGATCGCTTTGACCAGATCTGCGATTGTGTTGTCAGAGTTCGATATGCGGATCTCAGCGCGATTATTGTAAGAATCTACGATCTCGAATGTACCAGTCCCAATGCCTTCTCCGTTGTTGAGATCATCTAACAGCGTCGCGTTGCTGATATAGGCGAGTTGAAGGTTTGAACCCGCTGCAGTTCCATCGTCAAAGCTCCCTGCAATCCCGAGCGCTGTTGCCGAATCGCTGCCGTTGGTGCCGTAGATCGTGAAGGTGTCTCCGCCTGTCGATGAATCAACGATCTGAATGCCAGTGCCCTCAGGATTGATCGAAGCGAACACCCGTCCACCATTTCCCACATCATTGTTGATGGTATTGATGATGTCATTGACATCATTGAGCCCGCCAACATTGATTGTAAAATCTGAACCGTCTTGGGTTTCGAAGTAGAGATCGCCATCAGTGCCGTCGAGCCCTGATCTCCCGTTGAGACTTGATACGAGCTTGGTGTTTAATCCCGCGAGGATCCGTGTTCCATTGGCGGTTCCTGTGTACGTACCCACGAGCCCAAGGTCTTCTGCGGTGGTGATTTCGCCTGCGCTGTTGCTGAAATTCTCGATGACAAATTCTCGCCCACCCAGGGAATCAACAATATCGATACCACCCGATGTTGCGTTGATCGATGCATTGAACTCGGTGTACCCCGCTTCATCCAGGGCTGAGTTCATTCGATTAATAACTCCACCAATAGTTGAAACTGCACCTTCGACAACGCCAATCTCTTGAACTGGCGGGTCTTCATCATTCATGATCGGATCGCCTTCGTCATCGAAGAGCGGGCCTTCAATTTCACCGATCCGAATGTTGACTTCATCCCCATCGATCGTAATCGTAAAGTCTTCAACACCCTGACCAGATGTCTGGCGGACTTGAACTCCTCGTCCATCGTTGAGTGATGCAAGGGAGGTATTGGTTTGGATACCATACACCGATGTTCCGACCTGATCCGCAGCAGCTCCGCTGTACTCGTCGAGACCAAGTGATTCAAGAATCCCTGCATTCGTTTCCTGCGCAAGTGATGTCACACCTGAGATCACAAAGTGGTCGTTCTCAACGCGTGCACTCACACCAGGGACTTCGGAAATCAGATCAAGCACCTCTTGTGTGGTACTTACGCGTGAGAGATCAACTTCTGTGCCATTGACAGTGATGACACCTCGTTTGATTCCATCCCCGTTATTGAGATCCGCCAGCGGCGTATCCGAATCAAGTCGCGCCGCTTCCGATTCAAATGTTAAAGAGTCAAGACCAACAGCGGTCGAATCAAGATCCGCAAATCCGCGGGTGAGCAGTTGCTGTGTGGTAACGAGACGATCCACAACAAAGTTGTAGCTCCCTGCGACGGCTGAGTTCGATGCGGTCGCAGTCAGGACAGATTCATTGTTCGATGCAACACCCCGTGAGGAGAAGATATCCGCGACACGGAATGAAGAAGCTGCGGACTTAAACGCGTTCAGTCTTGAGTTGATATCTAGATATGCTGCCTGTTGTTGTTGAAGTTGGAAGACCCTGTTCTGAGCAAGGATAATCGGACGAGACTGCGCAGAGATCAGCTGATCGATCAACGATGCAGTATCAATACCCGAAAACAAACCAATACCTGATGTAATGCCGCCCATAGTTTTTCTCCTTGTGCTCGAAGTCATTCCGTGCACATCCAGGTCGGTCAAACCGATCCTGTTTATCTTCGTCTCCAGTCCTATATCGGGCGTGTTGTGGGGCAATCTGGATTGAGATTGCTGTAATGTCAGCACAGCAAGCAAGTTGTGCCGGGTTCCACCTTGAAATGTTGCGTGCGATGCGATTTTGGCATGGTGCGAGCGCAATTTCTGCCTGAAACACCCGTATTGCTATCAATCGAGCTTGCATCTTTGTCGGCAATGAATCCCTTGCCTACAAATCATGCAATATACCACGCCGACAATGCCGATCTTTCGTCTGCCAGATGGCGTATCACTGATTCATTGATTTATTCCCAACTGAAAACTGCTCAACCCATGTCCATATCCGAACCATCAATCAAAGAATCAACCCCTGCCATCATCCGAGTTTCGACGATTTTGGTTAGTTTGGCGGTTGCCATATCCGCAATCCCTTGGATCTGGATGGCGATCGGCAAGTTCGGTGGTTTCGCATGGGGACTCTTCGGGTTCGAACTCATCGTGCTTCTCGGATGCTTGACCACGATCTTGGTGTGCATTGGAAAAATCCGCGTCGGATTCGCATTGCCTCTGGCGATCGCATGTCTCGCAGGGACGATCCTTGTCGATATGGTTTTCGGGATGTATGTTGATGCTCGCGCAGTCGTGGGGGATGATCCGGCAATCGGCCCTTGGATCAGCCGAACAATCCTTTTCCGTCTGATCGCGATGGGTTTGCTCACATTTATCGCGACGCTTGATGTCTATCGCCGAGACACCCGCTCGTGGGGGATGTTCTTCCGCGCCATGATTTTCTTGTTGCCGGTCATCGGCGTGCTCGGATGGATCAAGATGAAGGGATTCCCAATCAGCAGCGGCACCACAAGCGAACCAAGTTCACTTGCAATGGTTGTTCTCTTGCTCGGTGGACTCATCATCGGGATCCTGTTCTCAATCGGTGGTCATTTCTTCATCCGCTCATACGAAGTCGGATTGAACGATGAACAGATCAAAGACTAAGATTCGAAATCTGTCCGAAAAACATGCCGTTTATTCGCTTTAATCAGCGTTTTTGGTGTTGATTTCTGTCAATGTGAAACAGACGCCAACGCTCTGCCAATGATTGAGTGTGAACGATCTTATCTTACTAATCATCGCTTTGTTCTTCGCAGCTGTCATCGGCGCGGGGATTGTGTTCTTCATTGTCTCATCGATCAAACGAGGTCGACAGGGTGCAGGGATTGATAAGATATCACTCCGTATGCTCACCGAACGGGTGCGTGCGGTTGGTAAGCTCGTCGGTCTTGAAGTGCATGCCAAAGAAATCGCCACCGCGACGACAGGTTGGAACTGGTTGCCGCCGATCTTGCTCAGCCAGGCAAAGATCGCGATGATCTTCCAGTTCGAGAAGCAATACGCCGTTGAGTTAGGTTCAATTGGTCAATCAGATGTTGTCGACCTTGGCAACGGGCATTTTCGCCTCACACTCGGACCAATCATTGGGGCATTGCGTCTGATGGATGTCGAACCTTATGACATCCAACAAGGGAGGGTGCTCGGATTGATTGATGTCATCAACATGAATGCCCAGCGTCAGAACGAACTCATGCGAACCGCACAATCACAAGCTGCCGAGCTGTTCGAGAAGAACGATGATCGGTATGAAAAGCAAGCCCGCGACGCGATCGAACGACAACTCCAATCAATCGCAAAGCTCTTCGATGGCACGCTTGAAATCGTTTGGCGCGAACAAGTTTCCAATGAGCAACCAAGAATCGTGATGGACGATGCTCTAAAAACCGGTCCCGCTGCAGCAACGCATTGAGTTCAACTGATTCAGTCAAACTCTTAGACTGCGCTGGGATGCCAGATGGTTTTCATCTCGACAAACGGATCAATCCATTGAGGACCTTCACATATCGTGTCATCGAAGAAATTAATTTCGTCATGTACGGTGACGCGTTTGAGATTATCTGATGAGCCAACACGCAATAGACCGCGATGTTCATCTGAAACTCCCGCAGCATGAATCGCGATCAACTCTCTATGGGAGCTGAAATGCTCAACAAGCTCGTCGCGATATCCAGAGAGTAGATTGACTACACCCCCGGGTAGATCGCTCGTTGCGATTGCTTCCGCAAGGATCATCGCAGGCACCGGGTTCTGCTCACTCGCGAGCACCACGCACGCGTTGCCTGCAGCAATGACCGGCGCGACAAGCGAGACTAATCCAAGCAACGATGGTTCATCGGGGGCGATGACTCCAACAGTACCCATCGCGAAGGGGATCGTGAAGTTATGGTATGGACCCGCAACGGGGTTGGTGCCTCCCATGACCTGTGCGTATTTGTCGGTCCACCCCGCGAAGTGAACCACACGATCGACCGCGGCATCAATCTCTTTGGATCCGTCCTTACCGATCGCTTCTGCAAGTTCGAGTCGCTTGCCCTCCATCATCTCGGCAAGCCGATACAGCACCTGCCCGCGTAGATATGCTGTTGCGTTCGCCCATCCAGATTGCGCTTTGGTTGCTGCTTCTACCGCATTGCGCAGGTCCTTGCGTGAACCATGGCAGACATGCGCGACAAGGTTCTGCGATGCATCGTGGACCTGAATCGTGCGACCAGACTCAGTGCGGGGGAACTTGCCGCCGATAGCGAGCTTGTAGGTCTTGATGATTGGGATTCTGTTGGACATGGTGTTCTCGGATCGTCAGTATTGAGCTCAGTTAAAGTGCGTATTCCATTTCAATCTCATGGCGAATCGGGATGCCGTCAAACCCTGCGTTGGGGATCTCTGCTTTGAGTTTGCGGGATTCGGTAACCGCGTTGCGATGGAGGGCAACGAGATCGAATCCGCGTCTTTGGTAGAACCGATACGCGGGGGTATTATCATTGGTTGTGATGAGCCACAACCGTTTGCATCCCAGTTCGCGTGCTTTGTTTCGCACCGCATCGAGCAGGCATGACCCGATCCCGCCGTGCCCAGCCATCGAGTTGTGGGTGATGATTTCGCAGGCATCCCCGTCGATGTGATACGTAAGTAATCCAACTTCAGAACCATCGCGTACCGCAACAAGTCCGGGGAGTTTATCCGCTTCATATTTTTTGCCGCGGGTGATCTGGACAGTCGATCCCCAGTATTGGACGAGTACACGCTGAACCCAGGTCTGATCTTCCGCGATCAGATCGCGTATATCAAACGAATGGATGCCTGGTTCTGTCATCATAATGTGCTCCTTTGTGTGTGACTTGCACATGATTCAATGGGTTCTGCTTGAGTAGTTATTTGCAATAGGCCATGAGCCCATGTCGTCCGCCTTCGCGTCCGAAACCAGATTCTTTATATCCGCCGAACGGGCTCGTAGGATCGAACTTGTTGTATGAGTTGAGCCACACAATCCCCGCGTCGAGACGCTTGGCGACATCAAATATCTTCGACCCCTTATCCGTCCAGACCCCGGCAGCTAATCCGTAAGGGGAGTTGTTTGCACGAGAGATCGCTTCTTCAGGAGTACGGAAACTCATCACCGCAAGCACTGGTCCAAAGACTTCTTCTCGTGAGATCGTATGGCTCGGTTGCACCCCGGTATAGAAACACGGTTTGCACCAGTATCCCTTCTCGGGAAGTGCAGATTGTGATCCCTCATGCTTTACAGCGCCTTCGTTGGTTCCAATTGCTTGGTATCGTTGAATCGCTTCGAGTTGTTCTTTCGAGTTGATCGCGCCGACATCGGTGTTTTTGTCCATCGGGTCACCTACACGGAGCGTCGCGATCCGATCGGCGAGTTTATCGATCACTCGATCGAGGACTGATTCCTGAACAAACAACCGTGAACCAGCACAGCAGACATGCCCTTGATTGAAATAGATCCCCTCGATAATACCTTCCACCGCTTGATCGAGCGACGCATCTTCAAAGACAATGTTGGCGCTCTTTCCTCCGAGTTCCAGAGAGAGTTTTTTCCGTGTCGGCGCAACTGCTCGAGCGATCGCTTTACCAACCGCGGTCGATCCGGTAAACGCGATCTTGTCGATATCATTGTGATCAACAATCGCTTTTCCGGTTTCGCCTGCGCCAGTGACGATGTTCACAACACCCTTGGGCAATCCGATCTCTTGACAGATATGCGCGAATCGAAGTGCAGTCAGTGAGGTCGTTTCAGCAGGTTTGAGCACGACGGTATTCCCGCAGGCAAGTGCAGGTGCGATCTTCCACGCGAGCATCATCAATGGGAAGTTCCAAGGGATGATCTGTCCACACACGCCAACAGGTTGAGGGTCACGGCCGGGAAACGCGAAACGGAGTTTGTCTGCCCATCCTGCATGATAGAAAAAGTGTGCAGCAGCCAAAGGCACATCGACATCTCGTGATTCTTTGATCGGTTTGCCGCCATCGAGTGTTTCGAGCACCGCAAGTTCTCGGGCGCGTTCTTGCATTCTTCGTGCGATACGGAAGAGATACTTGCCGCGATCTTTGCCGCTGAGACCTGACCATGCGGGGAGCGCATCGCGTGCGGCTTGAACCGCACGATCGACATCCAAAGCAGACGCATCGGCGACCATCGAAAGCGTGTCCTCGGTCGCAGGATTGATCGATGCAAAATGGTTACCGGATGTAGGATCGACGAACTCACCTCCGATAAACAAACCATACTTGTCTGCGATTTCAGGGCGGACGGATTCCGGCGCGGGCGCATATTCAAAGATCCCTCCGCCGCTCGCGGCTCTCAGATCCAGTCTTTGAGGTTGCGGGGAGGTATTGACATTCGATGCTTGTGCTTTGCTCACGGTACTCATGCTCTATTCTAACAACAGATAACAGGCTTTGCCGTCCTGATCCGAATAGGAGATGGGTTTTCTGCCTCATTTGGTCAAAGTTGAGCAAGGATTGAGCCGCTTTGGAGTATATGAGCGATGCACCCAAAGATAGTTTAATCCCTGATTACGATCCACCAACCGGTTCTTCTCAGGAACACACCTCCAAGGTTGTCCCTGCGGAATCAACGATTGACGCGGACTATCTTGCGCGAACTGAATCACGCTTAGAGACAAAAAAGCTCCGTTGTTGCAAGGGAAAGGTCGCTGACATTACCGGTTCAGGGATGCGGATGATCGTCTCTCCCAAAGATCTCCCAGAGGTGGGGGATGTTCAGGAGTACACCTTCTCGGATAAAACCACAGACATCACCGTCACAGGCACCGTCAAATGGGTCCGCAAGGGCACCGCATTCACACGCCGATGTGAAGTGGGGGTCGAGTTCTCAAAGCTTGATCCCATCAACCGCGACGCGATCATCAAACTCGCAGTTCACGGCGAAATGGGACTCACCAAAGAAGGTACCATCCAAGTCGGATACCCAGATCTCTACAAACTCCTCGGCATCACTCCATACGCTAAACAGGAAGACATCGAGAAAGCCTATCGTCAAGAAGCCAAAGCATGGCACCCAGATCACAACAAAGCACCCAATGCCGCGGAATGCTTCGATCAGATCCGTAAGGCGTACACTGTGTTGGGTGATGCATCTACGCGTGCAAAGTATGATGCACGGTTCTTCCAACAAGGTCAACAAGCCGCATGATCTGATCCGCACTCCGGACACACATTCAAATCTTCAATCGCATATCCGCAGCCAACGCAAAGCCCTTGGCGATGTCGGCTAGATTGTTTGAGTCGAACAATGAGCAAGTGAATGGCATACAAAACTATGCTATAAAATAAAGTATTGACTAAGAACTGGAGGGGACGAATTTGAACTGGTATTTGATAGAATATCGAGTTTTTTAAGTTGGTCTTGATCCCTTTGAAATACCAATGAGGCGTTGGTGTAATTTCGGTATCGGTCTTAGCTATGACTCTGCCTTTATCTTTGCTTTCGGCTTTGGACCTGAGTCTGGTTACTTCAATCCATTTTTGCGAGTGCTGAATGCATTGCAATGGCCAGCCAATCCGATTTCCACTCGATCTGGTCGCATAGATAGTGCCGCCCTCTTCGGACACTATCATCATGTCATCTGAGTAGAAGTCCGATGGATCCGTCACGTAGTATTCATCTAACCATCCGGATATACCGAATGCAGTTCCGTTAGAAGCCCATCCGTCTTCTGATTCAATAAAAAGATCCCAGTCTCCATAAGCACCATCGGAATAACTAAACCCCAGCGCCCCCGCAAGTCCGCCGCAGGAATAAGCAATAACAATGTTGAGCAGCAGGCCCAGCACAAGATAGAAAAGAAGACTTCGGCGATGCTGGGTATGTGACTTACGCATCCGAGAAATCATACCCGGCAGCATACTCCCCGTTCTTGAGCTTCTGCATACTCCGAAGCACATCGTTCAACAACGAACTCGCACCAAAACGGAACCACTCCGGACTGAGCCAACCATCGCCGAGGGTTTCGTTGACCATGCAGAGGTAGTGCCAGGATTGTTTCGCGGTGCGGATGCCGCCAGCGGGTTTCATACCGATCTTCTTACCGGTATCTTTGTACGCATCGCGGATCGCTTCAAGCATCACTAGCGTGACGGGCATGGTTGCTGCGGGTGAAATCTTGCCGGTAGAGGTCTTGATGAAATCGCCTTCGCGGATGTTCTGGATCGCGATATCACTCGCTTTGCGCACATTGTCGTAGGTGACCAGTTCGCCGGTTTCGAGGATGACCTTGAGGTGAGCATTGCCGCAAGCGGTTACAACGGCACGGATTTCTTCCGCGACGATATCATATTTTCCTGACAAGAAGGCACCCCGATTGATGACCATGTCGATCTCGTCTGCGCCGTCTTTCACTGCTTGTTCAACATCTCGCACACGGATATTAAGTGGGTATTGTCCTGAGGGGAACCCCGTTGCAACGGATGCGACATTCACTCCGGTTCCATCGAGCAGTTCCTTCGCGTAAGGCACCATTGATGGATAGACACACACCGCCGCGACAGGACCGAGTCGATGCCCAAGTATCTCTTCGTCCTTCTCCCAAGGCCGAATCGCCTTCATGCACAGGCTCCGCACCTTCTCAGGGGAGTCACTTCCTTCAAGTGTGGTCAGGTCGATCATTGACGCTGCGAGTTGAAGCGCGCCGAGTTTGGACTCTTTCTTGATCGAGCGCGTCGTGAAGGATGCTGCCCGACGATCGGTCATGATCGCGTTGATGGTGGGCGAAGAGGTCGGCGACGAGTTTTTCGTTGGATCGGTCATGGATTTACTCTTCCGTTTCGTCAGTTGATTCGGCGGGCGACTCTTCAATTGGCAAACCCGTGATTTCCCACTCAACCCATCCACCAAGATACACCCGGACGCGGCGTTTGGTAAACCCGTTGTATCCCGCTTCGATCATGCGCTTAGCCATCGCGTGGGTATTTGCTTGACCCGGGTTCTCGCCGTAGATGATGAGGTTTTTGTATCGGGTGAGCTTAGGATCGGTGTCATAACGCAGATCAATGTCGGGTGTCCGCATATTGAGAGCGCCAGGGATATGTCCAAGTGCAAAGCGTTCGGGTTTGCGTGTATCAATAAACAACGCGGTATCGTCTTTGTCTTGTTGTTTTTCGTAGAGTTCGACAACGCGTGTGAGATCGAGATAATCGATCTTGCGGTCCGAAATATTCGATTTGGCACACCCGGAGAGGGTGGTCATCGCCAAGAATCCAAGGGCGAGGCCGAAGAAAAGTGTAAAATGCGCGTGTTTGTTCGATATTTGCATCTTTTTTTCCATATCTATACAATAAGCAGGTGAGTTCGTGTGTTCTGCTCTACAGGCTGATGAACATCATAGAGACTCTATTGCGACCATGCGGTGTGCAACGCCTGAATAAGCCAACGGAGACCGGTTCGTGTCATTTTGTGCAAACTACCATAGATTCTTCGCGTATCTCTGTATCAGTGCAGCGTTTACTGCTGCGCATGCTTCAGGTGCCGAGGAACACATGAAAAATCATATTGAAATCAGTTCAGCAACCGCTTTCCATGACATTCATCCCGGAGATTCCGGATTGTTGGCGATCACACTCGATATCCAAGCGGACTGGCACACCTATTGGCCGGGATTGTCTGACTCTGGTTATGGCGTCTCACTCGATATACAACCGACCGGTCCCGTATCGCTTGGAGAGATCATCTGGCCTTCACCCAATCGGTACCTCCAACCCGGCAGAATCCTCGATCATGTCTATGAGGAATCAGTCATGATCCTTGTCCCCTTCCATGTTGAGAAGGATGCGTCTACAGATGATGTGATCATTTTCGATATCCACGCGGAATATCTTGTCTGCAAAGATGTGTGTATTCCTGAGCAGGGCGATACAACCGCGACGATTTCGATTATCGAATCAACACAAGAAAAACTTCCAACTTCCCAGGTAAGTGCGATCCAGTCAGCATTCAAGTCAAAGCCGATCAAGTTCGATCCCACAGATGATGCGGTGCGTGTGCAATGGATACCAGATGCCGCCGCGATCATGATACAGGGAGCAAAGAGTATCGAGTTCTATCCATCCAAAGAATGTACCCAACTTTCCGATCCGATCGGCGATCCTGTCGTGAATGGCGATCGGTTGGTCATCAAGTTCGCAGAAAAAGAAAACAAAGTCCTCTCAGGCAGATTGCGTGTGCTAACTGCTTCAGGGGTTGTTGAGTATGACATCCATATCAAACCAACAGAGTAGTCCAACAGATTAAAACCACGATACGCAAGAGGGAAATCCCCGTTTTAAGGAGAATCACCATGTCCGCAATGAATCAACGCTTTACGAAGTCGACTACCGTGCTTGGAGTGCTTTCCGCAACTGCTCTGAGTGTTTCCATGTTCGGATTCGGTAATACACAAACCCAAATCAATACAGACTCAACCGCGATCGCGAAGGTTGGCCAAGCCGCTCCGAATTTCACATTGACTGATGCTGATGGCGTAGAGCACACACTCAATGAGTATACCGCGAAGGGACAGACCGTCGTGCTCGAATGGTTCAGTCCAATGTGTCCGTTCGTGAAAAAGCATTACACCGAAGATACCCAAACCATGCTCAATATCCAAGCCGAGCACAAAGATGAGCCTGTTGTTTGGCTCAGAGTCAACTCCGCGAAAGCTTCACACCCAAGCACCGGAGCAAAGGCGAACAAAGCAGCTGCAGAAAACTGGGGAATTACAACTCCAATCCTGCTCGATCCTACCGGAGAAGTCGGTATGAGTTATGGCGCCAAACGCACTCCAGAGATGTACATCATCGATTCATCGGGGACACTCGTGTACCACGGCGCGATCGACAACCGTCCTGACGCGCAGGCACCGGGTGATGTCAACTATGTGAATGATGCACTCACCCAGACTCTTGCGGGTGAATCAGTCAGCAAATCAACCAGCAAAGCGTACGGCTGCTCGATTAAATACTAAATCACAACCGGATCGACACAGAGTCCAATGAGAACTCCTCTAGGCACACCCGAGACATCCACGGGTGTGTCTGTTCTTTTTGAGTGTTGTGTGAATCTAGCACGCTGTTTATCGGTTTATGCCGATACACTCAAGGACTGAATTGACCCCACAAGGCACGGGTTGCCTTTTAGACTTCCTCGGAGCACCGAATGTTCAATATCCCCGGACCACTGGGCACCCTTGCTGATTTCCTTGTGATTGTGATCGGATTTGGATCGATTATCTTTGTCCACGAACTCGGTCACTTCGTTGCGGCCAAATGGGCGGGGATCCGTGTGCTTGCATTCTCGATCGGATTCGGGAATGTCCTCTGTTCCTACCGCAAAGGGATCGGTTTTTGCAAGGGGTCATCGGATAACAAATATCGCATGTTGGTACAAGCTGCCGGCGAGGGTGGGCGTGCAGATCTGAGTCCAACCGAATATCGACTCTCCATGCTCCCGCTTGGTGGGTATGTCAAAATGCTCGGGCAAGAAGATATCAACCCAGAAGCAGTCTCCAATGAACCCGATTCCTATCAGAACTGCTCCGTAGGCAAACGCATGGTCGTGATCTCCGCAGGGGTGATCATGAATGTGATTACTGCAGCGCTCCTTTTCGTGATTGTCTTCACTGTCGGCAGGGACGTGTTCCCGGCGCAGGTGGGGTATGTCATGGATGATTCACCCGCTTCACAGGCGATCGCGGTCAATCATCCCGAAATCGTCGGTGGTCTCCAACGGGGTGATCGCATCACCCAAATCAACGGCTGGAAGATGCACTCATTCGAGCACATCCTCCCAGAAATCGCGATGGCATCGAAAACAAACCCGAGTAAAATCTATGTAGAACGCGATGGTGTCGATGGACAGATTGAGTTTGAAACAATCCCTGTTCTGAGTGATCGGACCGGATTGCTTGATCTTGGAATATCTCCGTCGATTACTTCAACACTCAAAGGGATCTCAGATCCTGAAGATCGCAAGTTCTGGGATATTGCAAGCCATCAACTCGGGCTTGACGGGCTTGAACCAAATGATGTCTTCCTTGAAGCAAACGGACAGGCGATTCATTCGCCTTTCGATCTGCTCGATATCGCAGAAGTATCTGAAGGCAAACCAATCAACGCGATCATCAAACGCGGGGATCAGACAATCAATCATGTCCTCTTGCCTGTCCCCGGATTGCAGAATGATACCTTGCAAGCAGAATCAGGTGACCCATCGACCGTCTTGCACCTGCTCGGACTCAGCGGGGTCATGATGGTGAATCCCAACACTGAGATTGTCAAAGAAGGATTAGAGTTAGAGCCCGGAGATATCTTTGCACGCATCGGCACACTCGATTTCCCATCTGTTGCAGAGGGGATCAATCATGTGAAGTCCAATCCGGGTAAGCCGATGGATATTGTGGTGCTTCGTCGGGATGCTGATGGACAATACCAACGGGTGAAACTCACGGTTGATGTTGCCAGAGACGGGACCATCGGGTTTTACCCATCGATGACTACAACTTCGAGCAACTTCCTCTCGACACCAATGCGGATCGAGCGTGAGCGAGAACCAGAGAACGGAAACAAATCCAAGACCGAACTGATCGAACTCCCCGCATCGAATCTCGTGTCTTACCCCGGTTCTCGTATCACGATGGTCGGGGATATCCAAATCAGCACTATCCGCGATGTTCATAAAGCAATCACAGACCTGACATCCAATGCATTCGATTCTGGAGATGAGACTTTCGCGTTTCCTGTCACGCTCGAACTCCCTCTCCCGATTCAACCCGATGGATCGATCCCAACATCAACTACGCAATGGACGCTCACGAGAGCGGATATCCAAGAGGTGCGCGATCTGGGTTGGACACTCCCAGGCTCGATGGATCTGGTCTCGATGTTTGAAGTGAAGATCATCAATGATAAAGCAGAGGGTCCGATCAATGCAATCACACGAGGAGTGAGTGAATCCCGCAGAGTGATGATGCAGACCTACATCACTTTCCTGCGATTGTTCCAAGGGTCAGTCAAGGTCGAGCACCTCAAAGGACCAGTCGGGATCGCACATCTGGGCACACAGATCGCATCACAAGGATGGGTCTGGGTCCTCTTCTTCATGGCACTGATCTCAATCAATCTTGCGGTGATCAACTTCCTCCCATTACCGATCGTCGATGGTGGGCAGTTCCTCATGCTCATCTATGAAGGTATCCGGGGGAAACCTGTCTCGATCATGTTCCAGAACATCACCACATTGGCTGGGTTGTTATTGATCGGCACCATGTTCTTGTTCGTGACATTCAACGATATAAAATCGCTCTTGGGGATGTGAATGACTCCGATCGTCGGTCTTCTTCAACTCTTAGGTATTGGTTTTCTGCTGTACGCGAGTGCATTGATTTTCTACACCATTTGGGCGCTGACTCATCCGCCGAGGGTGACTTACGCATCCGCGATTCACCGGGGTTTACCCGGAGATCCGAGTGAGCTCGAATCGCCATGCGCATTCACAGAAGAAACCATCAAAGGCACAAAGGGTGAACTTCCGTTCTGGATCATCCCGGGTAAAAACACCAACGGGCCGCGTGTTGTATTTACGCATGGGTGGGGATCAAGCAGGCAAGGCGGACTCAAAAGGCTCGACCCATTCATCGAATCCGCATCCGAGATTATCCTGTGGGATCTCCCAGGTCACGGCGATGCGGAGGGCTTCACCCAGATGGGCACCAACGAGCACCATGATCTCGCACGGATTCTTGATACACGCGTCGATGGGAATCAACGAGAAACACTCCTCTTCGGGTGGTCGATGGGCGCTGGGATCACACTCGCGTTTGCCAATGAGTATGTAAGCAAGTTTCATATTGTTGGTGTGATTTGTGAATCGCCCTATGTACACGCGATCACACCCGCACGGAATGTGATTCGGCTCAAAGGTGTGCCTTACAGAATCAACTTGAGACCCGCGATGTCTATCTTGGGAATCATTCTTGGGGTTGGTCCAAAGTGGCAAGGGTTTGCACGCGATGAACTTGCACGCGGAGTGCAGTCACAGGTCTTGATTATTCATGGGCGGGTCGATCCTGTGAGTCCGATCCAAGACGGGATCGATATCGAGCGTGCAGCACAAGATGCAAAGATTTTTATCCTTGATGATGCAGGGCACAACAACCTGTGGAGCGGGGTCGATGGTGTATTCCATCAGGAAACAAGTCAAGCGATTTCAGCGTTCATCGCGAACAAGGTATAACCCGGGACTCGATCAAATATTCAACTCGCCATTGCTTGTTCGATCGCATGCTGGGCAACGATATCGCTCGCGTTATACAACGGCACATCACAGGTATCATTCGTCACCATCAATGGCGCTTCGGAACAACCCAAGATTACCCCTTCGCAGCCGCGATCGACTAGGCGATAGATGATCTCGTGCATGGTCTTCTGTGAATCTGGATTAATGATCCCAAAGACCAACTCATCGAAAATTATCCGATCGAGTGTTTCGGTGTCATCCTTATCGGGGCGCACGAGTTTGATCCCCTTGACACCAAGGTCGGTTTGGTAGGCAGACCCAGAGGTGACATATTGGGTGCCGATGACGCCGACGACTTTTCTTTGGTCGTCCTCGATCCGGTCCGCAACTGCATTGGTCATTTTGAGCCAAGGGATCGGGCATCCGACTTCCACGAGTTGTATCGCGTGTTGGACCGCGTTGTCAGGTGTGAAACAGAGTTCCGCACCAATCGAGGCAAGCCGATCAACCGAGTCACGCATGAGTGTCGCGACCTGTCTCCAGTCATCCCTGCGAACCGCGTCTACATATTGAGCAAGCGGAATATTGTGTACACTGACCACCGGGTGCATGTGAGGTTCGAGCATGACTGCAGCATGACGAAACAGTTGCTGATAACATATCGAAGCCCCTTCAGGACTCACGCCAACAATTCCGATGTGTTTGGTCATCAAACAGACACCTTTCTACCACCCATCCCAGTACTACACAGTCAGTATAGAGTATTTTCCTCTTTCATGTTGAACAACAAAGCCCCCAATTTTATATTGGTGGTCAAACGCGCCCTAAAATAGTCCAATGCAAGATCAATGCTCATCAAACCCGTTTCACGCTCTTGGACTGCCAGTATCGTTCGATATCGGTACTGATACCATCGAGCGGGCATATCTCATGAAACTCGCACAGGCGCACCCTGATGCAGGTGGTGAATCAGATTCAGGGAATGATGCTGCGTCGTTGAATCAGGCGCGTCTCACGCTGCTCGATTCAGAGAAACGAGCCAATGCACTTTTGAGTGTTCTTGGAGGACCATCTTCATCAGAATCGAATTCGCTCCCTGAAGGATTCTTGATGGAGATGATGACTCGACGCGAAGAAATTGAAGACCAGATCCAAGCTGCAGGCGAAGAGTCTCGATCGAGTTGGGAGTCTTGGGCAGTTCAAGAAAGAAAATCGTACGCAGCAGACGCCGAGTCATTATTTTCAGAATTGAATGATCCTGCAAGTGAAACCGAACTCGCACAGATCCGAGTACATCTCAATGCATGGCGTTATATTGAACGATTAGTTGAGCAACTCGATCCAGATTATGATCCGCAAGCTGCGGATTTCCGATAATACCAGCGACAACCAATATATATCTGATACGCTGAACACGAACCACCTGTTATGGACCCATCTCAAACCCCTCTGATAATTCTGCTTCTGGTGCTCTTGGTCTGCTCGGCCATCGCGTCTGCGAGTGAAACCGCGCTCTTTGGGATCACTCATGGACAACGCGCGATGGTGAAGCGATCCAACCCGCGGCTGTCGCGTATGCTCGAATCCTTGCTTGCGCGTCCTCGTGAACTGCTCATGCAGGTGTTGATGCTCAACATGATGGTGAACATCGCGTATTTCATTGTGACCAGTATCCTGACGATCAACGCGACTTCAACGATGGCAAGCATCATCATCTCAGTGAGTTCGCTTGCGGTGATCATCCTGATCGGGGAAGTCTTTGCCAAGCTCTTTGCTTCGTCTGCAACCTTGTTGTTTCTCAGATTTGCAGCACCGATGCATATGGTGATCCGTCGACCGATCTCATCGCTTTTATCATTCTTGGATCGGTGGGTGATCTCGCCTTTGTCGAGGTTACTCGCGCCGGGGAGTACACGCAATCAAAGCAAGCATGTTTCACCAGAACAGATGGGCACCCTGATATCGCTCAGTGCGTCTGACGGGGTCATCGATTCAGGAGAGCAAGAGCTCCTGACTTCGATTGTGAGTATGGGGCAAATGCGTGTTGAACGGGTCATGACCCCTCGGATGGATGTCTCATGGATTGATCTTCAATCTACACACGAAGAGATCGCTGAGTTGTGCCGATCATCCGGACTTACGAGGCTGTTAGTCTTTGAGGACGGAATCGATTCGCCCGTGCTAGGGATTGTGGATGCACGCATAGTCCTCGAAGGGAATCCGATAAAGTCGGTGCTTTCAGAAGCGCTCTTCATCCCTGAACAAGGCAAGCTCGATGGACTGATTGAGTTTTTCCGCACAAGCGGGCACGGCCAAGCAGTCTGCGTCGACGAGCACGGCGGAGTCAGCGGCGTAGTGACCATCGCGGATGTCGTCAAAGAACTCGTCGATGGTGTTGTTGATCCCGGTGATGATCTTGCCAACGAAGTAGAAATGATGAGCGTGGGACGATGGATTGTCCCTGGCAGACTCTCGATCCATGATTGGGCGATGATGTTCGCAGATCAATCAGTCATCGAGCACGCAAAGCGTGTGAATACCCTTGGCGGATTGGTGATGGTTTTGCTCGATCGTATCCCTGAGGTCGGTGACCATACCTCGATAGGCGACATCAAACTGACTGTGATTGAAATGGACCGGAGATCGATCGAACGCGTCGAGGTTCAGGTGCTTGATACAGATCGCCAGTTTGAAGAACAGTCCGGGGGTGGATCATGACGGTTTCCGAACTGGTATTCTGGTGGCTCTTAGTCTTTGTCGGGATCGGCGGATCCGCGATGTGTTCGGGTCTTGAAGTCGGTTTGTATACTGTGAACCGAGTAATCGTCCGCGTTCGAGCTGCTGATAAAAAGCAAGGCGTGCGAGCTCGGATTCTCGAATCGCAGATCGACAATCAGAACTCCACACTCACAGCATTGCTCATCTGGAACAATATCTTTAACTACGCGGGAACCCTCGCGTTTACCACCCTGATCGCGACACAGGGGTTTGGTGATACCGAGATGATCTTGATCCAGATTGTGATTTTGACTCCCGTCTTGTTGGTGTTTGCCGAATCGACACCCAAAGAAGTGTTCCGCGCTCATGCAGATATTCTTATGGAACGCTTTGCCCATGTCATCAAGCTGATGAGCGGGTCATTGACATGGGTGCCGTTGGTTCCTGCTGTTCTGTTCATTGCCAATACCATGTCAAAGCTCGTGGGGATTGATTCACTCGGTTCACTCGCATCGGCGCGTCAGCATATGGGTGAGTTGCTCAAGTTTGGATCACATCAGATGAGCGATGCACAGGTGTCGCTCATTGATCGCGCGTTGGAACTTGAACATGCGAGTGTTCGATCGGAGATGATTCCACTCCGCAATGCAGTGGTAATCCGTGAGAGTTGGAATATCGGAAAAGCAAAGTCTGTGATCCGCAACCACCCGTATGCTCGGTTCCCTGTGCTTTCGACCAAGGGGCAGGTTGTCGGGGTGCTCGCAGGGATAGATTTGTATCTCCAAACAACATCTGACGACTCAACTTCGATTAAGGATCTGATCGAACAACCGGTGCGTGTGAATGCGACATCAACCGTTCGTGCAGCGCTTGTCAAAATCGGACGCTCATCCGCTCGCCTTGGTATTGTGGTGGCCGATGGGCATGATGTTGGAATCGTCACCCGCAAGAACCTGATTGAACCTCTCGTAGGTGAGTTGAAGGACTGGTAAACAGTTGTTTTTCGATTCTTGCGGCTGTTATAAATCTGTGACAGCTGATTTCTGAAGGAATAACTCAATACATTATTGAGTTGACTCAAGCGAGAATATTCAACTCGCCGCAGCAACAAAGTACAGGCAAAGGGTTTCCCCATGATCAAGAAAAACAACATCTTCCCAGCGCTGATGATCGGTGTGATGATCGTGCTGATCTTGCCAAACATCATCAACCTAATAAAGGGTCCAGCCCCAACTCCTGATGTGTTCAGCAACTCATACACCATGGAGCAAGCATCCCAAATCTCTCAGGAGACCGGAAAACCGATGTTTGTGCTCGCGACACTCAACTCTTGCCCTCCTTGTCAGAAACTCAAGCGGACGACAATGATGGATCCAGAAGTCATCGCTTGGATCAATGAAAACATGATCCCAGTATATCTTGAATACAGCGCAAACCCTGACGAACTCTCCAATCTGCCTGTGAGGAGTTTTCCGACCACGCTGCTCGTAAAGGACAACACGGTGCTCAGTTCGGTCCAAGGTGCGGTGCGATCTGCGGATCTGATGAGTTCATTCAACGCGAAGCTCACGATTACCCCTTAATACCCACGCTAAGTCCACAAAACTCAGTGTTACAGCCTTCGTAGGCGAACCCATCGGGTGATTTCTCGGTATAGACTTAGGTAATCGATAGAACTCGTTTCCTCAACTTATCGATGAGGAACGATCATCGTATATTGACTCTTTGGGAGATCGCATCATGGCGAAAAGCACCACATTGCCGCTCATCGGACTACTCGGCGTCGCCGTCATCGGCTCGACCATCGCGGTCGCGACCAATGCTGTACGTACAACCGACGAATACGGGTTCTTCGATCCGATCGTTGATGTCCGATCATTGATTGACAATCTCTATGTTGAGCAACCAGATATCGATGAACTCCAACTCGGCGCGATTAACGGCATGATCGAGCAACTCGATGATCCATACACAACCTTCGTCCCTCATCGAGACGAAGAGCGGTTCTCGAAAGATCTGACCGGTGAATATGTCGGGATCGGTGCGGAAGTTCAGATTCGTGATGGATGGTTGACGATCTCATCGCCACTCGATGGGTCGCCATCTTGGAAAGCTGGTGTGATGGCAGACGATCGGGTCATCATGATTGATGGCGAAACCACCGAAGGGCAGAGCATCAACGATGCAATCGATCGACTCACAGGCGAACCAAAGACCAAGGTCGTCATCACGGTTGAACGCGGCGCTGAAACACTCGATATTGAAATTATCCGCGACCACATCAAAGTGCAAGCGGTCAAGGGATTCATGCGGACCCAAACCGATGAAGCATGGGATTTTCGGATTGATACTGTGCGCAACATAGGATATTTCCGGTTAACACAGTTCACCCCAGGTTGTGCTCAAGAAATTAAAGATGCGATCAAATCAGCAGAAACAGAATCCGGGCAAGCGCTCGGAGGTTTGATTATCGATCTTCGGTTTAATCCAGGTGGATTGCTCGACGAAGCAATCGAACTTGCAGATATGTTTATTGATGAAGGGAAGATTGTTTCAACCAAAGGGCGTGCGTACGAAGAACGCACTGCGCAAGCAACTTCCAAAGGCACAATCAAAGATTTGCCACTCGTTGTACTGATCAATGGGCAGAGTGCTTCTGCATCGGAAATCCTTGCGGGCGCGTTGTATGACCATGATCGAGCGATTGTGCTCGGATCACGATCCTTCGGCAAGGGTTCTGTCCAGACCGTTCGTGGTCTTGAGAGCGGCGCGGGTGTGCTCAAGATCACTGAGCAGTATTACTACCTCCCGTCTGGCAGATTGCTTCATCGCCGGGATGATTCCACGCGGTGGGGGGTTGATCCAACCGACGGGTATTATGTACCGGTTGATAATGATCAGCTTTTAGAAATGCTCACCGCTCGTCGAGCCCAAGAGATTATCGCATCGAGCCAAGAAATCAACCGCGTCGATCTCAACGATACCGCTGCGATACTTGAAGAACTCCATGACCCACAACTCGACGCAGCGGTGCATGTCATGCAGAACCGGATTGATACCGGTGTGTTTGAACCGATTGGAATTAAGTTCAATACGCCTGATGATGTTGCGCTTGCAGAACTCAATGTGCTCAGAGATCAGCAGGAACGACTTCTCAGAGAACTCACACGCGTTGCCAAGCAGGTTGATGTTGTAGAGAGTGTGATCGATGAAGACCGAGTTGATGAGAATCCACGAGATTTCTGGGATGATGAAGCAGAACTCATTGGCGGGCAACTCATCATCCGTGACAAGGACGGCAACATCGTTACAACCTTGAACATCACCGGGGACAATCTCGAGCGATGGTTGCTTGATGCAGATGTTGAGAAAGCAGACGAGCCGGAATCAGATTCGTGATCGTTCTGGGGGTCGAATCTTCATGCGACGAAACCGCTGCGTCGATCGTTGAGGATGGATGTATCGTTCGTTCGTCCATCGTTGCGAGCCAATACGAACTCCACGAAGAGTTCGGTGGGGTTGTGCCTGAGATCGCATCGCGTGCTCATGAACAACACATTATCCCGGTGCTCCGCGATGCGGTATCGCAAGCGGGCATTGAACTCTGTGATGTTGATGCGATTGCCGTTGGACACCGCCCGGGGTTAATCGGATCGTTGCTCGTTGGTCTCAGCGCTGCGAAGGCAATGTCTTGGTCGCTCGGAGTGCCGATGGTTGGGGTCGATCATGTCCATGCACATCTCTACGCAGGGATGCTCGGACGCAAAGCCCCGCAGTTCCCGGCGCTGGGAATCGTAGTGTCAGGCGGTCACACCTCGCTGTACCGCATGGAATCGGAGATGAAACTTGCAAGGCTCGGTGCAACAATCGACGACGCGATCGGGGAAGCATTCGACAAAGTCGCAGCAATCCTGGGGCTCGGACATCCCGGTGGACCAAAGCTCGATGCGCTCGCAGCGCAAGAGGGCGCTAATGATCGAGCATTCGATTTCCCTGTTTCGCGATTAGGCAAAGAGTCTCTTGATTTTAGTTATTCAGGACTCAAAACCTCGGTGCTCTATACCGCCAAAGGCCGACCAGCACCAAAGCGAGTCAAAGGCAAAGCGCCACTTGTCATGCCTGAAGTTCCCGAACTGACTCAAGAGCGGAAACGGGATATCTCAGCGAGTTTTCAGCGTGCTGCAGTCAAAGCATTGACTCTGAAAATCGAGCGGGCCTTGTCGCAAAAAAAAGGATACCAAACCCTGATCGTTGGTGGGGGGGTGAGCGCCAACACGCTCGTTCGATCAGAGATGAATCGACTTGCATCAGAGAATGAGTTGGAACTCATCATCCCAGAGATGGAGCACTGTGTAGATAATGCGGCGATGATTGCAGGGCTAGGAACGAAGTTGCTTGAAGCTGGGCATCGTGATGATTTCACACTCTCCGCAATTCCGACCGCTGCGTGCTGAGGATGGATCGAAGAATGAATAACAACTCCGACTATCTCGATTCACTACTCAACGAGAAGCCCGTCAATCGGCCAACTCATCCCGCAGCACTCGATGAAGAGTCATTGTTGAAGGATTGCACCATCACGCGTGGTCGATCATTAGGTCCAGGCGGACAACATCGCAACAAGGTCGAGACTCATATCACCATTGAGCATGTTCCCTCTGGGATTGATGCCCAAGCAGGTGAGCGGCGACTCGCGAAAGAGAATCAAGCGGTGGCAATAAGACGACTGCGTCATAAAATTGCGATGAATCTGCGAATTGATGTCCCCGCGGGTGATATCCGATCTGAGCTGTGGAAGCAGCGGTGTGTAAAAAAGCGGATCGTGTGCAGTTCTAAGCACTGGGATTACCCGAGTTTACTCGCAGAAGCATTTGATGTGATCGATGCGTGTAACTTTGACATGAAGAAGGCAGCGGCAAGATTGGGATGCTCGGGAACGCAGTTAAACCGGTTCATCGGGGATCACCCCCCTGCGTTCGAGAAGCTCAATCAATCGCGTGAAGATCGTGGATTACACCGACTCCGTCCGTGATTTTGTGACTTTGTGTGATACACTTAGGGTTCATGCCACCATCCAAAGATCGTGAATCTATTAAAGTACAAGCCGAGCGGACGGTGCTTGCTGCGCTGCGCCTTCCGGATTCAACTTATGACCAGCGCGACTCGTTCGGGGAACTCCGCGAGCTTGCTGCCCAATCGGGTGCTGTCGTGGTCGGAGAGATTGAACAACGCAGGGATCGTCCAGAACCTGGCACCTACATGGGGAAGGGGAAGGTCGAGGAACTCCGCGATTTATGCGACGGTGTGGATGCGAGTTGTATCATCTTTGATCATGATCTCTCCCCCAACCAAATCAGCAGCATCCAAGAGATTACGAACCGTAAGGTGCTCGATCGTTCAGAGTTGATCCTTGATATCTTCGCTTCACGAGCGGCCACCCATGAAGCAAAGCTTCAGGTTGAAATTGCTCAGTTGGAGTACACATTTCCACGATTGCGTGCGATGTGGACGCATCTCGAACGCCTCGGCGGTGCGAGCGGCGCCGGTGGGATGGGCGGGATGGGAACACGAGGTCCCGGTGAGCAACAACTCGAGGTTGACCGTCGATTGGTCCAACGCCGAAAGTTGGTGCTGCAACGCGAGCTCGAAGAGATCCAGGTACGGAAACGAAGAGCGGTTGAAAAACGGAATACGGATCATTTTACGATTGGGCTTGTTGGGTACACCAACGCAGGCAAGAGCACCCTGTTTAATACCCTCACTGAAGGCGGAGCGTACGCGGATGATCGTGTGTTCGCAACACTGATGACACGCACCCGCGAGTGGGACATGGGCGGCGGACACACCGCGATGCTCTCCGATACCGTCGGATTTGTCCGAGATCTTCCCCATCATCTTGTCGCATCGTTCCGAGCAACGCTTGAAGAAGCAACCCACGCGGATCTGCTTTTGGTCATGCTTGATATTTCCGATCCAAGCATCGAGCTTCATTATGAAACCGTAATGAAGACGCTCGATGAGTTGTTCAAAGAGGTGGAAGATCGTGAAGTTAAAGACGCCGTTCGCGCCAAGCGTGATGGCTCAGCAGACTTTATCGCATACAAACGACCAGAACTTTTGATACTACTGAACAAAGCGGACATCGAGTCGGTTGACGAGCAAGATATTTTGTATTGGCAATCCCGATCCGTCGGTGCAATCCCGATCTGCTCAGTTCAGGGTGTTGAAGATGCTGAAGGTCATACAGAGTTACCAATGGGGCATGCGGAACTCATCCAGCGCGTGAAATCCATATCGCTCGGTGAAATTGAAGAACTCGATATCACGGTTCCGTTGTCTGATTCAAAGACGATCCACACCATCGAGAATCGCTCGGAGGTGCTCGATCGCACCTACGAAGAAACAGTCGTGACATTGCGCACAAAGATCGGCCGGAACCAACTCGCGAAGTTGCGTTCTGCAGGCGCGAAGATGTCTGTGTTGACGGCGGATGGCAAAGCATACAATGCTAATGATGAAAAACGCGGATGGGTACATGATCCAAACGCGATCGACATTGATTTCTGATTTGTAGTTCGAAGCGATCTAGCTCAGCGGATTGAACCAAAGACCTGTCGCGAGCTTGGGATAGAAGAAAGTTGATTTCTGAGGCATCAACTCTCCCGCACGAGAGATATCACGCACTGCATCGAGTGGTGTAGGACGCACAATCACCGCGAGTTGAGGTTTGCCTCCACCAGCAATTGATGAACCAGTTTCATCACCCTTCCCGATCGCAAGCACTTCATCAATCGAATGAGGGAATGCCCATTTGACTGGTTCGTTGTTGTTGAGTTCTGGCTGGCAGATTTCTTCAACGATCATGTGCTGGATGATTGCGACATCAAGGTTGCGCCAAGCTTGTGATTGCTTGGGGAACTGCATGTCGAGCGGATCATTCGATGCCGGCCAAGCGCCGTAGCATAACCCCGTTGCGTAGTCATAAATCCCGAACACATTGGTATGCTCACGCTCGGAGAGCGATTTCATCTGCGGAAGGAACAAGTGGGGATCATTGTCGATCGGTTCAATATTGAGGAGTCCTTGCGAAACTTCGATAAACTTCTCGATGGTGTAATCTTCCATATCCCCAAGCACGCGATGGGTAGGGCCGATCGCCAGTCCTGGATCAGACATCGACACAAGAACAAACATGGTGCGCCGAGCTGGATGATCCGCAGGAACATCGCCCTTGGATTCCAGATCTGCGAGGTAGTTGAGCGCCGTGTTGTATCGATGATGCCCATCAGCAACAAAGATATCTTCACCCGCGAGGGATGCTTGGTACTTCGTGATCGTGTCTGCATCATCGATTGTCCAGATTTCTTGAGTAACTCCGTCACCCATGTCTGCGGTCATATCTGGATCGCGAGATGCCATGACCTCATGCATGATTTCAACCGCAGTGCCGTTCTCGTCGGGGTGTAATCCGAAGATTGGTGAGAACTGGCAGTTTGATGCATTCATCAATGCTTTACGATCTTCCTTTGGTCCCCCGAATGTTTGCTCGTGGGCAAGGATTCCTCCGCCATCTCGGTTCCCGAAAGGGACGGTATCGACTGTGACAGCCATCCCGCAGCGTTGAAATGGTTTACCTTCAAATGTAAAGTTCTGACGGTACGCGAATATCGCGGGTGTCTCGCGCTGCGAGAGCACGCCTTCAGAGAGCATCAAGCGGTAAGTGTCGCCCGCGTTCTGGTAGACTTCATCAGGACCAAGCTCTTTGGCTGGCACATGCGGGAGATCGATCCCAACAGCGTTATGGGCATTTTGGTCAAGCATTTCCTGTTTTTGGGAGAGATCAAGCACATCGTACGGCGGCGATACAAGTGTCGATACATCGCCTTTGCCTTGGTTATATTGAACTGCACGGAATGGATGGATTGATGGCATCGGTGCCCTTTCTCATGGCATGATTCAATCGAACAGAATCATGTGTATCTATCTGATTATCCCCAACCAGGACAATGCCTGATCATCTCGGCAATCCTATGCACGAACTGGGTGACTTACTTTGATGTGAACTGGTTTTCGATCGGACAGGAATCACGCAAAGTATGAGCTAAGATTAGGTATGAGCACGCCCAAAGCCCTCGTGATCCGTACTGCTGGAACAAACTGCGATCTAGAGCTCTGCCGGGCGTTTACGCTCGGGGGTGCTCAGGTAGAGTTAATCCATCTCGATCGATTGATGACGAATCCGTCTCGAATCGCACGGTTCGACCTGATCGGATTCCCGGGTGGGTTCTCCTATGGCGACGATATCGCGTCTGGACGTATCCTCGCGATGCACACGCGTGAAAAACTCTTGCCCGAACTGCTCAAATCTGCCCATCGGGGCGTTCCAATGATCGGCGTATGCAATGGTTTTCAGGTGCTCGCTCAACTCGGGCTTTTGCCCGGATTTGAAAACGGCGAGCCTTGTGTGGCGCTCACGGACAACGATCACGGGCGATTTATAGACCAATGGGTCGAGATGACACCCAACCCAGATTCAAACTGTATCTGGACTCAAGGATTGCTCGAAGGTGCACGATCAGATTCAGTGCTGTACCCAGTTGCGCACGCAGAGGGTCGATTCGTAACCCATGATCAAGGGGTGCTCGATCAACTGGTAACAAACAATCAGATTGCGTTGCGTTACAATGAAGATATCAATGGTTCTGTAGAGAACATCGCGGGGATCTGTGATCCAACCGGTCGCATATTCGGTCTTATGCCTCACCCTGAACGGGCGCTTGAATGGAACCGTCATCCGCACTGGACCCGTCTTGATCAAGATACAATGAGCAAAGCAACACCAGGACTCAATATGTTCATCGGTGCGATTGAATCCGTCGTCGGACAATCGGTCTAAACACGAAACAGGCAAAGGGGTTTGATGATGAGTGAAACCGCAGTCTATGCAGGAAGCTTTGATCCCCCGACCAATGGTCATGTATGGATGATCGAGGAAGGTGCCCGATTATTCGATCGCCTGATCGTCGCAGCAGCTCGCAACCCTGAAAAGGGGTATACCTACGAGCTTGACCAACGTATTGGTTGGCTTGAAGAGATTTGCAAACCGTTTAAAAATGTCGAAGTCGCATCACTCGAAAATGAGTTTCTAGCTCACTATGCGCATCGTACACGAGCAAACCATGTCATCCGTGGAATACGCAACGAGGCAGATTATCAGTACGAACGCGGGATGCGGTATGTGAACTCAGATTTGAATGAGGAGCTTTCAACTGTTTTTCTGATGCCCCCGAGGGAACTGTGTGAAGTTTCATCGAGCTTTGTCAAAGGGATGATCGGTCCTGATGGTTGGCAACCGGTGGTCGAACGGTATGTCCCGGCATGTGTGTTTGCAGATTTGGGAGTGATCAATGAGTGATTATCAACCTGGGAGCATGAAGACGCCGCTCGATGAGAAGATCATGGCGATGCGGATTGTTGCGATGCCCAATCAGACCAATCCCTACGGCACAATCTTCGGCGGGATCATTCTCAGTTATATCGACCAGGCAGGATTCGTCGAGGCACGACGCTATGGGGATCTTGATTGGGTGACTGCTGCAGTGGGGAAGGTTGAGTTTCATGCGCCCGTTCATGTCGGTGATATTGTAACATTTATGACCCATACTACTCGACTTGGGCGCACAAGCATTGATGTGCAGGTTGAGGTTGAAGCCGAGCGATTCAAAACGCACGAAGTTGTCCATGTGACGAGTGCGTCGCTTACGATGGTTGGTATGCGTGATGGGAAGCCTTCACCGTTCCGTGAATGTCCATGTGCTTTTGTTGATAAATTAGTCGAACCCAAAGAGTGAGTCTATATGTCGTTCGATGAGTTGCCTAAGTTTCATTCGCCGACCAGATTGGCGGTCCTTCTCTCCGGATCGGGCTCTACCCTCAAGAACTTACTCGCATATATTGAACGCAGGGAACTCGATGCAGTGATTCCTGTGGTGCTTGCATCAAAGGAGTGCCTTGGCGCTCAAAGAGCAAGAGATGCGGGGATAGAGACACATGTGCATGATGGAGTACTCACAGGGGGTGCTTTGGACGTGATTTGTAATGCGCATGATATCGATCTGGTCGTGCTCGCAGGGTATCTCAAGCTTTTGCCGATCACGGATCGCGTACAGCATCGGGTGATCAACATCCATCCTGCGCTCTTACCAGACTTCGGTGGGCGAGGGATGCACGGACAACATGTGCACAAAGCAGTGCATGAAGCGTTTCAGCGAGGCAGTGTGACAGAATCTGGTTGTACTGTTCACTTTGCAGACGAACAATACGATACTGGGTCAACGATTATTCAGATGCATTATTTAATCAAACAGACGGATTCTGCTCAGGATATCGGCAATTGTGTCTTCGAGCTCGAATGCAAAGCATATCCGCGTGCGATCAAATTGTTGATTGAACGCAACGCTGATGCGAACACCAACGAATAATCCTCTATGAACACACAACGAATCGTCATCCTGTGCACCGTGATCGTTGTTTCGTTCTGTAGTTTGGGTGCTGCGTGCAGCGAACCAAAGCCTCTCGAACTTGAACGCGTTGGTATCGAAGCGATGACGCAGGGGGATTATGAACAAGCAGAATCAGTGTTTCGTGAGTTGATCGCGTTGCGCCCTGATTCATTCGTCGGGTATTACAACCTTGCTGCAGCATTGTCGATGGCGGGGGACGCGAATGGCGCAGTCAACGAACTCTCAACTGCGATCACGCTTGGGTTTACAGATCTTCGTCAGATTAAGCGGGACCCTGATCTAGAAAATCTCAGGGAGACATCATTTTATAGTCAGTTGGTGTCGAGTTGGCCTGACTTGATCCAGGCAAGACGCGAGAGCGATGTCGAATCGATGAAGGGTTTGATTCGCAGGGGGCTTGAAACCAGAACCGATGAACACATCAAGTTTGAACTCCTTTCAGCGCACGATCAGATCGCAACAGATCAAGCGCTCGATGAACTCGGAGTGCTTGCCGATTGGGCAAATGGTACTTTGTTTACCGATACCGGATCGCTTGTTGATCAGCCTTGGATTACCGTTGTGTTGCCCGATCGTGCAGGATTTGGAAAATGGGCGATCAAGGTCTTTGGTCCGGGAGTACGCGGGAATATCAGTTCTGTCGGTGGCGCGTATGAACATCAGAAACGCAGACTCGTCGCGCAGGATCTGGGTGCAACACTTCGCCATGAGTTTATTCATGTGCTCCACTGGCGTGATATGAATCGTCTGGGACAAGTGCATGCGCCTTGGATTCAAGAGGGACTCGCATCGCTTGTTGAGGATTACGATCAAGTTGGAAATAAGGTTGTTCCTGTCGTGTCCTGGCGCACTAATATTGTAAAACGGATGCACCAAGCGCATCGTCTTCCCAAGATTGCAGAGTTGGCATCTACCCAGATGCAATCATTTACATCCAATCGGCCGCTAGCAAAATATGCACAGGCTCGCGGTGTCATGTTGTATCTGCTCGATCAGCACCAACTCACAGAGTTCTATGCGAACTATGTTTCCCAGTATGATCAAGATTCGACGGGAATCATGTCGCTCGAAACGACCTTGGGAAAAGAAATCACGGAGATCGAGAAAGATTACCGAGAATGGATTGATGGGCTTGATATGGTCGCAGAAACCGGTGCGGATCTCTCAGCAACTCTCGGAATTGATATCGAAACAGGGACCGGCGATGGGGTCATTGTGAAGGAACTCCCCGGCAATGCAAGGACCCGAACTGGATTACGGATGGGGTCGGTGATCACCGCAATCGATGGACGCCCGACCCGCGATTTGCTGGAGTTTATTCGTGTTCTTGGACAATACTCGCCAGGACAGACGATCACGATTGATCATCGACGAGGATCAGTTCATTCCAAATCTGATGTTGTATTACTGAAGAAGTAATAAATCATGGAACTTTTCATGTTTCTTTTCGAATAGTACTTTGCGGAGTTCTTCGTTTCTGTTAAGTTAGGCAGTCCGCTTTGGGTGCTCTTCAAGTGCTCATGAATATTCGTAGAGATTAAAATGAAGGAGTGAGAAATGAAAATGTATGTATCTTCTATCGTTGCTGTCGCAGGTATCGCATCTGTTTCAATGGGGCAAGAATTTGCTTTGAGCCTCGTTGCCGGCTCAGATTTTAACGCAGGGACAACGAATACCATTGAAGTCTATGGCAGTTCTTCCGTGGGTACACATATTCTTGGTGGCGGATTCGATCTCACCGTAGACACGAGCGCATCGATCAATGTTTTGAGCATGACATGGAATCCTGCGTCATGGTCATCCTTCAACGAAGACAATACAGGGTATGACGGCACGGGCTACTATGGTGACATCGTGTTTGGGCAACTCTTGCTCCCCATTCCAGGATTCGATGTTCCCGGTCCAGGGTCTGAGTACAACGGTCTAGGCGGTGGAGCATTGCTCGGGAGTTACGAAGTGGTCTTAGATCATGAAGCAACACTCTTTGATTTTCTGCATTTCTCATTATCAACAGGTTCGCCGTTCGGTCTTGAAGTCATCGATATCAATACCTTTGAAACATTCCAAGATGTAGATGGAAACTTAGATCTTGGAGGCCTGACCATTGGTGTCCCATCGCCATCTGCATTGGCACTGCTCGGGTTTGGTGGGTTGGCAGCAAGCCGTCGTCGAAGAGCTTAATTATTGTTTTTCGCATTTCATCTTGTTGTTGAAATTTTATAAATTAGGAGAAAGAAAATGAAGCATTTAGTTATTTGTAGTGCACTTGCAGGTCTCGCATCAACCGCTATCGCTCAAGATTTCTCGCTGAGTTTGATTGGTCCATCATCCGTGACGAGTAACAGCGTATTTACTATTGATGTTGTCGGGGATTCATCCTTTGGTACACACATGCTCGGTGGCGGCTTTGCGCTTGAAGCAAACAGCAGTGCGATTGATAATATGACTTGGACACCCGCATCATGGTCAGCATTTAATGAAGATAGTGAAGGGTACCTTGGGGGTGGTAACTATGGGCAAGTCGTGTTTGGGCAGTTGCTCTTACCAATACCCGGCTTTGATGTTCCAGCTGCAGGTTCTGAGCTCGGTGGCATTATTGGTTCATTTCAGGTCACGATGAATAGTGAGCACTGGACTGTAATCGATTTTAACCTTATTGCATCCTCACCCTTCACACTTGAGGCTGTTGATATAGATAATGGTTTATCAACTGCTCAAGATGTTGATGGTCAGCTTACCCTGAATGGATTGTCAATCTTTATTCCCGCACCATCATCGGTCGCATTGCTCGGTTTGGGTGGGATGGTAATTGGTCGTCGTCGGAGATTTTGATACATTCAATATGAATAGGAGATAGAAAATGAAAAAAGCAGTCCTCTGTGTTGCGTTCGCTGGGCTCGCCGGTCACGCTTCTGCAGCAAATTTTTACTTAGATTTTCAAGGTTTTCCGACCGCGGTTGCATCAGGAGATACTTTCGAATTTCAAGTGACCGCGAGTGCTGATGTCGGAACCCACATTCTTGGAGGCGGATTCGGATTAAGAACTACGCGGAGTGATGTTGTTTCGAATGTTACATGGACACCTGCGAATTGGTCAGCATTTAATGAAGACATTGACGGATATGACGGCAACGGGAACTACGGGCAAGTGGTATTCGGTCAGTTGCTTCTTCCAATCCCAGGGTTTGATGTGCCAGCAGCTGGCTCGGAACTTGGTTCAGCGATTGGTACATTTCAGGTCCAACTCAGCGGTTGGCCCGGGTTCGGGTTTGAAGATCAATGGCAACTCATCGAAGGGGTTCCATTCACGCTTGATGTGTATGATGTAGACACACACGAGATATTCAATAGTAGTGATGGGAACTTATACCTCAATGGTGTGCTTGTCCCTTCGCCATCTGGACTGGCATTACTTGGTTTTTGTGGTATGGTAACTGGTCGTCGTCGAAGAGATTGATATATTCAATACCAAAAGAGTTCAAGTATGAAAAAAGCAATAATCTGTACTGCGTTCGCTGGTCTTGTTTCAGGAGCTGGTGGACAGGATTTTAGTTTGAGTATTACTGGGCCAACAGTAGTCGGATCTGGTTCTTTTTCGATACAGGTCATCGGTGATTCATCGTTTGGTACGCATATGCTTGGTGGCGCCTTTAGTTTGGTCTCCAATAGCGATCTGGTTACCGACATCACTTGGACGCCCGCCTCATGGTCTGCATTCAATGAAGATAGCGAAGGCTATCTCGGGAATGGGAACTACGGTCAAGTTGTTTTCGGACAACTTCTTTTGCCTATCCCCGGGTTTGATACTCCGGCAGCAGGATCAGAACTCGGTGGCATGATTGGATTTTTTGAGGTCGTAGTGGTATTGGGTCCAGGCTTTGGGCCGATTGATTTCCAACTAGTTGCAGCTTCACCATTCACACTCGAAGTGCTCGACACCGCAGCCTTTGAAACTCGTCAAGATATTGATGGTAACCTCACGCTCAATGGGTGGGCAGTCAATGGGCCAACCCCATCATCGATCGGCCTTCTTGCATTCGGTGGATTGGCTGCAAGTCGTCGTCGGCGATAAGTTTCGTTTTTTATCTTTGAACACATCATCCCCGATTCGGGGATTTTTTTATGGGTTCATGAAGAAGATGAGTATTGGCTGCAACCGATCAGAATGCTATGCAGTACATAGTATGGGTGGCATAGGCTGGCCGTTGAACGATTTGGAGATACTCAATGAAACTTGAACGAGAACTCATGCGTGGAGCTGGTCCGACCGCGGTACTCAAACTCCTCTCAAAACGCGAAATGTATGGATACGAGCTTGTTGAGGCGCTTTCAAAGCAAACCGACGGGGTGCTGGCAATGGGGCAGTCCACGCTGTATCCGATGCTCTACAACCTTGAATCCAAGGATTTGATCGAGGCAAACTGGAAATCGGCATCTAACGGCCGAGATCGGAAATACTACTCGTTGACAACCAAAGGCAAGAAAAAACTCAAAGCCGACATGGAATCATGGGCAAAGCTCGTTGATGCGATGTCATCGATCGGGGTATTGAAGGGATCGCCGGCATGAGTCGCTCAACACTCTCTCAAGTCTGGCGCTGGTCAGTGATGACTTCGCCTTTACTAAACGCCTTGAAACGATTGCGGCATATGGGATACCCGAATCACAAATCAGATGCTTTGCTTGATGCAGTTGATTTACCAAAGCCCATCGATGGTCTCATCCGTGAAACAGTCAAGCGATCCAAGCTCTGGTGTAACGAACGGCTTGAAATCGCACAAGAACTCATTGCCCATGCACAAGACGCGATCGAGGCAGAGCGTTCAACCCAAGACATTGTCAATACCTTCGGCAATCCAAAGCATATCGCCAAACTCATGCGTCGATCAATGAAACGCAAACGCCCATTGTACTGGCGTACATATCGCAATATGAAACGGGCAACCGGTGCGATGGTGTTGTTGTTGATTATGGGGTATGGCAGTTTGGCTGTGCGGTTTTATATGGGGAAACCAAGTATCCAACGAAACTATATCGCAGAACTCAATGCACGCAATGATCAATATACAGAAGATCAAAAAGCATGGAGCGTATATCAAGATGTTGATCTCGAATGGCAACGATTCACGCTTCGTGCTTGGGAGAGCATTGATAACAAGGAGTTTTCGAGTCCCCAACGAAGAGAACAGGCAAAGCGATCTTACCGGAGTTCATGGCTGAGCGATGTGCAAGGTCTTGATCAGGATGATCCAAAGTACCTTGTACAAGTTGAACTGTTTCGTTCGTTTGAGCCTGAACTCGATAGGGTGCGCGAAGCAGCAAGCCGAGAAATCATGGGGATCTCAAACTGGATGAACTACGACTCAATCGAGATCGAGCCAGGGATTTGGAAGTTGAAAGGCATCGATCCCGACGAGCGATCATGGGGGCAAAAGACGCTTGTGTCTGTATTGTTACCAGATCTCTCACTATCGAGAGGGCATGTGAATCGACTCTTGTTTGATGCTCAACTCGCAGTTGAAGATCAAGATTCAGAGCGAGCGGTTCTTGATATTTTGGCTGCACTGGGCATTGGTCGGCAAGTAAGACGAGGACGAGAGTTCTTAATTGGGAGCATGGTCGCGATCGCAGTGACAGAACAATCGGCAAGCGTACTGCAGGAACTGATAGCCGACCATCCATCTGCATTTACTCGGGATCAACTGATCGAACTCTCGCACGCATTTGTGAGTGCTCGGGACAATCTGAGAATTAGCTTCAAAGGCTATGTTGACATGTTCGAGGATATTCTACAGAAAGCCTACACAGACGACGGGAATGGGAATGGTCGTTTAACTAACTCGGGTGTGAAGATGCTGGCAGATTTTAACAATCAGTTCATCTTGTCGGCATTCTTGAAAGAACCGCAAACAATCGAGGATTATCTTGTCTCTGCTTCTAGCCCCGCAGCTTTGTTGGCAATGAATGACCGAGCAACCGAGCGGAGAGACTTTCTCCGCCGGGTCCAGATCCTCAAACGAGGGCTCGCTGATGGTCCAGAATCAATCGGGCGAGTTCAATACGAACTCGACTTACTCGACACCCACAATGAACCAATTCTCGAATCACCTGCGGAGTTGTTTGCAATGAAAAATGCGAGAAGAGTCGAAGACCAGTTTATTGGAGAGATGCGAGTTGATTCCACATTAACCATGTTGGCGATAGAAATATTCAAAATTGAGCACGGTGAGTACCCCGAATCACTGACTCAACTTGTGCCTCAATACTTGCCCACAGTACCTGCAGATTATTTTGATCCTGGTCAACCAATCCAATACAAGTTGAGCAGCAATGGGTACCTGTTGTACTCGGTAGGATCTGATGGCAATCCTGACGGCGGACTTGAATACACAGGAATTGATTATCGGAAGAGTTCTTCACTTATGAGGCGGTTCAAGATAGATACAGTCTCGACAGATGGAGGACAGCAGGTACAACACAGTTCGGAAGGGGTTCCGTTCATCGAGAATGATGGTGCCCCTGATTGTGACTGGATTCTTGTTGACACGCGATCAGAATCTGATTCCACAACTGGTGAGTGATTGGCTATCCTTTATATATGGATAGCTCATCACCCGTTTCATCTTCGTCAGCGTCTTCTGATTTCGATTTTCGAGCGTTTCATGCCCGGCACAAGGTTGGGATGATCGTGGCATGTGCTCAGAATGGTGTAATTGGGGATTCTGGAGATCTCCCTTGGTCGCTGCCGAGGGATTTGAAGCACTTCATGCAATCAACGCGCGGGTGTCCAGTGGTGATGGGCCGGAAAACCTTTGATACGCTTGATAACCCGTTGCCCAACCGCCTCAACATCATTCTCTCTCGCTCTATGAGTGAAGACCAGCCAGAAGGGGTGCGTGTGGCTCGTTATATAGAGGATGGGATCCGAATTGGTCAGGGCTCAGGACTTGAAGCTCCTGTTTGGATCGCTGGAGGCGGGGATATCTACCGACAGGCGATGAACCTGGTGGATCTGATTGTGTGTACCCGGGTTCATGCTCATGTATCTGGGGATACTGTTTTTCCTGAAATTGATCAAAGCCATTGGCATTTAGCTCATTCTCAAAGCTTTGAGTCAGATGATCGGCATGTTCATTCATTCACAGTTGAATGGTGGGAGTCGGTTGAATCTCGATGATTTTGTTATTTTTAAAGGGAATGTGTAGGTAAGTTGGGTAATTTTGAGAAACGGATTTCATTCTGAAATGTCTGGTTGGTTGAAATTTGACTGTTTTCATCAAAATAAGCACTATGGACCTAAATGTGGTGGATTTTTGTGAGTTCTCAGATGTTCAGATATGAAAAAACCCCCAGATATCATGGAAAAGGTCTTGCATGTTGTTGATGGATTGATTACTATCCCAGTGGGTCAGGAACGGACATTCGTTCCTAGTGGCTAGATCGGTGTATTCATCCGAGGCCGCACTATTTTACTGAGGAGATAAGAGATATGAAGAACACAATTGCAATCGTAGCAATCGCAGGCTTTGCAGCCGCAGCTACCGCAGGTAGCACATTCAGCCTCAGCATCAGCGGTCCTACCGTTGTTGCTGCTGGTGACACATTCACAGTTGAAGTATCGGGCGATTCAAGCTTCGGTACTCACATGCTCGGTGGCGGCTTCTCGCTTACATCGAACAGTGCATTGGTTGACAACATGAGCTGGACTCCAGCTTCATGGTCAGCATTCAACGAAGACAGCGGTTACGCAGGTAACGGCAACCACGCAGGCGTGGTTTTCGGTCAGCTCCTTCTTCCAATCCCAGGTTTCGATACGCCAGCAGCTGGCTCGGAACTCGGTGGCGTAATCGGTAGCTTTGACATCACCGTTGGTCTTGACGGTGGCGTAATCGACTTCCAACTCGTTGGTGCAGCACCATTCACCCTCGAAGCAGTTGACGCAGACAACGGTCTCGCAACCGCTGACAGCTCAGCTGGTGGACTCTCACTTGGCGGTCTTTCCGTTACTGTGACTCCTGCTCCATCCGCTATGGCTCTTCTCGGCCTCGGTGGTTTGGTAGCTGGTCGTCGTCGCCGCTAATCGCAGCGATTTGACAGACCGTCAGATATTTGTGTATTTCTGATACATATATACCTGACACAGTGCAACGCACTTATGAACCCCGATTGGTACGCCGATCGGGGTTTTTTTCTGTCTTCATTTTTCAGAAACATCGAGGCCTGGATTGAGTTCGTAGAAATTCAAAGTTATTTGTTATCGGGTGAAAATCCCCTGAATTGGGCATAAACATGCTCAAGGGCGGTTTTCAGGCATGTTCAATCGAAAGATTGTCTGAGTTTTGCCAAAAAATGGATTTCATTTTGTAAATGAGTTGGCACGAAGGGCTTTTTCGGATTACTTTTCTGTCGGGTCGCGGACAAGTGTTCGCAACAACAGGTCAACGGTTTAAAAAAACGAATTCATAACCAAATTTGAGGAGAACTTTCCAATGAAGAACGCAATCACACTTATCGCAATCGCAGGCATGGCTTCAGTCGCTTCGGCACAGAACTTCAGCCTTGACATCTCAGGTCCTTCAGAAGTTGATGAAGGTGCAGTATTCACCATGACCGTAACTGGTGACTCCGACTTCGGTACTCACATGCTCGGTGGTGGTTTCTCACTTACTACAGGCAGCGCTTTGATCAGCGACATGAGCTGGACCCCAGCATCATGGTCAGGATTCAACGAAGATGGTGGCTACGCTGGTGGCGGCAACTACGGTGGCGTAGTGTTCGGTCAGCTCCTTCTTCCAATCCCAGGCTTCGATACCCCAGCAGCGGGTTCAGAGCTCGGTGGCGAAATCGGTAGCTTCCAGGTAACTCTCGGTGCTGGTTCAGGCATCATCGATTTCCAACTTGTTGGTGCAGTACCATTCACCCTCGAATCAGTCGATGTAGACAACGGTCTTGCAAGCATGCAGGATACAAATGGCCAACTCTCACTCGGCAGTGCTCGCGTGAATGTAACTCCAGCTCCATCAGCTATGGCTCTTCTTGGCCTCGGTGGTTTGGTAGCAGGTCGTCGTCGCCGCTAATCCAAGCGTGATGACAATCGGTTCACTATCTCACGATAGATGATCCAATACAAACAAAAGTCCCCCGATTGGTCCGCCAATCGGGGGTTCTTCGTTTTTGAAAACGATGAAGTCTGGGGTCTATGTTGTCGGTACCCACTCAATAGTGGGTTGGGGTTGATTGATGTTGTGGTATCATCACAGTGTCTATAGGAGAATACAATGAACATCAGCATCAAACAGTCACTGAACCTCATCATCCTCGCATCGATCGCAGGCACGGTCTCGGCCCAGGAGTATGTGCTTCGGATAGAGGGCGGCCCAAATCAGGTCGATCTTTCGGCTGGATCTGTGTCAATGACACTCGATGTCATCGGAGATATCTTCGTATCCCAGGGACGCGAATACATGACCGGTGGCGCTTTTTCACTTGAGACCTTCGGTGCAGCTGAGGTCGAATCAATCGTTTGGATACCCGCGGATTGGTCTGAATCCAACATCGATGGCGGATTTAGTAACAGCGGAATCTACGGCGAAGTCCATTTTGGACAACACTACACCATGAATGACTGGGTACCGAGACCAGGTTCTGCGATGGGAAGTCGAATTGGAAGTTTCCAAATCACGCTCGCTCAGCAGGATGCGGCGGTCGGAGATTTTTATGCCGAGTTGATTCATGGATCTCGATACACACTCGGTTCGATCAACGCACTCACCGGTGAATCATACTACTCGACTCCTGATACCCTGACCTTCGAGAACTTCTCGACGCAGGTCACCCCCGCGCCATCTGGGCTCGGGCTCGCATTCATAGTCGGTGTGTTTGGATGTCGACGGAATCGGGCAAGTGTTCGCAATAAAAGTGTTATCAGTCGTTGAGATGTATGGCGTTGATACTTATGGAGAATCTTCTTCGAGTCCAGTGCCAAAGGTGAGCACCTTGTCTCCATCTATGAACATCGAGAGTTCATCGGGTTGCGCGTGGTAGGTATCAACTTGTTTTAGGAGTTGGAAGTACCGAGATTCCTGTTGCATGATACCCGCAGGCTGGGCACAGAACATCCGTGTGGACAGGATCTCTTTGATCTGAAGCCCGGCTTCCGCTTTGTGGATATAGCTAGCGGTGTATCGATTGCACCCCGCGTTGCCTTCAAGCCAGGTGTGTTCTTTGAAGTTGAGATCTAAGCTCGTGTCTGCGATCGCGGGGTTGCCTTCAATTGAAGTCAGATGCCACCGTTGCCCAGAGATCCAGATCCAATCTTCATCTGCCTGTTGAATTGCATCGACCATCGGACGAACATTCGGGCGCGGTTCATTCTCGGATTTATCATTCACACAGCCCGCGAGGGTGATCATTGGAAGAATGAACAGGATTGGCATGATTCGATTAAGGTGTTTCATCAGCGCTCCACGCGGTATTGGGTAGATTATATAAGAGTATACGGCCAAGCAGTTGTGTCGGTTCTTAAGTTGCCTTCGGATTCAGGGCATTCATCGAAGCTTGATACAGTTCGTGCATCTGCTCTTGGGCGATTCGTTGCCCGATCAGGGACGAGCAATACATCACCCCTGCGATGATACCAAAGACTGGGATGAGTTTGAGCGATGATAATGGATTATTCATCATCCATTGAGCGATCCCGAACATGATCGCAAAGAAGATCATGGACGCCAACGCGATATACGTGAGCATAAACCCTGTCCATACGCTTGGGTTTGGACTGAATCGACCTCGTACGGTTGATTGGGAGACAGAGTTGTCATCGCTGATCTGCTCAACTTCAAGATGAAGCCAAGGCGACCAGAAGTGTCTGCGATCTGGTGGGATCACAAGCATCATGTGAGAGCCCGCGATGCGGCCGGTGATTGGGAAGTCGTCATCACTGAGCAACTGCGAGAGTAGATCGATTGCTGTGTCTGGATTGATCGAGAAGTTGATTTTGAATGTGGGTCTCATCGGTGGTATCTGCATCGGAAGATTCCATTGGTGTGGATTGCGTTCTCTGAGCATACCAGACAGAATGCAATAAGGGAGTCTCATGTCCGGAGTTTTTTCCTGAATAAGTGGGCGTATGATGAAGTATGCAAACAACCGATGCGATCGACAAACTTGCCAAGCAGATCATAGATGTGCCTGATTTTCCAAAGCCCGGCGTTGTCTACAAGGACTTTACGCCTTTGCTTGCTGATCCCTCTTCGTTGGCGCTCGCGGTCGAGTTGATGGCGAATCCGTATCGCGGCAAAGGGATTGATCTGGTGGTGGGGGCAGAAAGCCGAGGGTTTATCTTCGGGATCGCAATTGCGCAATCGCTCTCTGCTGGGTTTGTTCCTGTTCGGAAACCCGGCAAGCTTCCCCGTGCGGTGCACACTGAAGAATATGATCTTGAATATGGTTCTGATACACTCCAAATCCATCAAGACGCGTTGGCAAATGGAAGCCGCGTGTTGTTGGTCGATGATCTGTTGGCAACGGGTGGAACGATGAAGGCAAGCTGTCAGCTTGTCCAACGCGCGGGTGCGAAGATCGCAGGGATCACGGTGTTGATCGAGCTCGATTTTCTCCATGGTCGTGACCAGCTCGACGCGTATGGGGAACTGCACTCTGTTCTGCGATATTGAGCGGACACTCAGGAAAGAATGAGCTTTCTGGCTCTTCAAGAATGTACGGATCGGCGAGTTTTGGCTTTGCCCGAGCTATCATTTCATCCCCGTTGTCAGGGACGATTCCGCATCAGTTTGATCATTCAGGAACTTGCCAATGACCACCACCCCAGCCCAAGGGCGTTCAATCATGTCAGACTCAACTCCATCAGTCGATTCGGTATATACCGCGATGACCCCCGCAGATCTTGAGGCGCAAGCTATCTTTTCGACTCGGCATATTGGCCCACGCGAAAGCGATGGCGATGTGATGCTCCGGTCGATCGGGCTCGACTCGATGGATGGGCTTATTGAACAGGTTGTGCCGGCAGATATTCGCATCGAGCGGGACTTGGATCTTCCGATTGCGCGAACCGAGTACAAGCTTTGGCATGACCTGCGCCAGGTTGCGGAGAAGAACAAACTCTTTCGTTCGTGTATCGGAATGGGGTATGTCGGGACGATTACCCCATCGGTCATCTTGCGGAATGTGATGGAAAACCCTGGTTGGTACACACAGTACACGCCGTACCAACCCGAGACTGCGCAGGGTCGACTTGAAGCATTACTCAACTTCCAGACGATGATTTCAGATCTGACTGGATTGCCTCTCGCGAGTTCTTCATTGCTTGATGAAGGTACCGCAGCAGCAGAAGCAGTCGCGATGGTCGTTTCGATTGGTAGAAACAAAAGAACAAAGTTTTATGTCGCTGAGGATTGTCATCCGCAAACGATCGCGGTTGTACAAACCCGGTGTGAGTCGATGGGTATTGATGTCGTTGTGAGTGATGTCGAATCGTTTGATCTGACAGATTCTAACGCTGCGGGTGTGCTTGTGCAGTACCCGACAAGTGACGGCCGAGTTGAGTGCTACGAATCAATGACAAAGCTCGCACATGATCATGGGATGATGGTTATTGCGGCTTCGGATCTCTTGGCGCTGACGATCCTCAAAGCGCCCGGGCAATGGGGCGCTGACATCTGCGTTGGCAACTCACAGCGGTTCGGGGTTCCAATGGGATTCGGTGGACCACACGCAGGGTTTATGGCGACGGATGAAAAGTATGTTCGAAAAATGCCCGGGCGACTCGTTGGTGTTTCTGTTGATGCTCAAGGTCAACCCGCTTTACGCCTTGCAATTCAGACCCGCGAGCAGCACATAAAACGCGATCGGGCGACCAGCAATATCTGTACCGCGCAGGTACTTCTGGCGATCATGGCATCCATGTACGGCGTGTATCACGGTCCAGACGGATTGACCAATATCGCAAAGCGCGTTCACACGCAAACACAAACACTCCGTGTTGGACTCATTGAACTCGGGCACGAAATCGCGGAAGATTTGGTGTTTGATACATTGCGTGTCAAGGTGCAAGGTGATGCAGAGTCGGTGCTCGGCGCTGCTCGTGCACGGAGAATTAATCTGCGTGACTTCGGTGACGGAACGGTTGGCGTTACGATTGATGAAACCGCAGATCATGGACTATTGCATGATCTTCTTGAAGCGTTCGGTGGCACAGGTGATGAAGACCTCGGCGCCATGGCAGAGCGAGCAGCGCTCAATATTCCAGAATCGTTTCGGCGCAATACTCCGTTTATGACCCATGAGGTATTTAATAGTCATCGCTCAGAAACTCAGATGCTCCGATATATTTCGATGCTGCAATCTCGAGACTTGTCGTTGACGCATTCGATGATCCCGCTTGGATCATGCACGATGAAGCTCAATGCGACAAGCGAGATGTTGCCGGTGACTTGGCCGGAGTTTGCCCATATGCATCCGTTCGCGCCACGCGAGCAGTGGGAGGGGTACGCGGTGCTCTTTGATCAGCTCGAATCATGGCTCGCGGAGATCACCGGGTTTGAAGCGGTCTCCCTCATGCCAAACGCGGGGAGCCAAGGCGAGTTTGCCGGGTTGCTCGCGATTAAAGCATACCATAAGAATCAAGGCGATACCCAGCGGACAATCTGTTTGATCCCGGAAAGTGCGCACGGCACGAATCCTGCATCAGCAATCGTTGCGGGGCTCAAGGTTGTCGCAGTGAAGGTGAATGAAGCTGGCGCCATCGAAATTAATGACCTTCGTGCGAAGGCAGAAAAGCATAAGGATGAACTCGCTGCGGCGATGATCACCTACCCATCGACCTGTGGCGTGTTTGATGACAATATCCGTGAGATGATTGATGCCGTCCATGAGTTCGGTGGATTGGTGTATCTTGACGGCGCAAACATGAATGCGCAGGTTGGATTATGTCGACCTGGTGATTACGGCGCGGATGTATGTCACTTGAATCTGCACAAAACATTTTGTATCCCGCACGGCGGTGGTGGTCCTGGTGTAGGACCAATCGGGGTCAATGAAAAACTCCGCCCGTTCTTACCCGGGCATCCGGTCCGGAACCCTGCGAGCGCAGGTGATCTTGCGGTTGGTCCAGTGAGCGCAGCGCCCGAAGGATCACCGAGCATTCTGACGATCTCATGGACCTACATCGCGTTGATGGGACCCAAGGGGTTGAAGGAAGCTTCGCAGTATGCGATCCTCAATGCGAACTACATGGTTGAACGATTGAAGGATCATTACCCGGTTCTGTTCCGTGGATCAAAGGGGCGCGTTGCACATGAGTTTGTGATTGACTGTCGGCCGTTCAAGAAGAGTGCGGGGATCGAGATTGATGACATCGCCAAACGATTGATCGATTACGGATTCCACGCACCGACGATGAGTTGGCCTGTCCCCGGGACTTTGATGATTGAGCCGACCGAGTCGGAATCGAAGGAAGAACTTGATCGATTCTGTGATGCGTTGATCACGATTCGTGCGGAAATTGCGAAGATTGAAGCTGGCGAATATCCGAAGGATGACAACCCGCTCAAGGGCGCGCCGCATTCAATCGCAGCGGTGGGTGCAGATGAATGGACCCATCCATACACCCGCGATGTGGCTGCGTATCCTGCGGAGCATCTCCGCCGATTCAAGTTCTGGGCGCCGGTTGGGCGTGTGGACAATCCATTCGGGGATCGAAACTTGCAGTGTTCATGCCCGAGTGTGGGGGAGATGGCTGAGGAGTGAATCGAGTAAAAACGAATCAGATTATTCGAGTCATGAAACTATGTGCAGTGTGTATTGTGAGCACCTGCATTTTAGTTGCACTGTTGGTGTTGTTTGGTTTGGGTGAGGTCAATGAGTCTACGAATTATCATCTGCGGTACTATTTTAAAGTTTTTTGCGCGGTGGCGGTAATGTGTGCTGTACCAGCGATGGTGGGGTCAGTTGTTTTGCGTGAGCGAATAACAAAACGGCCTGACAAAAGGGAATGAAGTGGATGGGTAATTTAAGGGCATACGAGTAGCCGGGTGCTCGGTTTTATCCCGAAGGGTGAAGCAGGAACGAGTGTCTCGTGTACTACCAAGACCTGCTTTGCCCTCCCTTTGGTTGGTTTAGAAGTGGATACGTGTTCATTTTTCGGCAAATCTACGAAGGAAATCTTGTGTATAAATGCTGTAAATGACTCGATATAGTCTTGTGATCCGAGGCGTGGTTCGTTACAATTTGGGCTGGACTTCTGACTCAAAGCAAGAGGGCAGCATGGGGTATGCGTTTCAATCGGAGGCGCATAGATTATGCAATCTGGTAGATACATCAAGATTTGGTATCGGTGTGATTCTGAACTAGGTCGGCGATCTCTATTTAATTCGATGCCTCAATCTTGATCAATGTATTCATCCGAGGATTCGTATCACTCATTTGTGATTTGCTCATCCAGATCAGTGCATATAGAAAGTAAAGCATGCAACCGAACACCTATTTACTCACTCTCTCACTCGCTCTTGCATCTCCCATATCACTGGGGCAAGTATATTATCTCCCGTTTGAGCTTAACCTTCCGAGTCAAGTTGATCCATATCTCTTGGGTTCATCACTGTCTATCGGAGATGGAGTGTTCTACGTAGGTGGAGAAGGTGACGGATTTGATTTTACTGAAGGTGAATCTGCCGTTTACGAATTTGACTCCAACACATTCCAATACATACGAACGATTGATAGTCCAGGGAATGCATTCATCGATCGATTTGGGGGAGCAGTAGAGTATTACGACGGCGTATTGCTTGTAGGCGCAATTAATGGTCCTGGGACGCTCGATGACATTGGGAATCCAATCGAGTACAGCGGCGCAGCATATTTGTTTGATGGGTTTTCAGGAAACCTCCTGCACACCTTTTATGAAAATGAAAACATTGCATTTAATAGTGCATTCGGTCGCGATGTTTCGATCAATGATGTAGCAATCATCATTGGTGCTCCCAACTTCAACGGTACGGGGCAGGTCTTCGCGTTCAATGCTGCAACCAATAATCTGTTGGTCACGATTGATCCTCCGCCGTCCAATACCTACGAGAACTATGGTTTTCAAGTTGATCACAACGACGATTACCTCGTGGTGAGTTCGCCTGGAGATTCGGGGTTTGGTGACTTTGGATTCGTCTATGTATATGACTTCACCAGCGGGTCACTCCTCTATACGCTCACACCTCCAAATGCACATGATGCTCAAAACTTTGGATATTCAATGGATCTCGATGGGTCCAATCTCATTGTCGGATCAATCAGAAGTTCGAGCGTTACTAATCCGATCGGCGAGGTGCACATCTTTGATCTGACCACAGGACTGGTTTCTCATACTTTGGTCTCGGATGCTGAACACAACGGATTCGGTCTTTCCGTTGATCTCGATGGAAACATTGCGGTCATTGGTGCTCCTCATGATGATGAACGCGGGGAAAATACTGGTGCGGTTTATATCTACGATATCAATTCCCAGCAACTTATAGACAAGTCGCTCCCATTCCCGGCGCCGTCGAATCTTCAGTTAGGAAGAGAGGTCAAGATTGACAATGGGATTATTCTTTCGACTGCTAGAGACCCAGTTTTGGGATCTGACAACCGTCGCGTCTATTACCTTGAGCAGTTCTGCCGTGCGGATATCAATCTTGACGGCTCGGTCAACTTCTTTGATGTGAGTGCGTTCATCAAGTTCGCGGTGGACTTTAATGGCGACGGAAACTTCAACTTCTTTGATGTGAGTGCTTTTCTTCAGGCCTTCCAAGCGGATTGTCCATAAAATCAATTAGCTCGGTATCTACTTTATTTGAACAGCGACCAGCACCCGATTAGGTATTGTAGCGGTAGCTGTTTTTTGGATTTTGCTTTATGTTGCGTTCAATCTCGGCAGCTTCTTCTCTTGTTTCGCATGCACAAGTTCTGTACTCAATATCATCGATATGAGCGAGAAGATACTTTCGCTTCTTCTCATTGTTTCTGGTGCCTGTACCTAGAGGCTTTGGAAGTAAAGATGACATTCGAAGAGCGCATCGACCTCCAATCCCGAAGAGGATTTGCTCCTTGGTAGATATGCGGCGGAGGTCATACACGCCTGGTCCTAGCGGGGCGTGCAGGTATTCGGATTTGCGTGGGTCAGGATACGGCCGGAATTTATTGAACTTTGACATGATAAGTTATGCCTTCACAAATGTGCCTCGCTCGCGATCTTTGGTGGGGCCGGGGAACTGGTGGGCGTTGCCGTGGGCGACGACATAGATTCCTGGTTTGAGTGAACCTGTTGCGAAGATTGCTTCGTTGAGATTCTGGAGCGCGTCCGAGCGTTTCATTTCGAATGGTCGCATCGCGCCGGTCAGGATAATGGGGATGGTGGGGTTTTCGATTTCTTTGTAGAGGTATTCGCCGGTATCGCAGAGGGTGTCTGTACCATGAAGGATAATGATTCCGGTGCAATCGGTCGGGTCTTCGGTGGTACCTGTCAGGAGATCGACCGCGCCGACGATTCTTCGGCGGTCCGAATCAGTAAAATCGAGCGAATCCTTGGACATCAGTTGGAGGGTATTGATGTGCGTGTCCTCAAGACGGAGCAGGCGAAGCATCTCCTGGACGATTGTTGAGCGATTTGAGAGGGTGCCCGCGTGCTCATCGTAGGTTTTCTCGATGGTGCCACCGGTTGAAATAAGCGTTATCTGTCGCATAGGTATAAGATTATCCCCTGTTCTTGACGATATTGTGGTCAAGGCCTGATGGCGTTTTGGAGGTTGATTGTATGCCGATGTTGAGCATGAAAGAGTCTTATGAAAACGCGAAGGCGCTCTACGACCAAGGTTATTATCGGTCTGCAGAGTTCGCTGCGGGGATTCTGTTCAAGCAGGCACCGCATCACCCACCCATAGCAGCATTATATGTAGGGGCGTTGTTGCGTGTGCAGAAGTATGAGCAGGGTGTGCGTATCGCTTCTCGGGCACTTCGGCACATAACACACAAAGAACATCGGGTCGCAATTATCAACCAACTTTCAGACGGATTGACCCAAGCGGGTCAGCTCGAAGACGGGATCGAGTTGGTCCGAAAAGAACTTGAAACTCAGGTAGACCATATCGTGCTGGCAGCAGGGTACACACATCTATTGGTGATGAATGACCAGCATGACGAAGCAGTTGCCTGTATCGATGAGCTTCGTGAACGGGGGATTGAAGCGTTGCCTTTAGCATCCGTGTTCGGTCGCGCAGTACTCAGGACAGATCGTCGAGATGAAGCGATTGATTGGCTGACCCGACTGCTCGAAGCGAATCCGGATGCGAGCGCCAATCGCAAGCTTCAAGCATACAACGCACTCGGGCATCTGCTCGACAAAGCGAAACGATACGACGAAGCAATCGAAGCGTTTAATCGTTCTTGTGAATCTGTGCCTTCGGAATACAACGATAAACGAACTGGTTACAAAGTTGATCAGTTGATCGAAGGTTGGACTCCAGAGCGGATTACATCAATCAAGCGGCCTGTGCCCTCTGGTCCGCGTCCGGTGTTTATCGTTGGAATGCCACGATCAGGCACAACGCTCACAGAGCAAATTATTGATGCGCATCCCAAAGGGTATGGAGCAGGGGAACTAGGACTGATCGCAGATCTGTTCCGTGATCTTGCCATTGACAAGAATGATTTAAACGCGACGCGTCCAGATCAATATGATCCTGATCAACTCGCCGAAATCGCAGAGATCTATCGCAAAGAAACGATGGCGCTCGCAGGGGATGATTCGGTTGAGGTTATTGTCGACAAAGCGCCGATGAACTTTAACTACCTCGGAATGATCGCGTTGGCGTTCCCAGATGCAAAGATTATTCATTGCCAAAGAGATCCAAGGGACAACTGTCTCTCGTGCTATTTCCAGATGCTTAACTTTGGGCATTCCTATTCATTCGATCTCGAATCCTGTGGCCAGTTCTACGGGCATTACCGTCGATTGATGAGACACTACAAACCATTGCTTGCCGGTGAGCCGCTCAATATGCCGATCTTCGAGAATGTATACGAGGATATGGTTGCGAATCAGGAGCAACGGACGCGTGAGTTGCTTGAGTTCATCGGGCTTGAGTTTGATTCGGCATGCCTCGATTTCCACAAGTCAGGCCGGGTCGCGATCACGCTCAGCAATGATCAGGTTCGTCAGCCGATGTACAAGTCATCCACAAAGCGATATGAACGATACGCCAAGCATATCGGGGCATTAACCGCAGCATTAGGCGATGAGATCGTTGACTAGTCAATAAGTGAGCGAATTTCGAAACAAGATCGCGTACACTGCGATTACAGAATATCATTTGATAGATTCAATTTACCTGGAGTGAGCAATGCAACCACAAGCACAACAAAGCCAACCAAATCCTCAGCAAGTCTTCGAAGAAGCATACCGTTTACTCCGTCAAGGTGATGCATATGAAGCCGCGAAGCGTGCGGGCAAACTGCGGGCGCATTTTCCAGAAGATGTTCCGGTGCTCACCCTTCATGGGATCGTGCTCGCAAGACTCGGCATCCACCCGCAGGCACTCAGTGATCTCATCAAAGCGGCACAACTCACCGAGCATGCGCTGGCAAATGAAGAGGGTGAGAATCCCAACCGGCCACGAATTGTGAATCAGCTTGTGCAGCTGAGCGTTCAAATCTGTTATTCATCAATGAAGATAGGTGAGTACAAGGCAGCAGAAGAAGCAATCGAACTCGCGCTCAAGTGGGACCCGGACAGAGGTGATGCGGTCGCAGCAAAAGCAGAACTGCTCGCGTTGCAAGGCAACACGGACGAAGGGTTGAAACTCATTGAGCAAGGGCAAAAAGATGTGCTTGAATCGTTCCCGCTTGTTGTGAGTAAAGCTCGCATCGTGCTTGGGCAAGATAATTCAGACCCAAAGAGTATTGAATCAGTCATCAAGGAACTCGAAACAGAGTCTCAGGTTTCTGGACTCGGTGGATATGAGCTTGGTGAGATTCTTAGGCTTTTAGGAACTGCCAACGATCGGATTGAGCGAGTTGATGATGCGTTCAATGCATTCCGTCGTGCTGCCAAACTCCGCCGAGGGGCATATGACCCGCGTGCGTACACCATGATGACCACCAAGGTGATTCATGACTGGACCGGCGAAGCGATGGGCAAAATGATCAAGCCTGAGGAATCTGGTGAGAAGATAGTGCTTTTGCTTGGTGCACCGATGTCGGGTGTGAATCAACTCGCAGAAATGCTCGGGCAGTTCGATGATGTCCGGGTGGTTGGACCATTGGAAACACTCTCAACCGTCTGTATGCACAACCTTGGCGCACGCCAAGGGGTGCTCCGTCCGGTTCCATTTGAACCAAGCAAACTCCGAGGCGGGCAAATCAAAGAGGCACAGGTCGCGTACACGAACCATATCAACGCGATGGCGGGTGGGGTAACTCGTGCGATTGATACGCATTCACTCAATATCCCGCTCGCGGGTGCCGCTGCAGCATTCCTGCCAGGCGTGCATATTGTCATGTGTCGACGCGATCCAATGGAATCGACATTGGCATGCTACTGCGATGCGATGGTTGGGAATCATCCGTTCGCGGGTGACCTTGTCAATGCTGCAGGATTTGTTGCCGACTGTAATCGGATGATGGATCATTGGGCAACGATTCTTGGTGATGAATCAATCGGCGCCAATATCATCGAAGTGCAGTATGCTGATCTTGAGAGTGATCCCAAGAAGACAGCGTCGAAGGTTGCAAGAGAGATCGGACTTGATGCGCGAGCAACTTCCGTCAAATCAGTTCCTTCATTCGAGCGCGGACCGGGTTCGAATCCCAAGGCGTACGAACAGCACACCCGCGTGATCGAAGGGTTCTTTGATCACGCAGGCGTCTGAGTTTTCTCTCGAATTATCTATCTAGATTGATGCAGCAGTCGAATCGTGCTTACTTACAGCCGCACGATGCTTTGCCGCAGCCGCCGCTACCATCGGTGCAGGGTTCTGCTTCTGGGAGTGGTCCAGCGATTTTTTCAATCTTGGCATTGAGGAACCATGCGTGATTCTCAAGATGCCAGCAGTGATAGTTGGCGATGGTGCGGACACTCATTGGACCATTGGTTGGATGGAGTCCTGTGCGTTCCCATTGTGAATCATTGAGTTGCATGAGCAACGCGACAAGCCAAGAACGTGTGGTGTGGATCATCGCGAGATCCCCGCCCATTGGAGGCATGAGATTCGATCCGTCGGTGCAGCCGTAGATCCCGCCGTCGATGAATGCATGCTCGTCCCACAAACTCAGTGTTGGGTTTTCTTCTGCGATGATCTTGCGGATCCTGTGGGCGAGCACAACCTCTGTATCGGCAAGGTGGCCGATGAGCACACGGATCGGCCAGGTGCCGACGCCCGCATCTTCGAGCCATGCCTGGGATACTTGTTCGTTGTCGAGTTCGACGACACGCGGATCAAAGTGTTGAAGCCCGATGTGTAACCGAGCGGTCAAACCCGCAGCATCAAGATCGCGGATCTCACGCAACGATGGTCTAGGACACAATGGGGGACGGTCTTGTTGGGTTGTGGGGGTGGTCATAACCGAATGTTAGGACGGTTTGACGCAGAATTAGGGCACAAACCAACGGAGACGGTAGTTTCCTTTTTCAAACACGGAGTCGATCCCGATCCAATAGAGTTCCTCGTTGCGTGCTCTGGAGAGTTGAAGCCGAAAGACATTTCTGCCAATTGATTTTGTAAACAAACCCGGGGTGTATTCACCCATCGGCATGAAATAAAACATCCGGAAAATATCGCGTTGGCGAGCAACAAGTTCATCGAACGCGTATCCGGGATCGAGATTTCGCTCATAAAACTCATCTTTGGTGATTTGAGAGAGTACTTGTTCCACAAAGAGATCGCGTTCATCGTTCTGAATACACAAGGTGATCTGGGTCATCAGTTGACGGATAGATTTTGTGTAGAGGGTGATCGTTCCATCCTCGTCTTCGACTCGGATTCCTTCTTCCGGGTTCCGGAGAAACTCGGGGAGGGTCCGACTCGCTTTCTTAGTCGGAACATTGCCTGTATCGTTTGTGTCTTCGAGTGAAGAGAGCAAGCTCGATCTGCTGACAACTCGCTCGTATGGTGTGCATCCTACGATCAGCAGAAGACCGATCAGGCATGCGATAAGTGTGCATATCGCGTGCGTTGAATGTATTGGGGAATAACGGGTGTGCATCAGTTCTTCGATACGCCTGGATTCGATTTCGGTTCTGCAATTGGTTGTTGGGAGTCCGCAATTTCTGAATTGTCTATCTTTGAGATTGTGACTGTGCAGAGAGGGGATGTTGAACCTCGCGTCCAGATCGAATGGAGTGGGTTTTGAGGGCTGCTCGGTTGTGCTTGAGCAGGATCAGCAATGAGCTGATGAGCGCCGATTGAATGGGATCGTGAGAGCGCTGCTCGTGCAATCAGTGCGCCCACAGTCAGCATGTTTTGTACTTCCCATCCTTCGGGGACTTCGAATATTTTGTCGAGGGTGTATCGCCCCCAGAGATCGAACATGGTGCATGCGTCATCGAGCTTGGTCGGTGTGCGTTCAATTCCTGCATTAATCCACATGGTCGATCGTAGGGATGAACGGACATCGTCAAGATCGAGCTCGGCATGGTTGGAATGCTCGATGACTGAAACTGTTTGGCTCGGCAAGACCGGCGAAGTATCAGCACGATTCGCGGCTTCTTCCCCAGCGATGGCACCCATAACGAGCCCCTCGAGGAGCGAGTTCGACGCGAGGCGATTGGCACCATGTAATCCTGTGCATGAAACTTCCCCGACTGCGAGCAGGTTGGGCAAGTTGGTCCGGGTGAGGAGATCGGTACGCACGCCTCCGATCGCATAATGGGCTGCTGGATGCACAGGGATCAGATCAGTTGCGGGGTCGAGCTCGAAGGATTGCAGGGTGTTGTAGATACCGGGGAACCGGGATTTGAAATGATGGATGTGCCGACAGTCGAGCCAGACATGTTTGCCGCCTTGCTGAGCGAGCTGACTGACGATTGCGCTGGCGACAACATCACGAGGCGCAAGTTCAGCAAGTTCATGAATCTCAGGCATGAATCGATGCCCCGCATGGTCGAGCAGGTGTGCGCCTTCGCCGCGAACAGCTTCAGAGATGAGTGCTCGCGCTGCGCCTGGGATATAGAGGGTGGTCGGGTGGAACTGGATGAACTCCATGTCCGCGATCTGTGCGCCAGCGCGGTATGCCAATGCAATGCCGTCAGCGGTTGCGACCCTAGGGTTACTTGTCTCTCGGTAGACTTGGCCTGCTCCGCCCATCGCTAGGATCGTGGTTCGCGCCCAAATGACCTGCAATCCATACTTTGGGTGCCAAGTCATTGCTCCCAATACGGGGGCGTTTTCTTTGTTGGATTGAGTGAGCAAATCGATGACAAAGCAGTGGTCGAAGAGCCGGATGTTGTCCTTTGATTTTGCTTTGTCAATGAGCGTGCGTTGGAGTTCAATGCCTGTTGCGTCGCCTCCGGAGTGATAGACACGCGACGCGTTGTGCCCGCCTTCGCGTCCGACGAGGAACTCTCCGGATTCGTCACGATCGAGCTGCATGCCCCAATCGATAATTTCTTGGATTCGGCTGGGGCCTTGTCTGCAGATGAGATCAACCGCGTCGATGTCACAGAGTCCTGCGCCCGCGGTGAGTGTGTCGGCGATGTGTGCCTCGACGGTATCGTCGCGATGCATCGCACCCGCGATTCCGCCTTGTGCCCATGCGGTGTTGGTATGATCAAGCGAGTCCTTTGCACAGACGATCACTTGTCCCTTTGCTGACGAGCCGATCGCGGATCGAAGCCCAGCAACCCCGGATCCGAGCACGAGGGTGTCGCAGAAAATCTGTGGCAAAAGCCCGGTCCGAAAAGGAATAAGGTATCGGCGTGTATCAAAGATCGAGTTCAAGCAGTGCTCCAAGTGAGATGAGTGAATCAATGATATGCGATACCCGAGGGGATCATCTCGTCTAAGATAGAATGTTGCACCTGTTCATGGTTGTTGTTGGTGTTTCAACTCGATGGAGTAGATGAATTTATGGCCAAAAGCAGACAAAAAGCAGCGAAGTACTTCCTCAAGGGCACCCAAGCGATGAAGGTCGAGAACTTTGGTATCGCAAAGACCATGTTCACCAAAGCGCTCGAACAGGATAAAGACAACACAGATATCATGGTTCGCTTGTCGCAGGTGCTCTTGGCAACCGGGCACGCAGCGCAGGCTTCGGTGGTGCTCAAGCGATGTGTCAAACGCAAACCCAACAATCCTGACGCGTTGTTGCTGCTCTCGCAGGCACAGCTTGGATTGAATGAAATTGAAGAGATGCGCAGAACGCTCGATAAGGCGCTCGGGTGGGATCCGACCCACGGCCCTTCTATCCACGCGCAGGTTGTCGGGTATATTAACTCTGGGCAGATTGATGCTGCTCAAGAGGTGCTCGATCGAGTAGGTGATGATTCCAAAAGTCATGTGCTTGTACCAATGTCGCGAGTGAAGGTGTTGCGTGCTCAGAAATCATTTGCGAAGGGAATTGATCTTGCCAATGAGATTGTCGCACGTGATGGAATCAGTGATCGGCATAAACGATCTGTACGATTTGAGCTTGGTCATTTATACGACGCAGTGGGGGAGTATGAAAACGCGTTCCGTATGTTCCAGCTCGGTAACGCAGGACATATCCAAGGCAAGACCCTGCACGCGGAATCAATGATCGCGATGTGGACCCCTGAGATGCTTGCAAACATTCCGTTGGCGAATGATTCTGATGAACGCCCCGTGTTTATTGCCGGGATGCCTCGTTCGGGGACGACATTGACCGAGCGTATTCTCGATGCGCACCCATCGGTTGCCGGGATCGGGGAATGCCCGTTGATTGCACATCAACTCGGGCGGATGACCGCGACATCGCTTGGTGGATCGCAGATCGATGCATATGCGCAAGAATACATTGACATGCTTGATGAACGCGTGGGGTCGATTGCCGAGTCAGCGATAACGCGTGTGATTGATAAACATATGGGCGCAGAACGGACACTCGGAATCATCAGCAGAATGTTTCCCAACGCGAAGGTGATTCATTGTCTCCGGGATCCAATCGATTCGTGTCTGAGTTCTTATTTTCAGAACTTTGGGACCAATGTTTCGTATTCGCGGGATCTTTCATCGCTCGGAAAGATGTATGTTGCGCATCGAAAGATGATGGATCATTGGTACGATGTGCTTGATCTGGAGATATTGCCGAGTTCATATGAAGCACTAGTCGCGGACCCTGAACCTCAATCAAGGAAACTGGTGGCGCATGCCGGTCTTGAGTTCGATGAGCGTTGTTTACGGTTCCATGAATCCGACGGGCATGTCAGCACCGCGAGTTCGGTGCAGGTTCGGAGCCCGATGTACCAATCGAGCAAGCAACGATGGAGGAACTATGAGCCCTTCATCGGAGAATTAATTGAGCACCTGGGCGAATACGCCGATACCGAGTCAACATCACCAAGTACTACCTCTCAAGAGCACGGAGCCTGATACATATGTCGCAGTTTAACCAATCCAATCCGGGTGTGCCGCTCACCGCGTATCAGAAGACGGTGAAGAACTGTAAAGACCTGATCGATGCAGGACAGTATCAATCCGCGGTGGGTTTGCTCAAGTCGGCGCTCGCTCAATCCCCTCGGGATGTGCTTGTCTTGCGGATGCTTGGGCATGCGTTGATGATGATCGATTATCGTGACGAAGCGCTCAGGCACATGATCTTTGCCAGCAAGCTCGATCCTCAGAATGTTGAGCTGCTTTGTGATCTCTCGTCGGCGCACCGACGGATGGACCAACTCGGCAAAGCGCACAAAACCATCGATGCAGCGCTCAAAATTTTCCCGACGCATCCCCGCTCGGTGATTACTAAAGCAAAGCTTCTCCAATCCCACGCACAGGCGCCACAGGCATTTGAGATCGTTGAGAAAGCGGTTGAAGCAAACTTTGATGCAACACTCCTAGGAACCTACGGCCAGCTCTGCCGGGAACTCAAATACCAACAAAAAGGGATCGACGCACTCAATCGTGGGTTAGAACTCCCCGCAATCCCTCGTGTGGTTCGTCAAGATATTCTCTTCACTACTGGGCATCTCTATGATTCGATCGGAGAGTATGACAAAGCGTTCGAGTGTTTTCATAAAGGAAACTCGATGAGCGCTGAGGCAAACTTCATCCAATTCGATAAGTATGTGGAACGGTGGGATAAGGAAAAATACCAGGCAATGCCCGGCACGGACATTGATGGGTCGCGTGCGGTGTTTATTGTCGGGATGCCTCGCTCGGGGACAACACTCACCGAGCAGATCATTGCGACACATCCCTCAGCGGGCGGGGTCGGAGAGAGCCAACTCATCGATACATTTACGCGGCATCATGAACTCGAAGATTACGATCAGAAGTATGTTGATGCAGCAGGCAAGGCATACCTTGCGATGCTCAACGAGCGATTCCCCGAGAAATCCATCAAGCGTGTGTGCGACAAGATGCCTGAGAACTTCTACTTTGGTGGATTCATCAAGAAGGTGCTCCCAGGATCACACATTATTCATTGCAAACGCGATCCGATTGATACTTGTCTTTCGATCTACTTCCAGCGATTCGGTCCGCGCCTTGAATACGCAACAGATCTGGAAGTCTGCGGCAAGCAGTATCTTGTGTATGAAAAAGTCATCGAACATCTCACCAATAATCTCGGTGTGACCATGCAAGACGCGGTGTATGAGGAAACTACATCGAAACCAGAAGAATCGATCCGTTCGATGCTTGAGTTTGTTGGATTACCGTTCGATCCGGTGTGCATGGACTTCCATAAGAGCAAGAAGTCGGTGCATACCGCGAGCTCGACGCAGATCCGTCAGCCAATGTACACAACCTCGACTCAACGATGGAAGAACTACGAAAAGCACATCGGGCCTTTGCTCGAAGCGCTGAGCCCGTTGATTGATGGCTGAGCCATGCAATGAATATACGAAAAAAGACACACCTTGATTGGTGTGTCTTTTTATAGGTATTTAGTTCTTATCGAAGCGATTGATTAGTCGTTTTCGGTGGACTCAGTAACAGGTTCTTCCGTCGCTGGTTCTGGGTCGACTGCTTCTTCGGATTCTGGTGTATCTTCTGTGACTTCTACCTTCTCTGCATATCCGAGTTTGATGCGAACAAGTTCAGTGAGGTCGGTGCTTGCCGGCGGGGTCATCAATGGGCGAGCAAGGATCTCTTGGGTGATGCCGGTGATTGTGTCAGTTTGGATGAGTTCGCCTGTAGTGCGGGTTGAGAAAACGAACGCGAATCCTTCTTGGGTGCCGATCTCATTGGATGCAGCATAGATTGCTTCGTAGCCTTGTGAGATTTGTTGCGCGATCAAGGTTTGGTAGCTATCGCTGATTTGCTGGGAGGTGTTGTTGAGTTGGCCTTGGAGTTGTTGGAACTCGTTGTACTTGGTTGCGGCGCTCGGGTCGTTTTGTGCCATCGCGCCCATCTCGGTCTGGAGCGTTTGGAGTTGTGCTTCGATTGATGCAATTGCTTGGCTTGCCTTGATGTTGAAGTCATCGCGGACAAGGGTCATCTCTTCGCTTGAGAGTGCAAGGTCAACGAGCTTGAACACATCAACGAATGCGATATCACCCGATTCGATCGTGGATCGCTTGTTCGCGTCAGCAGGGGAAACGATCATGGTGATGATGATGGCAGCAAGCACCAAGGTGGTCATGCTCAGGAAGTGGGTCGTGCGTTTCATATGTCAAAGCTCCGTTTGGATCAAAAAAACAATGTTCTACCGCGATCGACGCGTATAGTTGGGTTATCACTGTACGGCTTGGATTCCGGTTCGTGTTCATTGTTGATACGAAAAAGAATCAAACTGTCACCCAATATTCAATAGTTGCCCGATAGGAGCCCCTGATGCGCGATCAACGCCTCGATAAACTTGCTGATGTGATTGTAAAATACTCGACGAAGATCAAAAAAGGTGATCTCGTCGCAATCGGCGCTGATCCAATCGCACTGCCCATGGTCGAAGCGACCTTTGAAGCAGTCCTCAAAGCCGGCGGGAACCCCTTCTGGTCGATGCGGAACAGCACCTTCGCCGACATCCTCTTTGAGCATGGCACCGAGGAGCAACTCAAGTTTCTCAACCCCGTCGAAATGTATCTCACCGAGACCGTCGATGTGAGCATCGGGCTCTGGGCGGATTCGAATACCAAATCGCTCTCGCGTGTAGATTCTAAGAAGGTCGCGATGAACCGTGTTGCCAATGGTCCTCGGATGGATACCTTCCTCAAGCGAGCTGCTGACGGCGATCTCCGCTGGTGCGGCACGCTCTACCCAACACTCGCCTCGGCGCAAGATGCGGAAATGAGCCTGACACAGTATGAGAAATTTGTGTTCGAAGCAGGGTTGTTGCATCTGCCTGATCCCGTTGCCGCGTGGGAAGATATCCACAAACGCCAGCAACTGGTGTGCGATTTCTTGCAAACCAAGAACGAGATGCATTTCAAAGCACCCGCTCGCGATGGTCACGATGGCACCGATCTCCGCGTCAATGTGGACAAGGAAAAGTCCATCTGGATCAACTGCTCCGGCGGCGAAAACTTCCCCGACGGCGAAGTCTTTTGCGGCCCACAAGATGCCAACGGGCATGTCAACTACACCTTCCCCGGGGTCTACAACGGGCGAGAGGTCGAGGGCATTCGTCTTGAGTTTAAGGACAACCGCGTCGTTGATGCCAGTGCCACCAAGAACGAAGAGTTCCTCTTCGCGATGCTCGACCAAGACGAGGGCGCCCGCAACATGGGCGAGATCGCCATCGGCACCAACTACTCGATCAAAGAGTTCTCCAAGAACACTCTCTTCGACGAAAAGATCGGCGGCACCTTCCACGCCGCGGTCGGGATGGGCTACCCAGAATCGGGCTCAACCAACGAGAGCGCCCTGCACTGGGACATGGTCTGCGATCTCCGCGAAGGCGGCACGATTTCAGCTGACGGCGAAGTCTTCCACAAAGACGGCAAGTTCCTCAACGACGCTTGGCCGGGGAATGAGTGAGTAATGAAATCTAAGTTGGTCATTTCGATTGATTGTTCAAAGATTATTGATCGCGAGACTTTTCACAATGTCTTTCGTGAAGCGTTAGGTTTTCCTGACTTTTATGGTATGAATATGGATGCGTGGATTGATTGCATGACGAGTCTTGATGAAGAGGATGGCTTAACAGCAGTTACAGTCAAGCCAGGTGAAGTTCTTACTCTCCGTCTTGATGACTACAAAGATTTCAAAGCCCGGTGTCCAGATATTGCTCAAGACATTATTGAATGCAGTGCATTCGTGAATTGGAGACGAAATGACACTGGAGACAAATCTGTGTTAGCGATTTCGTTTCATGAGTAGTCAGATAGTTGTTGATTTCACGCAATATCCGGCAAATCCAAATCCGGCACACTCGCAAACGGAATCCGCCTCGGTGCTGAGTCAGCCACGCCGTGCATGGAACCGTAGTAGATTGAGGCGTGCCCTTGCTTGCGGTTGATTTTGTCCATCGTGTGTGCAAGGTTGGTGCGTTTGCGATCGAGATCGAACAAGGGTTCTTCGACATTGCCGTTGCTGATTAATCCGCCGAGGGTGACGCTGACGCAGAAGATGAACTCAAAGGGTTGTGTGTTCCAGAGTTGTCCCAGGTGCCAGAGCAATCGCACCGTGTCTTGGCAAGGCTCAAGTTTGACATCGGTGTGCCATGAGGGCGCATCGGGTGGATTGAGATCAATCGTTAATCGGGTACACCAGTATCCTTCCCATCGCATCCGCGCCGCAGCTTTGTGCAAGAGTCTGATCGCAACCGACCGTGCTTGTTCATGATGTCGAAGATCAGGCGGGAGGACATGTTGGTGGCCGCAGGATTTTTTCTTGGTCTTGGGGATCGCGGTTTCATCCCCGCGCAGCCAATGCCACCAGGTTTCACCGAGCACGCTGCCCCATGCTTTGCGAAGGGTGGGGCGTGATGCTCTGCAGAGCTGGGGGACGGTGCGGATGCCGTACCGATGTAATCGAGCTTCGATCCCATTGCCGATACCGGGGAAATCGGTGAGTTCGAGCCCGTGCAATCGGATCGGGAGTTCGTGTTGTTCGATGACGACCAGGCCGTCAGGTTTCATCATGTTCGATGCGGTTTTGGCGAGCACACGATTTGGAGCGATCCCGATCGAGCACCGGAGGTACTTGCCTGCGATCTCGCGGATCGCTTGTTTCATCTGCATCGCCAGTTCGCGTGCCCGATCAATCTCCCGGTCGGGTCCGGTGAGTCGGAATGACATTTCGTCGATCGAGTACACCCCCTCGACGGGGTACACCGTGTCCACAGCTTCGAGAATCTTGTGATGCATCTTGATGTACTCGTCTGGTCGAGATGCAACGAGGATAATCCCGGGGCATTTCTCATGCGCCTCGCGCACGCCGCACCCGGTTTTGATTCCGAAGTGCTTTGCTTCATAGCTCGCAGCGATGCAACATGTTGATCCACAATCATTTGGGATGATTCCGATCGGGTGTCCACGCAGCGCCGGCACGAGCTGTTGCTCGACAGATGCGAAGAACGAGTTGAGATCAAGGAATACGGCTGGCACCCGAAAGAATACCGAACAAAACTAAAATAATCAAGCAGATATGCCAGTCGAACATGCGGTGAATTCTCTCAGGTTCGTTTCTGGGCGTTTAAGGCTTGCGTTTGTCGCGCATTGCTCGTCGGGCTTTGAGCGTGTCGAGCTCAATGCCGCACTCTGGACAGGTGACGGGCAAGGGGAGCGTGGAAACATCGTATTGACAGAAGTAGCAATGCGCGTTTATGGTCACAGCGCGGGGGTATTCTTCAAGAATTGCATCCCAGATGCCGTCAACTGATTCTTGAGCGATTTGGATATGGATCGGGGAGGGATTGGGGGAGTCATGAACGATCTGGAACCGATCACCTTCTTTGTGCTCGTTGTAGACCGCTTTGGCGCGGACACCTCGGATTGATAAGCCGTAGATGATCTGGGGGACATCGGATTCTTTATGGACAGTGGTGATGACCAATGATTGTGGGATCGGGTTTGGCACAGGTTGAGCATCTGGTTCGTTCACGAGTGAGGATAGGGGGATGATGCGGGGCTATCCTCCCGTATGCCTGATGAACTGAACCATATTCCGGTGCTGCCCAATGAGGTGGTTGAACTGCTCGATCCGCAACCGGGGCAGATTTTTGTTGATTGCACCGCCGGTTTGGGCGGACACGCGGGGATGATTGCGCAGAAGCTTGGACCGACGGGCACCGTGGTGCTCAATGACTTGGATCAGGGGAATCTTGATCGCGCCAAGGCGCATGTCGCCAGCGCTTTGTGCCCTGATGATCCTGAATCTGCCAATGTGCATGCGATCCGGGGGAACTTTGCGGATCTGCCTGCCAAGTTGCGTGCAATGGAGATCGCTGCGGACATGGTTTTAGCGGATCTGGGATTCGCAAGCACGCAGGTCGACAACCCAGAACGGGGATTAAGTTTTCGTTTTTCTGGTCCATTAGATATGCGGATGGATCAATCGATGCCGATCACGGCAGAAGAACTGGTCAATACGCTCCCTGAGGGGGATTTAGCAGACATTATCTGGCGCTTCGGGGAAGAAAAATCAGCGAGAAGGATCGCATCAAAACTTGTTGAAGCCAGAGCAGTTGAGCCGATCAAAACAACAGATCGGCTTGCTGAGATTGTGCGTTCAGTAAGTCGCGGGCCTCGCGGTTCGATTCATCCAGCAACGAAAACCTTCCAAGCGTTGCGGATCGCGGTCAATGACGAGTTGGGCAGCTTAGATGCGCTGCTCCGGGTCATGGGGATCGCGCTCCGGAAACAGTCCCAAGCAGGGAACGGAAGCGAAGCGAGCTGGATCGGTCAAGACGCGCGGATCGCGATCATCGCGTTTCATTCGCTCGAAGATCGTCCTGTCAAACGGGCGTTCGCGGAGTGGGGGAAGTCGGGATGGATCAAGCCGATCACCCGAGGCGTGGTCACCGGCAGTGATGCCGAGATCGCGTCGAACCCGCGGGCGAGGTCCGCCAAGCTGCGGGGATGTCGTTCGATTCGTGGAGACGCGAACGGATAGATTCAGATTGTGTTATTGCTTTGGGTCAGGGATCGACGCTGGGCAGGTCTGTGTGTTTGATATCTTCAGTTTTCATATCCTCTCACCCGCAAGGAAGCGATCGTGACCAGAGAAAGCAAGCTTGCCCTTATCATCGGATTCGTTCTCGTACTCGTCGTCGGCGTATTGGTCAGTGATCATTTTTCGCAGGCGAGCACCATGGCACTCGATATTCAACAGCCTGAAGACACGGGTATCGTTGCGCCGATCACGGATCTGGGCGCCCGAGAATCCCAACCCGCCGGCGGGGTGTTTCGTGGGAATCAGTTTGCATCCGAAGAAACACAACAACCAACACGGAACTCAACCCCAGACTCATCCCAGAATCCGGTGATGATTTCCAACAGCCGAACCTCGCAGACTCCTGCAAGCACCGGTGGAAACTCGTTGATTGATCGTGCATTCAATGAGGCACGCAATCGCGTTCAGAATACACAGATTCCGAGCGCAAAGATTGGGTCAGACACCGGATCGACTCCGCCTGCGCAGGTGTTGCCAAACACACGCAATGCGGATCAGTATGCGTCGTACAAGGTTGTTGCGGGTGATACGCTCATCGCAATCGCTCGGCGTCAGCTCGGCAATGGCGAACGATGGACACAGATCCATGAGCTCAATGCCAATGTCCTTGGTCCAGATGCGATCCTCAAGATCGGGATGACGCTTAAACTCCCCGGGGATGCCAAATCAGGCGCGAAGCAATCAAACAACACACGCAACGCGTCCGAGCCCGCATCGTCGGGTAAGACCTACACCGTTGTGTCTGGTGATACGCTCGGACAGGTTTCGATGAAGCTTTTGGGGACATCCAAGCGGGTTGATGAGTTTGTTCAACTCAACAACCTCGATGATGCGAATGATATTCGTGTCGGGATGACGCTCAAGGTTCCTGCAAAGTAAACGAGATAGGTATATCCCTGATCGGGGTATTGGAGAATGATGGTGTTCATCAAGCTTGTGGTATTGATTCTGGTCTGCGGCAGCAGCGGCGTAGGGTTGCTCTCGGTGCGTCAATCCAGGTTGCAAGCTGCGCATGAGATGGCAGAAGCTCGGCATCGGATTCGACAACTCGAAGAACAAGCCGGCGAGTTGCGTGCGAAGATCGCACAAGCATCAACCCCCGATCGGGTTGCAGCACTGCTCAAAGATGGGCAACGCTATCAGCACGCGGTCCAGAATCTCGCAATGCTCAAGCATGATGGTCAACAGGTTGAGCAGTACATCGAACCAACGGTTGTCTACTCTGAGGTGTATGCAGATATGCATTCAGAGGCTGAGTCAGAAGTCGAGCGGGATCGGATTCCTGAAGACCTGATTGAAACACCCAATGACGATGAGCATATTTGGATACTCAACGATGGATCCCGTGTGATTATCCGCACGAATTGATTCTGACCAGGTATGAAAATACGATGGTGCCCTTAGAATCTGAGCAAAGGATGGAGATTTTCGATGCATGATGAACGCGATGCGCTGATGGGTTCTGAGCCTGTAGAATCAAATGGAGAGGCGCGGAGCACACGGATTGCTTGGATGCTCCGGATTGGCACGCTTTTAGGATTGGCGATTGTCATCGGACGGGTGATCCAGTTGCAGGTCGCGCCCAGTGAAAAGCTCGAAGGGTTTATCGCGGCGAGACAAACATCAGAGAAACTCAACTCCGTGCGCGGGGATCTGCTCGATCGGCGTGGACGGATTCTGGCGACTTCGCGCGTTGGGTATCGGGTGATCGTCGATCCTGTCGGGCTCGATCTGGCGATGAAGAAAGATCCCGCAGCGATTGATCGGGTGATCGTTGGGCTTTCGGGTGTGATCGATATGCCTGTGGATCAGATCGCGGGTCGATTGATCCAGAGAATGGTGCGGAACGAGGAGATCAGGGGGAGTTTGGCATCAGGATCCGATGCGTCTGCTTCCAAGGTGGTCACTGGAGGATTGGCAACCCTGCAAGGGGCAGAGTCGCCAAAGCCGACTGCCAAACTCTCGCGGTATCTACCGATGGGATCGGTGCTCGATCAGGAGCAGACCAAGAAGATCAGGGAACTGAAAAAGGCGGGCAAACTCCCTGGAGTCACCCTTGAACATACACCTGTGCGCGAAGTTGCAGGCGGTTCCCTGCTTGGATCAGTCATCGGCAAAATCGGGATCGTTGAAGGCGAATCCGAACGCATCGGTGTGCTCGGCGCGGAGAAGATGTTTGATTCGATGCTCCGCGGGATTGATGGATCGTTGACTTACATCCGTGATGCGAAAGGGCGTCCGTTATGGGTACAGCGGGGCGCATGGGTTGATAGTGACAAAGGGCAAGATGTTCGATTGAGTATTGATCTTGAGCTTCAACGGATTGTGTATGAACAACTTGTGCGCGGGGTTGAACAGGCAGACGCTGCGGGGGGGCGGGCGATCGTGCTCAACCCACACACAGGCGAGATTCTTGCGATGACGGATGTGTTGCGTGAGATTCCAAACCTGCAGACGGTTGAATGGTGGGACCCAGAATCAGAACTCCCGCGTGCCCGGATGCCTGAGGTAAAGGATCAACCAAGATATAAGGTGTTGCGTGATGATCCCAATCGTGAGTTGGAACCTGCGCTTGCATACAACCGGTGCTTGCAGGATGTGTACGAACCGGGTTCGACCTTCAAGCCCTTTGCGTGGACCTTGGCGAAGACCAAGGGATTGCTTCCCGATGATGAAGTGCTTGATATCAAAGAGAAATCACGGCGCGTCGAGTACGCGAATCGGTGGGTGACGGATGTATACACCTACCCTGATTTGGATAACTGGGACGCGGTGATTAAGTATTCATCGAACATTGGTATGTATATGGCAACCTCGCGTCTTGAGCACCAAGAGTTGCGATCAATGGTGAAATCTCTCGGGTTCGGAAAACCAACCGGTATTGGGTTGGCGGGGGAGTCAAGCGGGATCGTTACTTCTGAAAAGAACTGGTCGGACTTCACGCAGACTTCTGTTGGTATGGGATATGAGGTCGCGGTCACACCGATCCAGATGGTTCGCGCGTTCTCGGTGTTTGCTCGACACGGCGACATGGCAGGGACACTCCCGCAGGTTCGATTGACTGCCAGTGGCGATCCGACCAAGCCTGGGATGACGGGCGATGACATCATTGTCCAGCGGGTGTTCTCTTCGGAAGCGGCGCTACGGACCATCAAACCAATGGGTGAGGTTGCCAAACGGATGGACGCGAGTATGGCGCGTCAATATCCTGATGAACCAGAACCCAAGTACTCGATGTTTGGGAAATCGGGTACATCACAGATCGCGATGGTTGCACCTCCAGGAATGAAGCGTCCCACCGGGACCAAGGGGTATTACGAGAAGCAGCATCATTCCAGTTTTATCGTTGCCGCACCGGCAAACGATCCTCAGATTGTGGTGCTTGTCGTGATTGATGACATTGGACCAGATCGAGTTGCCAAGAACCATCATTATGGTTCATGGGTCGCAGGACCGGTCGTTCGGCGGGTTGTTGAGGAGGCGCTTCCGTATCTTGGTGTGCCCAGTGATCTTCCTACGGAGATGGCAGTCGCAGTCGAATAAAATACGAACAGGTGTCCTTTCGTGGAATTTCGTCCTGAAATTCGACTAAAATTGTGGAAATCACCCCAGAATTGATTGTTGTAGAAACAAGTTTCGTGTATCCTTTCCAAGCACGCAAGGCCCATTCTGTGGGGCGTGTGAGAGAGAACATTCGCAATTCACACACATGTGACTCAAAATGGAGAACCGAGATGCGGAAATCAATAATGACAGTAGCAGCGCTCGCGATGATCGCAGGTGCCGCTCAAGCAGATGTTTACAATGACAACACAGGTTGGCATGTCTCCGGCGGCGACATGCATGACTTCTTCTTCCAACAAGGATTCGACCATCTCGATATCGCTACGGTAGAAGTCACCAACGACGCAAGCTTTGTGTACTTTGACATTACCGTTGTGGGTGATCTTGATGTGACCTCATGGGGCAAGTACCTCATCGGTATGGACACTGGTCGTGTTACAGGAACAAGCACAGGTGCTTGGGGCCGTAACATTGATTGGGGTTCAGGCATGACTGACTTTGTTGGTTCATGGGCCGACGATGGTGGTTCAGGCGCTGGTGGCGAACTCCACGCATGGGACGGTTCAGCATGGAGCATGACTGACGCGACATACCTCGCGGGCACAGAAATCCAAGGCGATGACTCCAATCACGCAGCAGGCACTCAGCGGATCGCTGTTTCGCTCGCAGCGCTTGGTCTTTCAGTTGGTGACTCGTTCTTGTTTGATGTTGCATCCACCGGTGGTGGTTTCGATCCAGGTGTCGATCACCTGAGCCGTGCAGATTTCGCAACTGATGAATGGGCAAACCAATCATCATCAGGTACATACGCATCGTACACGATCGTACCAGCACCAGGTTCCGCAGCATTGCTCGGTCTGGGTGGGCTCGTCGCATTGCGTCGTCGCCGCTGAGTTATATGTATGTAAAATAGATTCAAATGCACCCGAGTGAAAGCTCGGGTGTTTTTTTCATCCTGTTTAGAATCTTGTTGTGTTATTGGTTGATCGGGGATTGTCCCATGACGATCCGGTTGCGTGCGCTCACACGAATAATCTGTGCGATGAACCGTTGGTATTCAAGATCCAGTTGACGGAGGGTTGTGCCCTCTGGGAGGTAGTTGAGCAGGGTGGTCGGTCCAGTGCGCCGTGTGTTGAACTCACGTAGCGCGACGGGTGGGAGTTTGGAGCGCAGGGTGCCATCCGCGGCGTCTTTGAGGATTTGATGGAGCGCGGATTGATACTGTCCGTCTTCGCCTTCATTGAGGAAATGGATCAGCGCCCAGACCTGCGCGTAGTAGGTGAGTGCGGTGGGTTTGCCTGTCGAGGCGTTGATCAGGTCTTGCGGGCGCACAGTGAGCAAGGAATGAATCGGCATCAGGGTATCTGCGTTGTAAGCATCGCGGAGTTGGTCAAAGCGTTCGATGTTTGCCCAAGGCAAGAACCTTGGGTGATCTGGGAACTGCTCGTCCCAGCGGAACCCTTCCATCATGCAAGCGACGCCTTCATCGAGCCAGACCGGCATGGGGTCTTTGAAAGTTGAGTGGCTGTACTGGTGCCAACCCTCGTGGGCGCAGATGACGAAGGAGTCCTTTGGACCGATGTTGTAAAAGACACCGATCTGCTTTGCGGAGTATCCGCCGCGTTCGATGGAGAGGTAGACACCCGCGTGATCGCCCATGAGTGAGCGGGTCAGGGTTTCCCATTGGTTGCGTGTCTCGAAGAAGTAGGTCTCGATCGGTTCGGTGGGTTTGGGCAATCGGGTCAGATCACTCTGGTAGTGGAGGATCGAGAGTTCGATGAACGGGGGCAGGCGTTCGAGGATCTTGCGATCGGTGGAGGTGGTGCGGATGATCGAGTTGGGGGTGTAGTATGCCCAACCCTTGTCGCCTTTGAATGTCCAGGGTTGACGATCCGCAACGAACCGACCAAGGTCGGCGACGGGATTGGTCGCTGGTTCAATCTGACGCGTCGGCGCAGAACCGCACCCTGCGAGCAGGGTAAGAACACCACCGAGAGCGAGTGAACAACGGATCATCCGAGTTTTTCCAGCGCGGACTTGGTCGCGTCCCGATCTTTTTCAAGACCTGCGAGCTGATCGCGGGTCTGTTGAACGAGATGGGCGGGGGCTTTGTCAGTGTACCCTGGGTTTGCGAGTCGTCCCTCGATGCCTTTGATGGATTTCTCGATCGTTGCGAGTTCCTTTTCGAGTCGATCTTTTTCCGCGCCCTCGTCGAGTGCGTCGGCAAGGTTCGAGAGTTGGTACTCCGCGCCCTCGAAGGTGAAGCTCGCAGCTTGACCATCTGGCGAATCTGCGGTGATGGATTCGACTCCTGCGAGTGTCTCAACCAAAGGTGACCATCGCGTGATGTCATCGGCGAGTGAACCCGTTGCGTGCAAAACGATCTTGCGTTTGGGCGCGACCTGGGACTGGGCACGGATCTCGCGGATGGTGGAGACCAATGAACGCACACGCTCGTAGGCGTCTTCTGCGACTTCATCGCGGAGTTCGTCGATGGGTTCAGGCCAACCGGATTGGCAGAGGGTTTCGTTGGTGCGGGTTTGTGCGAAGTTGAACCCGGTGATTTCTCGCATCGGGATGTCGGCGAAGCGTTCGGAGAGGGTCTCGGTGATGAAGGGCATCACCGGGTGCATGAGACGGATGATTGCTTCAAACACCAGACGCAGCACCGCGCGTTGGTTCGGGTTGTCGGCGATGGTTGGTTTGATGGATTCAAGGTACCAGTCACAGAAGTCGCGCCAGAACAGATCGTAGATCGTGTCGGCGTAGTCCTTGAACATGTAACTCCGCTGGGCGGTGTTGATCTTGTTGGTCGCATCAACCACGCGCGAGAGCATCCACCGGTCGATGAGTGTCAGCTCTTGAGGATCGATGGGCATCCCCGGCTCAATCGGGTTCTTTTCGAGCATCATCATCGAGAACTTGGCCGCATTCCAGAGCTTGTTGCACAGGTTGCGTCCGAGATCGAACTTGGGCGAGGTGTTCTTGCCGGTGGATTTGTCGTGCTCGACGGGCATGCGGACATCTTGGGTCTGCGTGGTCATCTGGCAGAGCGTGAATCGCATCGCGTCGGCGCCGTGGGAGTGGATGATGTCGAGGGGGTCTACGCCGTTACCCAGAGACTTGGACATCTTGCGTCCTTCGCCGTCCTGGATCATTGCATGGATGAAGACATCTTTGAACGGTGCTTTGCCGGGTTGTTCGTTTTCACCAAGGAAGTACCGGTTGAACATCGCCATCCGCGATACCCAGAGGGTGATGATCTCACGCGCGGTGGTGAGGAGGGAGGTTGGGTTGAAGGCGGAGAGCATGGACTCGAAGTCCTCGATGCCCGATGAATCTTTGGCAGCAGCTGCGTCTGGCCAACCCATTGTGGAGAGCGGCCAGAGCGCGGAGGAGAACCAGGTGTCGAGGACATCGGGGTCTTGCTTAAACCCATCATTTTCCCAGCATGAAGCATTTTCTCGAATATCACATATATAGACATCCACAACACCTTCTCTCAATATTTGAGTGCTGTTCTTTCCTGTTGGAATAAAGAGTTCCTTCAATGAGATATCTGCCCCAGTTTCAGCATTCTTCACAATACAGAATTGATCAGGCCAATAAGTTTCCATTACCTCATCTACTTCACTTGCGCATAGATCTAATGCTTCATCTGTTGTTAGGTCATATCGCTTATGCCACACTGGAATCCGGTGTCCCCACCAGAGCTGGCGACTGATGCACCAATCTCGCAGGTTGTCGTGCCAAGTTTCGTAGGTTTTGGTGTATCGGGCGGGGAAGAAGGACATGGAGCCGTCGGTTGAATTTTCGGCGACCATCTTTGGTCGGGACTCGGGCCAATCCTTGATTGATTTTTCGGTGCGTTGATCTGGACGGACAGCGCGTTGGGCGTTGCCTCGGAGTTTGTCGTCGGAGACTTTGCAGTACCATTGATCGGAGAGGTACGGTTCGATCGCGGCGTGACTCCGGTAGGAATGACCGACAGCATGGGAATAGGGTTTCTTTGCTTCGAGTAAACCTGCGTCGTCGAATGCTTTTTCGATCGCGATGCGTGCGTCCTCGCGGGAGAGCCCGACGAACTGTTGTGCGTCGCCGACATCTTCCCACCCGTGCGTGTCGGAGATGGATGCGTCGGGAGCCATGATGTTGATGACTTCGAGATCGTGGCGTTGCCCGATCATCCAGTCATTGGGATCATGCGCGGGGGTGACTTTGAGGAAACCCGATGCGTACTGCGCTTTGGAGTCTGAGCTGTTGGGATCAGCCATGACGACATAGTCATCACCGATGATGGGGATGATGCGGTTGACGAAGGGGAGCTTGACGCGTTGGCCGATGAATTTTTTGTGCTTTGGATCGTCTGGATTGACCGCGACGCCGGTATCCCCGAGGAATGTTTCGGGGCGGGTGGTCGCGACGGTGACGAACTCACCGGTTTCGTTGCCAGATGCATCGACAACGGGGTACTTCATGTACCAGAAGAATCCTTCGACATCTTCCATCTCGACTTCGTCGTCGGCGAGCGCGGTTTGGGTGACGGGGTCCCAGTTGACCAGGCGCTTGCCGCGATAGATGAGTCCGTCTTTGAAGAGTTGGAAGAATGCTTCACGCACAGCACGGGCGCAGATGTCGTCCATGGTGAACCGCTGGCGGTCCCAGTCGCATGAGCATCCCATTTTTTGGAGTTGATCGGTGATGCGTGCTTCGTATTCGTCTTTGAAATCGTGGACGAGCTTGAGGAACTCCTCGCGCCCGGGCTTGCCTTCGAGTTCCATCTTTTTGTAGTCCGCGATCCCGGGTTTGCCTGCTTCTTTGAGCTTTTTGTCGACCATGGTCTGGGTCGCGATCCCAGCGTGGTCGGTGCCTGGCATCCAGAGGGTTTCGTATCCCTTCATGCGATGGGCGCGGATAAGGATGTCCTGGATGGAGTTGTTGAGCGCGTGTCCGAGGTGGAGGGCAGCGGTGACATTGGGCGGGGGGATGAGGATGGTGTAGGGTTGGGCTTCACTAGAGAGCACACGCGATGGGTCGGCGTGGAACGCGCCCGATGCCATCCATTTGTCCCAGATTCGGGATTCATGGTCGCTTGGGGCGTAGGACTTGCTCATAGGTTCTTTGGCAGCATCGGTGGGCATTGCATCATCCTTGGTTATCGCATGCATAAATCATGATTCGTTGAGCAACAAGTGTACGCGGAGCCGATATCGTGTGTGTATGGAAGATCGATCAAACATGAAGAATCCGACCCGTTCTTATGCCTATCGGGGGGGGAATGCTCAACTCGTTGGGATTCTGATGGTGATCGGGGCGTTGTGTGCTGCAGCGGTCGCGGGGTATGCGCTCTGGAGTTTGATCCAAGGTCCTCAGTCGGGACAGACCCAGAACCCGTCTGATGTGGGATTGGTCGATCCGATGGATGGGAATCAGGTCAGTATCGCAGCGACGGATTCGATCGAGGAGATCTTGGGCGCGGTGCAGGTGTATGTGCGGAACAATCAGAACGGGCAGGCGCTCACGGTGCTTGAGCACGCGGTGGCGCAGTATGCGGGGGATCAGGAACTCCGGTTCGCGCTCGGTGATCTGTACATGATCGAGAATCGGCATAGCGATGCGTACGGGCAGTACATTGCGGGGATCGAGATCGGTCCGAGCACTGCGGTCGCGGAGTTCACCGCGGGCACACTTGCCAATATGCTTGATAAGCTCGAACTTGCGGAGATACATTACTCCAAGTCGATGGGGATGGACCCGACGAACCCGGATACACCTGTGTTCCTGGCAGCGATCCAGATCAAGATGAATCAGTTGGTCAATGCGAAGATCAATCTGGCGATCGCGGGCAAGCTCGCGCCTGAGAATGCACGGATCTTTGCGATGCGTTCAGAGATTGCACTTCGGGAGAACAAGCTCAACATTGCGCTCGATCAGATCCGCAAAGCACGAGCGATTGATCCTGATTCGCTTGGGTGGGTGCTTCAGGAGGCGCGGGTGCTCAAGCGGGATCGCAAACCTGAAGAAGCAATCAACCTGATGACGGCGTTGCCTGAGGATCAGCTCGAAGTGGTGGAAGCGGCGATGATACTCGCGGAGTGCTATGGCATGCTCGGGCGGCCTGGAGATGCGGCGTCGCGGCTGATTGATGTTGCGAAGAAGAATCCCAATGATGGAAAACTCGCGTTTGATGTCGCGTTGTGGCTCGAACGGGCGGGCGAACGGGCGGACGCGATTGCTTGGGCAACTAAAGCGAAGACACTGGGTCACGCCAATGCGCAATCATGGATTGAGTCATTGGATTGAGTTTTAGAAACTGAGTGTAGATTTTGAGCGATTTGTTAATCGTCATCGTCGATGTCGAGCTCGATGAAGGAATCGTCGAGTCGGCGGCCGGCTTCTGCCCATGCGTCGATGTGCTCGGTGGAGACGGGTTTGGGCTGGGCGTCTTTTCGGCGTTTGCTTCTGCGGGTGATGACCACGAATGCCAAGATCATGATGAGCAGGATGCTCAGGATTGCGAACATCATGGTGAGTGATGATGCTCGGCGGTAGGCTTCCTTGGGGATCGCGCCTGCGTTGGTCTGGGCGATCATGCACCAGGCGCACGAGCTGATTGAGAGGACGGCGGATTGGAGGAGTGTTGCGATCATTCCTTCTATTGTACGGGCAAAGTTGGCGTTGGGATGCTAGAGTTGGCACCAAGTTGATCGGGCATTTTCAGAGCCCAGAGGAGTAGGCATGCATTTTGAAGCACATCACAATGTGATTAGCGAGCTTGAGGCGCGGATCTTAACAATCCGTGAGTCTCTTTGACTATGAAAACAAACGAACCAAGCTCGCAGAACTTGAAGGGATGATGGGTGAGGCGGATTTCTGGGATAGCCAGGAAGAAGCCAAGAAGATCATCTCCAAGCTCAAACTGATCAAAGCACAGACTGATCCGATCAAGGCGCTGTATGAAGAGTTTGAGGATGCCAAGCTTGCGTATGAGATGAGCCGAGAGGATGATGATGCGGAGCTGCTCGAAGAAGCAGACGAGCAACTCTTCAAGTTGACAGCGCGCATGGGCAAGATCGAGACGCAATCGTTGCTCTCAGGGAAGCACGACACCAAGGACTGTTTCTTTACCATCTCCGCAGGCGACGGCGGCACCGAGGCGAACGACTGGTGCGAGATGCTCTTCCGGATGTACCTGTATTACTTTGAGAATCAGGGATGGAAGATCGAAGAGGTTGAAAAATCGTATGGTTCGGAGGTCGGGCTCGATTCGGTCACGCTCCATGTGCAGGGGCCTTACGCGTTTGGGTATCTGTGTTGCGAGCGTGGGACGCACCGTTTGGCGCGGGTGTCGCCTTTCAACTCGCAGGGCAAACGCCAGACGAGCTTTGCGACGGTGGATGTGATCCCTGAACTCGAAGAAACAGAACTCAATATCCCGGACGGCGATCTTGAGATCACCTGCTTTGCGCGGGCATCTGGTCCTGGTGGGCAGAATGTGAACAAGGTCGCGTCTGCGGTGCGATTGGTGCATAAGCCGACGGGGATCATGATCCTCGCGTCCACCCATCGTGAGCAGCAACAGAACCGTCGACAGGCGATGGAGATTCTGACTGCGAAGCTCGAGCAGATTGCAGAAGACAAACGCGCAGCGGACATCACTGAAGCATCAGGCGGCAAGATTGAACATCGCGGGTGGGGCGCACAAATTCGCAGTTATGTGCTCTATGACAACCGGGTGAAGGATCACCGCACGAATGTGGAAGCCAACCCAACAACGGTGCTTGATCGTGGTGAGCTCGATCAGTTTATTGATGCGGAGCTCAAGCGCAAGCGTGCAGAACGCGGGTGATCGATGGTTCGTCTATTTGCTGGAACAGTTTGTCTTGTTTGTTGTGTGATACTTTGGGGTTGTGGTTCTTCATCAACTGATGGAGATAAAGTCACACAAAGTACGGATGCGAAAAAGCAACTTTTTCATTTTGATAAGGATGGGTATCTCGACACGAACAACAGTCTTCAAGCTGGAGATTCTTATGTTTACAGCTATATAAAGGGGAAGTTTATCAATGGGGCATCCCAGATAGCTGATCCAGCTGTGAACCTCAAGATCGCGGTTCTTGAGGAAGACGAGAGCGGGTATTTGATAAGTTGGACGCTGCAGATGGCAGAGTTTCCTGCAGATGATAACTCCTTTGGTGCACGCTTGTCTCGGATTGCACGGGTTGCCAACATCGTGCGGGTATCTCGTGACTTTGAGACTATTGAACTTGTGAACGCAGACGAACTTTATGAGGTTGGAATACAAACTGCAAACTTAGTTGCAGACATGCGTGGTTATTCACTTGCTGATCGTGAGCCGATCTTAAAGATGTTTCGGGATAGAACATTTTCTGAGAGTATGTACTTAAAACCGATTCAGCTTTTCTTTTTGTGCATGGGATGGGAGCTCGAAGCTGGAGTAGAGCGTGTGATGGAAACAGAGCTTGCGAGTCAATGGGGAGAGTTGCTTCCTGCGACTTTGAGGGTGCGTTTAGAGCTTGATCAGAAGCAAGAGCATATGTTATGGGAAATGTCCACACGATTTGAGAATGAACAACTTGAGCATGCTATTGAATCGTATATGAAAAGTGTGTCGGTGCTGATGGCAATAGATATGAGCGAACTGAGCCCGCTTGAATACTCGGTTGATTTGCATGACGAAGTCATTGCACGCTTCAATCCATCAAGTGATTTCCCCGCGAGTGTTTTCGTAGAGCGTTTCTTTGAAGCAACCAGTGCGGAGGGAAATGCAGATCGTTTAGAGACATGGTCTTGGACCCTTGTTGAGCATAATGGACGGAGACCATGAATCAAGCGATCAACTCTGGTAGAAGAGTTCACAGATCAGGGGTAGGCGAATGTTGTTGATGTTTTTGAAAGATGCACCGTTTGAGAGAACAGGATATCACACACAAATGCGTTGGATGGCGGTGGTTTTCATCAATGCGTGATGCTCATTTAGATATTATTGAACAGGCGCGTGAGAACAAGCAGTATCTTTGTGGTCGGTGTCGGTATGTGCTTGATGGGGTGCCGATTGATGAGCAGCGTGCGATCGTGTGCCCGGAGTGTGGGTATGCGATGAGCTTTGTGGTCAGCGTTCGGCTTGTTGGTGATAACCCTGAGCACGATCAACGGGTGCGACAATCGCTTGGGCGGACAGAGCGGATCATCATCCGATCATCGGTGTTGTTCATTGTGCTTGTGTTTATTGCGGTGGTTTATATTGTGATGTTCTGAATCTGACACGCAATTGTGCACTGGTGCTTTTAGCGATCTTTTTTGGGTTGATCCCTGAACATGCGGAGTGGTCTTGGACCGGGGCACATGCCGGTGGCGCAGCCTTCGTTGTTGCATGAAGTTGAATCGTCGTCCCAGTCTGCATTGTTGGTGTTGTTGAGATCGCGGTGTTCTTCCATTGCGCTCAGGACTGTTCCTGCAAGGATGGCGAGGAAGCTCAGGATGGGGACGGTTGGGGAGAGGCGGATGCCGTAGTAGGGGAGGACGATGTAGAAGATAATCCCGAGGAGGGCGACCAAGATCATCGCGATGAACAATCGACGGGCGAGCTTGACGGTTTCGTTGTTCTTTGCGTCCTCGTCATGAATCCGCTCGCGTGCTTCGTTGAGCAGGGACGCAGGATCAGTTTGTTGACCGGTCGGCATGTCAGGGCCGATCAAGAACTGGGGCTGGTTGTCATGGTCGTGGGATGATGACATATCAGATGGTATGGATGCAAACATGGGACTGGTAGAACCAGTCCCATGGAAAGTTTATTCCGGTTGGGGGGCGGGTCTGGAGCTGATGCTGAAAACGACAGAGACCGGTGGTACGGGCGTCCCGCCTGTGGTTGTTAGATGAAGACCACAGGCGGGACGCCTGTGCCACCGGTATGCTGGAAGGCACGGGGAGGGCGCCTGTGCTACCGCAGATGAGAAGTGCTAGACGAGCAATGATGCGGGTGATTCGAGCAGTTCTTTGACTGTTTTGAGGTATGCAGCGGCCATTGCGCCGTCGATGATGCGGTGATCCGATGAGATGGTCATGGACATTTCTGATCCGATAACCAGTTCTGGATCGCCGTTGGCGTCGTACTCGACGAATGGTTTGTCGATTGCTTTGCCCACGGCGAGGATCGCAGCGTTGGGTGGGTTGATGATCGCGGTGAAGTGTTCGACTCCGAACATCCCGAGATTCGAGATGGTGAAGGTTGAACCTGAAAGCTCTGCGGGGGAGAGACCCTTTTCGCGTGCTTTGATCGCGAGGCGTTTGGTTTCTGCGGAGATCTGACGCAAACCGGTTTGGTCTGCGTTGTTGATTGATGCGACGACTAAGCCTCCGCCTTTTTCAGGTGGGAGGGAGATGGCGACCCCGATGTTGACATGGCCGTGGAGTTGGATTGCGGGACCTTGATCGACCCATGATGAGTTGATGAATGGGTGTTGGTGCATGGCGATTGCACATGCACGGACGATGAAGTCATTGACGGAGAGCTTGACGCCTTGGGGGGCGAGCTGTTCGTTGAGTTCAGTGCGGAGTGCGTTGAGTGAATCCATCCGGGCGCTGAGGGTGACCTGGTAGTGCGGGATGGTGGTCTTGGACTCAACCAGGCGTTTGGCGATGACCGAACGCATGGTGTTGAGCGGGACGGTTTTGGATTCGAGGGCGGCACCGACTGCGGGGAGTGGTGCGGGCATCGGCGCTGGTGCTTGTGCAGGGGTTGGCGCTGATGCGGCGGGTTGGGTTGATTGGGCAGGTGCGGGTGTCGATGTTTCGGCGCCGCTTTCCATTGCGGACTCTACATCTTTCTTGGTGATCCTGCCTGAGGGTCCGGTGCCGGTGAGGGATGCGAGGTCGATGTTGTTTTCGTTTGCGATCTTGCGGGCGAGTGGGGAGACGAAGATGCGTTCGCCTGAACCTGAACTTGATCCTGTGCCTGATCCTGTGTTGGATGCGGGTGGTTCTGCGATCGCGGTTGCGGATGGTGATGCGGTGTCTGATCCGCCGTTCTGTGCAGCAGCGGGTGCGGAAGCGCCTGCGGAAGCGATGGCGTCTTCTGTTGATTCGCCGTCTTCTGCGAGGACGATGATTGTTTCCCCGACATTGATTGCTTTGCCTTCTTCGATGGAGATGTTTGCGACGATGCCGTCATCGAATGATTCGAGTTCCATGGTTGCTTTGTCGGTTTCGATGTCTGCGATGACATCTCCTGCGGAGACGGTGTCGCCGGCATTGACATGCCATTTGACGACGGTGCCTTGTTCCATGGTGTCAGACAGGCGGGGCATGGTGATGTTGATGGCCATATTCAGAATCCTTCAGACGGTTGGCAAACGGTGAGCGATCGGTGTGTAATCAATGGGTGCGGATCAACAGTTTATGCATTGACCATGCTGCGGACAGCATCGACGATTCGTTCTGGGTTGGGGAGGTATTCGTATTCTAAGCCTTTGGCGTAAGGCGTTGGGACATCGGCGGTGTTGAGCCTTGCGGGGGCAGAGTCGAGCCAGTCGAAGCAGCGTTCGCAGATCTGGGCCATCACTTCTGATGCGATCGAGGCGAAGGGCCAGGATTGATCGACGACGAGGACCTTGTTGGTGACCTTGACACGTTCGATGATGGATTCGATATCCAATGGACGGATGGTTCGCATGTCGAGGACATCGACTTCGATGCCTTCTGCAGCGAGGGTCTCTGCTGCTTCAAGACAGAAGTTGACGGGGCGTCCGAAACTGACGAGGGTGATGGCGTCGCCTTCGCGTGCGAGTCTTGCTTGCCCGAAGGGGATGTAGTATTCTTCTTCGGGGACATGTGCTTTGTCGCCGAGCATGCGTTCGGACTCCATGAAGAAGACCGGGTCTGGATCGAGGATTGCGGTTTTGAGCAAGCCCTTGGCGTCGTATGGGTTCGACGGGATTGCCATCTTGAGACCTGGGACATTGGCGTAGAGCGCTTCGACACACCAGCTATGGGTTGAGGCGAGCTGACCACCTGCGCCGTCGTTTCCTCGGAAGACGATCGGGCAACCGAACTGTCCACCGGACATGTAGAGCATTTTGGGTGCGTTGTTGAGGATTGGGTCCGCAGCGACGAAGGAGAATGACCAGGACATGAACTCAACGATTGGGCGGAGTCCGGTCATCGCGGCAGCGATGGCCATCCCGGCGAATCCGTTCTCGGAGATTGGGGTGTCGATGATTCGCTTTGGTCCGAACTCATCGAGCATGCCTTGGGAGATTTTGTATGCGCCGTTGTACTGTGCGACTTCTTCGCCGCAGAGGAATACGCGTTTGTCTTTGCGCATTTCTTCGGACATTGCTTCGCGGAGTGCTTCGCGGTATTGGATGATGCGATCACCCTCGAATGGTGGGAGCTGGTCGTTTGGGAGGAACTCTGGGAGTTCTGGGTTATCGACTGCGGGGTGGATTTGTGTATCAATCATGGGCAATGTGGTCATGGTGTAATCTCGCTGAGTTTGGCGATGAGGGAATCTGTGTTGGGGAGGCCGCCGGGGTAGATTCGGCAACTCATGGTTGGTGATTTGGGTTTTGGCATATCGAAGAGGTCATGCCCGTTGACGAGTATGGTTGGCGAGCCGTAGCCTCGGCGGATGTCGGATTCAGGGAGTGCCATGAGATCGACGGAGACGAATGAGGTGTTGATCTTGGTTGTTGCAGCGGACAGAGATTCGAGGAATGGTGGCGTGTTTGGGCAACCATCAAAGTAGAGCAACTCGATCGAACTGTTCGTGTTTGAAGTATTCATGGCGTGCTGATTCGATGCGCATCCTGTTGCGGAGAATGTGATGAGGAATCCAAAGATGATGCGCGTGATGATGTTCATGGGTGCTGGTCTTTGGGTGGGTTCTTGAACAGGTCGCTTGGGATCACCGTTGGCGGTGTGCCTTGGGTGTGGGGAGTTCTGGATGTTTCACCTGATCGGAGGATGATCAAGATGACGACGCGAGTGGCGAGTGTGAATCCGAAGGCGAGTGCGAGGAAAATGATTGGGCCGAGGGAGTTCATGGTTGCCGGTGTTTACATCTGCAGTTTACATCAACTTACATCAACGGGTTCTTTGTGCCGTGGGTGTAGGTTGCGGTGGGGGAGAGGTTCTTTTGGGGGTTGGCGAAGACATCGGTGTAGAGTTCGCTTGATTCTGGGATCGGGGCGCTCTCTGCGTGTTCTACGGATGCACGGACGATGTCTGCGATTTCTTTTCGCATGGACTTCCAGCCTGCTTCGTCGATGTGACCCATGTTCATCAGGTCTGAGCAGAGCTTGGCGATGGAGTCTTGGTCTTTGTACTGATCGACTTCGTCTTTGGTGCGGTACTTCTGTGGGTCGGACATGGAGTGACCCTGGTAGCGGTAGGTCTTGAGGTCGATGAATGCAGGACGCGAGGTTTCGCGGCATTCGTCCACAATGGGTTTGAACTCGTTGTAGATGTTCATGATGTCGAGCCCGTCGATCTTGGCAGCACGGATGCCGTACCCTTTGGCGCGATCGATGAGGTTCTCGGAGTTTGCGGTGTGGCGGTTGATCGCGGTGCCCATTGAGTACCCGTTGTTCTCGAGGACATAGATGACTGGGAGGTCCCAGAGAGATGCGAGGTTTTGTGCTTCGTGGAAGGCACCTTGATCGAGCGCGCCGTCACCCATGTAGCAGAGGGTGACTTTCTTTTTGCCTGTGCCCATGACTTCGAGTTGGTATTTTTCGGAGAATGCGAATCCTGCACCCATTGGTGTTTGTGCCGAGACGATGCCGTGACCGCCGAAGAGCCAGTTTGGGCGATCGAACATGTGCATTGATCCGCCTTTGCCCTTTGCGCATCCGGTGGTTTTACCGAACATTTCTGCCATGCATGCTTGCGGGGTCATGCCTCGGGCGAGTGCGTGTCCGTGATCGCGGTATGCGGTGATGACGGGGTCGTCTGCGTTGGTGCATCCGATTGTTCCGACGGCGACTGCTTCCTGTCCGGTGTAGATGTGACAGAACCCGCCGATCTTTGCCTGTTGGTAGGCTTGCATGGTGCGGTTTTCGAACTCACGGATGAGCTGCATGTCGTAGAGCCATTTGATCAGGACTTCCTTTGGAAGCTGGTCAGCGGTCTTAGCGGTTGGTGCGAGACCGTTGGCGGGCGAATCTGCTTTCGCGGTGTTCATCGTTGAGTGCTCACTTGAGGCGGCGGGTGCCTGGGGCATGGTGTCGTCCTTGATCATGAAGTTGCGTTCCCCCAACACATACGCAGGTGGTGGATTGACCAGTGCGTGGAGGGGATCGCGTATACCGATACCTACCGAACATCGTTGATCGGTGGGCATATCGCAGAGTATAGGGAGTCGGGGGAGATTGTGCCAATGGTTGAGGGGTGTTTTGGGGGTTCTTTGGGAGATGAGTGGGGATTTGGTCGTCGATAGGGTGCCAATGGGGTGTCAATCGGGCGGGCAGGGTTGCCTATATTGACAGAATGATCGCGTTGAGATGACAGAAAAAAAGCACCAACCCGGGGGATGGTGCTTGTGGATTCAGATTCTGTGAATACTGATTGAGTTGTTTATCAGTTCTCGCTCTTCGTTCTCGCTCTTAGTTCTCAATCGACGCGCGGGTGGTGGTTGCGTTGGTCTGGGACTGGAGGAGGACCAATGCGGTTTGGACTTGGAGGTCTGTGCCGTTGGTGAGCAAGGAGTTTGGATCTGGTCTTTCTGCATCGACCATGATGTCTCCGTTTTCATCGAGTGGGAGGACATCGGCGCTTCTGCGGAGGATGAGTGCTTCTGCTTGTTGGCTTGGGAGCATGTCGACTTGCAGGTCTGGGTCGATTCCCCATTGGGTTGCGCCTGGGACTTTGTGGATCATGCGTGGTGCATCGATCTTATAGTAATTGGTGGTGACCTTCATCGCGGCGGATGCGCCTGGGAGGAGGTAGACATTCTGGACGGACCCTTTGCCAAAGCTTCGGTTTCCTAGGACGACTGCTTGGAGCTTGTCTTGGTGTGCAGCAGCTTGGATTGCGCCTGAGAGGATCTCGGATGCGGAGGCGCTTCCTTCATTGACCAGAACAACGACGGGGATGTCGGAGACTGAGACGCGTGGGGAGACGGACTTTGCTTCGTCGCGGGTTTGGGTGATCCCTGAGGAGTCAACGGTTTTGACGATCATCCCGCTTGGGACGAAGCGTGATGCGAGACTGACTGCTTGATCGAGGAGACCACCTGGGTTGTAACGCAGGTCGAGGATCAGTGCGTTGAGTCCTTCTGCTTTCATTTTGCTTACAGCACGATCGAACTCTTTGGTGGAGTCTTGGGTGAACCCGGTGAGGCGGATGTACCCGATGCCTTCATCCTTGTCGATGAAGTAGTCCCAGTCTTGGTCGCCTGCGCCGGTCTTGGACCATCCTTTGACACTTGGGAGGTCGATCTTTTGGCGGACGATGGTGAACTCTTTTTCGATCAGGTTGCCGTCGGTGCCTTCGCGTTCGACTTCGATGACGACTTTGGTGTTTGCGGGTCCGGTGATGATTTCGACTGCTTGGTTGAGTCCCAGACCAACTGCGGAGGTGCCGTTGATCTTTTTGATGATGTCGTCTGATTGGACACCGGCGCGCTGGGCGGGTGTGCCTTCGAGTGGGGTGACGATTTTGACATTCTGGAACTCATCGAGCTGGATTTGGACTCCGATGCCGATGAACTCGCCTTTGGTTGATCGACTGAATCGTGCAAGCTCGTCGGGCCAGATGATGGCGGTGTAGTCGTCGAGTGCGGACATTGCTCCATTACCGAACTCGTGGAGGAGGGCGTTTTCCATGATTCCTGCGTTCTGTCCTGCGGTGAGGATCGAGTCGAGGGATCTGCGGAGATCGTACCCGGATGCGATGGAGTCTTTGCTCGCGATCTTGGCGTGCTGGGCTTTGATGACATCGAGGAACTGGTTGCGTTTGGTTGTGTTGTTGAGTCCGTCGAAGATCACGGCAAGGTCGGTGGTGGTTGCCATGGTTTCGATCGCGTCGATCCCCGAGAGGATCAGATCGTTCATGGAGACACCATCAGGGTTCTTGCGTGTCTTGCGTCCGACATGTTGGTCTGCAGCGCGTTGGATGGCGGTGCGGACGGTGATGGAGTTGATCCCTTGGAGTTTTTCGTGGAAGTCGTCGCCGTAGGCGTTGTAGGCGGGGAGTGGTTCGAGTTCTTCTGCGATTCGACGATCGTTGCGGATCTCCCAGAGGCGCTCAGGTGCGTACATGCGGATCATCGCAAGACGACGCGAGAGTCTTGATACATTTTCTTTGAACTGTCCTGAGGTGTCGTGGATCGCGTTGAGGCGGTAGTAGAGTTCTTGGGCGACCATCCAGTCTCCGGATGCTTCTGCGGACTCTGCAGCGGTGACGGACATCTTGATCGCGTTGACGATGGTTGGGTCACTGAAGAACTTGTCGTCGTTGTCGTAGAGCATCTGAAGCTCAACACCCGCAGCGAGGGCTTTGGAGAGTTCGATCCCGGACTTGGAATCGTTGTACTTTTCGAGGTGCTCGAGGAGGCGATCGTTTGCATCGGTGATCTGTTCTTGGCGGGTGGTTTCGCGCTTGGTGATGTTGTTGCTCAGCAGGTCGAGCGATGCGTAGAGATCTGGGTCGACGGTGGTTTGGTCCCAGTTGGATGGGGCGAGCAGGTTGGAGAGGGTTGCGGAGTCGCCTCGGATTGCAGCGTCCCAGATGGAGCTTGGGGATGCGTTGAGGGATTGGGACTGTACTTGGGTCGCGGGTTCGTTGATGTTGGAGGTGGAGTTGTTGGAGGTGGTGGTTGCCAGTGTTGTGCCGGAGAAGGCGGTGAGGAGTCCGATGATCCCGATGGCACCGATTGTGGTTGCTTTGTTGAACCGGGTGGATGCTTTGTTGGTGCGATTGTTGGTCATGTTGATCATGCTGGTCGGTCTCCAATCGTGCGATGGGCTGGGCGTTGTGTATACGCGGATGCTCATCGCGGTGTATATATGTCTGGTTTTCTCTGACATGCAGAGAGAACGGTACAGATGTTGCGCTGCACTGTACTTCGGCCGATCCAGATCGGGTTGGTGAACAACTCAGGGTTTGAGCATCACCATCGACGGTATCGGGCGTTGTATGTCCCACAGGCGGCATAACACCTGTTGTACGAACGACCCGATAAAAAGTTTCCAGTTCTGGGGGGTGAGATCGGATATTGATGGGTAGGGACGAGTTCACGAACGCTTGGAACGGATCAAACGCATTGCCAGTACACCAGATACGATCACGCAGGCAGCGACAAGGAGAATCACCCATATGCGGAATGCGTCGGGGTCTCCGTCGGCGAACCAGAGTCCGAGGAGCCCGCAGATTGGGCCGAGGGTGTATCCGAGTCCGATGACTGCTTCGTGTTTGCCGCTCGCGTCGACTTCTGAGTTGCCCACTGCGAGTGCGTAGTAGAGTGCGCCGCAATAGGTGATCGCCATCCCGATGCCCATGATGAGGAGTCCGATGGTGAGGACGATGAGCCCGATGTTGGTGGACTGATTATTGATTCCGTCTTGTGTGAATGCGTCTTGGATGATTGGCGAGCACATGCAGGCGCTGAATCCGATGAGCAGGAGTCCCATGCCGGTCCAGGGTGTCCACCATTTGCCGTGCCAGCCGTGCCAGCGCTCGAAGAGGAAGAAGAGGATGACCCGCGCGGTGAGCCACGCACTGGCGAGGGGGGTCTTCCAGATGATATCGACCCCGAGCTTGTCCTCGACGATGGGGAGGAGCGGGGAGAGGGCGGAGATGACGATGTAGGACGCGATGAGCATCATGCGGAAGAGGGTCAACAAGGGGACATAGATGTCGGGGCAGGGCGCGTGATGTTCGGGGAGGTGCTTGGGAGGGTTGGACGGGAACCAGTAGAGCACGATGCACATGGAGAGCTGGAGCGCTCCGAGGATGGAGATGATGAGGAACGGGTTGTGTTCGAGCAGGGGTGCCATCATCCAGAACGCAGCGACGAGTGCGATGGACCAGGTGATGTTGAATCTGCCGATCGCGGATCGGAGTGATTTGCCTGTGCGTCCCCCGGAGAGGTAGGACTCAACGATCGGCCAGAACAATCCGGTCGCGGGGGAGAAGATGATGATGAATCCCCAGAGCGCGTGCTCGGTGTAGTCTGGCGCGAAGATGGTCGCGAGGATGGGGAGCTGGCATGCGATCGCGATGATGACGAGCACCGATGCGAGGATGGAACGGGCACTTATACTTGTCTTGGTGAGCGCGAGCTTGGCGACGAGTTTGCCTGCGAGTAGGGCGCCGATGATGTAGGATGCGCCCAGGATGAGTGCGAGCAGCAGGTTCATCTTTCGGCCGTAACCCAGACCTTCGGTTGCGATGAACGAGAACCCGTTGGTGACGGCACCCGTCCCCAATGACCCGAGGAATGTGAGCGCGAGGACCGCGATGATGGGCGTGGGTGCCAATGGGGTGCCCAATGATGGATTGGGTGTTGCAGAGTGATTGGTGTTGGTCGTTGCCATTTGGTGTGTGCGATCGTAGACTCATTGTCTGGACGATGACCGATCGTTGCGTGCTTCGAGGGATGGATGCAATGACGAGTTTGTGGTTCCGTAGCTCAACTGGATAGAGCGTTGGCCTCCGAAGCCAGAGGTTCTGAGTTCGAATCTCAGCGGAATCGCTTGAAACCCCCGGTGTCTCTGAAGAGATGACAGCGGGGGTTTTTTGGTGGGCGGATGATGGGATGGGTGATGGGATGGTTGATGGGATGGATGATGATCAGTATCCATCCAAACTACCACCCAAACCCGGTCGGTGGGTTTGGGTGGTAGTTGGATAGTGGGGTTGCAATTCGAATCCAAGTATGTCATGATGAGGCATGAGTATATATGATGGAATATTGCGTGGTATGTTACTGGAAGAAGCAGTCCTGTACATACTTTCATTTTCTGGTTACACGCCGATCATTCCCGAAGATCATAACGAGGGGCATTTTAAGGGTGACAAATTAAAAGGCAGAGGCACGGTTCATCAGGTCGATGCGATCGGGGAGTGTTGGCACACGCCTGCGTTTGGGCACCAACAGCGCCTGCTTGTCGAAGCAAAGATGAAGTCGAAAAATGGCGTTGGTCTTGATGTCGTCTGCAAATCCAAAGCGGTGCTCGATGATGTCAATCAGTTCTGGAATTCCAAACACCGAAAAATAGGATTGAAACGGTACCACTATCAATATGCGATTTTCACGACCGATCGGTTTTCTGGTCCCGCGCAAGATTTCGCGTATGCCCATGATCTGTTCTTGGTGCCGATGAGCGAGCATGCGGGGCTCAGTGGGCTCATCACAGCGATTCGCAAAGCTGCTCAGACGATTGACGAACGTTGGGTTCAGTCGCCAGAAGGGAAAGACCCCGACAAGTCATTCCCGCTCAAAGCCTATCGTGAGTTTGTGCGTAAAGAACTCGGGACACGCACGAAGGACAACATGGTTCTGATTTCTACTTATGTGAATGCCGATGACTTTATCAATGATGCCGATATGAGCAATCTTGTTGACTTCGTCAAAGCATGTCATCAACTCCCTGCTGTGTGGATGGGCACGATCTTTGAGAGTGTGCCGATCTTGCTTGTGTCTGAACCGGGGTTTCTTGGGTATATTCAGAGGAGTAAAGGGGGTGGAAAATTTTGGGAGAATATTGAGGAGGTTGATGATGATTTGAAGATTCATCTTATTCACGATCATGAAAAGGAGTTATTCTATCTTGAATCATATTCGATTGACGAATCGCCCAGGGTTAAGGACGATAAGGTACGCGTATTTTCATTTTCCTTGCCGATGGGAATGATTATGAACATGCGATCTGCCCTTGAAGCGGATGCGAACTATCAACCAATCAAGTTCCGACATGAAACCATACGAGATGATGTGGTGGCCACTGGGAACATTCCCCTTGCCAAGGGGTGGCAAGCTGCGATCTACGCTGCAATCGAATTGTACGAGCGTGATGAATACGACGAACCGGACGAGATCGGCGATTGAGTGCATTGATTGAATATTGGAACCATCCAACTACCACCCAAACCCTATGTCCGGGTTTGGGTGGTTGTTCTGGTTGGTTGATCTTTGGACATACACTCAACGCATGAGCACACCAGGGTCCATCTTGAAGAAACGCTTGTCGGCGGTGATTCGTCGGCCGAGCGTTTGGATGCCTGTGCTTTTGCTGGTGATTGGGATCGCATCGATCATCCCCGCAGCGTGGGACGCATACCGGGCGCACTCGATCGGGTGGACCGGGGGGTATGAGAACACGCAGGCGTTTCTTGATGGACAGGAACATGGTGGGTTGACACTTCACAAGTATCCCATCAAGTTCTCGTTCAGCGTGGATCGCACAAGCGGGGAGATGCTCTCTGCGAATCAAACAGATTATTATGAAGTGGTGATTGATCGGCGGGAGTTTGACGGGCTGTGGTATCAGAGTCAGGGCGAAATGCTGATCCCCAAGCTCGAAACCATGCATATCGTGTCTGTCAAACACACCACCAATGGGAGCATGTCGGGCGAGCCTCGGGTTGATCTGCTCCTCGAACCATACCCCGATGCGTTGTTGAGTCACTTCGAGTATGGGATCACAAACTACAAATCCTTGCTATGGAACCTGATGAAACTGCATCCCAGCAAACCGGTTTTCAAACACGAAGGCGTGATGGAACCCCGCGCGATCCTTGATGAGGATGGCAAGCCGACGCGTAACGACGAAGGGGAACTTGAACTCACACCTGTGCACGCATTCTCGTACTACCGCGTAACCAACGGCACCCTCGAAACCCCGATGAGTTGGGAACGGTTCTGGGTGCAGGCGTGGGGGGTGTTGCGTTGGACGCTTGTTGGGCCGATGGTGTTGTATGTGGTTGGGTATCTCGGGTGTTACTGCCTGTATTTCAAGCGTCGAACGCGTAGGCGGGTTGAGCTCGGACTCTGCATCAAGTGCGCGTATCCGATGCAACCCAATCGTGATGGCGAAGGCATGATCTGCACGGAATGCGGGTATCTTGATCATGTGGATACACTCAACACATGAGCACACCAGGGTCCATCACAAGCCGATCCATCTTGAAGCAACGCTTGTCGTCGGTGATTCGTCGGCCGAGCGTTTGGATGCCTTTGCTTTTGCTGGTGATTGGGATCGCATCGATCCTCCCCGCAGCGTGGGACGCATACCGGGCGCACACGATCGGGTGGGTCGGGGCGATCGACAACACACAGGATCGGCTCGATGAGATCGAACAGCACGATGGGTTGTGGTCACGCAAGTATCCGATGTCGTTCTCGTTGAGTCTTGATGGTGATGGCGAGCTGATGCGTCGGGTTGATGATTCGGATTTCTATCATGTCGGGATTGATTACCGTGTGTTTGTTGCTCGCCCGTACCATGTTGATGGGCAGCGTGTGGTGCCGATGCTTGAAACGATGAGCATCGGGTATGTCAAACACTTGACCGAGCGGGTCTCGTACTCATCGCTTGAAGTCGAGGACCTTGATGTGCCTTACGATGACGGGTTGATGCGCTGGATCGTGCATGTGATGAAGAAGCAGCTTCGGATGTCCCTGGCACTGAGTGGGATGGGACGATCCACTCGCGGGTTGGCACGGGGACGAACGACGCTCGGGTTGACGATCCAACACGACGGCGTGATGGAACCACGACCGATCCATGATGAAGACGGCAAGCGGATGCGTAACGACGCGGGGGAGTTGGAGCGCACGCCTGTGCATGCGTATTCGTTTTATCGTGTGAATCATGGGACGCTTGGGTCGCCGATGAGTTGGGAACGGTTCTGGGTGCAGGCGTGGGGCGTGTTGCGTTGGACGCTTGTTGTGCCGATCGGCGTGTATGTGTTTTTCTTTCTGATGTATTTCGGGTCGTATTTCCACCGCCGAAAGCGAAGGCGGATGAAGCAGGGACTCTGCATCAAGTGCGCGTATCCGATGCAACCCAATCGTGATGGCAGTGGGGAAGGCGAAGGGTTGATCTGCACGGAGTGTGGGTACCGGGTGGCTGATGACAGCGGGGGAGCGAATGAGGTAGGAATTGAAAAGGAAGAGATCAATCTCTGGTGGAGGGAATGATCTCTTCCTTGATGAATCTGAATCGGAAGTGGATATCAGATTGACATGAAAGTATGAGTTAAACGGCGATCCATTCTGTTTCGGGTCCACCAATGTCGAGGACTCTCAATGTAATTGCTTCAATTTTGAAATCCTCGTAGCTGATGGTAAACATACGGGTTCTTGGGTCCCAACCAAAGTTGGTGACGATGCTGTTGTTTGTAATTTTAGGTTTTGTACCGGGAACAAGTTCATAGTTCTGATTTGTCGGCGAGATCGCAATCGCATGCTCTCTATCTGATACCAAGAAGAGATCGCAAGAATCAAACAGTGTTGAACGGCTCACATTTTTAATATCCGGAATCTTGGTTTTTCGTTTGCCTTGGATAAGGAAAAAATGAGTGTCTTTGGGTAGGGTGTTATTGATATGTTTCAAGCTCGATTGGTTCTCGATGTATGTTGGATGTTTACCGAGCATGCCTGAGCCGCTGGTTTCTTCGATTGATAGGCTTGATTTGAGCACAAGATTTCCATTGGAAGGATCGCGTGTGATTGCACCGGTTCCTTTGAATCTGACCGTGTCCGAGTCGATTGTTTTGTTGTTACAATCCGGTGCGAGATAACCGATCAGTCCAATAGTTTGTCTTGGGACATCAAATGTGATTTTCTCCTCTGTTACCTTCATCGCAGGGGGGATGTGATAGACAACCGAGTAGTCTTGATTGTTTGCGCCTGGCGTCTTGAGATCGAGGCGGATACGGAACCATTTGTCGTTGTTAGGAATGGTGATGCTGAGCGTTTTGCTGTTCCCACCGAAGACGAATGGGTTCGCATCGTCTGCGAGATAACCGAATGGATCTCTATTTGTTGGGTCTGATGTATCAATGCCGTGCTCAACGAATACGCCGGTCACTTCGAGCGCGTTGGTGTATTGGTTGTCGATATGACTGATTTTCAGATCAACCCGTGTTGATTCAGCGTTGGTATCAACCACAACTGATTCGAATGAGATTCCTCCGCTTGTTCTGAGATTGCAGTTGCTCCACGCATCGATCATGGCTTTTTGGATGGATTCGGGGAGTGATCGTTCAAAGTGCTTTTCGTACTCGTTTTTACTGAGTGTGAATTTTTTGCTTGCACGCTCCTCGTTGCGCCATCTGTCGAGGATGAGTTCTGTTTCTTTGTAATCAACGCCGAGCGTGAAGTTAAAGCCATTGAAACCAATGCCTCCATCGACATCGATCGATGCAGGGCGGTACTCTTTTTGACCGGATTTTATTGTTTCGTGCCATTGAATCAGTTGTTCAAAGAAGCTGCTGCTTTTGACGCGGAAATGTTCGTTGAGTTTCATACGGAAAATGTCTTCGCATGCCATGATTCGGACTCCTGTACGAGTGAATGAAAATAGTGATGTCTCTGCCAATAGGTATACCACTCAGATTGTCTAAGGCTGACCCCGGTCACATATGAAATCTGAAAAAGCCCCGTTTTCTGGGGCAAAACATTTTTATAATATTATTTGCATTTCATGTGGATAATGTGTGTGTGAATGATGCTACTCTGTGGCGACATTGTCCACCTAAACAGGGTGGTGTTGTGTTTTTATGATCGATTCAGAGATATGCGAAGTAGATAACATGTCAAAAATGACAAGGGATCATTCTCTGGGATCGGGAATGATCCCTTGTCTTGATCTTCATCGACCAAAGTCACCCAGGGACTCGGGGACATGCTCGTCTTGGTGATCCGTTTCGATCTCAGGCTCGATCGAGTCACGCATCAGTTCGGTGTCGGGTTCGCCTTGTCTGGACCAGTACCAGATGGTGCCCTGTTTGTATGACATCGCGTTGAGTTGTTTCTTCGCTCGTTTGAGCGCGTTCTCGCTGATCCCCTGTGCTTCCCCGCGTTCGAGCACTTCCCTTGCAGGCTGCGAACCCGCGTCCAAGATCCGTTCAAGGAATACCGTCGCGCGATCGCCTTGCGTTTCTCGGGTATCAAAGCTTGCCCCGTCCTCATCGAGCGCGTCGGGGTCCATCGTGAGTTCTTCGTCGAGCCACACGAGCGAGCCTTCGTCGATCACATACACGCGTGCGGGCACGATCGGCCCAAGGTTGTTCTTCACCATCGACACCACACGCTTGCGATCGGCGAACTCATCGTTCTCATTCTTGGGATGCTTGGTTACCAGGTGCACCGTCCGAGCTGCAGCGGTAAACGCGAGCGAACCCATCGCACGATACACAGCGCGCTTGCCCGACGAATCCTTGTTGAGATGCGTCACGCACACCACCGCAGCGCCCGTCACCTGCGCCAACCGCGCAAGCTGAGCAAGCACCGAACGCACCTCCGCGTTGTTGTGCGAATCCGCTCGGCCCATGTACGCGCTGATCGGATCAATCACCACAAGCGTCACATCCCCGAGCGCTTCGATCGCGTCGATCAAGAGATCAGTATCCTTGTCGAGCGCAGGCAGGTCGATCGAGTTGCCCGATTCGTTTGTATCTGATTCATGCTGTGTGTTCGCGTTGCGCATGCCTTCGATGAAATGGACTCTGTTCATCCGTGCGTGCATCGCCGTCAGTCTGGGGACGAGGGTGTCGCCTGCGTCGTCCTCAGCACTCATGATCACCGCTCGACCCGAGAGCATGGATTGGGTGCGTCCGACTTCGCCTCTCGATACGCGGGCTGCCAGTTCGAGGGTCATGAACGATTTGCCCAACCCCGGGTCTCCTGCGATGAGGGTGAGCTTGCCCATCGCGATCCGTCCCTCTTCGAGCCAACGGACCTTGGTGGGTTTGTAATGGGTCATGGGGTTGATGACCGCGACGGCTCTTGATCCTGATGGTGATTGTCTGCTTTGTTTGTTACTCATGTCTTGCTCTCTTGCATTGTCACATTGGTATCTGCGCGATCGCACGCGCCTCTACCATTGGCGCACCGGACCATCTCTGTGCGCACAAATCCCGCGTTGCGCAGGGGCAAATCGCCGATCGCCTATAGAGGTATAAAAAAAGATTTGAGAACTGGAATCTGCAATGACTTCCGGGTCTGATCTGTGCGCACAACATGCGTTCTTCTGTGTGCAAAGCGTGCCAACATTCGCTACCATACAACCATGAAGAATATTATTTTGAGCATCCTCATAATTGTGATCCTGCTGATCGTCGGCGGGGGGCTTTGGATCTACTCCGCCTTCCTCCGCACTGTCCCCTTAACCCCAACCGAGCAAACCACCCTCACCCCAGACTGGGCCGTCATCACCGACGGCAACTGGTCCCCCTGGCACACCTATTCCGATCCCGCGAGTTCAACACCCGTCAAAGAATGGAACCCCGCTGCGAGTTTCAACGATTGGCTTCAATCCATCCCGCTCGATGACAAAGCTTGGCCCATCCTCCTGCAGATGCATTACAGCGATTCGGATCTCGCAACCCACAAAGAGATCGGACTCTTCCCCGAAGACACCGACAACTGGACCCTGCTCGTCGAGATCTGCCATCAGGATGAATCCACGATCCTGATCGAACAACTCAAATCCGCGATGAGCAAGCCACACATGGGCGCCAAGCTCTACGACTCCTACATCCCCAACGAGAACTCAATCGACAACCTGAGCGCAAGCCCAAACCCCAACGCGACCCGCGACCCGCTCGAGTTCGCCGTCATGGAAACCAAAGGCCTCCCCGAAGTCCAGTTCATCACCAACACCAAACGCAACATCGACCTGATGACCGCTGCACTCCCTGCGCTGGGCAAACACCGCCAACTCGCCAACATCATCCGCACCTACAGCATCTACCAGCTCGAACTGGGAAACCCTCAGAACATCAACACCTTCGTCGAACTCATGATCCTCCAGCTCAACGCGACCCACCTCGCTGCAGAGTTCCCCGCGCTCATCTCCCAGCTCGTCGCCCTCTCCATCGAATCCCACGCGATCCAAACCATCCAATGGGCGCTCGATGGACACTGCGATAAGTTCACCGACGACCAGCTCATCGCCCTGGACCACGCGCTCAAACCATCCCAGTCCCGCACCCTGGTCTGGCAAGGCGACGCCCTCGTCTTCCACGACATCATCCGCCGAATGGTCAACGAGCAAGGCAAGCTCAAACCCACCGGCCTCACCAACTACCAGAACAACACCTCCGACCAGACCAGCGCCGCCTTCGATATCCCATCGTCCCTCCCCGACCTTGACCTGCACGCATCCGCCCAGCGCACCCTCTACGCGTACAACACCGTGCTCGCCCAAGCAACGATCGACTCCCAACCAGTCTCCCAGCCGATCTCCAACCCCGCTTCTGGTTCAGACCTGTCCGCATCGACTCCCGGTCCAAGCTCCGTTGCAAGCTCGGTCGCACAAGTCGCGTCCCAAGAGCGTGAAAAACTCAGCGTCGTGTCCCAGCTCATCATCGACACCCTGAGCCCCGCCTTCGAGAACGCCGTGACCAAGTTCCACGAGCTGCAACAATCAAGCACCGACACCCGCCTGCGGATCGCTGCCCACCGCCACGCTTTGCGTCACGGATTGACCATCGACTGCGACGACATCCCAACCGACACCATCGACACCGACCTGCTCCCAACCGATTGAATCACAAAGCCAATCCATCCCATATGAAACGAATCATCCCATGAAACGAATCATCCTCGCCATCGCTGCGATTATTTTCTTGCTGATCATCATCGCAGCACTCTGGGGATACTTCGCGTTCCTGCACACCAAGCCTTTAACCAAAGAAGAACTCGCCGAACTGACCCCAGACTGGTCCGTGATCACCCACGACAACTGGTCCCCCTGGTTTGTCGATGCAGAAGGCACCGGGTCTCCCAAAACCACCTGGAACCCCGCAGCGAGTTTCAACGCATGGTTGGAGACCGTCCCCGAACAAGACAAAGCCTGGCCGATCTTCGTGGATGTGTATTACAAGAACTATGAACTCCTCAACAACTCACAGGGTCTTGGATCACTACCCGGACGCATAAAAGATTGGGACGCGCTCAAGTTAAAGCTCGAACCTGTATCAACCAACGGCGACATCGATCGCATCATCGAAGCATTTACGCGTCCAACGCTTGGTTCTAAGGTCTATGGATATGCGAACTTTGAGATGCAATCAATATATTCAAATGCCACCTTTGATCCAATCGTTTTACATGCGATGGAAAAATGGGGTATAGAGAACCCACGATTGTTAGAAGATGGTTCAATGAATCCGATGCTCATGAGCAACGAGTATGAAGCAGCCACAGAGCATCGGGCATTGGTCAGGCTTGTGCAAAGTGTGGGATTCATGAAGTTAGAATCAGGCGATATACGCGGTTGGATATCGCTGATGGATGCCGTATCTCGATCCGCACGATTCCGTTTAGAAATCCCCACACTCATCAATCAATTCCTCGCGATTGCGATCAAGGCAAGAGTTATTGAACACATCGCGGTTGCGATCAACAACGATCCATCACGATTTACAGATCAAGAGTTGGCAGCGCTCGATGCAATTCTAGAGCGCCAAGTCCAGGAGATGTTCATCTGGGAGGGTGAAGCGCTGAGTCAACACGATACGGTACGCCGAATGACTGATGCAAAGGGTAAGTACATACTTTCTTCTTTCGGTGGTTACAGTAGCTTTGACCCCGATGTTCTGGTCCCATGCAATCTTCCTGACGCCGAGCTTAAAAAAACAGCACAGCGTCTCCTTCATACATACAACCTCAGCGGCATGGCAATCGACACAAAGATACCCTGGGATCATTCAACCAGTCAGCAATACACAGACAAGATAACCAATGCGAGAATGCCCTACATCGTCACGATGATGATGGACATGTTCCTGCTCGATCAGACGAGAGTTGGCGTTAGTTTTTGGAGCATCCAACAGCAGAGGATCGCTGTCCGCCTTGCGATTGCGATCGAGCGACATCGACTCCGTCACGGGCAATATCCACAATCGAGAGATGATATCGATTCAGACCTGCTCCGAGTTGTACCAGTCGATGTATTCGGAGGGATGCTCGAGTTCAAGCTCACAGACGAAGGCCCAATAATTTACTCCAAATCCGATGACCGTGACAACGACGGTGGGGCATCAATGTACAAATATGATATTGATGCACTCTTTGACACAACACCAAAGTCAAAGACAAAGATGATGACTCGTTACTACAACTCCAAAAAAGAAAGCAGCGGCACAAGGCATCGACCCCTTTGGATAACTCCTGATCGTGTCAACGAAATCAAAGCGATAGAACCCAAAGCAATCGACGGCGACTGGACACTCTATCCTCTATTCGTAGAAGAACCTGACTCAGATGATACCGAAGATAATGTTCAAGACGACTAACCCATTCACTTGATCTACTTCTTCACCGTCTTCTTCTTGGACTGCTTCGCAGGCAACACATCCTGACACCGTTTCCCAAACGCCAAACAGATCGGATGATCGTGTGTACAGTTGGGTCGTGCCGTGCAGTTGTATCGGCCGTGGAAGACCATCTGGTGTCCGAGTCGTGACCAGTGATCGCGTGGGAACATCGCCATGAGTTTCTTCTCGATGAGCGCTGTATTGGTCTTGGGATCATCAACAATCCCCCAGCGCCAGCTGAGCCGTTGCACATGCGTATCAACCGTGAACCCGTCGTTGATCCCAAACGAATTGCCAAGCACCACATTCGCCGTCTTGCGTGCCACCCCGCGAAGCTTGAGCAGGTCGACCATATTCCCAGGAACCTCTCCCCCAAAGTCCTCCATGCACATCGTCATCGACGCATGGATCGACTTGGCTTTATTACGAAACAACCCGATCGTCTTAATATAAGGCTCGATCTGCTCAGGCGATGATCTGGCAAAGCTCGCAATCGTCTTGAACTTCTTGAACAACCCCGGGGTCGCTTTGTTCACCCCCGCATCGGTGGACTGCGCACTCAAGATCGTCGCGATCAACAACTCATGGGCATTGGAAAACTCCAACTCGCAGTACGCATCAGGATACCCCTCCTGGAGCGCCTCATCAATCCGCATCGCCAACCGCTTCTCTGCAGCGGTGACCTTGGGGAGCGCGAACGGGATGTCCTGAAGCCCTTTGGGATTGTCTTTGCCTTTGGGATGCACTTCACTCATGGGTATCGATTTCCTTTGCTCTGCCGGTCAATGTCCAACCCGCGAGGATGATGTTGACAAGCACCCCAATCGTGAGCATGCTCAGGATCCGTGACGCTGCCTTGTGCGATGCGAGGAACCGATCCTTAAACACATCCGCCTGCGTCGTATCGCCCGCTGATGCAAAGTCCCAGTACCCCTGCAAGGTCATCGTGAGCTTAGGCATAAACAAAAACAGATGGTAACTCAACAACGCAAGCGTCGCAAACAACACCAACACCCGCAGGAACCGAGCAATCGTGCTGATCTTGTATCCTGTGACGAGCATCGTCGCCATCGTCGCCAGCGCCAACGAAGCGCACACAAACTGGATCAGGTCCACCGCAAAGAACACGCTCGACGCGACCCGTCCCCCCGTGAGCATCGCGTGATCCCCCTGGTAATCCGGGTAGAGCGCCAAGGTCGGTTCGAGCTTGCGCATCAACGGGAACACGATCGCGGCCACCACCCCAGACATCGCCACCGATCCAAGCCAAACCGACAACGCAACAAGGTGAACGATCTGAGCGATTCGACAGGTGGTTCTGGAAAAAAATGCACGGTTCATACCCAGATCGTAGTGCCCCCGATGCTTCGATGAGCAAATCAATCTACTATCCTTGCCATGTTGGGTCTTCCAGAAATCTCGATCTCCACCGCCGGGTTGGTCACTCCCGGGTCGATATCACACACACAATCATCAAAGACCACCATCGACCTGATCCACTCCCTTGGCGCCAAAGGCATCACCCTCGACGCATCAACCCCCGACCTGCGCCCACGCGCCCTCACAAGATCCGCAAGACGCGATCTGGCAGCATCGCTCCGCAGACGCGAGCTTGCCTTCACCGGGCTCGACCTCTGGATCCCCCCAGAACACTTCGCCGACCCAACCCATACCCACCGCGCCATCGACGCCCTCTCCCAAGCTGCAACCCTCACCACCGAACTGGCAACCCTCGTCGCGGGACGATCCCAACCCGTCCTCTCGATCGTCCTCCCCGAAGAGATGAACCCCACCGATCGCGCAGCCATCGGCGCCATCGCCCAAAGCACCGGCGCCCAGATCGCCAATCACCAACCCCAATCATCTGCATCTTCTGAATCAACTTCTGAATCATCACCAGAACCATCAGAACCAACCCCCGGCATCGACATCGGAATCGACCCCGTCATGATCCTCTTGACCGGCAACTCCCCAGGCAAAGCCATCACGCATGCCAGTTCACAAACCAGTTCACAATCAAGCACCCGCCTCGCCAGTGTCCGCCTGTCCGATCTCAACTCAATGGGACGCTGCCCTGTAGGCGCTCCGGGGAGCAAACTCGATCTGCAAAGCTACGCCGGCGCCCTGCTCGTCGCCGGCAAAGAATGGATCACCCTCGACCTCCGCGCCCTGCCCGACCCCATCGCCGCCACCACCCAAGCCCACCAAGCCTGGTCCGATGCTTTGAGTTTCTAAAACACCCTCGGCTCAAGGTCCGCCTTCAAATACAACGGGTGCTTGGGAAACCCATGCTTCGTCACCGCCAAACACATCGGGGTGCACACCGGGTTCAACAGCTCAAGCACCTGCGTGTGACGATCGTTGAGCGCCCCATGCGTCCCCCAACCAACAATCACCAGATCCGCCCGCTTGGCAAGCTTGACAATCGCTGCATCATTGCCCGGACCATTGGGGTCATCCACAAGCTTGAGTCCCTTGGGATCAGTCGATCGCAACCCAAAGATATTGGCAACATCCATCGCATGAAAACCCCACCGGAGCGCATACCGATGGCAACGTGTCAAGGTCGGATCAAGCACCTGAGCATCAGCAGTGGAGGGGTTGAGCAAACAAAAACACACCCGCTTGCCCGCCGGTGCCCATCGGCGACCAAGCGTGTACCGGTACGCCTGTGATTGATCAAATGTTGCCCATCCACGCATAGGGTTGGTCCAAATCTACTCGAGCTTGGCAAGGTCCGCAGCATCAAAGTCCGCGTTCGTGTACACCTTCTGCACATCATCATTGTCTTCAAGCGTATCAATCAGATTGATCACCTTCTGCACATCCTCGCCCGCGACCGGCACCGTGTTCTCCGGGATCCGTGCGATCTCTGCTTCAAGGATCTCAACCCCGTCCGCTTCGAGCGCCTCCTTGACCGCGATGAACTCCGTCGCATCCGTCAACACCGTCCACACGCCCTTGTTCTCATCGTCCCCGTCTCCATCACCTACATCCGGTGCTTGCACATCATCCGCGCCCGCTTCGAGTGCCTTGTCCATGATGGTCTCTTCATCATACTTGGATGCATCAATGATGATCTGTCCCTTGGTCTGGAACATAAACGCGACCGTCCCCGCGTTGCCCATCGACCCGCCCTTCTTCTTGAAGATATTGCGGACATCCCCAACCGTGCGCGTGTTGTTGTCCGTCAATGTCAATACCAACACCGCCGTCCCCCCGGGTCCGTATCCCTCGAAGACCACATCCTGGTAATCCGCGCCCCCGGTATCGCCAGATCCCTTCGCGACCGCCCGCTTGATCGTGTCCTTGGGCATATTGGCATACTTCGCCTCGTCGATCGCATAGCGCAGAGACAGGTTCGTCTCCGGGTCGCCCCCGCCCATCTTCGCAGCAACCATGATCGCCTTGGAACACTTAGACCAGATCTTGCCCTTCTTGTTATCCTGGGCGGCTTTGCGATGCTTGATGTTGGACCACTTACTATGACCTGCCATGTGTCGGCTCCTGCTTTTCGTAATGCGTTGACTGTGCGATGGATTGCTGTGTATCTATTGTTGGAGTGTTCGTGCCCGATATCAGGCATGCTCCCGTGTGTTTTTCGACTCGTGCGTGTTCATGTGTGCTTGTCTGGGTTCATGTGTGTTTGTATGTGTCTGCTGGATTATTCCGATTTGAACACATCCGTCATCGCAGGCGCTGCAAGGGGCGCAAGCGTCGGTTTTCCCGTCGATTCCGCATCCTGCAATCGATATCGAATGCTCTGCAACTCACTACTGATCGCATTGATCGCACGCTGATTCGGTGTCGGACTCGCATTGGCAAGGCGAAGCTGCGAACGCAGAATCTCTTCCCCGCTCAACCACGCCGTCATCGCACGCTCGCTGTACCCGCCGCGCCAGAGCGCATCACCAAGGTGCAACAAGATCGTCGCATTCGTCCGCGAGAGATCAAGCTCATTGGCGCGAACAAGCAACGAGATCGCCCCAAGCGTCACCACTCGGCCGTTCTCATCAACCACATCATCAAAGATCCCAAGCTTGTACCGAACCCACGCAAGCGAATCAATAATCGATGCCTCATCGGGGAGCGCCGCCGCCGCCTTTTCGAGCAGCTCAACCGCATACTCAATCCGCTCGCCATCTTCCGCAAGCATGTACCCATAATCATTGTTCGACCACGCATGATCCGCATCATAACTGAGCGAAAGCTCATAATATCGCGACGCCTGCTCGTCGCGCTCAAACGCCGTCGCCATCGCTGCAGCGGTATACGCAAGGTCCGCCCGCTGCATGTCAAGATCATCAGGCACCTCCCCCCGCGAAGGAGTGCCCAGCGCCGAGGTAGTCAACCCGATCGCCTCAACCATCATCCCTTGCGCTCCAAGCACCTCAAGCACACCAATCAACTCCGTGTTGGTGCCAAGCGCTCCAAGCAATCGGAAAGTCTCAATCATGTACTGACGATCAAGCTCGCCATCGCGTGTCGCAAACATCGCCGTAAGCATGATCGCATCGTTCACACGATCCTGCCCAAGCAACGCCTGGATCGGCAACGCCTCAAGCGTCTGAGATTCTTCAGGGTCTGCAAACCGGTTGCTCTCAACCAAGATCGTTTCCATCAGCTCTGCAAGCTCAAGGTCCGTGACCTGCGCCATCATGAGCAGCTTCATCCGCGCAATCTCAAAGTCCATCGCGTTGGCACTCGTTCCAGACAACCCATCAATCACCTCAATGATCTCAAGCACGATCTTCTCAGACTCGAGCGTCTCAGATTCCCGCGCGAGTGCAAAGAGAATCGCAACAACCTGCCGCTGCTGCGTAGGGAGCAGCTCAATCCCCTCAGGGATATTGCTCGCAAACAACGCTGCGATCCTGCCCGTGTCTTCAAGCGTCGATCTGCGTGCGTACACCTCTGCCAGTTCAATCGTCGAGTCCACACTCTTCAATCCAACGAGCCGATCATACTGAATCGCATCAACACGCGCCAGTTCAACATCAGTGCTTGATTCATCAGACCCAGTATCAAATCCAGCCTCGATCGCCTCTGCCAGCATCTGCTCATACGAACGAGCAAGCACAAACGAACCCATCCGCTGAGCGTTCATCGAAAGCAGTTCAAGCGCCCGCTGCGAGTTGCCAAGCTCGCCATGCCCCTGCGCGATCGCAAGAATCAAAGGCACCGAGTTGGGCTGCACCTCAAGCAGATCCTCAAGCCAATCAACCCCATCAACCAACGCATCCGACTTGCCCTCTGCTGTGCCTTCACTCTGCTGGGTCTTCCAGATACTCAAAAGCAGATCCAACCCACCATCTTGCGATGCTTTCTCTTGGTTGATCTCGATCAAGATCGACTCCGCCTGATCGAGCATCCCATTGCGTGCAAGCTCCGTCGCGCGGATCAACTGATACATCGCTGATCGCGGACGCATCGTGCCAAGCTGACGGATCAGACGACCCACCTCCTCGGTGTTGGTCTGGTCCTGATCACGAACCCCAGGCTCGCGCCCATCGCCCGATCCCGTGCGAATCCCAATAAGCTGTTCATACAAACCTGTATCGAACGGATCAAGCTCAATCGCTCGTTCCAGATACGAGATCGCACGCTCCACATCGCCCCGGGTGCTGGCAATCCGAGCGCTGACCTTGAGCGCATCCAACGACGCATCCGCATCATCACCAAGCACCCGAGCAACCTCCCATGCCTTGGTTGGTTGCTGGGCAATCATCAAACACGCTGGGAGTTTCAACCCCGCGTACGCGTCTGATCCGTTTTCTCTATCCCATCGCGTTTCGAGTTCTTCGATCAGTGCCGTCGCATGATCCCAGCGCCCCGTCAACGCAAACCCCTGCCCATGCGCCACAATCCAAGGCGTAGAAACCATCGAGAAATCAATCGCCGTCACATCAAGCGTCCCCGCGAGCGCATCAAGATGCCCAACAAGATCCGCCCGTCCAAGCCCGATCCCGATCGAAGTCATCAAAAGCTCTGCAGCAGGAGATTCAACTCCGCCATGCGTATTGAGAAACTCAACCGGATTGGTCAGCTCTTTGACCATCGCCGGGGTGACCGAGTTGACCAACTCAGGTCGAGCACCGAGCAATGCAACCGCCGCTGCCAACCGCTCGGACTCATCATCAATCTGTGCAAACACAACCGAGCACGCCCCAGGAGTCACCATCGCTGCATCCGCGCCGGCAATCCGATCAAGCCCGCGTGATACATCAAGCACGCTCAGTTCGAGTTCCAAGAGCTGCCCAGAAGGAGTCAACGCCCCGCTGAACGATTCATTGAATGATCCGCTCAATAGTCCCGCACCGATCTTCCCGATCGCAGGTCCAAGCACCTTCTCGATCCCATCAATCGTTGCCAGCGTCTTCGCCCACTGGGTTTCTTCGGCGCCGATGTCCGTCGCGTTCTTGGCAACATGATCCAGATAGATCAGCACCGCATTCGCCGGGTGCCCCTGTCGAAGCTCAGATGCCATCCGCCTCGCAACCACCGAGCGAGGCGCAAGCACATTGGCATCATCTCCCGTCTTGGCATACGCGACCTGCGCCCGCTCGTACGAACCGACCGAAGTCCACGCATCCCCGACAAGCATCCAAAGCCCGGACTGATTATTGAGTATCCCGATGAGTTCCTGTTTCCACTCAATATCACGCGAAGTGGTATCGAATGTTTCGAGTGCCTCTCCAAGAGTTTGAGCGCCGACCTTGAGGTATCCAGACTCGATCAAGCTGCTGCCCAAGATAACCCGTGCGATCGAATGGGTGATCGTCGAAGGATCGAGCGTGTCCGATGCAAGCGCCTGATCCGCGAACCAGATCGCCTTGAGATGCTCTTTATTCGCAGACGCCTGCGACGCCAGATGCACCATGAGCTTGGGTGAACGATCCCCAAGTGTAAACGCTCGCATGTGCGCATTGTGCGCCCCGAGCTGGTCGTTGGTCAATACCAGCGCTGCGCCGAGCATCCGCTGGATCGTCGCCGAGTTGGGATCAAGCCGAGCCGCCTGCTTGTACCCCTCGATCGCCTTCTCCATCTCCCGCGCCTGCGCATCTGAGCGTGCCTGCGCATAGACCTTCATCGCCTGTGCTTTGCGTTCAACCGAAACCGGTTCAACCTTCGGCGTCTCAGGCAAGCTCATGCCCGCCAAGATTTCAAGCTCGATCTGATCCTCGTCCGCCAGCGCCCGTTGGTACGCAACACTCCCAGGCGCAAGCCCATCAATCGCATCAGGGGTCATCGAGCTGATCAACCCCTCGTCAATATGTCTCCAGGGATTCATCGCTTCGAGCTCGGCCCGTGCTTGGATCGCGCGGATCGGGTCTTCGATATGTTCTGTCGCCAGGATCACACGCTCTTGCTTGCTCGTGGTCGAAGAGCAACCCGATGCGCTACCCAGTGCAGCAACCGCACCCGCGATGCTGGTGATGACGAGTGCAGATTTGATTTGCTGTGTGTACATGGATCGCCGCGAGTGGAGAAGGGGATGGATCACGACGAACCTTTCGATTTAGCAGATGTCTTCACAGTGGACTTTATAGTCGAGCGTGTTATTGAGCTTGTTGTTGACTTTGAGCTCAGCTTCGCAGCCCGCTGGTCGGTTGCCCAGTGCTCCAAAAGCGTGTAGAACCCAAGCGAGTCGCTCGCTTTAACAAGTCGTTCCATGCGCAGGATCTGATCATGGATATCAAGCGATCCATCAGTAATATCCTCACGCGTGAGCTGCTTGGTCAACCAATCATCAAGCGGGAACGCATGCCAACCAAGCCCAAGCAGGATCACCCGCGCAGAAACAAACGGCGGCAACCCATCAATCTTCCGGAAATACGCAACCACATCCTTCTTGTTCATCTCACGCAAATGCGAAAGCGACAACTCGTTCTGCAAATCATAAATCGAGTTGAGCACACTGACCAATCGCTGACATCGCTCAAGCGATCGCGGATATCGAGAAGGAAGAATGCTCATCAACTCATCTGGCGCACACACACGAAGCTCATTGAGATCGACAAGCCCGTCCCGGATCGCATCCACAGCATTGATCGCATGCCCGATCGAACTCTCCCACACAAGCATCGAAAACACGAGCTCGCTGATAAGCGGATCATTCGATAAAATCGTTGGGTCGATCAGATCCTTGCACCCGACCCCGCCTCGATCACCAAAGCTTTTCTCGAGTTTGAGCATAAACCTATTCAAGATTTCAGGATCGCTCGGCTTCACTCTGCTTGTCCCTCTTGCGCATCGTCAGCCGCCCCGTCAGCTGCCTCGCTCGGGTCATCATGACCAGCGCCATCTGACTTGCTCGACCAGCTCGATTTCGCTTTGTGCTCTTGCTCAACACGATCCTGCTCAAGGAGCGTGAACACATCCATCTCCGCCTTGTGCCCCGTGTCATACACAAGCCGAAGCGAAGGCATCTCCTTGATGTGGATGCGTTCCATGACATCCCGGCGCAACCGCTTGGTCGCTGCGGTCAGCCCGTGCATCGTCAAGCTCGCCCGATCCTCAGGAAGCACAGAGATATACGCCTTAGCGTGCTTGAGATCATCGGAAAGCTCAACCTTGGTCACCGTCACAAGCCCGCGGATACGCGGGTCGTTGAGACCTCGCGCAAGACGCTTCTGGAGCTCTTGTTGGATATTGGATGCAATTTGCAAGCTTCGTCGTCTCAAGCGATATTCTCCGAACTCAGATAATCCCGAGCATCAATAGGTGGACATAAAAACACACACCGTCGGCTACGACGATGTGTGCAAGAGTTTCAATTAATCATCAAGCGTACGAGCAACCTCGATCGTCTTGTAACATTCAAGCACATCGCCCGACTTGATATCGTCGTATCCAACGATCTTCATGCCGCACTCCATGTTCGCACGAACTTCCTTCGCGTCGTCCTTGAATCGCTTGAGCTGCTCGAGTCGGCGGTTGTTCTCGACGACCACACCATCGCGGGTAACGCGGATGAGTGCATCGCGTTGAACGATACCATCGGTAACGAAACAACCCGCGACCGAACCAACCTTGGAGACCTTGAAGACCTCGCGGACATCTGCGTGTCCGATGACTTCTTCGCGGATATCCGGTGAGAGCAAACCCTCAACTGCCTTCTTGATGTCATCCACAATGTGATAGATGACCTGATAGTTCCGAATCTCAACGCCCTTGGCTTCTGAAAGCACTCGCCCCTTCGAGTTGGCAATAACATTGAAACCGATGATGATCGCCTTCGATGCTTCCGCGAGCAAGATGTCCGACTCGGTAATCCCACCAACCGCTTGGTGAATAACACGCACGCCGACCTCTTCATTGCCGACCTTCTCGATCTCTGCTTTGAGCACATCGACCGAGCCTTGCACATCCGCTTTGAGTACCACAAGGATTTCCTTGAGATCAGTATCAGCGATTTGTGTGAACATGTTGTCGAGGGTGAGCTTGGGAATCGCAAGCAACGCTTCGCGTTCACGCTCACGCCGTTGATCTGCGGCCTTCTCCGCTTCTTTGAGCGAACTCAGACAGTAGAACTTATCACCCGCATCAGGCAGTGAGTTAATACCCGAGATCTGCACAGGCAGTGGTGGGAGCGCTGTCTTGAGCTTATTCCCACGATCATCGGTGATATCACGCACACGACCAAACGCCCGGCCCATCACGATGAAGTCACCAACATTGAGCTCGCCTTCTTGCACAAGAATATTGGCAACATTACCGCGTCCACCTTCAGGACGCGCTTCGATGACTGTACCCTGTGCCTGACCAGCAAAGTCACTCTTGAGTTCAAGAATCTCCGCTTGGAGATCAAGGATTTCAAGCAGGTCTTGGATACCAATACCCTTGATCGCGCTGGTCTTGACCACTTCAGTCTCCCCGCCCCATTCGGTTGGGTTGAGCCCGTGCTCTGCGAGTTGACCATAAATCCGTTGGATGTTCTCTTCGGTTGCCTGTTCTTTATCGATCTTGTTGAGTGCAACAATGATCGGAACGCCCGCCGCTTTGGAATGCGAAATCGACTCCGCAGTCTGAGGCATAACCCCGTCGTCCGCCGCGACCACAAGCACCACAATATCCGTCACATTCGCACCACGCGAACGCATCGCGGTAAACGCTTCGTGACCCGGTGTATCAATAAAGGTAACAAACTTCTCAGTATCACCCGTCGTCACCGGCACACGGAATGCGCTGGTCGCCTGTGTAATACCGCCCGCTTCACCATCAGCAACATTCGCCTGACGGATCCTGTCGAGGAGTGAAGTCTTCCCGTGATCCACATGACCAAGAATGGTAACGATCGGACCGCGTGCTCGTTCGTTGCTGCGTTCGCGAGCTTCAAACTGTTCAACAACTTGTTCTTCAGCACCCTTGGACTCGATGACTTCAAGCTCAATGTCCCAATCGATCATGATCTCTTGGGCTTTCTCAGAATCAATCCCAGAGTTGATCGTCGCCATCACGCCTGACATAAAGAGTTTCTTGACAATGTCAGCACCCTTCACACCGGTTGCAGCGGAAAGATCCTTAATCGAGAACGGTGCCGCGATTTCAACCTTACCACCAATCTTCGCGGGTGTCTGTGCTGCATTGGCAGATGAACGCATCCGCATTTGCTGCTGCTTGAGGTACCCACCGGATTGCTTGAGCCGCGCATCGCGTTCAGCAAGATCCGCTGCGGACCATCCACGACCCGGACCGGCGCCTCCGCCTTGACGAGGGGCGCCGCCGCCATCTCGTCTGCGAGCATTCCCGCCACCACGAGGTGGACGACCTTCCATTGGCATTCCGCCGCCGGCGCCACCGCCACCGCCTCCACCGGGACCGCCTGGTCCACCCGCACGCGGGGGACGACGACGGGGTGCTTCAACATGTTCTGCTGCTTCAATACGAACCACCTTGGGTCCGGAAAGCTTGATCTGTGATTTCTTGTCGAGCTGACGGCCGACGGGCGCAACACTTGTTGGACGCGTAGGGACATTCATCTCAGGTGGTTTGATCGGAGCCCTTGCCGGCGGGGCAGGAGCGCGAACCACAGGTTTTTCAGCTGCTTTTTCAGTCTCTGCTGCAGGCGCTTGGGGTGCAGGAGTCTCTGGTCCTTGAACCTTGGGTGCTTCACTCGACAACCCCGCAGGAACATGGACCGATCGTACTTTGACCGGTGCAGGCGCCGAAGGCGTTGCTTTGGTTGCTGCTTTGGGAGTTGCTGCAACCGCCTTTGCTTTCGCAGTTGTCTCATCCGCTGCAGGTGCCGATGCGATCGGTTTGGCTTTGGTCGCTTTGACCGCCTTGGCAGGTGCCGCCGCAGGTGGTTCTGCAATCGCAGTCGCTGCAGCCGCTACATCCGTGTCATCCGCAGAGTCGTCACCTTCCGACTTCTTCGCTTTGGTTGCTTTCTTCTTGGTCTCGCGGACCTTGGTGATATCAACCTTCTCCGCCTGCTCAACAGCAGTATGCGGGGACTCTTCGGTATCGTTGGTCGCAAACCATTCACGGATCGTCTGCTCAAGACCGATCGATACCGTTGACATATGGTTCTTGATCACATCCTTGGGCAAACCCTCAGCGTGACATTTTTCCACGATCGCTTTGGACTTGATGCCCAGTTCTTTTGCGATTTCAAAGATTCGTTTATTCGCCAATTGCTTCTCCGCCGCGTTCCGCGATTCGTTCGTGTTCTTCGTCGATCTCGATCATGGATATCCGATCTGTGCACATACACAGACCAGAAATGTCGTCATACTTCAGTTAAGATCCACCCAAAATATCAGCTGCCCGATCTTCGGATGCTTGATCAGGTTCTACTGCCTCGGATGAAGAATCATCCACGCTTGCTGCCGCTGCACCCAAGATCGCAGCGGCCGCCACTTCTGGTGCAACATCGCCGTCAACAGCACCCGACAAGATTGCCGACGCTGCTTGTTCTTCGTTTGCACGACGCTCGGCAGCTTCTGCTTTCTCAATCTCTTGTTGAGCAGCAACTTCCTTGGCGCGAGCAGCACAAAGTTCAACCGCCTGCTGACTGCGTTCGTCATCAAGCTCAAGCTCGGTCATGATAATGTCTTCGCCGATCTCATCGACATCAAACACCGAGATCATGCCCAGTGCTGCAAGACGATCGACCATCTCATCAGTAACGCCTTCGATCTGCTGCAAGGTTTCAGAGAGGATGGTCAATCCCTTCGTGAACTCTTCAGGAGTCAAGATGTCGACATCCCAACCCGTCAACCGAGCAGCAAGGCGAACATTCTGTCCACGCTTACCGATCGCCAATGAGAGCTGATCGTCACGCACAACAACAGTTGCCCGTCCGAGCTCGAAGCACAACGAGATCTCGTTGACCTCTGCAGGCTTGAGCGCGTTGGCGATCAGGATCTGTGATGATTCGTTCCAACGAACGATATCGATTTTCTCGCCGTTGAGTTCTTCAACGATTGTTTTGATTCTTGATCCACGGATACCAACACATGCACCGACCGCGTCGATCTTCGAGTCAATCGAAGAGACCGCCATCTTGGTGCGGTATCCAGGTTCACGCGACATCGCTTTGATCTCGATGGTGCGTTCCATGACTTCAGGGACTTCAACCTCGAAGAGTCTGCGAATGAAATCAGGATGTCCACGCGAGAGATAGATTTTGACCTGCGATCCCATGTCTTTGACATCGAGGATCATCGCGCGGACACGATCACCGGGAGCGAACTGCTCGCCAGGGATCTGCTCGCTGCGAAGCATCACGGTTTCCGCACGATCGACCTGGACAACGAGTGCGCCACGATCGTACCGTTGAGCAACACCAGTCACCAATGTGCCAACTCGGCTTGAGTATTCTTCCATGAGCGATTGACGCTCATCGTCGCGGAACCGTTGGATCATGACCTGCTTGAATGTCTGTGCTGCGATGCGACCAAAGTCACCCGGATTCATCTCGAGTGGTTCATCATACCGAAAGAGCTGGATCTCACCGGTGAGTGGATCAACAGTACATTGGAACTCTTCCGCATCGAGTGTTCCAAAGAACTTTCGGCATGCAGATACCATCGCGGTTTCGAGATCCGAGATCAATAGGCTTTTGTCGACATTGCGATCGCGTGCAATCGAGTCGAGGATGCGCATCATTTCTGCAGTGTTCATGTCTGGCTCCGGTTCTTTCGTCTGTGCTCATCTTCAGGCTTTGCCTTCTCGAGCGCGTTCTGATTATTGAGTTACTGGGATGTTGAGTTGTCTGTGAAAAGTAAACTTGAATGCACCCCATCTGACGGGGATACAAAAATACAAATGACCGCGAAGCATGAAAGCCGCGGTCGTGCGTTGCATAGGTGGTTACGGGGAATCCCCGCAATCTGCCTAAGAATCGGGATGGACCACGCGGTTATCGCATCGTCCGATCCTTTCCGTGCAGATCAGCACCAATCAAGGTCAAAGACCACGTGATTGAATACCGATTACCCATGATGGCGCAAGACCATATGCATGACATACTCCTGACTCCGAGCACCATGCCCGGAAAGTCCAATCAAGTATAGAACACCCGTTGGGACAGAATCAACTATAAGTAGTTGCTCAGGCATGCTCAGAGAGAGATATTTGATCGTCAGAATACTTTGCCTCTGGGTAAAAACTCAGTGAAGAGGGTCTTAATCAGAGAATCCAACATCAACACGATCGCCTTTGGTGACCTTTTTGCTGATTTTGATCGCCCGGTTTCCACCATGCTGACCAACATTGGCAAGGAACTTGGGTTCTTGTCCAACGAGAACCAACGCGGGGTCTTTGGCATTCTTGGTGGTGACGATCAGATCACCGGTGCCCAGTTCGCTCAGTTCACGGAGTGTAATCTTGGTTTCCGCAAGGATTGCAGATACATCAACCCCGGTCTGGTCCAGGTTCTGCGTGATGAGTTTTTCGCACGATGCACTATCATCGTTTCGTGTCACCGCGAACCAGCTCTGGGAACTCAAATCGTCCATCACCGGTTCAATGACATTGTAGGGAATACACAGGTTCATTGTCCCTGCGCGAGATGCCATCCGGACTTCAAGCCCGATGACCATCACCACCTCATTGGGAGGGACAATCTGCACGAGTTGAGGATTGGATTCGTGGGCAACGATCTCAAAGTTGAGTTTGCACACACTCTCCCAAGCTTCAGAAAGGGCATCAAGTCCGCGCCGGAGAACATTGGAGATTAACCGTTGCTCAATCGGGGTCATCGGACGCTGGGGAATGAAAAGGTCCTGGTTCGTTCCACCCAATAATCGATCAATGATCGGATAAATGATCAAAGGCGAGACTTCCAAACACATCTGACCTTCAAGCACATCGGGTTGGATCAAGTTGTAACTCGTCGGATTCGGGAGACCCGCGACAAACTCGCCGTAGGTCATTTGCTCACATGCTGCAACACGCACTTCTACAATGGTGCGGAGGAATCCCGAGAGCGATGCACCAAAATTTCGTGCAAACGCCTCGTGAAGTGTCTCAAGCGCCAGCATTTGGTCTTTGGAGACGCGTTCAGGGCGTTTAAAGTCGTATTCTCGGATTTCGACTGAATCGAAGTCTTTTCGTGTACGAGAGAAAATCTTCGGCGCTGATTCATCGACAGCAGCAGGGGCATCACCCGATTCCACCGCAGCCAAAAGGACATCGACCTCATTTTGGTCCAACATGCTCATGACGGGGTGATCTCCAAAGAAGCTTTCAACACAACGCAGACTGGACAAAACCATCGGATCTGCCTTGATACACTCGTTTCTATCGGTAGTCTACGCCGAAGTTCTTGATCTTCAGTCACTCAACCACAATGTTTCTGGAACAAAGTAGGTCCGAGCAAGGTTGAAAGTCTCTGAACACGCACATGGGCGAACCGACAGAAGGCCGATAGAGTTCCACAAAGGATGATTCACTTGATGAACCAGAAGACACAAACCCTCCAAAGACCAGCCCACACTCCCAAGATGCATCGCTTGTATCTGATGATGAGTATGTTCATTGTGAGCATGTTCGGATTCAGCGCTTCAGGGCAAGACTACGCCTCAATGGTGTCGGGACTACCAAGCGAACCACCGGTAACCATCGGGATTGAAGCTCAAAACTCGCAGATAGTCCCGGGTGCCAAGTCAGTGATCGCGATCATTCTCGATCATGCCGAGCACTACCACACCAATCTCAATGTGCCCATCGTGCCAAAGGAAATGGGAAATCTGGTCCCAATTCCAACGACCGTCACCCTGCCCGAACTCGAAGGACTCACCTTTGAAGGCATCATCTGGCCGGAACCCGTTGAAGTCGATATCGATTTCCTCATGACGGGAAATCCATACAAGTACCTCGTGTATTCAGAACGAGCAATAATCTATATCCCCTTCGAAGTCGCCGCAGGCTCAACGATCGGTGAACGAGTCATCGAGTTGCAGGTTGGATACCAAGTCTGTGACGAGACGACATGCCTGGCGCCGGAATCCGAGATTGTTTCCGTAACAATCGATATTGTTGAAACGGTGACGGATGGCTCTGAACCTTCATCAATCTTCGACGGTTACGATCCTGATGCAACCCCTGTCCTGAGCACAGGTGTTGAACTCTCAAGCGGTGCTGCCAGTATCGAGCGCCGGTTCCTTGGATTGTTTGTGATCCCTGCAACGGATTCATTGGCAGGTGTTCTCGTCTTGGCATTGAGCGCCGCGATCGGCGGGTTCATCTTGAATCTCACCCCGTGTGTTCTCCCCGTGATCCCCATCAAAGTCATGACTATTTCATCGCATGCTGGTGAGAGTAAATCGCGTGCATTCATGCTCTCGATGTGGATGGCGATCGGCGTCGTTACCTTCTGGTTCGGTATCGGTATCCCTGTCGCATTCGTCTCCCAATTCACAGACCCCTCGATAATCTTCGGCATCTGGTGGATCACAGGGATCATCGGTATCGTCATCGCTGTGATGAGCATCGGGATTATGGGCTTGTTCCAGATTAAGCTCCCACAGAAGGTCTATATGGTGAATCCCAAAGCGGACTCAGCATCAGGGTCGTTCGTATTCGGGCTCATGACCGCGGTGCTTGGGTTGCCCTGCTTCGGGTTTGTCGCGGGTGCATTGCTCGCAGGTGCCGCGACCATGCCTTCGATCTTGGTACTCACTGTGTTCGCATTCATCGGGGTTGGAATGGCACTGCCTTATGTCGTACTTGCGATGTTCCCCAAACTCATCGACAAACTCCCACGCACTGGTCCTGCAAGCGAACTCATCAAGCATGTCATGGGGTTGCTGATGCTCGCTGCCGCAGCATACTTCTTGGGCACCTCAGTGATCTCATTCGGCTCAGGTAATGAATGGGTCTTCCCATGGTGGGGGAAAACCATCCACTGGTGGGCAATCGGGCTCGTCGGCGTCGCAACAGGATTTTGGTTGATTCTGCAAACTTTCAAAATCACCAAACGAATCGGTCCAAGATTGACCTACACCGCGCTCGGATTGGTATTCGCACTCTCAGGATCGTTCGTTGCCTACAACCAGACGATGCATCAGTACCATTATTTCTGGCAGCCGTTCAGTCCAGAGTTCCTCGCAACCTCGCTCGAAAGCGATAAAGTGGTTGTGCTCGATTTCACCGCGGAATGGTGCCTGAACTGTAAAGCACTCGAAGCAAGCGTGCTCTCACGCAATCCAGTGAAGAGTCAACTGCTCTCAAGCGATGTCATCCCCATGGTCGCGGATCTCACAAGCACAAGCGCTCCAGGTTGGCAACAACTCAAAGACCTTGGGCAAACCGGCATCCCATTGCTCGCAGTGTACGCACCGGGTCAATCCGAACCGATCTGGTTGTCCAACTCATACACGCCGAGCCAAGTGGTCGACGCGATCGAAGATGCCCGTCAACGAGGCAAAGCAATCAGTCAAGCGGATTGAAAACGGGCAGAATTCGCGTTTATCGTCCGATCAGATCCAGTTTTTCAGCATTTGCAGGCAAGAATCTGGACACATTGCATGTTCATTGCCAAAGTCATTTGACGAATGCCGAATTGGGGAATATCTTTACCCCCGCAGGGACATGTCTTTGATGTGTTTCAGCGAAACAACCAAACGCGGGTGTAGCTCAGTGGTAGAGCGTCACGTTGCCAACGTGAATGTCGACAGTTCAAATCTGTTCACCCGCTTTCAAGAAAACGCCCGGCACCAATTTGGTGCCGGGCGTTATTCATATCATTGATTTCCAACATTTCGTTCAGATTGAGATCATCACGCGCTCACGCCTGGACGAGTCCCTCGCGGATCGCCCATCTGGATAACTCCACACGATTACTGCATCCGGTCTTTGAAAATGCAGATGAGATCTGATTATCAACAGTTTTGGGTGATCGGAAGACCGATTCCGCGATCTGGCTGGTCGTCAACCCTTGTGCAACGAGTCGAACGATGGTGATTTCCCTCGGTGAAAGCTGAAGGATTTTCGATTCGCGAATGGTGTTATCCTCATTGGCAAGCATCCGTTCACGGATATCATCTGAATACACCTCGTGTCCAGCTGCGATCGCACGGATTCCATCGACAACCGTCTCTGCAGATTCATGTTTGGAAAGGAATCCACTCACATGCATCTGGACTGCCCGACTGACATGAGCATCGGTGGGGAAAGCCGTTAAAGCGACTATTTTCGTATGTGGTGATGTGGTCAGTGCTTGATGGCAGAGCTCGAGCGGGTCGCCGAGAGGCATTTCAAGGTCACAAAGGACGATATCTGGTTGGTGCGTATCAATCGCAGCACGAATACCATCAGCAGCATACACCCGGTCGACGACCGTCATATCACTTGAGGTATCTAACAGCGTACTGATCGCATCAGCGACAATCTTGTGGTCGTCGATAACAAGAATTCGGATGGGTGTTTGAATACTCATGTTGAAATCCTCCTTGTGCCGTTGGTGAATTATCCCTAATTATGGTACAGTATATAAACACAAAGTAGTTGGTAAATTATTAGTTTTCGTGGTTCAATGTTAAAATGGCGTATTTCAGTTGTCAATATCTGAACATAAAATCCCGTTTGTCATTCATAGTCACTATTCCAAGTTGACCCTTTATGCGTGGTTTGCCGTTGTTTTCTTACTCTCGGAGTTCCTCGGGACGGCATTCGGGTATGGGGTTGAATCGATCAGTATTCTTTGGCCGCCCACGGGGATTTTGGGCGCCACGCTCGCGATGCTCCATCGTAAGCATTGGATCCCAATCTTGCTCATTGGCTCGGTTATTGATTTCTTTGCGGGGGTTGTTTCACACAATTTTCTCATCGACCCACACTTTGTAAAGTACTTATTCATTGGATTAATTTCAAATCCATTCACAGCGATCTTCTTCGCAACAACTTTCCAATGGCTCATCCCAAATGCACATCCGCTCTCAGATCCCAAACGATTTGGTTTTTATGTACTGATCCCAATCGTGCTCAATACTGCGATCGTGTCATTCTTATCGATGAATCTGCTTGCGGTATTTATCCATGACTTCCCGGTCATCGCTGCTTGGCAACAGTGGTTGTATTCTGATATCACTGGTTTGCTCACCTTTGCAACTCCGCTCATTATGATTGTTTCCAGCTGGGACCAGATACTGAAGATTGAATCAAGGCTTTACGAAACCGCATTGATGATGGTGGTATTCGCAGTTGTAACTGCGATCTTGTTTACAGATATTCTTGAAGTGACTTACTTCCGGAACTACATGTTTGTCATGATGCTCCCTATGTTTGCTTGGATTGTTGCGAGATCAGGCGCAGTGGGGATGTCGCTTGCAACGCTCATTTTGACCATCGTCGTTCTTGCAGCGCTCGTGAATCACTCAAGCCCATTTGAGGTTCCCGATAGAACCGCTGCGGAGAATGTGCTCGTGGTTCAGGGGTTCCTTGTGCCAATTACGCTTGTGATTCTCTTTGTCGCATCGATTCTTGAGAGCCGAAAAACCCAGTTTGAGCAGCTGCTCGAACAAGACCGTCAACTCCGAAACCTGAGCAGGATCGAATCGCTCGGAACAATGGCAGGTGGTGTTGCGCATGACTTTGGAAATCTTGCCATCGCGATGCGTGCCTATCACGCTGTGCTGCGTGTTGAAATCAATAAACCGAACCAAGCAGTGATCGATGCGATCCAAGGGCTTGAAGTCGCTGCGGATGGCGCACAAGTGCTTACAAGCTCGCTCATGGCATTTGCGCGCGAAGATCAACATGAAAAATCAGTTGTTACTGAATCCATTGATCTCTGTGCAGCGATCCAAGCCGCAGTATCAACAATAAAACCATTGATCGTTCCCAAGTATTCACTCGATCTAAATATGCCATCTGAGCCTGTATATATATTGGCGAACGATCCAAGCATCAAACGCGTCTTGGGGAATCTGATTCTCAATGCGAGGGATGCATCCGATGTAGGACAGAAGATAGAGATTTGTGTCGTACCATTTGAAGAAAGTGTACTTCTTGTGGTGAGTGATCAAGGTTGTGGGATCTCAGTTGCAGATCAAGATCGTATTTTCGATCCGTTCTTCACCACCAAACCCAGAGGGCAAGGCACAGGGCTTGGACTAGCGGTTGTTGCGGGTATTCTTCGAGAAATCGGTTCCACGATCAATGTTACATCAACAGAAGGGATTGGAACAACCTTCACAATTCGATTCCCGATCACAAGTTCACCCGAAGAGAGTTGAGGTCTATACAGAGTGGACCAGTTTTCAACACTGAAATGAGTTCATTTCATCGCACCTGAACTCCGTTCAGTCCGTGAGATAAATATGGCATGTGGTGCTCTTTGTGTATCATTGAAGCACGAATTACGATAGAATGCGCTAGAGGCAATCCGAATAGATCGGACATGCCAGAAAGAAGTGTCGCGATGATTAGTGGTGCACTCAACATCAAAAAACTGCTCGCAGCCATGTCCCGGCTCGACGCGTCTGACCTCCATATCAAGGTCGGAATTCCCCCAACCTATCGCATCGGCGGTTCGCTGCGTCCGATTGATGGTGAACCCGTCACCGAAGAAGAAGCAGACCATTTGCTCGATCCGCTGCTCTCTGATGTCCAGAAGAAACGGTACGACGAGACAGGGGATCTTGATTTCGCTTGGCACCTTGTAGACAGTGACGGGATCAGTGGTGATCGGTTTCGCATCAATATGCTCCGATCTGGCAATCACACGCACGCCGCGATTCGCCGAGTAAAAGCAGACATACCCAGCTATGCGGATCTTCATTTACCGGCAGTCTATTCTAAGATCGTACATAGGGAACGCGATGGTTTGGTGCTTGTGGTTGGGGTGACGGGTTCAGGAAAATCCTCAACCCTTGCTGCAATGCTCGACGAAGTCAACGCAACCCGAGGCGAGAACATCATCACCATCGAGGACCCCGTAGAGTATCGATTCGTTCCCAAGCAATCGATTATCTCTCAACGAGAAATCGGCATTGATGTGACAGATTTCCACGAAGCGCTGCGTCATGTGGTTCGGCAAGACCCGGATGTGATTTTCATCGGTGAGATGCGTGACCAAGAAACAGTACTCTCAGCGATTCAAGCTGCGGAGACTGGGCATCTCGTGTTTGCCACATTGCATACCTCTGATACCATGGGCGCGTTCGGCCGCATGCTTGAGTTCTTCCCTCAAGACGAACGAGCATTTGTCCGCAACTCGTTGGCAGCAACTCTCAAAGCAATCTGTGCGCAACGGTTGATCCCTGCGAACGCTGAAATCACCGGCTCAAAGGTCGTGCCCGCGGTCGAAGTGTTGCTTACCTCGCCAATGGTGAGGGAACTCATCAGAGATCAACGCGATGCAGATCTGCCATCCGTCGTCGCATCAAGCAGGGAGGATGGGATGGTTTCATTCACCCAATACCTTGCCGAGTTGGTCAACAAAGAATGGGTGAGCATGTCAACAGCAAAGGAATACGCACCCAACAGAGATATGCTCGCATCGATCCTCAAAGGCGTCGAAGTCAAAGCAGCATCACTCGTTGGTCGACTCAAGGGTTAGCTCGCCTGTGCGTGCTCATCAGGGTCGATACCGAGTTGTTTCATTTTCTTGTACAGCGTCGTGCGATTGATCCCGAGCACATCCGCCGTGTGCTGACGGTTCCAGTTGCAACTTTCGAGCGTGAGATAGATCACACGCCGCTCGGGTTCGAGCATCGCATCACTGAGTGTCATCGTTTCAAACGATTTCTCCAGTGAGACAGAATGACTCAGTTGAATCGGTGACTTCTCGTCCTCGAGCACCTGCGGCGGTAAGTCTTCTAACCCGATCGTCTGCGCCCGAGAGAGCACCGCGGCACGCTCGATGATATTGGAAAGCTCGCGGACATTGCCCGGATAGGCATATCGACGGAGCGCATCAATCGCATCCTCTGTAAACCCAGTGAACTGTCGGCCGAGTTCGCTTGACTGCTGATCGAGGAAATGCTCCGCGAGAGTCGGGATATCACTCACCCGATGCCGCAAAGGTGGCATCTCAATCTTGACCACATTGATCCGGTAGTATAAGTCCTGACGGAAAGTGCCCGCAGCGACTAAGTCTTCCAAAGGTTGGTTGCTCGCCAATATAACACGCACATCGACTTCAATTGTTTCATTCGATCCTACAGGTTCAAACTTGCGTTCTTGAAGCACTCGCAGAAGTTTGAGCTGCATCCCCGGAGACGCGCTATTGATCTCGTCAAGAAAAAGCGTCCCCCCGTCTGCCGCGAGGAACTTACCGACCTTGTCTGCATGAGCGCCGGTGAACGCGCCCTTGACATGCCCGAAGAGTTCTGACTCGAGCAATGTCTCAGGGATAGATCCGCACGCGAGTTCAACATAAGGCTTTGCTTGCCGATTCGATTCCTGATGAATTGCATTGGCAATCATGCTCTTGCCGACGCCGGACTCTCCCGACATGAGCACTGTTGTCCGTGAGTTGGCAACCGCATGGACTGTTTCATAGATCTTGCACATGCGGTGATCGCCACCGATCATGTTGCCGAGCCCGAAGGTGTGCTCCAAGCGAGATCGCATGGTCGTGTTTTCACGCTTGAGTTCATGATGACGAAGTGCGCGTTCGAGCCCTATGCGGAGTTCGTCATCGACGACGGGTTTGGTCAGAAAATCGACAGCACCAAGACGCAATGCCTGTACCGCGAGTTCAACGGTGCCGTACCCTGTGAGCATGATCACCGCGAGTTGAGGATGCGTTTTCATAATCTCACGAAGGAGATCGAGTCCGCCCATTTCGGGAAGATTAATATCACAGATCGCAACCTGATACGCACCCGATGTGCTTTCCTCTGCCTGTGCAAGCTCATTGAGTGCTGCGGAGGGTGAATACACTGATACCGCTTTGCATCCTTCCTCGCAGTAAAACTGCGCCAAAGAATCCGCAACAATCGGGTCATCATCAATGATCAATACGCGTGGATGATCTGCCATCAAGACCCACCAATTTTCATATCGCCAATGTCATTCATGTCATCGGGTTCAACCACTGAGGGAATACAGATCCGCAGCACCGCGCCGGTGCGTGAGTTGCCTGCACGATCTTCGCGCTGGGTAAGAGTGATGATTCCTTCGAGTTGTTCAACAATCTGGTGTGCCATCGAAAGCCCGATCCCTTGGTGATCTTCGTTCGAGCTTACCCCGTGCTTGAAAGCTCGGTTATTGCGCACGCTTGAATGGAGACCTACACCATCATCAAAGATCTCAATGACAGTTTCTTCTCGCTTTGCATCGACTCGGGCGACAATTTCGATGAGACCACCAGGATCGAGTGAATCCGGTTTGGTTGCTTTGCTGATGGATTCGACCGCGTTGAATAGTCCATTGAGCACGACGGTGTACATCGGTCCAGCGGGCAATCGTCCGCCTCGCGGATCAATACGGACATCGATCCGCACACCTGCTTGGCTCGCAAGCGGGCGTACAACATCAACCGCATGGTCGATCGCCATCGCAATGGTTACGACGCTCGACACGCCAAGCAATGGGGAACCGATTGGAACGGACTTCGAGCGCATTGCTGCGTTGACCATTGTGCTCATTCGTTCGAGTGTTGAGAGCACCGTTCCGATCTGCTCGCGAGCTTTGGTGAGGTTTTCAGCATCTTGTGCGCGTTCTTCATCTGGTAATGCTGCTGCTGCGAGACCAAGCCAGCGCATCGATCCATCGAGCATGTTGCTCAAGTCGTGGGCAAGCACCGTCAGATGATCCGCAGCAACGGGTCCAGAGGACGGATTGCGAGACTCAAGCACGCCTGGAGGCCGGACCGATCGCTTCTCAGGAACAGGGTTTTGATTTGGATTCTGGTTCGAATCCTCAGGCGTCGGATTGGTATTGTTGGTATTCATCACACTTCTTTTCGTCCTTGTGACCAGTGCCAGTTCCCTCAATGAGGTTTTTTGGCAACACTCAACCAACTCGGACCTGTTGCGTTGAGACAACACGGCATAACCGGTTCCGATCTGTGGTTCTCGGACGGTGATGGTGCAAGCGATCCCATGAAAAAACGCCCCGGAAACCGGAGCGTTGGAGCGCGTTTACACAATGCAGATCTATTGAACACCGACCGCGAGCGCGTCGCGATCGGAGAGTGTTCCTCCATCGCTGCGAAGTTTGACAGTTCCATCGCGTTTCCATGAACGATCACAGCGGGGTTCTTCGCGGAGATCGGTCACCACGGTGTCACCGGATTCGAGTGTCTCGACGCGCGATACGCCACAGAAATCTGCAAGGTCGTCCATACAGAACTTGCTCATGATCCCGTCAGGGTCAGCAATTTTGAGTCCTGCATCAAGCGGATTGTCGATCCCTTGCTCAACGCGAGATTGCTCAAGGACGCGCTGTGCATCTTCGAGCATCTTCATGACAGTTGACCAATCGCTCGATGTCTTGGTTCCTGTTGCGGCGGGGAACTCCGTAAGATGCACGCTCAAGGTCGCGTCTTTGGGATCGATCCCATGAAGAATGCGGTATGTTTCATCCGCGGTATGACACATCACAGGTGCGAGCAACTTGGCAAGCCCATCAGTCATGATGAACAACGCTTGCTGCGATTGCTTGCGGCGTTCCGAATCGGCTGCGTCACAATACAAGCGGTCTTTCACCGCAGAGAGGTACTCACCCGAGAGTGTGGTGTTGCAGAAGTTGTAGATCTGCTTGTGTGCCTCATGGAAGGCATAGGTGTTGTAGGATTCGATGACCTTGGTGCACATGGTGTCGTATTCACCAATCACCCATGCTTCCAGGCTCGTCTCGTCGAAGGAGATGGAATCATCAGCTTCAAAGTCATTGAGATTCGAGAGCATGAACTTGAATGTATTGCGCACCTTCCGGTAGCTCTCGCCTGCGAGTTTGAAGTACTCTTCATCAACTTTGACATCGTTTTCGTATGCGATGCCGCAGACCCACCAACGCAGAACATCAGCGCCAAAGCGATCAAAGAGATCCTTGAGCGCAGCACCCTTGGACTTGGAGAGCTTTTTGCCGTCCTTATCGACCATAAAACCGTGCGTGAGCAAGGTCTTGAATGCGGGTTCGCCCATCACACCAAGTGATGGCAAGAGTGACAACTGGAACCATCCACGATGCTGGTCTGAGCCTTCAAGATATAGGTCGATCGGATAATCTTCACCGTCGGATCGTTCGCGCATCACCGCGTTCCAGGATGATCCGGATTCGAACCAGACATCAAGAATGTCTTGTCCTTTACGGAGATCGCTGATTTTGACCGATCCATCTTTGAGTGAAGCAGGTGCATCGGGATCAGCATTGGGATCGTATGCTTCGAGCAATGTTTCAGGCGATTCGCTAAACCATGCATCTGAACCGCGCGTGCGCACCAGATCCGCGACCACCTTCGATGACATCTCGGTCATGAACGCGCTGTCGTCGGGCATCGTGAACGCGGGGATCGGCAATCCCCACGCGCGTTGGCGAGAGATGCACCAGTCCGGGCGCGAATCAAGCATGCCTCGCATACGGTTCTGTCCCCATGCCGGGACGAAGTTCACGCTGCCACCGTCTTGGGTCGCTGCGAGCGCCATCTCGCGGAGTCCTTTGCTTTCTCGTTTGGTCGGCTTATTGACATCAACAAACCATTGTTCGGTGCATCGGAAGATGACCGGGGTCTTTGAACGCCAATCATGGGGATAACTATGCATGAACTTGTACGCGAAGAACATGTGTCCGGATTCGGTCAATCGTTGAGCGATCAGATCGTTCGCATCCCAGATGGACATCCCAACGATCCAATCGGGGACTGTTTCGTCGTACGATCCATTGCCTTTGACCGGGCAGTACACAGGGAGTCCAACACGCAAACCGGTGATGTAGTCATCTGCACCATGACCCGGCGCGGTATGAACTAAACCTGAACCATCTTCGAGTGTCACATAATCCGCATGAACCACGCTATAGCAACTGCTGGTGTCCGCATCGGGTTCACCCGAAGGGGTGGGGGGCTGTTCACGCAACGGGTGCAGGTAACGCAATCCTAAAAGCTTCTCGCCCTTGCAGGTCGCGAGCGTTTCGACATCTTCTGCCTTTGCTTTGTCGCAGACCTTCTTGACGAGTTCACTCGCCATCACGGTGATGTTGCCATCAACCCGCACGAGTGAGTACTCAAACCGTTCATGTACCGCGATCGCCAGGTTGGCAGGAAGTGTCCAAGGGGTAGTGGTCCAGATCATAAAGCTCGGCTTCGCACCCGGACGATCATCTTCGCTGAGCCCGAACGCTTCATAGACCGCATTGCCGTCGGCTGCCTCAAAGTCGACATACACCGACAAATCTTCACGATCCTGATACTCAAGCTCCGCATCCGCGAGCGCGGTTTCATTGGCGATCGACCAGTGGACAGGCTTGAGCGCCTTGTACACCAATCCCTGTGCGCACAATCCGGAGAGCACATCAAGCACCGCGCCCTCGTACCTTGGGACCATCGTCAGGTAAGGGTCTTTGTAATCGGCGCAAGTGAGCAATCGTTCCATCTGTCCGGTTTGTAGCTTGACCTGTTTGGAGGCATAACTCTTGCACTCTTTCCGCACCGCCATGCGGCGGGTGTCATCATCGAGTCCTTCAAGTTTTTTGATCTTCCCTGACTCAACCAAATCGGTCATCACCTTGTGCTCGATGGGCAACCCATGGCAGTCCCATCCAGGAACGAATGGCGTGTTGTATCCATCCATAAACTTCGAGCGCACCACAAAATCCTTGAGGCACTTATTCATCAGATGACCAAGATGGATCGAGCCATTGGCATAAGGCGGGCCGTCATGGAAGACGAACTTCTTGTCGAATCCCTTCGCCTTTTCACGCATCGCTTGGTACAACCCCTGCTTATCCGCAAGTTGGTTCCATCGTTTGAGGGATGCAGGCTCGTTCTGAACTAGATTCGCCTTCATTGGAAAGCTGGTCTTCGGCAGGTTGAGCGTCTTTTTATAGTTCGGTGCGTCGGTTGTTTGTGAATCGGACATGGTTTATGAATCTCCAGATCGCTGATAGATTGACAGCGGTCAATATCGTATGGCTTGGGTTTGTGTTTTTGAACGCGATTCGTGTTGATCCAGTCAGATTTGACGATCAACAGCGCCCCGACAAGAGCAAGTGAAGAACACTCGTGCCCTCAGCGGGGCAACATAATTCGGATGGATATTCGAATCGGATTTCTGGTGTGATCATTCATCGCAACAAGCATAGACAATCTATCGTTGATTTTGCTTCATAAATGAGCATTCAGCATGAAAAAACCCGGATGAATCCGGGTTTGAAAGTCTCACAAGAGCTTTGTGTTTAGAGATGTTCAAAGAGTGATTGAGTCCGAAGCACCAATCCCTCGCGTGCGACGAGATGGAAACTCTGGACATGGATTTCTTTCGCCATCCTTTGGATCGCCAAGACACTCATGCACGGACCCATTTCATCATCCCACCGATACACAAGTGCATCTTCTTCGCGTGCGAACTCATCGAGCTCTTCGAATGTGGATAAGTAGATGCTTGAGCTAAGTTGCTCAGTCTGCACCGAGGTCATGTAGTTGAGATCAGATCGGGCGAACCGGTGTTCAAACTCCCGTTCACCAGCACAGAGAATAGACTCAACGATTCCCGTTTCTGGAAGTCCCGTGTCTGTCTCCGAGACAATCTCGCAGGCGCATGCACCGGAGATCTCGAATCGGCAAAGGTGTTTCCCTTCCATGATCCAAGCTTCGAACTGGTATGGACCGAACCGAATTTCTTTGTGATCATGAATCGTGAAATGTTCTGGGTGGAGTGGGCGTGAATAGAGGACTGTCTGGTACGACTGCAGGCAGGACGATTTTGTGTGTGTGGTTTTCGTCTGGGTCATGGATTCCTTCCCATGCCAATGGTGAAAGTGAGTGAGTGTCCCCGAGCGTATAGCTAAATAGTCGCTCATGATAAATTTCGATAGAAAGTAGTCGTTTGGATGAAGAACTACCGATCGAAGAACAGAGCTTATAGGACCGAAAGTGTTTTCCCAAGCCCAAAATCAAAAAGAGGGGAAAATGCCTATTTGCATTTTGTCCACAACATAGGTGATATTTCGATCTTCAATCCACAACAGGTAGCATACCTTCCGATATACTCAGTGTTGGTTTGAAAATCCAAACAGAGCACGAACTTGCCAAACTTTCCACGCCATTCCGATCAAGCAATTGAGATTGTTGCCAAACTCCCAATGCGCCAGCGCGTCGTTGCATTATCTGATGCGATCATGGTTTCATCCCCCGATCAGCGCGACGCGATGACGATGATGCTCATCGAGATCGCCAGTTACGCAGTTTCTGCCCAATCGAACCAATCCGATCTTGGTGTCGACATCGCAGCGAGCCCGCTCGAACTCATTACTCGCATCCCGAAACGCTGGCGTGCGCGTCATGCCGATGACGCGATGATGGGGGTTGCTCGATCGTGGAATATGCTTTCGATGCAGATGAAAGAACTCGGTGTCGGGCTCGGGAGAGATCGGTGGCTCCGTGCTGGACGTGCATTGGCAAACGATCCAGATCCCCGTGCGCGTGTTGCATCAGCGATGATCGCGCATGATACCGCTGATCCTGGGTTCGGAAAAATCGTTGGAACGTTGCTTGCAGATGAACATCAGTCGGTGCGCAAAGCTGCAGACAAAGCGATGATGCGTATGACGATGGTTCTGCTTGAGCATCTGCCTGATGCTCTCCTTGGCAAAGAACTCGCTACGATCGCACACACGAAGCGCATCGCGTTACCCGTTGATCCCGCTGTACTCCAACTCGAACGATGTATATTGCTCAGCGCGATTGCTGACGCTGCGTGGTCGTTCTCAACTCATCGCTGCCGATCGCCATTGCTTGCCTCATTGTTGGTGATGGACCGGGCGGTCGCCACTCCGATGGAACGCGAAATTTCTTCGAGGATGCATCGATTGCTCTGCGAGCGCAATCATCCGAGTCACTCCCCATTGCGAACAGTTCTTCGCCGTACACCGAGTCCGATCTTGCGGGAACGCGCGTTGCGTTGGTTACCGATTGCGCCGATGAGTACTGCTGCGATTGATCGTTTAGCAACCTCGGATTCGCTCGATGAACACGAAGTTGTGCTCCGCCGATCACATCTTGCGATCCGACCAAAGCGGGCAGCCAAACTCGGATCACTCCGCAATACGACCAGAAGATCATCCGGATACATCGGAGGAGCAACGACATCAGTCACATCCGATGGTTTCCTTCCTCGGCGTGAAGAGATCCCAGAATTATGCGTTCAGTCTCGATTGGGGATGATTCGCTTTTCTTCGTTGATCTCAATGGATGATCAAACGAGTCGGGGTTTGCTCGAACCAATGCTCGCAGATCAACAAGTTCAGGTACGGTACTACGCGAGTCAGTTGGTTACGCCGATCGATTTGCCGGATTACATGTTTGACATTGATTCTTCAATCGCCCGAAGCGCAGCGTTGCGATGGTCGTCGGTTGGATTGGCATCACCTCGGATGTCCTCTCCAGCATGGAATCATCGTGCGTCGATCGCAAAGGTGAATGCTCGGTCACCACATGCTTGGGTCCGTCGATTTGCAGCAGAAGAATCAGATCGTCTTACCATCGTCAATCCATCATCTCCTGCATCGCGTGTACACGCTCGACGGATGTACGCATCTGATCCTGCAGGATTCGTTCGTATTATCCGCGATCATCTTGCCAATCCTGCGACACAATGTGACGCGTTGATGCTGATCCGCATCATGGGGGTTGAACACCGATTTGAGCTCGATCTCATCTCACTTGTGCAGAGCACCCATGGGGACGCCCGAGCCCGCGCCACAGCGGTCATGGCGCTTGGGGTCCTTGAATCCCAATCCGCGAGATACATCCTCAGCGAAGCATTAAATGACGAAGATCATCGCATCCGTTCGAACGCAGCGGAATCTGTACAGGCACCGATCGAACAGATCCTTGAACTCAAATCAGATTCAAATCATCGGGTTCGAGCGAGCGCAATCCGTAGGGTGATACGGGAATGCGACACGACCCAAGCACCTCAACTCCGAATGGCCGGTCATGCACTCCTTGAAATGCTTCACGATGCTCGTCCGATGCATCGCCTCGCAGCAACCTGGGCAGCTCATCGCGGATTAACCGGTGCCTCTCGGATCGCGATGGGATCGACATGGAAACCATTAATCCATGAAATTGAGTCCATCGCATCAAATGATGGTGATACACGCGTGCGTCAACGAGCAACACAATGCATCGAGCGCGTGTCATCGGATCTGGAGTTCCAACAGGATCAAGATCGACGATCAATAGATATTCCAACCGGCAATACCGGTTACGATACAGGGCGATAAGCGATGCAGGAAGAAGGTCCAACAACACTCGTGGTGCCAACACCGTTGCAAAGCGCCCCCATTGAGGATGCGGGGGTCTCAACGATTTATATTGTCGTGGGGATTGCAGTTTTCGTGTGTGTCTACGGACTATTTGGGTTCCATCGCCGTCGTCAGATTGATACACGAGAACTCACTTTTCGCAAATTGACCAAGCAGATGGGATTCAATCGCAGACAGATCAACGCGATACGTCGATATGCTGTCAATGCTAATCTCTCTTCACCATTGGGTGTGGTCATGAATCAGGAACTCATCGCGCGTGCTTTGGCGGAATGATTCGCTCTAATCTTTTGAAAAATCACTTGCCGAAGAGTTCAACCTTTACACCAGAAAGCTCGACCCCGGTCCGTTGTGCGAGTTCTTCGAGCACATGAGCGGGCACCGCATTGAGAATCTGTTGACTCAAATCCATTGGCACATCCATCACTCGCCCGTCATCGAGCACCAGATGCACATGCGATCCGATGTCTGCATCGTATCGGCAAGCGCCCCCTGAGATTGGACTTGGGATTCGATTCGCTAATCCACATCCCACAAATGCTTCGAGTGAGTTGTAAATCGTTGCTTGGCTCACCTCTGGATCGTGGGTATGAACGAGTTCGAGGAGTTCCTCAGCTGTCGGATGCTCTTTGGTCCCGAGGAGCGATTGATAGATCACTTCACGCTGACGAGTCGATCGCAACCCGTGCTCGGTGAAAAGCGCACGAAGTTCTTGTGCGTTGGGTGAGTGCTCATGATGGCGCGTATCGACTGACATCCAGTCATCATAGTACATGATACCCACAATAAGTTGTTTAGAATAACTCTAAAAGAGCATCAAAGGCATGGTTTTAACATGGTTTATGAGCTTTATAGGATGATTGGATGGTCAATCAGTTGTTTTTGACAGGTTTGGGAGCAGAGATCGCCATGCGTTTGTGGGCGATTCCCGCTTCATCAAACTCGTCGCCTTCTACCTGCCAGCCGAGTTTGTCATAGAACGGCATCGCATTGAGCTGGGCATGACAGTACAAGCTTGAGAGTCCGAGTTCACCGAATCCACGCGCTTCGATCGCGATCATGAGTTTTTGACCAATTCCCTCGCCTTGGAGCTGTTTATCCACACAAACCTGCTGGACTTTGCCCGAAGACTTGCCCGCTGAATCGGTATCGATAAAGAGGGTTGCTGTCCCAACGACTTTTTCACCCGTTGGATGGTCGACAACCGCGACAAAGTGTTCACACTTTTCTTCGCGTCCAGGTGCCATGCGGTAATAGTCTTCGATTGAGTACCCAATCGGTGCAAGAAGGACCTCAGTGCGCAGTGCGACCTCTTGGGTGTATAACGCATTGTCCATCGTAATGTGCTTGATTCTGACCACGGATAGTCTCCCCTAACCTGTAGATGAAAATGTAGCACATTCTTCGGAGATTGTCACGCGGAATTCGACTCTATTTGCCCGGCCAGTTCTGACATTTGATCATTTCCTGCTCAGGGAGTCGGTCCAAGCTTTGATTGAGACGATTCCAGTTGATCGTATTCCAGTCATCGTGATCCCGAAGTAGATTGCAGGTGCTGTCATAACAGCCCGACCCAGACCCACACTCCCTCCAGGTGTTCACAGAACTGCAGTTGATATTCGCAGCGATCAATGAAGTTTCGTGAAAACCGTTCCGATTCCAATCAATCGGATCGAATCCGTTCACCCCGTTGTTCTCATCAAGCGCGGATTCATCAAGGTTGATATTGATCCCGCTTGAATAGTCCAGCACCCCGTCGCCCCTTGAATCTCCGGTGGTATCAATCCCGGGGAACTGATGTCGGTAGTTCATCACCGAGTTGTAGTTTGGTTTATTGTTCCGGTTTTCAAATCCGCCATGACGCAGCCCAAGGTTGTGTCCGAGTTCATGGACAATGGTGTTGCTCATATTGTTGGTTGAGTTGTAGTTGACCATGGTGACCATGAAATCATCGCCGTTAATTTCTGCGATCCCTGAGGAACCATTTGATGACGAGTTATACCGATTGGCAAAGATCGCGTAGTGGTAATATCCCTTGCGTCTTGGATCGAAGTGGTCTGCTTTGTACTCATTAAACTCCGAATCGAAGAAGATCACATCTGGAGATCCGGGGAGTTGGTTCCCACCTGTATGTCCGTTCCCTTGGCCGTAATCCAGATGGATACTGATTCCCATTGGATTGCCATAAGGGTTGTCAGTTGGTGCATTGGCAAACGCGGCGACGACCCGATTGACGACACTTGTTGTCGGACGATAGTTTTCGCTTCTCCCCTGGAAAACCCCCTCGAACCAATCGCATTCGATATACAGATCACGCCGGATCGGTGAAGCGTTCGGTAGTACAAGTCCTTGGTTCGTCCCGAGCACCTCGTCCCCGTCCTCCAGACCATCATTGTCAGTGTCTGCGTTGAACGGGTCGGTTCCGGTCGTGAAGGCATCGATCACCTTGCCGTCGTTTGTTTCGACGAAATCAGGTAGGCGGTCATTATCCGAGTCTGTCAGATCCGGGCACCCACCAGCGAATGTGAGCATAAACGCTGAGACATCGTAGAAATCGAGATTGCCAGAACCATCAAAATCAACAGTCAGGTCATTGATTGAGTAGTAAGTGATGAACGTAGAGATATCAAAGAAGTCGAGCTTGTTGTCAAAGACGAGGTCCGCATTGCAGTATGGAGATGATTGCGCGTTGGCAGACGTACCAAACGATGCAATGACGATACACATGGTCAGTAAGCAATGTTTCATATCATGTTCCTTATTGTCTCGAAACGAATCACAAATCGATCCAGAGAAAACATGATATGCAGCCTATGACCCCTTAGATTGCCCATCAATCGTCAACGGCGTGTGTCCAATGCGGGTCGCAGCCATCTTCTCCCAGCCAGATCCAAGCTCGCCTTCAGGATCAGGAGGCACAATATCAACTTTCTTATCGCCTAACTTCACTTCGCCCGAACGCACCTTCGCTTGAAATGTTTTGCATTCACTGAGCAGGCGATCAAGGATATCTTCTTCGGGGACAGTCGCGACCTTCTCACCTTGTACATAGATAATGCCTTTGCGATCGCCCGCGAAGACCGCGACATCAGCGCCTTCTGCTTCGCCTGGACCGTTGACGACGCAGCCCATGACCGCGACCTTCATCGGGACTTGGATCTCAGCTGCGAGCAGGTCTTTGACTTCTTGCACGAGGGTGAAGAGATCGACCTGGATTCGCCCGCATGTTGGACACGCGATGAGTTCAGCGCCGATGCGTTCACGTTTACCGATGGTGTAGAGGAGTTCAAGCCCATCCTCTACTTCATAGATTGGGTCATTCGCGTAGGAGATGCGGATGGTGTCTCCGATCCCGTTGGCCATCAGGGTCCCGAGTGCGACCACCGAACGGATACACCCGGTTTCTTTTGGGCCCGCGTGGGTGACCCCGAGGTGCAAGGGGTGGGGGAATCGTTTGGAGATTTCGGTGTAGGCATCAATCACCAACGACGCGTCCATCGATTTGGCGCTGATTGCGATGTCGTAGAAATCTCGATCGTAGAAGATATCGAGGTATTCTTCGAGTTTGGCAATCATGATCGCCATCATGTAGCCGTGCTTGTTGTCGCCGAAGACGGCGCCGAGTTCTTTGGCGCGGGCTTGCTTGTCTTTTCGTTCGATGATCGAACCTTCGTTCACCCCAACACGAATCGGTATTGATCGTTCCTTACACGCATCGATCACTTCTTCAACTTGTTTGCGATCGGTGATGTTTCCGGGGTTGAGCCGGATTTTGTGTACGCCTGCTTCGATGGCTTCGAGTGCCCGTTTGTAATGAAAATGGACATCCGCGACAATCGGCACAGTGGTCTGGGCCAGGATTTCTTCGAGTGCTTCGGTGTCCTTTTTCTCAGGCACCGCGACCCGTACGATGTCCGCGCCTGCAGCCGTGAGCTTGTGGATCTCGGCGACGCACTTGTCGATTGTATAGGTGTACCCCGCGGTCATCGTTTGGACACTGATCGGCGCGATCGTGCTCAGTTCGGTAAGTCCTTTGGCGAGGGGATGATCGAGTGCGATCCCGCCCCCAATCTGGATGATTCCGGTGCGATCGTCACCGACAAAGATGGGTCGAGTTGGGTTTCGTGGTTGCATCGGAAGATTCTAGGTCGTACGAGTATCAGATTGCGTGGGTTCGGTGATATCTGATTCAGGTCGGATTCTGTTGGCGTATTTGCAGCGTCGGAGACCGAGGTAGGCGAAGAACTCGAAGAAGAGGAATCCTGTGAATGCTCCAATGATCATCACAATATTTCCAACAAGCAGGTATTTGTCTGCCAAAGCATAATCGTCGTAGTTTTGTTCAAGATTGAATGCTGCTGCCTTCATCATCATCCCGAACCCGATAGATAGGCCAAGAATAAGCCAGCCGACACATCCATGATTGACAATTGCCATTGCACTCGATCGAGTGATACGGAGTTTCTTTGATTTTCCAAATATCCTTATCCCACTCGCCTCGATGTGTGTCAGCATGCAAAGAGTTAACGAAAGGAAGATAGCTGGTATAGTACTCAACAGAAAAAAACCAAATGTAAACACCAGATCATGTATTGCAGTTAGACATAGTAAACTTGAAAATGCGAGGGCGAGTAGAGCTGAGAAGGCAATTGATTCGAGTGCTTGTCCACGATCGTTATCAATATCAAACCGGAGACAATCCAGTGTCATTCTTGGATGCCTCAGCGTCATCCACCATGTCTGCACCAATGACTTCACGCCTGGCTCTTGCTGCCAAGGTGTGCCCACCCGGCGTTCGGGCAAGCTTTCGGTAATCGGTTTCCCGCACTCCGGGCAAGGCCCTGCGGTATCGAGACCCTCAACCACATACCCGCACTTCTCGCACAGCAGCGTGTATTCATCGTTCCAAGGTGTGGGTTTAGCCATTGGATTGCTCCTGCGGCCGGATGCGGTTCGCATATTTGCAGCGTCGGAGACCGAGGTAGGCGAAGAACTCGAAGTAGAGGAAGCCTGCCAATGCTCCAATAATCATCACAATATTTCCTACAAGCCGGTATTTATCCGCCAAAGCAAAATCGTATGAGGTTTGCTCAATATTAAATGCTGCCGCCTTCGTCATCATCCCGAATCCGATAGATAGGCCGAGAAAAAGCCAACCGACACAACTGTGATTGACAATGGCCATCGCACTCGATTTAGTGATACGGAGTTTCTTTGTCTTTCCATATATTCTCAACCCACTCGCCTCAATGTATGTGAGCATGCACAAAATTAATACAAGGATGAGAGCTGGTACAATACTGGATAAAAAAAATTCGAATGTGAAGGATAAATTATGTGTAACAATTAGACACAGAAGAGCCGAAAATGCGAGTGAGAGAGTTGCTGAGAATATGATTGAATCAAATGCTTGTCCACCAGAGTTATTGACGTCAAACCGGAGGCAATCGAGCGTTTTTTTCGGATATCTAAGTGTCATCCACCAAGTCTGAATCAATGTTTTTACCCACGGCTTTCGCTGCCAAGGTGTGCCGGTTCGGAGTTGAGGAAAACTCTCCTTAATCGGCTTCCCACACTCCGGGCAAGGCCCTGAGGTATCGAGTCTTTCAATCACATACCCGCACTTCTCGCACAGCAGCGTGTATTCATCTTCCCATTCTCTTTTGCGGGCGGTCGGCTTGGCCATGCGAGAACAATAGGGGGCTTGGGCCGTATACTTGCACAATGAAAAAGCAACAGATCATCATCGCGATTTTGCTGGTCCTCGTACTTGGGGTACCTTTCTTGATGAGTGCGGGCAAAAAGGGTGCGGGGCATCAACCCGGCACGCGGACATTGATTGTGGTGACGCCGCATGTGCCTCAGATCCGCGATGAGTTTGGATACGGATTCGTGCAATGGCACCAACGCGTCTACGGCGAAGCGGTCAGTATCGATTGGCGCACCCCCGGGGGGACTTCTGAGATCCGCAAACAGCTTGAAGCAATCTTCAAAGATGCGATGAAAGAAGCAATCAACGAAGACGGATTCGCAATCGATTCAGATAATTTTGGTCAGCTCAAAGAAGGCGCGATCCCATTCGACATCATGTTCGGCGGCGGATCGTACGATCATGGATTGGTCAAAGATGGGGTCTCCATCACCGCGAGCAAGTCTCCAGAAACTGGATCAGTTGACTTTGAGCTCAATGTATCCATGTCGCGTCCTGCTGATTTTTCAAAAGATGAACTCGATGAAATGTTCGGTGAGAACATGATCGGGCCTCAAGAGTTGTACGATCCTGATCAGCACTGGATCGGCACCGCGCTCTCAAGCTTTGGGATCGTGTACAACCGTGATGTGTTTGCCAAACTTGGGATCGAAGATCCCGATTCGTTCGCGGATCTGACTGCGCCTGAACTGGCAGGTTGGATAGCGCTTGCGGATCCGCGTCAGTCCGGGTCGATCACGACCACATTTGATTCCATCCTCGGCAATGAAGGATGGGAATCCGGTTGGCGGACCTTGCGAGCAATGTGCGGCAACACACGATACTTCACCAACTCATCCACCAAACCACCCATTGATGTCTCGCAAGGCGAAGCGGCAGCAGGATTGGCAATAGATTTTTATGGTCGCGGACAGGCGCAGGTGATCCAAGACTCTGGCGGAGGCGATCGCGTGGGATACGCCGATCCCGCGGGCGCGGTGTATGTTGATGCGGATCCGATCTCCATAATCAACGGCGGACCGGATTATGAGTTGGCGGCAAGATTTGTCCGGTACTGCATGACCGATGAAGCGCAGGCGCTTTGGCAGTTCAAGAAGAACGATCCGGACAATCCACTCGGTCCTGATGGAGAGCCGATGGGGCCCCAATGGCACGAACTCCGACGCATGCCAGTCAAGCGTTCGATGTACGCGATGTATGAAGATTATTTCGTCGACAAAGCTGATCCGTTTGTATTGGTTTCAGATGTTAAAAACCCAGGTTGGCGGACAGGCGTGCAGGTCATGATGGGATGCTTTGGGATTGATATCGCGGAGGACTGCCGAAAGGCATACGGCGCGATGAACAAAGCGATCGCGTCTGGCAAGTTCAACGATCAAGAAATCGCCGAGCTAGACGCATTGTTTTATGGATTCCCCGAGACTGAGATTGAAGGTGAGATGGTTCCATTCACAGAGTCAACCTACCGCCAAGTCCGAGGATCATGGCGAGCACCTGGTCGACAAGCCAATCTTGAGATCAAGTATGCAGGATTCTTCCGCGAGAGCTATCAAGAAATCGTCCGCCGGGTCAAAGCGAAGATGTAGACTCTGCATTCTCAAATAAGCTGAAAGTTGAGATCTGAGTTTTTTACCAACCAGATTGGACTTCGTCGCCGTGGAGCAGTTTCCATGCTGCTTCGATCAACTCATCGCATCCGCCACCGGTTGCACCAGAGATCGGGAAGATGTCTTGGTTCGCATCGAGCTGGAGTTCGGTCCGCAGTGCATCAAGAGCTTCACGTTGATCTTCCGGGGTCATCAGATCGAGTTTGTTGAGTGCGATAAGCTCGGGTTTTTCTGCGAGTTCTGATGAGTAGTCTACGAGTTCTTGACGGATATTGCGATAGTTGATCGCAGCGCCTACCGCGTTGTCAGGTTCGACATCAAGCACATGGATGATGACTTTGGTGCGCTCAATATGACGCAAGAAATCGTGTCCGAGTCCTGCACCATCCGCAGCGCCTTCGATCAGTCCCGGAATATCCGCGATCACGATTCTGCGGGACTGATCAATCATTGCGATTCCGAGTTGCGGGGACAATGTCGTAAACGGATAGTTTGCGATCTTCGGATCAGCGCGTGTAACGGATTTGAGGAATGTGCTTTTTCCCGCATTGGGTAAGCCAACCAAACCAACTTCCGCGATCACTTTGAGTTCAAGATTCAGCGCGATCACTTCGCCAGGTTCACCCGGGCTTGCTTTTCGTGGTGTTTGGTTCACCGCGTTTTTGAAATGCTCATTTCCGTACCCGCCCTTGCCACCTTTGGCGATGACAACAGAGTCACCCATACTCAGGTCGGCGAGTTCTTCGCCTGTATTCTCATCATAGATGATGGTGCCGGCGGGGACACGGATGATTTTGTCGGGTGCATTGGCGCCGGTACATTGTTTGATCCCGCCGCCTTCGCCGTCCTCAGCTTTCCAGTTATAGATACCACGGAAATCGATAAGCGTGTTGAGCCCTTCGTCAACTGTGAGGATGACATCACCACCTTTGCCGCCGTCACCGCCATTGGGACCGCCTTTGGGCATCCCTTTGGCTCGTTTGAAGGAGACTTTACCGTTTCCGCCATCGCCGGCGGTGACTTGAATTCGTGCGCGATCTATGAACATAGCGAAGATGATAGGTCGTCTGCATCTGAATTGAGTGAACTTCGCGCCGAAGATGCCGATTCTACAGACTTTACAAACACATTCTGGGTTGGAATCAAGTTTGAGCAATCGTCGACCGATAAGCAGCTTCAGATACCCGAATACAGGAGCATTTATGTCCAATCCACAGATCAACCGTCGCCAGTATGAACGATTCGCCGTGAACCCCGGATACACCGGTGCCGGGGTGCGTTTACACCCTGATGAAACAGCTTTCGATCGGGATGGGCATGTCTATGACATCTCCGAAGGCGGAATCTGTTTCGAGCTCGATGACCCCATCGAACCTGGAAATACCATCTCAATGCGGATCGATATCCCTTCAAATGTGGGTGACACCGGTCCGGGACGAGCGGTTTTTGTGACTGGAAATGTGATCTGGTGTGATACCGAAGAACCCGGTGCTGCAAAGATGGCAATGGTCATCACTCGATTCGACCGTGAAGGCGACAAGCAACGCATGATCCGTGCACTCTCCGAGACCGGATACCAGCGAGCAGCGTAAGCGCGTGAGACACATCTAATCCATCGGGCACCCTTCGGGGTGCTTTTTACATTGATGGTGGCGGGTTCTCGATGGAGTACTGACTCGACACAAGCACTAGCCATTCGATGTTGCCTCTACCTCGGACTTTGCCTTTTTTCATCTTGCCACCAAGTACTGGGCTCTTGGTCCATCCGTGCACGGTATAACCAAGATCAGCAAGTGAATCACGGACTGTATTTGCCACTTCCTCAGATCGTTCAGGATCGAGAATACCTCCCTCACCGAGATCAGATTTCTCTGCTTCATAGTGAGGTTTGACAAGCGAGATGATTCGGCCGCCAGGTTTGAGCCAGCGAGCAGCGGCGTGCAGCGCCTTATCCTGCCTGGTCCATCCCAAATCAATGACACCGAGATCAATTCCGCCTTGCTCGATAACCGCCTCGGGTGGATCGAGATGGAGTGCGTTTGATCGTTCATGGATAATCACTCGATCATTTGTTCGGAGTTTCCATGCGAACTCGCCGTACGCGGTGTCTATCGAGTGGACGCGATTGGCGCCGTGTTGAAGCAGGCAATCGGTAAATCCGCCGGTAGAGCATCCAAAGTCAGCACAGGTAAGTCCTGTCGGATCGAGATTGAACTCATTGAGCGCATGATGCATCTTGAGTCCGCCTCTCGATACAAAGACGGGCTCTTGGTTTTGTGTAGTATTCGCAGATTCAGCAGCGGAATGGTCAGTCATTGATTTGAGTCACCCGTGCAGAATCGGGGGATGGTTTGTATACAGAATCGGTGTTGGGATCGCGTTGTTTGCCGTGATACTCTGCAGATCCTGGTCCTGAAACTGGGACATGCGAAACGGGTACGCCGTAGATAGAAATGCCGAGTTCATCAGCGCGTTCGAGCATCGCAAACCGATCGAGCATGATCACATCACCCGCGGCGATCGCAAGGCAAGACCCCCCGTGTTTATGCATATTCTCAAGTGTTTGAATACCAACAGTTGGGACATCTGAACGACGATCGTGCTGAGCACGGGCGCCTTTTACGAGTGTCCATCCACCACGCGGGCAGAGCCCCCCGGTGCGTGCGATCATCTGGTCGGTGCCTTCGACTGCTTCAACAGAGATCACATCTCGATCTCGTACCGTGAGCGATTGCCCGATGTCGAGCCGAAGCAGTTCTGTAAGTAAGGGCCAAACGAACTCGATGTCAGCGCGTTGGTTACTGGTTGGATTGGTTGTCGTCATCACCCCGGGTTCGGAGAGTTGATTCATGATTGGGAAGGTCGAGTCGATGAGAGACACTCCATTCTTGTCGAGTTCATCTGCGATTACTTTGAGGACCGCGTGGGATCGTCGATCGTGACGAAGATGCTTGTACCATGCCATCGCGGTGGTCACATCTGGGATATTCTTCACGAGCTTCCATCGTTGATGCATCAGCTTCGCTTTGTCTACTTTACCAACCATGATCGCGTGATGCACGCCCATTTTGTGTAAGCGTTTGCCCCATGAGCGCATCCGCAAGAGACCCACATCACGAAAGGAGGTGCACATTTCAGGGAGATGCTCTTCGTACTGTCGATGCAGTCCCAGTCCGTGGACTTCGTGACCCATCTCGATCAGTCCTTTTGCGATAAACATAGGGAGATCGCCGCCGCCTGCGATAAGTCCAATCGGAGCAGGTGGTTGTGGTGGGTCTGGCAATATTGCGAGTGATCCGGCCATAGGTTGAGGATTGATTCCTTATGAAGAACAAGTTACTGAATGGAGTATCTTACCAAACCTGTCTCGGTTCATCTGTAGAAATGTCTTGAAATACGCTCGTTAGTCAATACTATATCTTTTTATCGTATGGGTTTAGATCGTTTCAGAAGTAGAATCAGTTGAACCGATAGTTGAGTACCAATGTCTATTCGTGCAACACCATCAAATCGTCCTGCAGAACCTGTGAATGACAAACCTGGTCAAAGACCTTGGCTCGGTATTCGGTTTGTTTGTGCGGGTGCATACCAACGAATCTATCGCAATGCCGATGGAACAAAATACATGGCGCGCTGTCCGTCCTGTGGCAAATCAATCAACTTCAAAGTCGGAGAAGGCGGTTCAAATCAACGGTTCTTTGATGTCTCGTGTCGATGATTTCACCCCACCTGGCAAGGGGATTGCGTATACACTTGGCGTATGGCATCAACATCTGCACCTTATGACATCATCCGAACCCAAGATATCTGCGCCCAGACAGGGCGCATGCTCGAAATTGGTGAAGAACATATCGCTGCGCTGATCGAATCGCCTGAGGATGAGCCGTTGGTCCGCGTTGCTTATTGCCTTGAAGCATGGGGAAATGGACCGAACCTGCCGCCTGGCGCGAATCTTTTCGGGTTCTGGAAACGGACAATCCCCGAATCTGATGAACAACCTAAGCAACTTGTCAGCGAAGACGAGCTCTTTGATCTCTTCGAACAGCTTGGTGAAGCAACCGAACACAAACAACTCGCATTCCGGTACCTGTTGACATTGATTCTTATGCGGAAGAAAAAACTGGTTTTCGAACGATCGAAACCTGCGACCAGCGATGAGCAAGGGATTTTGATCGTCCGTCAGCGTCAACGCGGTGGGGAAGGGCAACTCTTCGATGTGATCGATCCCGGGCTCGACAATGAAACAATCGCACAAGCAACCGAAGAACTTGGACAAATTATGAACCTCGATGCAGACGGAGTGCTTTAAATGATCCACAGTATAAAGCAGATTTTTATCGTGCTCGGATTCGCTCTGTTGATAACAGTGAGTTTGGTTGGGTGTTCATCGAGCACTAAAGTTGTAGATCCCAAGACCTTTGGTCCGGTGCCTTCAACTGCAGAACTCGCGTCAGAGTACAATGCAAGGATCGAACCACTCGATTCCTTCTGGTCACGGATCAGTATCCGCGCAAAGGGCAAATACGATAACGGCGATCTATACGAAGAACAAGGAACTGGACACCTCCAGATCCAAAGGCCGGGCAATATCTCATTGTCAATTCGTAAACTCGGCGAGCTCTATTTTTCGTATGGTGCCAACCATGAGCATTACTGGGCAATCAATCTGCTCGATAAAGAACACAAAACCATGCAAATTGGTCGGCTTGATCGGATGACTCCTGAAAAAGCAGCGATCGTCGGAATGCAGGTCCATCCAGGTCAACTCAGCGCATTGATGGGGTTGCAGCCAATCGATCTCACCAAAGCGGGGGGGACCCGATGGGCACCTGATGGGAAGAGTGTGGGGGTGACTTCGAGTTCGCCTTGGGGGAGCTTTACACTCTGGATTGATCCAAGAACTTATCAAGCGGTTCGATCTGAATCATTCAACTCTCAGGGGAGTCTTATTGCAACAGTTTCGTTAACGCGTTTCACCGAGGCGAAGATTCCTGATGCTCGACCGATTCAGGTGCCTGGAAAAGTTGAAATTCGGTATCCCAACGATGAAGAAGGATTCGTCCGGATAGAGATTTCAGAGCCCGCACAAAGGACAATTAGGCCGATGGTATTCGATCCCAACAAGCTCAATCGAGGAAATCGGATTCATGAAACGATTGATCTTGATGCGTTTGATACCCCTGCATCTACTGATTCAGATCTGAATGGTGATTGATTGAAAAAGTTTTCTAAATCAGGTCAATGTATGCGTGTGTTGTGGTTGTTGGTCATGTGTTTCATGAGCACGGATTCTTTTGCGCAGGTGCTTGTTGCTACGGATCCCGATGCGCCTCAATCCCATGGATGGGCGGTCTATCGCAATGTAACCGACGAGATTATTCTTGTGCATGTCCCGCCTCGGGATCAAACCAACGATGATCGGTACAGCATTTCACCCGCAGACCTTGGAGAAGTCCAGGCGGTTCGGCCTCTCAACAAGTTCCCGCAGGGGCTTGCAGCAATCGATGACCGAGTGTTTATGGTGTTCCCGCAAACATACGCAACCGATCGCATATTTCGGCGAGTGTATTCTGGACGCGTCGGCCCCAATCCGATGGGAGATAGATGGGCTTTTTCTCCGATTGATCGACTCAACTCACTCCCGAGTATTGAAGGCGAAGGGGAACTCATCGAGTTTACCGCGACGAGCAAGAATCTCTGGGCGTTGCTCAACGGTGAGGATGGTCGATACACGCTGCTCATGCTTGATGAATCGGAATGGGTAGAAATCCCGGTTCCGGTGGTGCATGATGCGGATCAAGCTCAATGGAAGTTGGTTCGCGATAATGAAAGATTGATCGCCATCGATCTCTCAGATCAAGATGAAATCAATGCTCATGTTAGGGGCAAGGATCACGCATGGCGTGCACTTGATTGGCCGAGCGTTGAGCTCTCAGGGGCTCCGTTTGAGATACATTCAAATAAACATGGTGTGTTGATCATCGATTCGGTTGAAAGTGAAGGCACTCGGATACGATCATGGTCAAAGGATGGTGTCTTTGTTCTGGCAACAGGACTCAAAATTTCGCCTGATGCAAAAAACACAGTGCTCGGGAGCGTCAACCGATTGTTGGGTATCACGAAGAAGCTCGTTGATCCCTCAGACCGCGAAGATAACTCGCCAACAATCATAATAGACGAGGTTGATCTCGCGGATGGTACAGTGCTTTTTTCAGGGACACCGTTCGTCGAAGCGCCTGTGAGCGCGGGGGAGATGAGATTCATTCTTGGGATGATGATCTTGATCATGATCGGAATTGTCGTTCTGGTGATATTGCCTGAGAAGAGCTCAGCGATCAGTGTTCCCGATGGTTTTGAACTTGCAGATCCAGGGCGACGGTTTACCGCATCGTTGATTGATCTTTTCTTGATCGCTTCATTGCTCGGGCGAGTCTTTGGGGTTCGGGTGATCGAGATTCTTACGCTTGATGTTGTTTCTCAATCCGAGAACTCTTGGTTAGTGATCCCAGTCGTGATTCTTACTGCGATGATCAGCATGACACTCTTTGAATGGGGATTGGGAGTCACCCCAGGTAAGTTTCTTGTAGGTATCCGCGTGGTTCGTGGGCAAGCAGGGAAATCCAAACGCATCTCACTTATGAGTGCGTTGGTCCGCAATATCACCAAATGGTTACTCCCACCGGTTGCAGCATTGGCGCTGGTCGATCCTGAGATGCTCCATCGAGGGGACCGGGTGACCAGGACATTGGTCGTATCGCCGGTTCCGCCTGATGGTACCGCCTCTGATTCGTCAGAAGATTGATTCGCTTTGTCGGACTTACTGAAGCCGGGTACTGGAATAGTCCGATGATTGTTATCAGGCATTTCGTGCGCGGTGTGTGCGTCCGGGATGTTGGTGCCTATATGAGGGATCACGCGTGGCAGATGAGTCAGTTAATCAGAATGAAGAGATGCAATCTCCTGTTGACTCTGAGGTCCAAGTTGTCGCGGATCAACAAGAGGTAGGATTCCAAGGCGATCCTATAGAGATGCTCAAAACTGGGTGGCGAGATGCTTGGCAGGTCCCTGCGTTGCTTGTTGGTGCAGGGATGTTGATGTTTGCGATTGCATTTTCGATCTCGACATCGCCTCGCCCGGACCGGGCACCAGCGATCTCGCGAGCCAATAGCTTGATCGAAAACGAGCAATACCAAGAAGCAATCGAGTTGCTCAACACCGAGGTCTACCCGTTCATCGAAGAACCAGATTTTACCCTTGATAATCGGGTCAACTATCACCTTGCCAAAGCAAGATCGATCTATCGCGGTCAGGCAAAGATGCAGATCGAAGATGATCGCAACAATATCGCCATCATCCGAGAGTTCCTCGAAGCAGAGCGACTCGGAGGCGGGCTCGGACCAAATGATATCTCGTCGCTTGCCAATGCCTACATCGCAAGAGACGAGATGAAACAGGCGCTCCAACGGGCGCGTGAAATCCCTGCGACGCAACAGTTTTTGCGTGATGCGGTCAATAAACGGGCGGTGAACTCGATGCTCGATCGGGTTGTTCCAGAGACAGAAAAAGCGATGGAAGTGCTCGCTGATATGCTGATTGACCCAAAGCTCCCGATCGCCGATCGGGTGTGGGCGCTGGAAACCCAGGGCAATGTCCGGTTATCACAGGGATATGCAGACGAAACGATCACACGGATCCTCCGTGCGATGCCTTTGCTTGAACGCGCTGGTGCTGACGGGCGTTCAAGGCTGCACCTCATACTTGCCAAAGCGTACAACCAGATCGGTGCATCCAAGCAGGCAAATGAGCAGGTTGAATACGCTCGGGTCTTGACGACAAACGGTGAGCCGCACTATCCCGAGGTTTTGTTAATCCAGGGGATCGTTGAAGATGCTCAGGGTCACACACAAATCGCCCGAGACATGTTCTCTGAAGTCGTTACGAACTATTCAAGCTCGCCGGCATACCCAATGGCGCTTCTCGGGCTCGGCGAAACCGAAGCGGGGCTCGATCAGCCGGTGCTCTCGTTTGAAGCGTATACAGATCTCGTTGAGCAGTACGATCGTTTCGGTATCGAGTCCTTTCCGTCGCGGAAAGATGTACTCGAGTCGCTTTTAGAACGAGCAAATGATTCTCTCTCTGCGGGTTTGCCTTCAGATTCAATCTGGTATGCATCCCTCGCGGACAAGCTCAATCGCGGCAAGGACATCCCGGTGGGGGTGCTTGAAGCACTCGCATTAGGAAACCAGGCACAAGCGCAAGCACTGTTAGGTAAACCGATTGAAGAAGTGAAATCCTTGATGGGGCTCGAGCCATCCTTGCGCGCAGAGGTTCAACGGCATCTCATGTCTGCAGCAACCAATTACCAGATGCACGCAGAGCGACATGTAGTTGCAAATCTCCCCGTATACGCAGAATCACTTTGGCGATCCGCAGATTTGTTCGATCGCGCGGGAGATCAACGTGAAGCAATCCAGGCATTCAAAACCTACTCTGAGTCCATGCCTTCTGATCCGAGATTCGCTGAAGCGCTGTTCCGTTTAGGTGAATCACTCCGGGCAATGGGGGATTTTAAGTCCGCAGCGGATGTGTATAACGAACTGATCGAAGCTCGGGAGAGCTCTGCGGGTGCAGACATCGGTCCGTTTGCGGACAAAAGTCATGTTCCTTTGGCGCAGGCATATCTGTACGATGAGGACGAAGCAAACGATGCGGAAGCTGAGAAACTGTTGGTGTCATCACTCGATGGTTCTATGGGATCATCAGAAACAGGACTATTTCGTGATGCTTTGCTTGAACTTGCAGGCTTGTATGATCGGACAAATCGACCGGCACGCGCTATCGAGCGTTATACGGAGTTTGCATCCCGATACAAGAATGATCCAGAAGCAGGCACAGTGCTGTTCAAACTCGCTGACGCGCATCGTCAACTCGGTGGTGTGATTGAAGAATCCTTGGGTGAAGCAATGCCCGCTGCGGAACGGAATCGACGGAAATCGGAAATCGCCAGTCATCTCCGAGATGCAATCGCACACTACGAATCAACAATCGAGTTGCTTGGCGCCAAAAAAAGTACTCAACTTGGGTTGTTTGAATCAATTGCACTTCGGAATGCTCATTTTTACCTCGGTGATTGTGCGTTTGATCTGAGTGAATACAAGCAAGCGATCCAGTATTACGATCGCGCGAGGGATCGGTATGTGTCCGATCCTGCATCGCTTGTCGCGATGGTGCAGATTGTCAATGCGTACATTGCCCTCGATGAGTACGGGCGAGCACAGACCGCCAACGAGCGAGCTCGTCGGTTCTATGAGACCATCCCGTCCGAAGTTTGGGATGATCCGACCTTGCCGATGGATCGTACGGATTGGGAAAACTGGCTGAGTTCTAGCGCGACATTGCTTGCTCGAGTTGGTGAATAGGTCTACTGAGTTTGCATCTCGGATATTTTTGAGGTACTCGATGCGTTTTTTGCGCACAATGTGGAGAAGTCCGCGCCAACAGCCGATAAGTATGCTGGTTGATTGAAGGAGAAATGGATTTCTCGCCCAATCAAGTCTCCAGCAAGAGGGTCACGGATGACCGATTCGAGAAATAGGCCTGTAAATCAAGCACGATTAACCACGCTGGTTGATCAAGCGGGTGAGTTGATGGATCAGCTTTCATCGATCAGCGATGGACAGCGAGACGCAATCAAAGCAGTTGATGTTGAACAGATTGTCGAATATGTTGCGCGACGCGAACCTGTAGTCAGCCAACTCGTTACTGTTGGCGAAGAAATCGCAGCGGTAATCCAATCATTCGACGAGGGACTGCAGAAACCCGATGTTTCGTATAATGACGCACTGACCAAGATCGCATCGATCGAGCACGCAATGAAGCGTCTCCGTGAACAAGACGCTCAAGACCAGCAACTGATGGAAGAGGCTCGCGAGAAACTTGCAAGCCAACTCGCGTCAACAGGGACGAATCAGAACGCGATGCGTGCGTATTCGTCGCGTCCAAACACACCAAATCCAACTTTACAAGATCGGCAAGGTTAATGATGCCGACAAGTGATCGAGCAGTTATTGATGGATTGAATCCCCACGACGCATCCCTCGGATTGCCCGCGAGGGAGTTGCAATCGTCGTCTGAGAGTGATTTGTCATCGGGTGATCTTGCGGATCTGATGTCTGCGTTTACCGAAGTGACGACCAAACTTGAGCATACGCACGGGCAACTTCGCTCGGAAGTCAATCGATTAAATACTGAACTGAGCGAAGCAAACGAAGCGCTACAGCGATCTCGTCGTTTGGCAGCGCTCGGAGAGATGGCAGCCGGGATCTCCCACGAGATTCGCAATCCGTTGGGATCGATCCGTTTGTATGCGAACATGCTCATCGAGGATCTCGAGTCTCTTCCAGAGCAGCAGCAAATTGTACAGAAAATCGGTCGAGCTGTTCATGGGCTCGACGAAATCGTCGGCGATGTATTGACATTTGCTCGTGAGATGCGGGTGCAATGGCAGCCTTGCACTGCGAGCGATCTCGTTGAATACGCAATCGAGCTTTGTGTTGCGGATCTCGATAGTGAGATAGTCTGTGACCTTTGTTCAGAATCAACGGAACTCATCTGTGATCCGGTGTTGATTCAACAAGCATTAGTCAATGTGCTCCGGAATGCCGGTGAAGCGAACCGAGTGAACTCTGGGGATCGCATCACCATTCAGGTGCGTGAAGATGTCGTGGTTCAAGGTGAACACGAAGTCGATGCTGTTGTGTTCTCTGTGAGTGATCAGGGGGATGGAATGCCTCCGGAAGTGATCGAGCGGATGTTCAATCCGTTCTTTACCACACGAGCAACCGGCACCGGGCTCGGGCTTGCGATTGTGCATCGGATTATCGATTCGCATCGTGGAAAAATCGAAGTGATCAACAATGCGGATTCTGCTCAGGCTTGTACACAGCCTGGGCAGGTCGGCACAACAGTAGAGTTCTATGTACCAAGGACTCAGTCTTTGGTGGTTTCACGCGGGGCCGAATCCTCGGGTGCAGAGATCGTAATTAAGACCGGGCAATCCGCCCAGTTATTGGGGTAAGAAGAGATGTCCAGAACGATTCTTGTGGTAGATGACAAAGAGATGATGCGCGACTCGATCGGCTCGACCCTCACCCGTGCGGGGTTTACGGTCCGTACCGCGTGTGATGCAAATGCCGCTCTCAAAGAGATTGCGTATCGTCGCCCTGACTGTGTCGTCACCGATTTTAATATGCCTGGAAAGACTGGTGTTGAACTCGCAGGTGAGATCCAAGCGATTGATGATGATCTTCCGGTGATCCTCATGACCGCGTTTGGCACAATCGAAACCGCTGTTGCAGCGATGAAAAACGGTGCGTATGACTTCATTACCAAACCATTTGAAGGCGATGAACTGATTATCTCAATCAAACGAGCAATCGGACACGCAGCGGTGATTCGTGAGAACGCGATCCTGCGTGCCAATGTATCCAGGTCCGGTGGGGCGGATACCCTGAGTGGACTCGATCGTCTGATTGGAGATTCCGATGCGATGCGTAAAGTGCGTGAGCAAGTCCGTGCGGTTGCTTCGAGTCATGGCACGGTGCTTATCACCGGTGAGAGTGGGGTAGGGAAAGAGGTCGTTGCGCATGCAGTTCATGATTTAAGTCCGCGCAACGATTCGGCATACCTCGCAGTCAACTGTGCTGCGCTCAATGAGAGCTTGCTCGAATCCGAGCTTTTCGGACACGAAAAAGGTGCGTTTACAGGCGCGGACAAACTCCGCAAGGGGCGGTTTGAGTTAGCTGATTCAGGGACTCTGTTGTTGGATGAGATTTCTGAAGTGTCACCTCAGATTCAGGCAAAGTTGCTCCGGGTGCTCCAGGAACGGGCATTTGAGCGGGTCGGATCGAGCAATACGATCGGGGTTGATGTGCGAGTCATTGCGACCAGCAATCGTGATTTGCCTCATGCGGCGTCGATGGGTGAGTTCCGTCAGGACTTGTTCTACCGTCTCAATGTGCTCCCGATTCAGATCCCCGCTCTGCGTGAGCGTCTTGATGATGTCCCAGTTTTGTCTCAGTTCTTCATCGATCAAATCTGCCAGCGTGATGGGCGACGCTGTTCGCGGTTCAATGACGAAGCGATCGAGTTGCTCAAGAAGTACCAATGGCCGGGCAATGTGCGTGAGCTTCAAAATATCTGTGAACGGGCAGTTGTCCTCAATGATCCAAAGTCGACATTGATCTCGCATATTTTGATCGAGCCTTGGTTGATGACCTGTAAGCCAACCCCGAAGGCAACGCCTTTGCGTGCGGCAAGTCTGAACGGGAATGCTGCTCGGATAACAGAATCAAAGCCTGTGCCCGTGATGAATGGTCATCGTGCTGTGGAACCTGTATCGAGTTTTACTGAATCGAAGCCTTCAGCGTATGATGCTTTTAACGATGGGTATCAACCTGGTGATCGAACTCTGGCAGATATCGAGCGTGATATGATCGTCGCGACATTGCAACGATTCAATGGTCATCGTCAAAAAACCGCGAAAGCACTCGGAATAGGTGTCCGGACACTCGGGCTCAAGCTCAAAAAATGGAAAGAAGAAAGTCTCGTTTCACAGAGCCTGTAATCGCTGTGTCGATGTGGTACGGGCTTTGCGGTGTTGAATGTAGCAACGGAGATTGAATCGTGAATATCGGTGGATTGTCATCATCTGGAGCGATGCCTGCATTAGAGAAAATGTTTCTCTTTGCGGGTCAACGCCAGCGGATTATTTCAAATAATATCGCCAATATTGATACCCCCGGATACATCGGGACTGATGTGAATCCCAAGGATTTTCAGAAGTTGCTGGGAGATGCGATCGATCAGCGTAGGGATACTCGTGGTGGAACCGGTGAGCTCAAGCTCCGTGATACGAGGCAGGTTTCAACCTCTGGCAGTCGCATGGTCTTGAATCCGACCACTCCGACAGCAGGTGTGTTGTTTCATGATCGAGGACAGAAAAATTTAGAGCATTTAATGCAGCAGCTCGTAGAAAATGCATCCGCGTTTCAGGTCGTTTCTGATCTGATGCGGAAGAATCAGACTCAACTCAAGATGGCAATTGCACAACGAGTATGAGTTGAGTAAGTAAGGCAAAGGAGTCGTCATGTACGGCAGTCTCGATATATCTACTTCAGGAATGGTCGCTCAGCGTACGCGCATGGCGGTGATTGCTTCCAATATCGCCAATGCGAGCTCGATTCAAAATGATGAAGGCGAGTACGAGCCGTATTTACGCAGAGCTGCCATGTTTGCGCCCAAAGGAAATGGTGGAGAGGGACTCGGTGTAGAGGTTATTGATATCCAACTGGATCAAGCAGCGCTGAAAAAGGAACAGCATATCGGGCATCCCAATGCCGACAAGGATGGGTATATCCTTGTGCCAGACATAGATACAACTTCTGAATGGGTGAACGGTCTCCAGGCATCGCGTGCGTATGAGGCAAATGTGATCGCTGCAGAAGCAACCAAGAGTATGATGGCCCAGGCTTTGCGTTTACTGGGATAGTGTGCTATCTTTACCATGTAGTATGAAGATCTTCAACTCTCATTGGATTCAATCATGAGCGACCCACTCGGACTCATCTCAGGCGCAGGCGGAGCGAACAAGCTCCCGATGATGGGTGCGCCACGCAATAATGTGGGGAACAATCAGAATCCAGACTTTAAGTCCCTTCTGATGTCAAACCTGAACGAAGTCAATGCGCTCCAGCAAGACGCTGGCAAAGCGACCGAAGACTTGGTTACAGGCAAACGAACGGATCTTGAAGGCGTGATCGCCGCCACTGAGAAGGCAGATGTCGCATTCAAAATGCTCCAGGCGATGCGGAATCAGGTCATGGAAGCATACGAAGAAGTGAAACAGATGCGTGTTTAAGTGATCTGTTGGTCTCTCTCATAGCGTGTTTATCCGTTCACAATTCACATACAAAAAAGCAACCGCATTTCTTGCCGAAAGCACGAAAATAGTATGCTTGTGTTGTCATGCTCAAAGGCATGATCGGCCGATGTAGCTTGCGTTGGCGCGGTTCTCGCGTGTCAACGGTGCAAGGATTGCGCCTGGCATTGGCAGGAGGCCGAAGAGCGATGGATCAGTTACGCCAAGCATTGGCAAATATACAACAGCAGATCGGCAAGATGAACGCTTCGCAGAAGCTGTTGCTTGCATCACTCGCCGTGATCGCGACGATGACGCTCTTCTTGGTTTCTCAGTATGCATCAAAGCCTGCGATGGTTGATTTGGTATCAGCAGGTGGTGAAGCAAGCACGGTTCAGGCGCTCCAGGCTGGTGGATTCGACGCGCAAATGATTGACGGCAAAGTTGTGCTTCCTGATGGACAACAGCGGTTCGCGCTCGCATACCTTTCTGAATCTGGTCAACTTCCGGGTGATACGACACTCATGTTCTCGAACCTGATTGGTTCGCAGGATTGGAAAGCATCAAGCGCTCAGCATCGTCAGCAGTTCAATATCGCGTTGCAGAATGAGCTCTCTGGGGTGATTTCGAAGTTTTCAAGTATTAGCAGAGCGAATGTGATACTCGATGTGCCTCAGACTTCTGGTCTGGGGCGAGCATCACGAAAAGCGACCGCGTCGGTCACGCTCTTTACCCAATCAGGCGGTCCGATTTCGCAAGATATGGTCGATGCTGCAGCTCGGCTCGTCTCGGGTGCGGTTTCGGGTCTCACGCCTGATGGTGTGCAGGTAGTTGATGGGACGACAGGTCGGGCGCGGACAACAACGAACGATGAAGCATTGTCGTCAACCCGTTATCTTGATTACGCCGGGCAGGTGGAGAAGCACACTCAGCAGAAGATTGAAACGATGTTCGCCCATATTCCTGGGGTTGTTGTTTCAGTAACTGCAAGAGTGGATATCACGAGTGTTCAATCCACCGAGAATAAATACTTGCCCAAGGACGAAGGTTCGGTCCAGATGCTTGCGGGTGAGACTAAGTCATCGAATAGTACGAGTCAGACTTCCAGGGGTGCTGAGCCGGGTGTGCGTTCGAATCAAACCGCTTCGATCAACTCTGGACGCGGGTCGGGTACTTCCGCAGAAGATGAAACCGGTGATACTCAGTTCCAGGTCGCGATTGGTCAAAAAACAACGAGTGTGGTTGACCCTCGTGGGATGCCTACACAGCTTAACTCTTCGGTGATTATTCCTCAGGAGTACATCGAGAGCATAATTAAAAGATCCCGTCCAGAAGTGGAGGGGGAAGAGCCAGCATCGATTACATCCCAAGAGGCGCAAGATTTCTTCGAGTCAATTCGCTTAACCTTTGAGAGCCTTGTTCAGCCTCACCTTGTTGGAGTTGGTCCTCAGGGCGAACCTGTGACAGGAAATCTGACGGTGTCAATGGCGCCATTGGGGTTGTCGCTCATATCCGGAGGCGGGGCGCAAAGTGTTGGGCTTTTGGGGTCCCTCGCCGGCGGCAACGGCGGAGGCGGAATGCTCGGTTCAACGGGCGGGCTGATTGAGAAGGCAATGATTGGGGTTCTTGCGTTTGTGTCATTTGTCATGATGTTCATGATGATGAAGCGGACCGGGAAGAACATCGAGCTGCCGAGTGCACAAGAACTTGTTGGTGTTCCTCCGCATCTCGAGACACTCGATGATCTTGTTGGCGAAGCCAGTGAAGGTGAGCATGTGATGACAGGCATTGAAATTGATGATCAGCTCGTTGAGGTTCAGCAACTCAGAGAGCAGGTCGCAGAGTTGATCAAGCAAGATCCAGAATCGGCAGCAGGATTGGTCGACCGTTGGGCAACCCACGAGGTCAAGTAACTTCACTTTGAACTCGGTATGAGAGAGCAGACGCCATGGCACGCAATCAATATGATCCACTCCCAGAGGATATCAACGAGCTTGATGGCATCACCAAGGCTGCCATTTTTATGCTAGCAATTGGAGCAGATCCTGCAGCGACTGTACTCAAGCACATGCCTCAAGAAAAGGTGGAAGAAGTCACACGTATGCTTGCCGGGCTCGGGCGTGTTCCTGACAGAATACAGAACTCAGTGATTGAAGAGTTCTATAGCATCTCCATTGCATCGCAGTATGCAAACGAGGGGTCACTTGGGTATGCCAAAACGCTGCTGCAAAACTCAATGGAGTCAGGCACCGCAGAGCGGATGCTCTCTCAAATTCAGACACAGGTACAGAAGAATCCGTTTAGTTTTCTCCAGCGAGCTGAGTCAGATAACTTGCTGACTTTTATCCAGGAAGAGCATCCACAAACAATCGCGTTGATTCTTTGTCATCTTTCGCATCATAAAGCATCGGAAATCCTCATCGGGTTGCCGATGGAAAAGCAGCTTGAGGTTATTAAACGGATCGCAAATATGGAGCAAACCAACCCCGAGGTTATCCGTGAGGTTGAACAAGGTCTTGAGAGTCGATTGAGCAATATGCTCTCGCAGAACATGGAAAAAGCTGGTGGAATCCCAACGGTATCCGAAATCCTTAACCTTGCTGATCGTGCGACCGAGAAGACCATCATGGAAGGTCTTGAGTCCGATGATCCTGATCTTGTTGAGGAAATTCGTAGGTTGATGTTTGTATTTGAGGACATCAAGCTGGTCAACGACAAAGGGATTCAGGCAGTGCTCAAAGAGATCGAGAACGACGAGCTCTCGTTGGCGCTCAAGACTGCATCCGAGCAACTCCAGCAGAAGATATTTACCAATATGTCCGAGCGTGCCGCATCGATGGTTGCCGAGGATATGGAGTTCATGGGTCCTGTCCGTGTTTCCGATGTCGAAGCTGCCCAGCAGCGGATCGTTGATATCGTGCGCCGGCTTGAAGAGTCGGGTGATGTTGTTATTGAAGGCCGAGGCGGCGATTCAGAAATGGTTTAATGTGTATATCTTTGCAGCAGACGCATAGATAACGCACGGAGTTGGCATAATGGGTGTAATCAAACGGGCAGATATTGAAGACTATACCCGCCATGCGTATGTCATGGATCTGGATGATCTCGAAAAACGAGGGCGTTCGGTGGTTGCTGCTGCCAATGCAGAAGCAGAGCAGATATTACTTGCTGCAAATGCGAAACGAGCGGAGTTGCTTGAGAGTGCAGAAAAAGATGGGCTTTCTAAAGGTGAAAAAGCCGGGTACGAAAAGGGGTACGCGGACGGCGTAACCCAAGGCGTCGAAGCTGCACGCACTGATCATAACGAAGTGCTTGCTCAGTTGTCCGAGATCTGGACGATCCAACTCGATGCCTTCGAGAATCAGCGCAATGAAATGATTTCACAAGCGCGCACACAGATTGTCGAACTCGCAGCAATGATTGCACAACGCGTAACGCGGCGCGTCGTTAATCTTGATCCATCTGTGGTTCTCAATCAGATCGAAGCAGCATTGTCGAGCATTACCGAATCGACTCGCCTTGTGCTGTCTGTACATCCTGATGATGCAGAGATTTCGCAAACAGAACTTCATGGTATGATCGAAAAGTTCGCAGCATGCGAGCATGCACAGGTTGTGACTGATCCCTCGCTCGAACGCGGATCATGCGTAGCACGCACAGCAACCGGAGGGATTATCGATGTCACCATCTCCAACCAACTCGATCGGATTCTTGATGCGATGCTCCCAGAGCATAATGGTCAAACAGGGGCAGGACGAATCGTGATCGACTCAGAGCAGGATGATTCTGGACTCAACCCAGATGAGAATGGGGCAGTTCAGGACGATGCAGCGTGAATTTATTCGCACCTGAACATGACGCACTCCACCATGTTGATACGATCGGGATCACCGGACGCGTGTGTACCGTGCGCGGTTTGACTCTTTTGGCATCAGATCTCCCTGTTCCCATCGGTTCGCTTGTTGAAATCGGGTCGGGAACGCAGGTGTGCAATGCGCCCTGTATCTTAGGGGAAGTTGTTGGTTTTGAAAATGGATCAACCATTATCATGCTGTTGGCAGATACAACCGGGATCGTTCCTGGTGCGCCTGTCCATCTCAAGCAGGTGTTCCAAGCAGCGCCGGTATCACATAAACTGCTCGGCCGCGTGATCAACGGGCTGGGTCAACCGATCGATCATCTTGGTCCGATCGGTGAATCGGTCTCGCGTCCAATCAATCCGGTGCCGATCAGTCCAATGGATCGTTCACAGATCACCGAACCGTTACGAACTGGCGTACGAGCGATTGATCTGATGACTCCGGTTGGTCGTGGTCAACGGCTGGGTATCTTTGCAGGTCCGGGTGTTGGTAAATCGACATTGCTCGGACAAATTGCTCGCGGCACCGATGCTGATGTGAATGTCATCGCGCTTATTGGCGAACGCGGACGCGAAGTGCTTGATTTCATTCATCACTCGCTTGGAGAAGAGGGGCTTCGCCGATCGGTTGTGATTGTGGCGACCAGTGATGAGTCGCCGCTATTGCGGATTCGGGCAGCAAAACTCGCGAGTACAACTGCGGAGTATTTCCGTGATGCGGGCAATGATGTGATGTTGATGATGGATTCGGTGACTCGATTCGCACATGCTCAGCGCCAAGTTGGACTGAGTGTCGGAGAACCACCCGCAACAAAGGGGTATACCCCATCGGTATTCTCAACACTCGCCACTCTGCTCGAACGGGCAGGGAGTGTGCGATTGTCCAATGGGAATACAGGTTCAATCACCGGTCTGTATACAATTCTTGTCGAAGGCGATGATATGAGCGAACCGATTTCGGACGCTGCTCGTGGGATTCTCGATGGTCATATTGTCCTGAGCAGGAAGCTTGCACACAAAGGACACTTTCCGGCAATTGATGTGCTTGATTCGGTATCGCGCGTCGCAGGGGATGTCTCTGAGAGCGGTCAGATCGCAGGTAGACAGCAGCTCACAAAGCTGATCGCTGCCCATCGTGAGATTGAAGATTTGATCCAGATCGGGGCGTATGCCTCAGGCTCGAACCCGGTTGCCGATACCGCGATCGATATGATCGAGGTGATCAATGAACTCCTTCAACAACGAACCAACGAGCAAACCCCGTTTCAGCCTGCTTGCGACATGATGGTGAAACTTGCGATTCAGTCCGGTGAAATGATCCAACAACGACAAGCACTCGCCCATGTGACCAATCCTGCCGGCCAGCAATAACTCCCTGATGGAAGAACGATAATCAGCCATGCCACGATTTGTGTTCAAACTCCAACCCGTTCTCGATCAACGCGAGAGAGAGGAACGCGATAAGCAACTCGCAGTCGCATTGCTTGATCGTGAACGATTGGCATTGGAATCGCGTATCCGTATGTTCCAAGGAATGATCGAAGATGAGCGTGCAACCCTGAGCAGTGCGCTGGGAACAGGGCAACAGGTTGATCTTCAGGCGGTTAAAATGCAAGCGGGCGCGACATTGAGGCATCATTTCGATGCTCAAAAATCAGTGCTTGAACTCGCAGGAGTCTTCAATCGGTTGACCACTGCTCGACAAGAACTGATGCAGGCGGCGGCCAGACGAAAAGCGGTAGAACTGCTTCGGGATCAACAACTCGATGCATACAAGAAAAAGATCGATCGCAAGGAATCGCATGAACTCGACGAAATGAGTGTGATGCGATTTGCTCGATCAGACGGGATTCAGTTATGAAAAAGATCATCAAAGCGTTGCTCATTATTGCAGTACTCAACTTCCTAGCGGTCCTCGCTGGAGCAGGTTGGATGTTCAGTTCAGGGCGATTAAGCAAGGATCGAGTCATAGAAATGACGAGCTTGTTTAGTGACCCTGTAGTGGTTGAAGAAGCACGCATCAAGGCAGAGCAAACAGCGATTGAGAAAGAACTCGCAGAACAAGAAAAGCCATTGCCTGAATTGGCGCTCAACTCCGAAGAACGAAATCGCGTGCGCGTTGAGATGACTCAGGTCGATCGTCAAAGGCTCGATCGGATGAACAGTGAAGTAAAAAGCTTGCAGCTATCGCTCCGAAAAGAACGCCAAGCAGTGATAGAAGAACGGGTTGCGCTCGATGAAGAGAAAAAAGATTTTGATATGATGCGGGAGCGTCTAGCCAAACTTGAAGGCAGCGAACAGTTTAAGAAATCTCTCGATACGCTCTCTGGGATGAGTCCCAAGGAATCGACCAAGGTCGTCATGGCGCTGATCAATGAGTCCAAGGATGAAGAAGTGCTCGCATATCTCAGTGCGATGGATTCGCGTACAAGGACTTCGATACTGACACAGATCGTCAAATCAGGTGATGAACAGTTGGCAGCAGATTTGCTTGAATCTCTACGGGTGCATGGATTGGAATCCACGGTCGCCCAAAGAGAACCATAAATAATGCCCAATACACTGATCAATAATACACAATCATCAAATACGATTGCAATCGATACGCGAATTGTGCGCTCAGCAAGTGCAGCAAATGCGCAGGGATTCGCGCAGGTCATGCAGGCATTCACCTCCGGATCAGAATCCGCATTGACAAAAGAGTCATCGAATCTTGCAGAAACCGAGGGAACTCATGATCATGACAATCTGCATGAATCAGTGGATGACACTGATGTAGAAACAAAGGCGAACAACGATCAACAAGAGAACTCATCGATTGATTCAGCAGATGATTCTGATGATGCAATAAGCAAAAATGATGGGCAAGACACGCACACAGATTCCCATACGAACGCTGACCATGAAACTAAGCAGGATGGTCAAAGTGAAAACACGACAACAGATCCCCGGCTTATAGATCAAGATAATCCAGACCAATCGATTGCTCAGGTGAGTAATCAAGAAGTTGATTCGTCGCAGATATCAGTCTCTTCACAAGAGACACAAGCAGAAGATGCAGCATTTCGGTTGCTCGAAAATCAGAGTGATCAAGCAAAGATGAGTATTAAAGGTCTGGGGCATGCGTTGTCGCATGCTGCGGATGTTGATCTTGCTGCGATCGCGACCAATGTAACACTTGGGCGGAACACTGACGGATCGGTTCCATCTCAGACACAACAGCACCCTCAACCGCAGACGAATGAACATAGTGCCGAGCGTCCAGATATACCGCAGCGATCAGAACGAGCATCAATCGATGTGAAACCTGCTCAGCAAGCAGACTCGATCGCCCAGCAGAATCTTCCGATTGAATCGAAGATCGATCAATCGACAAGTGATGTTCAGCAAGTGCGTAGCCGACGCGCAGATGCAGGGATTGTCAGACCAGATGTGCAGAGTGCTACCCCGCGAACTCATCAGCCTGTGTCTCCTGAATCAACGACTCAGTCTGTTCAAACTTCACAAGATGCACGCCCTATTCCTGGTTTGATCCGCTCTGCACAAGCGAATCCCACACGACCGATTGCTGGTGTGGAGATGGGTTCCGTTGGGAATCAGTCAGCAGATAAGCAGCCGGGGTCGTTGATTGAAAAGATGAACCAGACCGAGTTGCCAAGCGAATCACGCAAAGCGAGTGTCATGGCGCAAGTTCAAAGAGGACTCGCGTCGCTCTTGCGATCTGGAAAAAATGACATGACGCTGAAGCTCACACCCGGGCATCTGGGCGAAATCAAAATCCGCGTGAAGACCGATGGAAACCGGTTAGAGTTGAAGTTTGAAACCAGTACGCGTGAAGCATCCGAATATCTCAACTCGAGCGCAAAGGAGTTGACTGCTTCTCTGCGATCCAAGGGACTCAATCTCGATCAGGTTCATATTGAACACGCCGACAAAAATTCTTCGAACGATACTGCACAAGGACAGGTTCAAGATCAGACAGCGCAGGATCATGATAGGCAACGAGAAAATCAACAAAATCATACGAACACTTCTGATGAAGATATGCAATCAACAGGTTACGAAGTGGATGAGTTGCAGGACCAAGATTCAATATGGACACAACTCGGGCTCGATGCAATTGCATAAGTAAAGAAAGTAGACCACAATGAGTGCTATTACAGGTACCGGATCAACCTCAAATCCAACTTCATCTACAGATGCATTCGCAGCGCTCACCAGCGGCGAGTTCCTGCAGATCATCTTCACCGAACTGACAAATCAAGATCCACTCGAACCCAACGGCACGCAGGACATGATCAATCAACTCTCATCATTGCGTTCGATCGAATCGGATTCACAGATGGTTTCGTCGTTACAGAGTATGGTTCGACAGACCGAGTTTGCATCCGCGTCGCAGCTCATTGGCTCGTTGGTCTCAGGGGTTACACTTGATAACCGCCGGGTCGCAGACCTTGTGGTCTCGGTTTCGAACACACCTGATGGCCCAGTGCTCAATATGTTTGATGGATCTCGAATGTTCTTTAGCAATGTCGATGAAGTTGTTGGACCGATCGATGATCCAACAGATCCTGATGATGGACCAGATGACGGTCCGGACGATGGACCAGACGATATTCCAGACACAGGAAATGATACGGACTATACCCCTGATGCGACAGGCACTATTCCATCGGGTACAAGTGTCGATGTTGTCCCAGGTGTATCGATTGATCCAGTTCGTCGGACAGTTTCGCTCGATGTATAACGAGCAGGAATGTCTATGAAATCAGTTCAAGTTCAACTCCTTGAATCTCTCGGCCGAGGTGTTCGGCCGTTCGATACCGCTGATTCTACAATCAGTGGTTCTGATTCAGGATTCACAGAACTGCTCGGCAATGCAATCAACGGCCGTGCGGTGACTGATCTTGGTGTCCGCTTTGGTCCTGCGGTGTCTGGTGAGTACAACGAGGATGAACAATACTCCATCGCTCGCGCTGTCGATCGAGCAGCATCGGTCGGGGTAGAACACGCGCTGATTCTGCACAATAAGCGCACCCTCCGCGTTGATGTGCGCAATCGGATGGTACTCGAATCTCAATCTACTTCAGACTCGAAAGCGATCACTGAGATTGATGGTTTCGTTTCTTCATCGTTTAAGTCAGATACAGCCAAAAAATCGGATGTTCTGGAGCTCCATGAATCAATAACCGTTCCGGCACGCGTTGTGCGAAACGCATCCTTGGTGCATGCCCTCGCGGGGCAGGTCGCCGCAATAGACTGAAAATGTTGTCCGTGTGCACGATCGACGTGCAGTGATCGGACGCGGATTTTGGAAGGAACTTGAATGGCTCTCTCTAGCGCACTCTTCACGGGTTTGACAGGATTGAATACTCAATCTGCTCGGCTTGATGTCATTGGTAACAATGTTGCCAATGTAAATACCACCGCGTTCAAAAGCTCACGGATGCTCTTTCAATCACTCTTCTCCCGGAGTTTGGGATTCGGTACGAGTCCGAGTGAAATCCGTGGGGGTGTCAATCCCAAGCAGATCGGTAACGGCGTAGCGATCGCAGCGATCCAACGCGATTTTAGTGCTGCTGGATTCACTGGAACGGGCGATCTTCGCGATATGGCGATCGACGGCAACGGGTTCTTCCTTGTTCAAAAAGGCGGTAACAACTTCTACACAAGAGCTGGTACCTTCCGCCAAGATTCAAATGACAACCTTGCAACTGCAACAGGTGAGAAACTCCTTGGGTATGCAGTCGATGATGAGTTCAATATTGTGACCGGTCAGCTCGTGCCGATCAATATCCCGGTTGGCAAGCAAACCATCGCAGAAGAAACAAGCAATATCGCACTCGTTGGGAACCTGAACAAGGACGGGGATATTCCGACCCAGGGGTCCATCATTGATATCCTTGGGACTGCAACGGCCGGGCTCTCACTTGTCGGTGGTGGATTCATCTCTGCGACTTCGCCGCTCACAAGCATTGAAGATCCAGATCTTGCAGGATCTGCAGCATTCGCGGTCGGGCAATCGATCAGGCTCGGCGGTTCAAGTGGCGCATCACGAGGCGGATCAGATCTACCTGAAGAAACATTCGATATTACAGCAACTACAACTGTCCAAGATTTTATGGACTTCTTGTCGGCCACAATTGGGATTCAGACAACAGGTGCTGCGAATCCTGACGGCAATACACCTGGTGTTACTGTTGATCCACTCACTGGGATCATCCAGATTGTGGGTAATGTCGGCACAGTCAATGATCTGATCATCGCACCGGGTGATATCGAGTTGTTCGATACGGATGGCACATCGTTGGGCGCTCCATTCGAGACTGACAAGACCGCTGCAGCCGACGGAGAGAGTGTGCGGACAACAATTGTTGGATTCGATTCATTGGGTACAGAAGTCACTGCAAATATAACCATGGTGCTTGATTCCACACCTGATGCCGGTCCGCTCTGGAGATACTTTATCGATTCAGAAGATGACATGGACCCAGGGTTCGCACTCTCCACAGGCACAATCCAGTTTGATAACAATGGTCAACCAGATCCAGATAACGCCGAGATTGCACTGACGATTAATCGTTCAGATACTGGTGCCGATCCGTTGCTGAGTTGGAACATCAAACTCCTATCGGATAAAGGTAACGCGACCTCACTGGCAGATGCACCATCAAATATGATCGGGTTGACCATTGATGGTTTGCCACCAGGAACGCTCCAGTCATTTGCAGCGGGTGAAGATGGCGTCATCTTTGGTCGTTTCTCAAATGGTGCTGTAAAAACCATGGGACAGGTTGTGCTTGCGAATTTCACGAACCCCGCCGGTTTGATTGATGAGGGGGGCAACATGTTCACCACCGGTCCCAACTCGGGACCCGCATCGGTCGCGCCTCCGGGGGTGCTCGGGATTGGTGCGCTGGTTTCGGGTGCATTAGAGCAATCAAATGTTGATCTCGGTGCTGAGTTCACCAACATGATCTTGACATCGACAGGGTATTCTGCATCATCACGTGTGATCCGGACTGCGGATGAGTTGCTCCAACAGCTCTTGGTCTTGGGTCGATAAGCTGAGGTTGATTGAAGGATTTGAAGTATGATTGCTGTTACCCGACTCAACGGGCAAAAATTCGTTCTCAACGCCGAGCTTATTCGGACCATCGAGGAAAGCCCCGACACGATCATTACGCTCGTGTCAGGTGAGCATCTCGTTGTCAAAGAACCAAGCAGGGTGATTGTCGAGCGAGTGATCGAGTTTGAGCGTCATCTCCGTAGATTGTGTGCGCCCGCATAAATCAAGGTCCGAATACCTTATTCATTGTTCTGGATTCCACTCATTCCAGCGTTGTAGATTAAGAATGCCGACTCCCCAGACGATAGGGAGGTAGATACTGGTAGCTCGGATGCTACTCAACCAGTATTGGAGGCATTCAGGTGGATTTAGCTACTGTCATCGGACTTGTTATTGCGCTTGCATCATGTGGGTTGGCTGTCGTATTGGGCGGCGATCCTATGGCATTGATCAATATCCCATCGATCGTTGTGGTTATTGGGGGAGCAACGGGTGCAGTGATTTGTGCGTTCCCGCTTGCCAAGACTCTTGGGATTCATCAAGTGATTCTCAAGTCGGTCTTCAACAACACATCAGACATTGCAGATGTCATCCGTGAGCTCGTGAAGTTTGCGGAGATCGCTCGCCGGGAAGGTATTCTGAGCCTTGAAAATCATCTCGATGATATGAACGAAGAGTTTGTTGTTCGTGGGATCAAAATGGCAGTTGATGGTACTGATCCAGAACTCATCCGCATCATCATGGAAACCGAACTCGAAGGTCTTATGGATCGACACATGCAGGGCAAGATGATGCTCGATCAGTTCGCAAAGTATGCGCCTGCGTTTGGGATGATCGGTACATTGATGGGTCTGATCTTCATGCTTGGATCAATGGATGATCCTGCAGCGATCGGTCCGAGTATGGCGGTCGCATTGATTACCACGCTCTATGGTGCGATTGTCGCAAATGTGTTTGCCGGACCCATTGCTGACAAGCTCTACTGCAATGATCAGCAAGAAGTTATGCTTAAGACTGTGATTATCGCAGGTGTGATGTCGATTCAATCGGGCGATAACCCACGCGTTGTCGAGAGCAAGCTCTTGACCTACCTGCCGCCATCAGAGCGTTCAGGGTTCGGTGATGACGCGCAAGCTGCTTAATCTTGATGCGAAGGGAGTTGTCTGATGGCTAAGAAAAAAGAAGCGCCCAAAGCAGAGATCCCTGAATGGGTACTCACCTTTGGTGATCTCATGTCGCTCTTGCTTTGTTTCTTTATTTTGCTCGCAGCATTTTCAGAGATCAAGAAGCCTCATGAATACCAGAAACTGGTCGAATCCATCAACGAAGCAATGGGCGCCAATGGCGGCCTGGGACTCGCTAATCTTATTGAGAGTGTTAACAACTCGATGATCTCATCTGATGATTCAAAGGCCAAACGCGATGGGAACAAGAAGAATACCAACGAGAATGTTGATCCAAATGTCCCCGGACGCGAAGAGCAGGTAAGCATCGTTCAGGAAGGGGCTCGCCATGCAATCGGTGCGTCCATTATGTTCGAAGCAGGCAGCTATGAACTCTCCAAACGCAACCAAGACCTGATCAGGGCACAGATCGCACCAAAGATTCGCGGGCTCAAGTACATCTGCCCAGTGGTAGGGCATGCGTGGGGAGTCGAAGAAAAACGCTCGGGGATGGGATTTGATGAACTCGCTTTTCGAAGAGCAGAAGCGATCAAAGATTTCCTCGTCCGAGAAGGCGGTGTAGATCCAGCGATTCTGCGGGTTGAATCGGCAGGGAACTCAGAACCAATGGAGCTCGGTTCTTCATCCGGACAAGGCGGGGACACAAATCGCCGAGTTCAGGTCTATCAAACCGGTCGAACAGTCGAACAAACCCATCCTGATCCAAACTTTACTGGCGCTGGTGGATAAGCGCGGGCACTCTATTTTCCAAGGAATTGACAATGGCTGATGAAGAAACCAAAGCAGAAGGCACCGAAGAAGGTGAGCAGGAGTCCAAAGGCGGTGGTCTTAAGATGATCATTATCGTTGCTGCTCTCATGCTTATCGAAGGCGCGGGGGTGTTCTTCCTTGTCTCATCAATGGGTGGGCCAGCATCAGTCGAAGCAACCGAACTCATCGGTCTCGAAGGCACCGGCGAAGAAGCGCCCGTAGAGATAGAACTCATCAGCGATCGATTCCAGAACATGCAAACAGGTCGAGTCTGGGAATGGCGCGTCGCGGTATTCCTACGAGCGAGACAGAAGAATGTAGAAGAGATCACCGCAATTCAGGTACGCGATACAGCCACGATCAAAGAAGGAGTCGCACTGATTTTCCGCAGAGCGCACGATCGCCATCTGCGAGAGCCAGGTCTCGAAACAATTACGCGTCAGCTCACGGTGTATCTCAATGAAGTGTTCGGTCTTGATGCGGATGGTCTCCCACGGATCGATCGAGTCATCATCCCGGAGTGCAAGGGATTCCCTGCGGACGGCTAAGCAACCAGTTTATTGGTGGTAGGTGCAACAATTGCGCATGAAAGACTATTGTGCGCGATTCGCGCAATTGTTGGACATCTTGGACATCTGCGACCGATAACAGGTATTCGGCAACCGCTGTGGTTGCTGTATATTTGTTCGTAGATGGAATCCACGAATGTCCGAAGAGAACGAAAACAACGCGACCCCAGAAAACAATCCATCAGAATCACTTCCTGAGGATCAGGCGGGAGATTCGCAAACACCTGATGCCAATGCAGATGCACAAGGCGATCCTCAAAGTGAAGGACTTGAATCCGAGGAATCGGAATCACTCGCAGCCGCGATGGAAACAGTTTCTCAAGTGCAAGGTGTCGCTGATTCTGCATCGATAAATTCGGCAAACAACACTGAAACTTCTGCATTTCAAGCTCCAGTATTTGAGAATAACCTTTCTTCCAAAGCCAAGGAAGGAATGGACTTACTCTCTGATGTCCACATGAATGTCCGTATCGAACTCGGACGGACCAAGATGTATGTTGAAGATGTGCTCAAGCTTGGAGATGGCGCGGTTGTGGAACTCGACAAGCTTGCTGGGGATCCGGTCGATGTCTTTGTCAATGATCGCAAGGTCGCCAAGGGTGAAGTGCTTGTGTTGAATGACATGTTCTGTGTTCGTATTAGTGAGATCGTGGACATTGCTTCGGACAATGCCTAATCATTGAATATCACATTTTCATAACGGGCAGAGGATCTGCCCGGCAACAGCCAGGATGGCGACATGCAACGAACCCCAAACCGAACTCATCGGCGCGTCCACTTTCAGTTAGGATGCGCATCCCTTCTTGCTGTGATTTCAATCGCTGCAAACTTCGCAGCTGCACAGGTTGGTCCATACCCCGCAGAGATACCTGCATCAGTTGAACAAGGACAAAGTCCATCGGATACGCCTTCATTGAGCGAATCAGTTCGACCAGCAATGGACGAGATTTTGATCGCGCAGGCGCGATCATTACAAGAAAAACCAACTCAGTCATTCGAATCTCAATCTACTCAGAAAACGCCAAGCACGATTGAGCAGGATCTCAACACGCCTGCGATTCCATTGACTGCGAACGCAAACGGTTCCAAACCGATCGGAAGACCCGTAGAACAAACGAGCCTTCTTGGATCGTCTGCTGTCGAAACACAAGCGCCGATAATTGATAAAGGGTGGATCCAAACAGTGGTCGCACTTTCAGGTGTGATCCTGTTGATCCTCGGACTGGGACAGCTCTACAAACGCTTAGCCAAATCACAAGGCGGGCTCGCTGGTCAGTTCGGCGCGGGGGGAACCGCGCCATCCGGGATCATCGAAGTGCTCGGGCGTTACACGATTTCTCGTGGGATGACACTTGTGGTCATTAAGTTTGATCGAAAAGTTCTGCTCGTTTCACATTCAACCTCGATCAAGGGCAAAGCAGGACGCGGCAGCACCATGCAGACTTTGTGCGAACTCGATAATCCTGAAGATGTTGCATCTGTCCTGCTCAAAGCACGGGATGAAGCAGGGGATTCAATCGCCCGATCCTTTGAGCAGGCGTTGCAGGACGCGGGGGATTTTACCGATGACCAACTCCATGATATCGATCTTGGATATGCAGAGGTGAATCCGGTTCGATTCCCGACGCCGCGTACAAGCCCTGCAAGAACGATCACCAATGACGAGGGGGATCGCGCCGAGTTGTGGTCATCAGGTCAAGATGCGTCGGTCGCTGCAGGTGTGCTTCGCAAGCGACTTTCATCGATGCGCCGGGAGCAACAAGGGTGAACCGATTGTTCTCGATTATCTTGTGTTCCTTGGTACTGATGTGCTCAAATGGTCTGGCGAATGCTCAAGGGTTTGGGCCGCAGGTGCCCGGTCAGGTTCAATCACAGTTGCCTCTCCCAAATTCGCAGCCGAGCTCTATTAGTGAAATCAATCCGTTGAACCTACTCAACGATGCCGGGATGCTTGTGCAAGGTGCAAGTAATCTAGGTTCAGGGGTAAATCCTAACTCCGGATCACCAGGCGAACAACGCGGAGGCATGTCCGTCGCTGTCAACATTATGTTGTTGTTGACTGTGATCGCACTTGTGCCTTCGGTTATGCTCATGACCACCAGCTTTGTGCGCATTATGGTGGTGCTCGCATTGTTGCGTCAAGCAATGGGTACCCAATCATTACCCCCCGCGCAGGTAGTCACGGGTTTGGCGCTGTTTATGACGGCGCTGGTGATGAAACCCACGATTGATCGGATATGGACCGATGCAGTCGTCCCGTATCAAAACGGCGAGATCCGTGAGATGGATGTGCTTTGGGAACGCGCATCGACTCCGATGCGCGATTACATGTTTGATCAGATCGAAGCATCAGATAACTGGTCGAGCTTGTACATGATCCTCAACTATCAAGGGGTCGATACATCCTCACCTGAAAACATCACCCGCGCGGATATTTCAACTGTTTCACTTGTGCCAGCGTACATGCTCTCAGAACTAAAAGTCGCATTCTTGATGGGGTTCCGGGTCTATCTCCCGTTCCTTGTGATCGATATGGTGATTGCGAGTTTGCTTATCTCGATGAGCATGATGATGCTTCCGCCAGTGTTGATCTCGTTGCCTTTCAAGCTCATGTTGTTTGTGATGGTTGACGGATGGTCACTGATCATCGGAAGTTTGCTTGAGAGTTTCGTCCAAGAAGGGGGAGGCGCTCGCGCCAGTGCAGTCACCGCGGGGATGCTCCCCTTGTTGTTGATTATCAAGATTAAGCATGCACCGAGTTCAAGTACGAATCAGTTGTATGAAGATTCTGCGAATCAGACCAGATGTTTCAGAAGAAGGAGTGTCGCCTGTGATCTATGACGAATCTTCCATTCAACTCATCCGAGATGCATTGCTCGTGACGCTCAAAATTGCAGCACCCTTGTTGATGTCCGGGATGGTTATCGGTTTGATTATCAGTCTCATCCAATCAATCACTTCTATTCAAGATCAGACGCTGACATTCGTACCCAAACTTATTGGGGTGATTGTGATTGCGATCATCTTGCTTCCCTGGATCATTGGTCGGATTTTGATTTTTACTGCTGAGATGCTACAACTGTTTTAGAGCACCAGTTTTAGACAATTCGTGCCGTAAATCTATTGGAGGCTCGGGGCCAAGGCGATGAATGATATTGATTCCATCTTGGCTCACGGCATCCCGTTCTTGATGGTGCTCACCCGAATCACGGGGATATTTTTGTTCACGCCACTGCTCACAAGCACAAGCGTGCCCACTCCTTTTAAGGTGATGCTCGCGTTCATGTTTTCGATCGCGATCTACCCATTTGTTCCATTGCAGAATCTACCTGAAACAATCGATCTGTTTTCTTTGGCGCCATTAATGTTCTCGGAACTCTTGATCGGTGTAGTCATCGGTCTGATTGCTGGAATACCAATGGTTGCGATCCAGATGGGTGGATATGTGATGGGGTACCAAATGGGGCTTTCGCTCGCGGAATCATACAATCCTGAGCTAGATACGAACTCAAGTGTGCTCGGTCAGTTGTTGTTTTATCTGAGCATTTTTATTTACATTACTGTCGGCGGTTTTGAGACAATTTTTTTGATCTTGGCAGACTCGTTTCAGACGATCAATGCAGGCACGATGGGGAAAGGGGATGTGCCACTCGACATGTTTGTTGAAGTGTTGAGTTCTGGGTTTGAACTCGCATTGCGTGTTGCTTCTCCGATAATGGCAGTCGTTTCGATGTTGCTCATCGCGATGGGGTTTATCATGAAGACCATGCCTCAGATGAACATCATGAGCTTCGGTTTTTCAATCCAGATTGTTGCCGGATTAGCAATTCTCATGCTCACCATTGGCACCATCGGCATGGTCGCGGGTGATGAACTCATCTTCGCACTCGAAACAATAAACAACTGGGTTCACAGTTTCGAACCATCAACGCCGGTAGGGGGTTCGGGTGGATGATCTCGGGGAAAAAACTGAAGAGCCAACCGGCAAAAAGCTCAGCGAAGCCAGAATCAAAGGGCAGATTCCCAAGAGCCAAGACCTTTCGGGTACTTTCTCGCTCTTCGGAGCAATCATCCTTTTTCTCGTGTTCGGCTCAGCAATCATCGGCATGTTCACACGGGTCATGGTCCGCATGCTCAGTGGAGATATATCCTCAGATGTCCTGGCGGTCGATTCTATTTGGGAATCATCCAAGATCGTCATCTACGAGACATTCGTAACGATCGCTCCGGTGATTTTACTCTCCGGCCTTGTTGCATATGTGGGCAACTTCATCCAAGTAGGGTGGATTGTCACTTTTGATCCAATGCAACCCAAACTCAACCGGTTGTCGCCGCTTGCAGGAATCAAGCGGATCATTGGACCGCGAGGGTTGATGAAAACAGTCGTCAACTCGCTCAAGTTAGTCGTGATGATCGTTGTTTCGTACCTGTTTATATCCTCCCATATCGATGATATCGCGGTATTACCAAAGCTCACCGCGGCACATGCGACCATGGCGATTCTCCGATTGATCTTCATGCTCGCGCTTATTCTCGCGATCTTACTGCTCTTTATCGCGCTCATCGATTACATCTACCAAAGAGTCCAACACACCAAGGATCTCAGGATGACCAAGCAAGAGGTCAAGGATGAGCGCAAATCGATGGAAGGCGATCCGATGCTTAAGGGAAAACGCTTGCAGATGGCACGCGAGATCGTTATGCAACAGCTTGGTGCGAGTGTCCCTGACGCAGATGTGATTGTGACCAACCCAACCCATTTCTCCGTCGCGATCAAATACGATCCAGAAACGATGGGTGCACCGAAGGTAACTGCCAAGGGCGCGGACCTGATAGCGTTCCGCATCCGTCAGATTGCTCGTCAGAATGATGTCCCGATTATTGAGCGTCCGCCTCTGGCGCGTGCGCTGTATTGGGGGATGGAAGTGGGGCAAGAAGTGTCGCTTGAGCACTACGAAGCGGTTGCAGAACTCTTGGCATTCGTCTACCGCATCGATGGAAAGATGGAACAACGAATCGGAGAGAAGATGAACCGAAAAATACCGTCAGAAACACCAGCACAAGAAGGCGTAAGCGTCTAACCTTAATGCATCAAGGATGATGAGTTGTGCATCGCACAGCTGACACTACACGGATGTAGGAGAATAAATCGAATCGTGGCTGATCACCAGAAAAACTCCATCGAACTCCCCGCTTGGGTTTTGCGAATCTCAGAGATGAGATCGTTGATTGTCCCTGTCGGGTTTGTCATGTTGCTCGCGGTGCTCCTTGTGCCATTGCCTCCTGCGATTCTTGATATTCTGATCTCAGTCAATATTTCGATCGGTGTGATCGTTTTACTCACGACGCTCTACATGAAGCGTGCGCTTGAGTTTAGTGTTTTTCCTTCGTTGCTCCTCGCGACGACGCTGCTTCGGCTTGTGCTCAATATCGCATCAACACGACTGATTCTCACTGCAGATGCTTCAAGCCCTGAAGAGGCAATGGATGTCGCGGGCAAAGTCATCAGCGCATTCGGATCATTTGTCGCGGGTGATTCGCTCTTCGTCGGGGTGATTATTTTCTCTATCTTGATGATTGTACAGTTTATGGTCATCACCAAGGGTGCTGGTCGGATCGCGGAAGTTGCTGCACGATTCACCCTCGATGCAATGCCAGGCAAGCAGATGGCGATCGATGCCGAGCTCTCCAACGGCATGATCACCGAACACGAAGCAAAGGAACGACGAGAAGAGATCGCACGCGAAGCGGATTTCTTTGGTGCAATGGACGGTGCATCCAAGTTCGTCAAAGGCGACGCGATCGCAGGGATCATTATCACCGCAGTGAATATCGCAGGTGGTTTCGCTGTTGGTACGGTTGAACGAGGTTGGCCGGCGGGACAATCTGCCGAGGTGTTCACTCGATTGACTATTGGTGATGGTCTCACTTCACAAGTTCCCAGTTTTATCATCTCGATGGCAGCGGCACTCATCGTGACCCGCTCGGGCGATAAGAATAATCTTGGGACCGAGCTTACTTCGCAGCTGACATCTCAACCCACAGGGATGATGATTACCGCAGGATTTCTGATGGTGTTGTCATTCACTCCATTACCGACAGTTCCATTGCTTGTCACCGCGATAGGAATCGCGGGTCTTGCATGGTGGATGATGCGAGCAACCAAGTCTCGTGCTCAGAAAGTTGTTGAAAGCAAGATCGCCGAATCTCAGGCAACTCCGGTTGAAGCACCACCGGTAGAAGATTTACTTAAGGTTGATGTCCTCGAACTCGAAGTCGGGTACGGGCTTGTTGCTTTGATCGACGCAGCACAAGGTGGAGATCTCCTCGATCGAATCAGCGCGGTCCGCCGACAGTTGGCAGTCGAGCTTGGATTGGTTATGCCCCCCGTGCGAATCCGTGACAACATGCAACTGGCGCCAGGTGAGTATCGTGTGAAAATCCGAGGCAACACCGTTGCATCAGGCGCTGTGGAACCTGCAAAGCTGATGGCGATGGATTCTGGACTCGTCACCGATCCGATTGCTGGCATCCCGACGAAAGAACCCGCGTTTGGACTCGATGCGCTCTGGATTGATCCGCTACAACGACCACGCGCGGAAACGATGAACTACACGGTGGTTGATCCGACAAGTGTGCTTGCAACGCATATTACCGAGATTGTCAAAACCTATGCCGACGAGCTCTTGACGCGTGAGGAAGTGAACAACTTGCTCGAAGGCTTGAAAGAGAAAGCAGGTAAGTTGGTTGAAGAGACCGTTCCCGGCATCATTAAAACGGGTGAGCTTCAGAAGATTCTCCAATCACTCCTCCGCGAACGGGTCCCCGTGCGTGATATGGAAACGATCCTTGAAACACTCGCGGATTGGGGAACCAAGACCAAAGACCTTGATGTTTTAGTCGAATATGCCCGAAATGCACTCCGCAGGACGATCTGCTCGATGTATGCAATGACCGATGACACAGGACAACTCGCGTTGTACTGCGTCACCCTCGATCCAGGGCTGGAAGATCAGATCAATGCATATATTGATCGGAGCGCACAGGGAACAGCATTGAATATGCCTGCACGGATTGCGCGTGATGTCGCGAACAAGATTGCTGACGGCCTCGCTGCATTGGGTGCAAGGGGGGCAATGCCCGTGGTGATCGCATCTCCACAGGTCCGCAATGCGGTTTGGCAGATCATCGAGCCGCATGTGCCTGCAGTTGCGGTACTTGGGTACAATGAAATCGTTCCCGGAATCAATGTGGAATCCATCGCATTGATATCACCAGTGGGGGATCAGGGTGCCAATCAGCAATCTCATGGCATCCCGGCGAACGGTGCAACGCCTCAGGTTGTTGCCTAATCTCTCAATCTGATGCGCATCTCTCGCCGATTGAGGTGGTGTTGTGCGCATAAAGTGGGTACAGTGGTCCCTGAAGATTTGTTTGCCTTCTGAGGTAAACGCACCCAATGACACTTTGAACGCCAGGACGGCCAGATGAAGCTTAAAACTTATACCGCTGAAACAATGGCTCAAGCACTCGCCCAAGTCCGTAAGGATCTGGGAAAAGATGCGATGATCCTTCATACGCGAAGCTTTCGCGTGGGCGCATGGTTCGGGATTGGCGGCAAGAACATGGTCGAAATTACCGCTTCAACTGCGAATGTTTCAAAGTCCAAACCTCGAGCCATGCCACGAGTTGCCAGTGCACAACCCCAAACCACACGATCACTGGCAGGTACCGTTGGACGAGCGCCTGAACAGATGATCGAATCGAAACCAATCCGATCGAGTACTGTTCAAACCGCATTGCACAACGAGCGCCAACCCGAAATTGTGATTCAACGAGGCCGAACCGTTACCCGTCAGCGATTGGCCCATGCAAACACTCCCAGTGTTCCCTCAGCAGGATCAAACGGATATACAAGTCATGATGATGATCGGGCAGCACTATCCGATCCAAACGCTGACGATGTCCGCGGACTTGATGGCCGGGACGCGATGTTCCCAGAGAAACCCATCAAGAAGAAACCTTCTGTACCATCTGAATCAAAGAGTGATTCTCGGATGATCGATCCGCCTCAGGTTTTCATTCCATCCTCAAAGATCAACCGGCGCGTGTCTACTGCTCAATCAGAACAGAATATCAATCGTGATCCATCACCAACCACACAAGACAAACAAGACACACAGACAAATGATCAACTGCGCACGCAAATTGATTCACTACAAAAAATGATGGGGCAAGTTCTTGAATCGACCCGGAAAACCGCGGTTGCAATTGGTACAACCAATCCAGAAGCAGCACTACCAACCGGTGAGATGCCCGTTCCGTTGTTTAATCTTTATTCGAACATGATTGATAACGATGTGCCGGTGGATCTTGCAGACAAACTCGTGGGCAAGGTCAGAGATCGTCTCGATGCAATCGAACTCAAAGATCCGATAGTGGTTCGTCAATCGTTACTCCGAGAAATCGAATCAACGATTCGGACACGCTCAGAGTCATTACTCACACTGGAGCCCAAGTCAAGCAACGATCGTCCACGCGTCATTGCGTTGGTCGGACCGACAGGAGTGGGGAAAACGACCACTGTTGCCAAGCTTGCTGCAACCTATAAACTCCGACATGGCAAGACGGTAGGGCTCATCACCTCAGATACTTACCGTATTGCAGCGGTTGAGCAGCTCCGAACATACGCCGGCATTATTGGTTTGCCGCTCAAAATTGCCAATAGCCCAGAAGAGCTCAGCAACGCGATTATTGAACTCGGAGACTGTGATATCGTGGTGATTGATACTGCTGGACGCTCTCAGAACAACACCAAACGCCTTGAAGAGCTTGCCGAGTTTACCAGAGCAGCAAATCCTGACGAGACCCATCTTGTTTTATCCACAACAGTTGGGGATAATGTTTTGAGGAAGACTGCCCAAAGATTCGAGGCTTTAGGTCCTGACCGGTGTATCCTTACCAAGCTCGATGAGGCGGTCACGACGGGACCAATTGCAGGATTGTGTGATCGGATTGGATTGCCTCTGAGTTTTATTACCATCGGACAGGAAGTTCCCGATGATTTAGAGCCAGCGCGTGCAGATCGATTAGCGCGCTGTGTGCTCGACGGCCCGGAGGCTGTGGTGATGAGATCGAGCGAGGATAACGGATGAGCCAGGCAGTTTCGGCACACAACCCCAACCCCCCACGCGATCCATCAAACGCATCGGGCGGAGACGATCAAGCCGCGCGTTTGCGTGAACTTGTCAACTCACTCGGACACGCTCAAGATATCCCTGAGTACACCGACTCAGATGCAAGACTCCGACCGCCTGTTCGCCGAATACCGGTAATCGCGATCGCTTCAGGCAAAGGTGGCGTAGGGAAAACCAACACCTCGGTCAATCTTTCAATCGCACTGGCAAAGCATAACCGTCGAGCGATCTTGCTCGATGCTGATCTCGGATTGGCAAATGCGGATGTACTCTGTGGATTAATGCCCAAAGCTAGGCTCGAATCCGCGGTCGGCGACGGCGCAAGCTTCTCGCTCGAAGACCTTGCGATTGATGCACCCGGTGGTTTTCGATTGATCCCAGGTTCGGTGGGAATCGGTCGTGTAGGCGAACTCGATGACAATGAACGCAAAGTGCTGCTCAGCAGATTGAATGATCTTCATGAGTATAACGATGTGATCATGATCGACACGAGCGCGGGTCTTGGTCCTTCAGTGACGGCATTTATTGATGCTGCGGATGCTTGCTTGATGATTGTCACTCCAGAACCTACAAGCATTGCGGATGCATACGCCCTGATTAAAGTGCTGGTCGCGCAGAATGCTGAGAATCCAAACGCCAAACTCCCTACATTGGCGCTGATCGTGAACCAAGCTGTGAACGAGAAGGAAGCCCATGCGGTGCATACCCGGATTTCGGGTGTCTGCGATCGTTTCTTGGGATACCATCTCCCGATGCTGGGATATATTCGTCGGGACAAGAAGGTGATCAAAGCGATCAAAGCTCGGACGCCTTACATGATCGATGCACCAAAGAGCAACGCATCCCGCGATATGGGTGAGTTGGCAGCCTCATTGATTGATTGGCTCGGAATCGAAGGGCGAGCAAGCGCCGCGCCACGACGACGATTCTTTGGGCGTTGATGATTGACATCATTCAATCTTGATAACTCTCTGAATAACAAGTGGATAACCTCAGGCCTCGATGTAAGTTTCGATTGGCTTGGTCATTGCGTGATATATGTGTGCACCATATTGGCGCAATATACGCGCAGCCAAAGATTATGGATCACTCTGGATCATCTTGGATCAGATATTTGCCGATGTGCAGCTTTGGGAGATCAGCATCAAATGACTAAAAATGGTGACAACAAGCGTTCGGAGGGGAGTGATCCGACGCAAGCAAATCCTGCGGATTATCTTGCGGATCTACCAAGCAAGTTAATCTCGAGCACCCTTGGATTCATGGGATTCTCGACTGCCTGCATCTTTGGCTTGCTCTCTGGAAACTCAGGCTTGGTCATTGTGACACGCGCGATGGTTGCGATGGTTGTTTGTGCATTCATTGGACGAATGCTTGGAGCGGTCGGCGAGATCTGTGTACGCGAGTATATTGAGTTATACAAAAATGACCACCCAGAACCGGTGAAACCAGAAGAGTTACTGACGCTCGATCGTGAGCAACAAATGAATGAGTCGCTAGTTAATTCCATGAAAAAAGCTGCATAAAAAGAATGTGTTTACTACCACACAAGAGAATTAGATTCGATATACTGACTAAGACGAAGGCAAGGAATGCCAAAGTCGACATAAGAATGAAATAAACGAGTAGAAACAATATCGGACGGGCTTGATGTAGAGAGCTTCGAATGAATACCTGATTGGGTTTGTAGCCATAGAGGTGCTGTTTCAAACTTGTGAGTCTGAGTCCCTTCGGGGATTTGTCAAGGGTCAAGGAGCCGACCAATGACTGCAATGAGATCAAAGTATGCCGCGCGGAATAGCGCTCAGCACGCAACATCGAGTAACTTACCGACGCGGTTCGATGACATGGAAATCCGTGATGTGTGGGTGATGTATCAGTCTGAAGCAACAGACGAGCTGCGCAACTTCTTTATGGAACGATTCCTCCACCTTGTGCGATACAACGCCGAGCGGATTTATCAGCGTCTTCCCGACGAAGTTGATCTTGAGGACTTGATGTCCGCGGGACTATTCGGGTTGATGGACGCGATCGATGCGTACGACCTCGAGCGCGGCGTGAAGTTTGAGACTTATTGCGCCCCCCGTATTCGTGGTGCGATTCTTGATGAGCTCAGATCAATGGACTGGGTTCCTCGTTTGGTCCGTCACCGCACATCAAAGGTTGAAGCTGCGAAACAACAGATCCAGATGGAACTCGGACGCAAGGCAACCGATACGGAAATTACAAATCGTCTCGAGATTGATCCAAACGAGTTTATCAAATACAAGCGTGACTCAAGCGCTGTCTCTGTGACAAGCATCACCCGTAAGTGCTACCAGTCTGAGGGATCACGCGAACTCCGCGAGATTGATGTCATAAAAGATGAGCATCAATCGAGCCCGGTGAAACTCATTCAGCGTCAAGATCTGAAAGATCTGATGACCAAGGGACTCACCCGCGCCGAACGATTGATCGTTGTGCTTTACTACTATGAAGGCATGACCATGAAAGAAATCGGGACTACGCTCGATCTTTCCGAGTCGCGTGTTTCGCAGATGCACTCTTCGATCCTTGCACGACTCAAAGCGCAGATGCAGCACAGGATGCGTGAGCTTGAACCGATGAAACCCTGAGTGAATCAACTGAGACTTTGATCTTTGAAGATTTAGTCTCCGAGATTCATCCCAACAACAAATCATTTGTATTTCTCTTGGCCGACCACTTTTAACGAGTGGTCGGTTTTCTAATTCGTCTATTTCTAGGATATCGAGTTGAACGGAACCATGAAGATGCCTTGACTCTGCTATGCAGGTCGATGTCTATATCGCGATGGGGAGCAACCTCGGTGATCGTCAGCGAGCAATCGCCGGCGGTCTTGATGCGATCCGGGGTTTACAATCCACCTCAGTAATCGCATGCTCAGCGGTCATCGAGACAGACCCTGTTGGTCCTGGGAAACAAGGTGCGTATCTCAATGCGGTTGTGCATGTGTCAACCGCACTGCTCCCACGCGAGCTTCTCAATGAGTTGATGGCTATAGAGTCAAGTTTCGGAAGAGATCGCAGCGAAGGTGTCCGGTGGGGGGCGCGGACTTTAGATCTTGATATCCTTGTCTACAGCGATCGAGTCATTGATGAATCCGGACTTGTGATTCCACATCCTCGGATGCACACACGCGACTTTGTGCTGACTCCGTTGTGTGAGATTGCACCAGATTTGATGCTGCCTGTATACGAAAAAACACCCCAAGAATTACTTAGGGCGCTTCAAGAGAGAACTGAGTGAGAATCGGATTAACCTGCTTCGGCTCGTGGGTGGGCATCCTTATATGCGTCTTCGACTCGTGAAGTCGAGAGATGCGTGTATACCTGAGTCGTCGAGAGTGACTGATGACCCAAGAGTTCTTGAACACTCCGAAGGTCTGCTCCATTATCGAGCAGATGGGTTGCAAAGGAGTGACGCAAGGTGTGTGGTGAGATGGATGGATCGAGACCTACAGTTCGCAGATATTTGTCGAGCTTTCTACGGACGGAACGCGAGGACAAGCGGGACCCGTGCTTGTTGAGGAACAATGAGAGTGATTCATCGCCGTCAGCGCGAGCTGCCCATATCGGCGCAAACTTCATGTCATTGCTCATCAGTTCGGTGTACCGACGGATCGCGTTGAGTGCGTGCGATCCCAAAGGCACAATTCGTTCTTTGCGCCCTTTGCCTCGGACATGCATCGCTTCGTTTTCGAAATCGAGATCATCGTAGTTGAGTCCGACGAGTTCCGAAACACGGATGCCGGTGGAATACAGGGTTTCGAGCATTGCCCGGTCCCGGCGTCCCAATACATCGTTATCGTTTGGTGCTGCGAGGAGTTGTTCGATTTGTTCGATGGTGATCGCCTTGGGCAATCGCTTTGATTGGCGAGGAGTGCGGATCAAGGTCATCGGGTTTGTAGAGGTGAACCCAAGACGATTGCCCCATTTGTAGAAAGAGCGGAGCGTAGCAATCTTGCGTGCCATCGTTGCAGGGGAGTAGTTTTGCTCGGACAAGAACCCCAAGAACCCACGGATCAAATCCGCATCCGCGTCACAGATTGTGTTGGTGATTGTTGGGCGATCAATTTTCCCAACAACATCGGATCCCTCATTCGTGCGTGATTTAAACGCGAGTTCTTCAGAACCCTGATCGAGTGCTACACCCGTATCCTCGATCAGATACTCGATAAACTGACGAAGATCTGCGCCATAACACCGAGCGGTATATGGAGAAAAATGGCGTTCATCTGTAAGGTACTCGGCAAAGCTCTGGGTAATGGGGATGGTGGTCATCGGGGGACTCCGAAAGATCCGAGATGCGGATCAGTGCGTGAAAATGGTCTTAGAATTTCTATCGTCAGTGGTGCTATCGGTCGTTCGTTTGACCGGCTGAAGGGTTATCGCTGTGATGGTGAATAACTATTTCAGATGCGATTAGCTCGGCATCTGCCCAAGTTAGGTCAATTTCTGGGTTGTCAGCGATCTCTGCGAGTCTTTCAAGCAGATCGCTTGTTTGACCAGGCGTGCACGCAAAGCGCCAGAAGTGGGGCGGGCGCTGGAGCGTCACGCAAACCATATCAGGCGCATCGGATGATGGATGATCGTAACTACTCTGTAGTTCGCTTGGTCGTTGGTTATGTAGATTATCGTTGCCAGGCTGATGATTCACGATGCACTCCGTTGCTGGAGGCATCAGTGCCAACCAGCGTTATGGGCGCCGTTGGGTGCGTTGTGTACGCGCCATCCGGAGCCATTCTTCATCAATCAGCCGCCCGATGGTGTGGTGGGCAGCAAACTGTGTGTACAGATTCATGCTCGCGATATGCACCCGCCAGGCGAGTGCCGATTGATGATCACTTCGACCTTGGGCATATGACTTCACAGCCATAAGTACTTCGTGGTTCCGTGCGTTGAGATGTTCGGAGACCACTGAGACTGGTTCACCCGCAAAGGTAAGCCCGTCGTATGTTCCAAAGTCGGAGAATGCCATAGTGAGAGCACGTGAGTCAAGTTTGGATTGAGAAGCATTCGCCATGGTGCCGGGTTTGGCGTAGAGAGCAAGTGCAAGTCCGAAGACTGGTGGATCGTATGGGTCGTAAGCGGTGATTGAACCCGCGAGGACCGCGTCGGCGCCAAGGTATTCCGCAACCTTGTGTGCGTCGCTTGATGATTGGATTCCTCGGGATAACCCGAGTTGTCGCATTGCTTCGATCGAGCGATTCAGTGGAAGGCAACGGACTCCACGAATTCCTTGCGCAGCTTCTACGATCGAATCACCGATCGCCAGATCATCTGCCAATGAGGTACCAGATTCGTTCCGTGGTGGGATCACCGCCCAGAGGACATCTCCGTCGAAGGTGTCGTAGGGTGAAACGATGACGCCGGGGGCGTACATCTGGTCGCGCTTTGGGCTCATTTCACATCCACCCATGAAGATCGAAGCGATCAGCATAAGTGTTACTAAAAAAGCCGGTGCGAGCATGTTCTGTGCACTTGTCATGGCGTCCTGCCGAATACTGAGATGGGCATCCATTCCCATCCGAAGGTTTCAAGCACGGACAGAGCGTCCGAGCAAAGCATGACCAACACGGTTAGGTATTGGTCATGGAGTTGATGATTAGTTTTCAGATGTCGTTGGAACGGTCGCAAATGAATCGCTCAGGTTTGGCATCATGACACTCGCTGCACGGATTGCAGGCGAGAGTTCCATAGACCAAAGATGATCCTGCCCGTCCATATTGGACACAAAGAAGATGTCATTGTTGCGTCCCCATACCGGCATGAGATCGATCGAGTCACCATCGGTGAGTTTGATCTTTCCTGTGCCCTTGGTGGAGACCATCCAGATTGTGGATGAATCCGGGCGAGCGGTTGTCCCCTTTGACCATGATTCTGAGTTGGGTACCGCCGCGAAGGTGATGAATCCGCCATCGGGTGACCATGCAGGGTTGATGAGTGCCTGGTTTGGTGCGGTAGCGAGCTCAGTTTCTCTGCTTGCGGTCCCTGGAGTAGGATTAAAGTCGAGTGTCCAGATAGAGAATGCGCGATCGCCGCGTTCTCTTGAGCGTTGGAAGAGGATTTGGTCTGCGCCGGCGATCCCGGTTCCTGCGACAGGGCACCATTCTGGGAATAGACCGAACCCGATGAACTGTGCGCCATTATCGGCGAGGACATCTTTCACCCAGATTTCCCATCGTCCGGATTGTTGACCAAGTCGACAGAACGCGATCTGTGAGCCGTCAGGTGACCAGGTTGGATGGAGATCATTGGCGGATTCATTGGTGAGTTGGACAACTTTGCCGCCTTCGAAAGGCATGATGTACAGGTCCCATGAACCGGTACGATCAGATGCGAAGGTGATGTAGTTGCCATCGGGTGAGATTGAAGGCATGACATCTTGTGCCGGGTCATCGGTCAATCGGGTAACCACCGAGCCATTCACTGATTTGATATAGAGATCAGCGGTTGGGCGATGCTGAGTCGATGCAAAGATCAGGTGTTTGCCGTCAGGTGTGACGATGGGATCAAAGTCTGATCCTGCGTATGAGCTGGTCACCTGGCGGACATTGATGGTAGCGCGGGTTGCGTCGCCGTTGGTTTCTGATGGGAGTTCAACACCCATCGCATTGGCATAGACGAATGCGGAGATATCACCTGAACGCAATGCTGCAGGGGATTCGGTGTCATCTGTGAAATATGGGTCGCGAACAACCGGGGTAGGTGCGTCTGCAGTACCGAGTTTCATTTCGAACTCATCTGTAGGTTCTGTGTGCTGTGTTGATTGCGTGAAGGTGTTGCTTGATGCGATTGGTGTTGGCGTTTGTACAGACTTCGAAGATTTGTTTGCAGGCTCGGAGAAGGTGCCTTGTGCGGTTTCCGCACTGAGGGCATAATCAAGTGTTGCGCTTGAGTTACTAGAGAGCGAGGTTGGATGTTGTTGAGCTTGTTGGCCGTTGGCAACGAAGTAGGTGCTTGTGCGTGCTTGGTGTTGGTTGTTGGTACGCGTTTTTTCGAACTGTGCTTGTTCGCTCTGGATTTGTGATTGTTTGTTCTTGTTCCAGAATCCTGCGCGTTTTTCGCCACAGCCTGGGAGGATGGCGATTGTTCCTGCCAATGCAAGGATGGTGATTGGACGCATGTTTTGTTGGATCAGTGTGCGGTTCATCGTTGGTGAGCCTCAAGTTTTGGCATGGCAATGGCGCATGGCGTTTCTTTGTTGGTCGGCGAGCTCCGCTCGTTCGACCTGTCGGATGTCTCGGGTTGCGTCATCTTGAGCAAGTCCAGAAACAGCGGGGACTGCCATGCGGATCTCCGATCCACGACAAAGCGTTCCCTGCGTTGTTTCCTTTATCGGACGGGTCAACCAGAATTCTTGAAGCTCGATAACTATGTCAGGACTAAATAACCTAAGAAGTGCAAAAAAAGTGTTGGGCGGACCCCACCACAGGTCCGCCCAACAGGAGAGAGATGCTTGATCTCTATCTATATCTCATAAAAATGCATACTACTTATATAACCCGTCTGCGTGACATCATCACGGGTGTATCACCCGGACGATCCCATCTTGCAAGCGGGCCTCGAGGTTCTTGTGCGGAAATGAGGTGATCAAGGTAAGTATGGAGAGATTTTTGCTCGAACTGCTCGAGGTATTCAGCGGTTGCAGAGCTATTGATGGAGATGATCTGATCGACGACCTGTTCTCGTGAGAGCTCAATCGGGGGGGCCGATGGGAGTTCATCGTGATGGGTGTTGATGGATTTTGTCCAAGAAAATAGATCGGTCATTGGTGAGTCTCCGTACTCGATTTGATGCACACGCGTTGAGTTGGCAGCCTTGCCTTCTCCCGTGTGCATGCTCGATATCGGGAGGTTTGTGCGCACTCGAACAGGGGATAACACAAGCGGACCCACGATCGGTGAATAATTGTGCGTGGTGTGCGCAGGATTAGCGTATTGATTTCTCAGTGATCCTAAACTCGGATATGCAACTCATCGTACATCCGATTGACCAATCAACTTCAAAGAGTGTTCTCATTGAGCGTGAGATCATTTCCTCATCAGGGGATGTATACGCCTGTATTGCCGATGTCTCTATCGGTTGCGATTCGACAGCGCTGATCAAAGCATGCGAAGGATATGCTCGGGTCGTGGTCCGCTGCGGCGATCCGATCCGGGTTGATGAACACTCAGATGATGCAGCAAGATTGCTTGCGAGCTGGTCACCATCTGGTTGGACCAAGTTTGATGAGAATCTAGAGTTTCTCGATCGAACGATGCAAGAACATGGTCAAGAACTCCTCGTCCGTCCGAGCAGTGAGGGGATGCTCTCCGATGCGATCTGTACTGTGTCATGGGCGCGTCGCGCGCAAACACTTGGGTGTAAGTTGTTTCTGGACCCGATGGGGTGGATCGTTGGTTCGATGTTCAACGATGTTGAGGATCATCTTGATCGGATCGCAGAGTTGTGCAGCCAATGCGACAATATCGGCGCCATACTGATCCGATCGGTCAGAACTGATGAATCTGGGAAACTTGTGGAGGTGTCCTTGGGTAAAGGGGAGATCGATCCCAATGTGATCGTCGATCGACTCCAAGGGTTGATCCGATCGAGTGAAGCCTTAGTTGTGCTTGATTCCTCGGATTTGGCACTATTGAGGCTGTGAATACTCATCCTGGCATCCTACGATTGGGGACTGTGAGAAATGCACAGATGCACCTGAATGAGGAATCCGATGGCGAACACGAAAGCACTTGAACATCCGACCTTCAAACGCGTCAAAGCCGCGTTCCCATCATCAAAGTTCCAAGCGGTTGAGTATCGTGATCAGGCGACTTTGATTGTTGAGCCCAAGGATTTGCATCGGGTGATGAAATTTTTGCGTGACGATGAAGAATGCGCGTACAACTTCTTGTCAGATGTTGCCGGTATTGATTACCTCGGGTATCCATCGAAGATGCCTGCACGGTTTGCGGTTTCTTATAACCTGTGTGCGTACAGCAGAGATGACCGATTCTTTGTGAAGGTATACCTTGAGCCTTCCGTACCTACGGAGGGAATCGAGAATGATCCGGCGCTCGTTGTCGATTCAGTTTGTGATCTTTGGAGCAGCGCCGAATGGTCCGAGCGCGAAGTGTTTGACATGTTCGGGATCCGCTTTGCGAATCATCCTGACCTGCGTCGAATATTAATGTGGGAAGATTATCCTGCTCATCCACTCCGCAAGGATTATCCATTGCGTGGTCGTGGTGAACGCGAGTCATACCGAGTCGTGGACCGGACGAGCTCGTAGTCAAGATGTGATCATCGAGTTGACAAGACCTGCTTGAAGAGCGGGTTTTTTTATGGTTTACAAGTTAAGTGCATTAGTTGCCTGTTGATCGGGTCGGTGTTGGAGCATTGATTTCGATCCGGTCTTGCTCAAGTGTCCAGCGCATGGTCTTTGCAGAGAGTGGGGCGGGACGGGTGTTGTCATAGAGCGTGACCAGTTTGTTGTTGATCGCGGAAGCAAAGAGTGAATCAGAAACCGCGTCATAGATTGCAGAGTCTGCGAGGAGTTCTTTGCCTTCATAGAGGAACCGGACTGCGCCAGTTGCATCGATTCCGAGCAAACGGGTGGATTGATCTTGTTCTTGCTGGCCGATCTCAAAGCGAGCGTCGAGTTGATCGGTCATGAGTGATGCAATTTTACCCGTGGATAGGGTCTTTTGTCGAACCGCGACTTGGTTTGTGAAGTTTGCTGTTCCTTGTGCACGATCGAGATTCATTTTGCCAACCCAGGTAAATCGGGTCAGGCCGGAGTTTGATGCAGGAGCGATTGAGTCTGATGTTGATTCGGCCTGCTCGCCTTCGGAGCGATCCATAATCAAGAGTGTGCCTGGAGCGGGGACTTGAAGGGTCTGTGCTTGATTGTCTACCAAGATTTGTGGGCCCTCAAGATAGATCAGTCCAATGACTCGTTCAGGATCAAGCTGATCGTATGTGCGGGATTCAATCTTTGCAGGTGCAGGCGATTGTCCGGTTGGGGCGCGTCCAAATACACGAGCATTGAGCAATGAACGATCATCGGTTTTGGGTTTGTTGTTGCCCGCGATTGGATCACGCGAAGGACTTGGTGTTAGTTTGATTTCTGCGCGATGCGCATCGAGGGTATCGCGGGTGTACGCGTCGGGGGTTGAGATCACTTTGACCTGATCTGTACAGATGATGGTGCCGATCGCGTCGTCGAAGCGCATCGAGCCTTTCCATGTGGCGCGGATATGACCTGTCGCGGACTGCGCTGTGTTCTCTGTTGATGGATTGAGTGCGATGTCGTGGTCAAATGAGCCTGGTCCGATGACTTCGATTCCGCGTCGACGCGCATTGAGGTTGATGTGATCCCCGATGACTGTTGATCCACCTTGTCCGACCTTTGCTGGGGAACCCAGCAAAGTCATGGTCTCATTGATCACATCTGCATCAAGCGTTTCACCTTGTGCGGTCGAACGCTGGGAATCTGTATAACGGATACTCCCCTCAGCGCTGGCGGTCTCGATGATGATTTTTCCCGCGAGATCTTGGGACATATCAACGATAAGGTGCTCAGATTTGAGCATCTGCTCAGGGGTTCGAGCGAGGACATTCCCAGTCGCAGTGAGCTTCGTCGGGGTGATTGAATCTTCGTTTACAGAGGGGGCGAGGTTCACGAGAAGTTCATTGCCTGAGATGATTGATCGAGAAGCACTTGAGAGCACGCCATCGATCATGTCGATTGTTTGGAGCGAGGTTACTGATGGACGCGATGGATCGAACCCGGCATCAAGCACTCGAGCGCCAACGGTGTTTCCATCCTGTCTTGCGATCACACTCCCATCGAAGACGGCGCGGGTTAAGCGATTGGTGAGTGCTCCGGTGCTTGGGTCAAGGGCGAGGGTGAACGCTGCGGAGTTGCTCCATTGGATAGTTGCTTTCGAGTCAGGTTCGCTCTCGCGTTGAGGCGTGGTTTCGATCGATCCTCGGCGGTCAAGTTCGATCTCACCCGTCGCCAGGTTTGCAGCAAGCGATGTCGCATTGAGCGTTCCCGCGTCTTGTGCGATGAGTTTGATGATTCCTGCCTGGGTTTGCATTGATTCGAGTTCGATGATTCCCTGGGTGGCGAGGTAGGTCGCTGAGAATGCTTTGCCGGTGAAGCTTTGGTTGGGGATATCGAAAGTGATCCCAGAGTCTTCATCGGCAGTGAGTTGGAGTGCGAGTACGTTTTCTTGGAGTTGGATTGGGGACTCGCCGTCGATTGGGCGAAGGGTCATTTTTCCTGCCCATGTGATCACGATGTCCGACGAAGGGTTGGTTGAAACATCCGGATTATTGTCTGGATTGGTTCTGGGGGTGATTGTCGATTCATTGCTCTGTGGAGCGGGAACTTCGCTCTGCTGCTCAGGAGTTTCAATTGGAGATGATTCAGTTGGAGCAAAGTTGATCTGTTTGATCGCATTATCAGGGAGATTTCCGTCTTGGAGTGCGACCCAGAGTTCAAGATGGTCCGCGTTGGCGGTGCCTGAATCAGATGCAGATGCTACGACTTGATCGTTGAGCACAATGTGGTATCTGGTGAGGATGTCTGCGATAGGGTCGGTGACCTTTGGGGCATTGGTTGTTGATGGGGTATCTGAGACTTGATCGGCTTGTTGGGCGACGGACCGCGTTGTGTCGGGGGGTGTATTTACGGTCTGCGGTGTAGACTCTGGGGAACCCGCTATTGCGACTGCTGATTCAGACTTGGATTCAGCTTTGGGTTGAGAATTCTTCGCGTTGTTGTGGATCACAATATGATCACCTCGCGCAACATCGATGAGTTCGACCCGATCACGGAGTTCATTGAGGATCAAAGTCAGATCAGCGCCTGCAAATTCAAACGCAGACGAACTGATGTTGAACGCTCCAGGCGAACGCAGACGGAGGTATCGTCGTTCAAACTCAAGGGGTTCTTCGAAGGTTGCGGTGAGTGTTGGGTCTGTTGCAGTTGTTGATTCGAAGGACTGGATGAGGATATTGCCTTCGAGTGTCCCTGATTCTGGGGGTTGATTGGGATCGGGCATGAGCATGGTCGCAAAGTCGGCGGTAATTTTCATTGCTCGCCCGTCTTGAAGGAATATCCAAGATTCGGGGTTGTCGAGCCTTCTCCGCCCGTCGCCGATTGGTTCGAACCGGTCTGCTTTGAGGGTCGCAGCGACTCGGGTGGGATCATCTTTGTCCACCATGGTGACGAGCATGGCACCGCCGGTCTGGGTGTCTTCGATGTTTGGGATTTCCTCTGCCATGTCATCAGGGAAGAAGTCATTGGGGTTTGTGATCGGCGCAGGGGTGCTCGATATGGAGGTCCAGATGATGATCGTAAAGACTATTGCAAGCAAGCCCGCAGCGAGCAGGCCGATGGTTTTGGTCGAGATGCCCGATGGTGAAGATGATGACATGTACGGATTGTAGGTCTTGATGTGGGTGGAGATGTTTGGGCGTGGCGGTGTGGTTGTGTGTGGCGGCGGTGCTAAAGTTGGGTATGAGCACACCATCCCTATCGCGTCGCGTTTCGGACCTCAAACCTTCGATTACGGTTGCCCTCAACAACCGTGCCAAGGCACTCAAAGCCAGCGGCATCGATGTGTTGGGATTCGCAGCGGGGGAACCAGACTTCGATACGCCTCAACCGATCAAAGATGCTGCGATCAAAGCGATGCTCGACGGGCAGACCAAGTACACACCCACGCTTGGGGATATGGTGACGCGAGATTGCATCGCCAACAAGTTGGTGACAGAGAACGGGATTCAGGGATTGACGGGTGAGCATGTCGCGATCGGTGCCGGGGGCAAGCATGTGTTGTACTCAGCGATTCAGTGTTTGTTTGATTTTCCTGAGGCCGGTGAAGAACCCTGGGAGATGATTTTGCCGACCCCGGCATGGGTTTCGTATCGACCGATCTGTGAACTCAGTGGGGGGGTGGTCAAAGAAATCATTGCAGGACCTGAAACAGATTTTCGGATCACGGCAAAGCAGTTGAAAGATGCGATCACGCCAAGGTCACGGTTGTTGATTATCAACTCGCCTTCGAATCCTTGCGGCACCATGTACAGCGAATCAGACCTGCGGGAACTCGCACAGGTCGTGCATGATGCACGCGACATTGCACCGAATCTGATTGTGTTAACCGATGAGATTTACGAGAAGATTGTGTATGGAGACACCCCGCACTTCTCGATTGGTTCCGTTGCGGAAATCGCGGATCGAGTCATCACCCTCAACGGCATGTCTAAGGCGTACGCGATGACGGGTTGGCGTATCGGGTATGTCGCGATGCCGGGGGATTTTGGCAAGTCGTTGATCAATGGGATCGGAAAGTTGCAAGGGCAGATGACGACGAATATCACGAGTTTTAACTACGCCGCCATCCGGGAAGCGATCACGAATCCAGAAGTCGCAGAGACCGTCGAGATGATGCGTCAAGCGTTTGCATCAAGGGCGAAACTGATTATGCGTCGGTTGTCCGAGATCCCAGGCGTGAGCTGCCCAACCCCGACCGGGGCGTTCTATGTCTTCCCCGATGTCAACAGCCTCTTCGGCAAGACCAGTAAAGCGGGTACGAAGATTACCGACGCACCGAGTCTGTCGCAAGCGATGCTCGACGAAGCCAACATCGCCTTCGTCCCGGGAAACGACTTCGGTGGCATCTCCGGCAATCACCTCCGGATTAGCTTCGCGTGTTCTGACGAACAGATCAACGCGGGGATGGATCGATTCAAAGGGTTTGTTGAGGGGTTGGTTTAAGTTTGCCATCTTTCTCTAGCAGTGAGAATCTGGGGCGTTGATAATAGTTGCGGGGTTTAAACAATGGGTCAGCATCATCTACGAATGGCTGGATTGCAAACAATTGATGTGGAATAAGTGCTTCATACTCCTTTAGTGTGTTTGCTAACACAAGATTGGCAATAAACAAACCACCTAGAGCATACATAGCATTTCTTAATGAACCAGGACTAACATCCCTGTTGCGAAGGTGTTTCGTGTCGTTGTAACTGGTCCACCAACACAACGGGGTGCCAATTTCTTCCCAGTCTGCAAACGGCCTGGTTCTAAGACTGCCTCTCAGTAATTCTAATTGACATTGCGACAATGTTGGCATGATGGGTGAAAGCATTTCCTTGATGGAACCAATATTCCCAACATTAGAGATTTCAACCTTATCGGCAATAACTTTGCAGACACATTCAAATTCTGTAGCGGCGCAGACAAGTATCTGTGTGAAAAATTGAGAATGAACAGATAGTTGGTCTTCTGTAAAATTAACATACCGACTAGCAGTAAGCAGGTCTTTTTCAAGTTCGATATAGTATTCCCAGTGTAATGCCACGGCAGGTCGCTCAATATGTTGCATACTAATCCTTTGGATATTTCTAACAAGGTGTATAGAATAATATAGCCGGTCATTTGTAGCAATTATTGACAGTGCTTCAGAATCACTTCATCAATCTCTTCCCCCCGAGCATTGGCGAATCCTCGTTCTTCCGCGATCAACACAAACCCGCACTTCTCCATCGATCGGATGGAAGCGATGTTGTCCTTGGCAGCGCGCCCGAAGAGTGGGCGGGTGGTTTCGGTGGATAGGAAGAGTTCTAATGCTTTGCTTGCGATGCCTTTGTTCCAATGGTGATGATCGATCCAGTAGGTGATCTCGCGATCGGAGCTGTCGTGTTCGTTGGGCATGTCGAAGCTCATGATGTGCCCGACGAGTTGACCGTCTGCTTCGATGGATTGTTTGAGTATCATGTCTGATTTCATCAGCCTTGTCCAGTGCGTGTCGAAGGCGACCCGATCGCTTGGGTCTTCGTGGACAAAAGCGGCCATCAGTTGGGCGGGCTTGTGTTGTTGGTGCTCGAAGAAGATCGGGAGATCGGATTCAATGATCGGACGGAGAGTAATGTTCATTTTGATTCCGATCACACGAAGTCATCGACCGCGACGATCTCAGTGGGTTGCTCAACATCGGTGCGGAGTTTCATTTCGACTTCGCCTTCATTCATCGATACGCCGATCCGCTGATCACGGACCAAGACCAAGATCGCGAGGAACATCCCAACCATCTCGGCGCGGGTCTTGCCCACGATGAGTGAACGCAGGTTTGAAGTACCCTCTGCGCCTGCGTTGATCTTTGATTGGAGATGTTCGACGATGTTCTCGACATGGATTTCGAGGGGGGTGTCGTCGCTGAGGACTTCATGTTCGCCGATGCGATCGAAGTTCACGCTTGCGACGATTTGACGGAATGCTTCGACGAGATCGGCAAGATCAAGGTCTTCGACTTCGAGTTCACCCAGATCATCGATCGCTTCGCGGACAGATTCATCGTCGATGGGTGCTGCTTTGACCGGGTATCGTTTCTCCCATGTCTGTCGGCGTTGATCGAGCGCATCGGCTGCATCGCGGTACTTCTTGTATTCGAGCAACTGACGCACCAGTTCCATGCGTGGGTCGGCTCCGGGTTCAGTGGGTTTGTCGTCGTCGGGGGTATCGCCCGCATCGCGTGCATCTGCTTGTGCAGCGAGCATCCGAGATTTGAGTTCCATCAATGTCGTGGCCATCACGAGGAACTCGCCGGCGAGATCGATATCGATCCGGTCGACATCATCGAGGAATCCGATGTATTGATCGGCGATCAATGACAATGGGATGTCGTGGAGATCCACTTCGTGTTTGCGGATGAGATAGAGCAAAAGGTCCATCGGCCCTTCGAAAGATTCGAGTTTTACGCGATACATCTCACTCATATATGTATCGTAGCACATTTCTGTTCATGAGGATCTGATCTAAGAACCCTGATTATTTGTCAACCTGAGGCAGTTATCAGCCGATAGGTAGGGTAGGAGATTATCTATGGACACCATGACCTTTGCCCCAACCCTCAAACTCACCGGACAGATCGAGTTGAAAGGCTGCACAGAGTGCACCGGGCGTGGTTTTATTTTGTGTCCACAGACCGTTGCGGTGCGGACTCTTGGGTTCAATGGTGTTGCGGCGCTCCAGCCATCCACTGGTCAACCGGTGCCTTGCCCATCATGTAATGGCAAGAAGCTTGTCACCAATGCGTGAAATATGATCGGTTCACTGGCATATCCTTTGGTATGCCTGCAACGACCACTCAACAGACTGAAGAACTTGCCTTTATCTCGCGCGCATTCTCGCATGAATCTTGCGCAATCTCCAAACTTGGAGATTGTGTTGATGAGCGATATACACAAGCGGTGGATCTGATCGTCGCGTGTGCCGATGCGGGGGGCACGGTGTTGGTATCTGGTCTAGGAAAGTCTGGGCATATCGGTGCCAAGATTTCCGCGACGATGGCATCACTAGGGATCACATCTCATGCGGTTCATCCAACTGAAGCAGCACATGGTGATTTGGGTCGATTCCGGAAGAACGATCTCGCGATTTGTCTGAGTCATTCAGGTGAGACGGCAGAGTTAATTGGTTTGGCATCGATCCTTCGTCAAGATAAGCTCCCGATCATCGCGATCACCCGAGGCAATGTGAATGGCAAGGAATCCTCCCTCCAACGCATCGCGACGGTCACGCTTGAAGCATTGGTGACCGATGAAGCGGGTGATGGCGATTTCCTCGCGCCGACAACTTCAACAACCGCTGCGCTGGCGATCGGTGATGCGCTCGCGCTCGCGGTTGCTCGCAGACGATCATTTACCAATGAAGATTTCCATGCTCGTCATCCGGGGGGAACGCTTGGGTCGCTCTTGAAGCCGGTAAGCGAGTTGATCCGGTTCCATGTGGGGAAGAACCTGCCGATCGCCAATGAGAATCACACGGTTGAGTATGCACTGACACAAGCAGCAAAGGTCAAGCGTCGACCAGGTGCATTGCTGATCACGGATGATGCGGGTGTGCTGACTGGGATATTCACGGATTCGGATCTTCGCCGATTAGTTTTGCGTGATGCGAATGAACTTCAGACCCCACTTGCAAAGGTGATGTCAAAGAACCCCAAGACCCTGACCAATGAGGCGCTCGCCAACGAAGCAGTTGCGATGTTTCGAGAATACCGAGCGGATGAGATTCCCATCGTTGATGAAGACAGCAAACCCATTGGGATGCTTGATGTGCAAGACTTGATCGCGATGAAGCTCGTGGAGGATGAGTGATGGCGACAGATCCTTCACAGATTGAACTGATTATCTTTGATGTCGATGGCGTTTTAACGGATGGTTCGATCAATATCAATGATGACGGATCAGAAACCAAGCGTTTTAGTGTGCGTGATGGGTATGCGTTTAGGCTCGGGCTCAATGCAGGATTGAAGATCGCGATCATTACCGGCCGATCAGGCAAAGCACTCACCCATCGGCTCTATTCGCTTGGGATTGATGAGTCAATGGTCATTCAAGGTTCGACGGATAAAGCAGAAGCCCTGTATGTGGTTATGCACCGTACAGGTATTGTCGATGCATCCAAGATCGCGTATATGGGGGATGATTGGCCTGATCTCCCGGCACTCACCCGTGTCGGACTCCCGATTTGCCCAGCGGATGCCGAGCCAGAAGTGATCGCAGCGTGTGAGTTGGTTACTCAAAAGCCCGGCGGGCATGGTGCTGCCCGCGAGGCAATCGCCCATATCCTTGGGGCAAAGGGATTATATTTGCCAAAGGAATGATTGAGCTTACTTCGCAGCAAGTTCTTGGAGTAATCGTGCAGTGAGGAGTTCGACGCGTTTGACTTCGCGTGTGACCACTATGCGATGCATCTCCATCCAGAACCAGATTTTGAACATGCTGACGGCGAGGATGCACACACTGAAACCGGTTCCCCATGCAATGAGTTCTTTGGTCACATCTGTATCAAAGAAACGCACAGCACAATAAATGGCAAGCCCAAGGAACACAAAGGAGAAAGTCATCGCGATCACATTCATGAAAGTGTTGCCGGTTTTGAATACATTGAGCACCTGTTGATCAAGCCGAAGCCCATCATTGGGATCCCCGATCATCGCTGCATCGGAGTTGTTGAGCGCATTCCGGATTTTGTCATCGAGATCATTCATGATTTGTTCCTTTCAAGAGTTGTTTTCTAACATAGATTTGAGTTGTGTTCGTGCACGAGCAAGCCTCGTCTTCGCGGTGCCCTCGGGTATCCCAAGAACAACCGCAACTTGTTGGAGTGTGCAGTTGTCCATATAAAACAAGTAGACCACATCACGCAACTTTGGGTCGAGGTGTCCGATCGCGGTTCTGATTTCGTCCCCAGAGTCTTGGGATGGATCTGATTCATCGTTCGCTTGATCGCGGATATGGGTTTGGCGTGCCCGATGTTTGGATTGGGCTTTGATCCAGTCTGCAGCTTTATGGTGCACAATGCGGAACGACCATGCACCAAATCGGGCAGGGTCATTGAGTTTGCGTAAGCTACGAGCGATCGCGATCCAGGTTTCCTGGAGAACTTCGAGCGTGCCTTCATCATCACGGGTCAGGCGATTGGCTCGTGATTTGAGTGCCGGAGTCCAGATATCGATGATTTGGGTGAGTGCTTCATCCGACCCCCCTTGGGCTTGGAGCACCAAGAGTTCACTAAGTATCTGGGCAGGTTGGCGATTGGCAATACTCATAACACAGGTATTGTCCTTCCTCGAGAGGGGCTGGTTCTCGAAAAACTCGATAGATGTGAAAAAACATGAGTTTTGGACAATAATCGTCCTTCAAGGCGATCCATTCGGACGAAACAGGTGAGCCTGCTGGCTACTATTCACTGAGGTCACAAGAGGTGATCCAACAACTAGGTCGGCGGCACAAGCAGTGGGGAGTTCTCGCTTCGGTGCACGCGGCGGAAGGAAGAAAACCATGCCATTACCAGTAGAAGAAAAAGCTCAAATCATCAAAGACTTCGGCCGCAAAGAAGGAGACTCGGGTTCCCCTGAAGTCCAGATCGCTTTGTTGACCGCACGCATCAAGCAGGTTGCGACTCACCTGAAAGAAAACAAGGGTGATGTGCATAACCGCCGTGGGTTGGTCATGATGGTTTCCCGCAGAAACAAGCTCCTTCGATACATCGCGAAGAAAGACCGCCCAGCGTATCTCGATACGATCCAGCGTCTAGGCTTGCGTAAGTAAACTGATTTATTGCCCCGCGTGTCTGAAAAGATTCGCGGGGCTTTCTCGTAATAGAGCAGTTCTAAAACTGCACGAATGAACCATCGGCCCAAGCGTGACCAGAGGTCAAGCGCGAGGTTGGAGCCGAATCTGTTGGCAATCTGTGCGATTGTACCATAGTGGTACAACGACAGGTTACGCGGGCACCTCGCACCCGCATTCAGTATCGCCCTAAAGATAGTTAGGAATACTGAAGTATTGGCTCAAAAGCTGGAAGGCAAAGTAAAATGGCAAACGCAAACACACCAACCGTCGTTGAAAAAATGATCGGCGGCCGCATGATGCGGATGGAAACAGGACAGATCGCAAAGCTCGCACACGGGCATGTCCTCGTATCCCACGGGGAAACAACTGTCGCAGCATCACTCGCACGCGCAACTCCGCGTCCGGGTCTCGACTTTTTCCCTATGCAGGTAGATTACCGTGAAAAACTCTCCGCAGGCGGCAAGTTCCCAGGCGGATTCCGCAAGCGCGAAGGTGCTCCATCAGAAAAAGAAATCCTGACCATGCGGATGATCGATCGTCCGATCCGTCCGTTGTTCCCAGAAGGGTTCATCGAAGAAATTCAGATGCAGTGCTGGGTCATGTCACATGACGGCGAGAACGACGCAGATGTGATCGCAGGCACCGCAGCGGCGACTGTGCTCTCAATCTCCGACGCGCCATTCGAAGGTCCACTGGCAACCGTACGTGTTGCTCGTATCTTCACCGATGACGGCGTAGTCCACATCATCAACCCAACTAATGCTCAGCTCGAGTACTCCGATATGGACATGGTCCTCTCGGGTCACCGTGACGGCATCAACATGATCGAAGTCGGGGCTGCAGAAGTTCCTGACGAAGAAATCCTTGAAGCGATCGAGTTCGGAATCGAAGAAGGGATCAACCCGATCCTCGATTTGATCGAAGAACTCGTTGCCAAGGTTGGCAAAGAGAAACGCCTTGGCGATCACATGAACCTCATCCCAGATGATGTCATGAAAGAAGTCACCAAGCATGCAGAGAAAGAGTTGACCAAGGCTCGTCAGATTAAGGCAAAAACCGAACGCTCAACCAAGGTTGCAGAGATCAAAGCCAAGATGCTCGAAGATCACTTCTCAGTGAATGACACAGGCACCCCAGGCGAGTTCGAAGCATCCAAGAAACGCAAGGGACAAGCAAACGAAGCATTTCGCAAGCTCGAAAAGAAGATCACTCGCAAGTTGATCGTCGAGAAAGGCATGCGTGCGGATGGTCGTGGATTCAAGGAAATCCGCCCGTTGCACATGGAAGTCGGCAAGTTCGCAAGAACCCACGGTTCAGCACTCTTCCAGCGCGGTGAGACCCAGTCACTCGTGACCACTACCCTCGGTACCGGCCGTGACGAGCAAGTCGTTGACGGCTTGATGCCAGAATACTCCAAGAAGTTCTATCTCCATTACAACTTCCCTCCATTCTGTGTTGGTGAAGCAGGTCGTATCATGGGACCTGGCCGCCGTGAAATCGGTCATGGTGCATTGGCAGAACGATCATTGATGGGTATCCTTCCATCCGCTGAAGACTTCCCATACACGATTCGCCTTGTTTCAGACATCACTGAATCCAACGGCTCATCGTCGATGGCATCAGTGTGTGGCGGGTGTATCGCCCTCATGGATGCGGGTGTTCCAATCACCAACACTTGTGCAGGTATCTCCGTCGGCCGTTTCACTGATGACAAGGGTGAGAATGAAGTATTCGTGACCGACATCATCGGTGAAGAAGACTTCTTCGGCGACATGGACTTCAAGGTCTCGGGTACGCGTGATGGCATCACCGGCATCCAGCTTGATCTCAAAGCTCGTGGATTGGTGCTCAGCCAGGTGGAAGAAATCTTCGAGCAAGCAAATGTTGGTCGAATCGAAATCATCGAAGCAATGGAAGAAACGATCGCAGCACCCCGCGAGCAGACTTCCAAGTATGCACCGATGATGATTCAACTTAAGATTGAAGTCGAAAAGATCGGCAAGCTCATCGGACCAGGTGGCAAGACCATCCGTGCGTTGCAGGACAAATACAACGTCAATGTCGATGTTGAAGATGATGGCACCGTCATGGTTTCCTCGACCAATCGCGAGAACGTAGAAAACGCTCAAGCAGAGATCGGCGCTCTGTGCGAAGATGTACGCCCGGGCACGATCTACGAAGGCAAGGTTGTTTCGGTCAAGGACTTCGGTGCTTTCATCGAAATCGCACCAGGCACCGACGGCATGTGTCATATCTCCGAACTCGCAGACGGGTTTGTAGATAATGTCCACGATGTTGTTTCACTCGGTGATATCGTCAAGGTCATGGTTATGATGGTTGACGATCAAGGTCGTATCAAGCTTTCGATCAAGAGAGCTGACCCGAACTTCGTTGAGAAACCACGAGGCGAAGGCAATCGTGAGAACGATGACAGCAACGGAGATGGCGAAGATAAGCCTCGCCGTCGTCGAGGTGGAAAACCTCGTCGTCGCGAAGAAAAAGCCTCGGCAGAGTAAAAACGCCATACAACGGGCAAAAATAGCCTTCAATTGAAAATTAATAGCCCAGTGTGACACAAGTTTGCACTGGGCTATTTGACGCGCCGTCAGAATCTGGTATGCTGCAGGAATGAACCGTCGAATTTTCGTGGGCGGTCAGGGTATGACTTTTCATAAGTTTGCTCGTATTGAAATCACCAGCCGTTCAGGGGACTTTGATCGACGGATCAATTGAACGATGAGTTGGATAGATTTTGTGATTGGTAATCATGAGATCTTCAGGTATGAAGTGAAAACTTCATGCTTCCCGAATGGGCGCTGATGCTGGAATGTTTGTAGAAAGGTCCGGGCTCGCTCGGGGGATCATCATGACGGACGACAATGAAAATGGAAATGAATCGCAACAAGATGTAAATCAACTCAATGAAATTCACGGAACGGTCAAATGGTTCGATCCGCGGAAAGGATTTGGGTTCATTGTCGGACCTGATGCTCAAGATATCTTTGTGCACTTTACTGTCATTGAGGGCGATGGATTCAGGGTGCTCAAAGATGGCTCTCCGGTCTGTTACGATGCGGAGAAAAATGACAAAGGTTGGCGAGCAACGAAGATCCATGGTGCCGTTGAGCAGGACCATGAAGATACAGATGATGCGGATGATACACCTGAGGTCATTGTTCCAAGAAGGACATATTCTCGTACACCTCGAAGGTAAGTTCGCCCATGGGTCTCTGCTTGATTGTATAGGAGTTTGAATCCGTCAATCTTGGACGGACTGTGCACGCTCGCTCTTTGTGACATATCATCAATAAGGTTGTTTCTCGCGCCGGGTGGGTCTTGGTGGTCTTTGGGTGTTTGCTCAAGTCGATGCCGGGGAATAACCAGATGAATCGGAGTGGTTAGCACCAGCAGTAAGGCAGTCCATCTGGCTGCTGAATCGTGTGTGCTCAGTTGATGATCGAGCGGGTATTGAACGGGATCCTATTGATAGCATTTATTAGCGGTTTGGTGTTGGGCTCGGCCTTTGCCTATCTATTTGCTGCGCGCCGTGTGCGGATATCGATCGCTCGTGTGCACAATGCTCGCAAAAGAGCACAAGCCGCGGAACGATTGGCTGAGATCGGATCAATGACCGGCGGGCTTGCTCATGAGATTAAAAACCCGTTATCAACTATCGGGCTCAACGCGCAACTCCTGTCTGAAGCGATCGAAGATTTACCAATCGAGGATGTCGACCGATCTCGATTGATCCGACGGATTGATGCGCTCGGTCGTGAAACCGAACGGCTGCGAGGGATTTTGACTGATTTTCTCGAATACGCCGGCGAACTCCGATTATCGATCACAACTCAATCGGTGAATACCGTTGTTGAGGAACTTGTTGATTTTCTTTCGCCAATGGCGGAAGGTGCAGATGTTCGTTTGCGTGTCGAACCGGATCCATCCGATCCAACCGCACCGATCGATGCTGACCATCTCAAGCAGGCGCTGCTGAATCTGATGCTCAACGCGGTGCACGCGATGGAACACGCAGAGTCATCGCCGAGGGAGCTGATCGTGCGGATTCAGCAAGGGGTTGATGACGAGGATGGACGCAGGGTAAATATTCATGTCATCGACACCGGGCCCGGGATGGATGAAGAAACCGGATCGAAGATCTTTCATCCCTATTTCACCACAAAGTCTGGTGGGACTGGATTGGGATTGCCCACAGCACGCAGGATCATCGAAGCGCATCACGGCCAGCTCGAACTCCACACAGAACCAGGGAAGGGCACTGATTTTGTTATTGTGCTTCCGATGGATGAAAGTTCGGAGTAAGAGGATCAGTTCTTGGTGTTGAGTGCTTTTCCGATTCGGATGGCTGCTTCACTGAGTTCTGCTTGGGTGTTGAGCAGGTCTGGGCAGAATCGAACTTGCCAGTTGCCAGTCTTCGGGCATGGGCGAGCATCCGCATTGACACCATGAGCTTTCAGTGATTCGATTGCTTGGTGCCCGTCCTGTGTTTCGACCAATAAGAATGCGCCACGATGTTCGAGCAGTCGGGGGGTAACTCCAGCTTTGATGAGTTCTTTAGACAAGAACGCTTGTTGTTGGAGTGAGTAGGCACGGAGTCGATCTACGCCGATCGATTCAGTGAGTTGTAATCCAGGAGTTGCCTGAAAATACACCAATGGCGGGGGGGTGGATTCGAGCCAAGCATCCCCTCCCGATGCGTATTCGGGTTGTTCTGTTCGTCGGTACGCAAAGGTGTCCTGCTTGGCAAACCAGCCTGTATCAGCAGTAAAGATCGAATCAGGGTTTGGAACTCCGCCTGATGTAGACAGGTGCCTAGGGTGAATTGCTAGGAAACACGCGCCTGCGCCGCCTCTGGTGTATTTGTAGTTTCCCGCAATGAGAAAGTCAGCGCCTATTGCACTGAAATCGATGGGGATGGTTCCAAAGCTGTGATACGCGTCGATGAGGATGAGCGCGTTGTGTTCGTGGGCGGTGTGTACGATCCGCTCGAGATCGGTGATGAGTTGTCCGGTGACAAAGCAGACCATCGAAATGACAACAAGATCGGTGTCGTCATTGATTGCTCTCATGATATCGTTGCCATGAAAGAGCCCGTCGTCATCGGGTTCTACCCAGCGCAATGAAGCGCGATCTTTGTGGGCATACGCTTTGAGGTTGAAATCGATTGAATCGAACTCGCCTCGGGTGGAGACAATGTTTGGTTGTAGAGTTGGCAAGCTATTGATCGCAGCGCGGAGGCCTTGCCCGGCGCTGGTCTTGGGAACAATCGCATCCCATTGTGGGCAGTTGATAATCTTTGCAATCGTCTTGCGGTACCAATCTCGTTGTTCGATCCAGATTCCCCACGCATCATCAAGGTTTTCGTACCAAGCGTCGAGTGCATGGGTGATTTGTGGCGAGATCGCATCCATAGGGCGACCGAGTGAATGATTGGCAAGGTAGATTTCATTGGTCCGGGCATTACGAGCAAGCACTCGAGAAAAAAGTGGGTGGATATGTTCAACAATCGCAGGTTCGGTGAGTATTCCGTCACCAAGACTTGCAGCGGCGGCTTGGATGTGATCGTTGTATTCGCTCATTTATAGGTGTGTCCTGACTTCCCAAAGTTCAGGGAAGAATCGATGATCGAGCATCTTCCGAAGGAAAGGCACTCCCGATGACCCGCCTGTGCCTCCTTTGAATCCGATGACGCGTTCGACGACTTTTACATGACGGAAACGCCATTGCCCGAACATGTCTTCGATGTCGACCAGTTTTTCCGCCATCTCATAGGCATCCCAGTACTCCTTTGGATGGGTATATACCGTCTTGAAGACTTCAATCACACCTGGGCTCGAAGTGTGGTGCTTGGTGATGTCTCGATCGAGAATCTCCTGAGGGATCGGCATGTCTCTTCTTGCGAGCAATCGAAGGAACTCGTCATAGAGACTCGGAGTATTGAGAGTCTGCGTGAGCAGCTCAACCGCACCAGGATCATGCTTATGCACCGGGATCATGTTTGCGTCTTTATTCCCAAGAAGGAACTCGACGACACGGTATTGGATTGATTGAAACCCGGATCCGGTCCCGAGCGCATAGCGGAACTGGGAGTATTCTGATGGGGTGAGGGTTGCAAGCACATCCCATTGGCTGAGCAACTGGGATTGGATATGTTTGATTCTTGCCATGATTTTAAAGCAGGGCGCGAGTTTGTCAGCTTTGATATATTCAAGTGCCTCACGCAACTCATGGATTATCAGTTTGAGCCAGAGCTCAGAAGTCTGGTGTTGGATGATAAAAAGCATCTCATCGTGGTGCGGCGGATCCGAGTGGATTTCTTGGCAATCAAGGAGTTTATCGAGTCTGAGAAACTCGGTATAGGTCATTTTGTTCTCAAGATTCGTATGGATTGAATCTTCAATATGGCGTGGGCATGACATTTGGGGTTTCCTCGATTGATCGTGAGTCGGCCTGATAGTCGATACTGGAGTGTACGCCGACGGATAGGCATGTACATTGTCTCTTGGGGGGACATATACTAGATAGAATCGTATCGCACGCACGCCGACTCGTAAGAGGATATTGACCATGAAGATCGCATTTTCAACCACCGCTTGTCCAGATTGGACGATCGAAGAAGTCGCGAATAAAGCTGCCCAGTTCGGGTATCTTGGGGTTGAGCTTCGTAGTTTTTACGACCAGAGTGTCGAGATTGCGTCCGAACCATTCGGGATGGACCCCGATACGATTGAATCTGTCTTCGCCAAGGCGGGAGTGAAATCATTATCCTTCGGCACAAGCATCAGTTTCGACAAGATGATCAATCCTCCTGTCGTTGGACGAATCTTCCAGAATGAAGAAGCAGGAGTAAGCGATACCAAGTCGTATGTCGATCTCGCAGATCGGAGCAATACGGATTATGTGCGTGTGTATGGAAACAACCTGCCTGCTGCTGAACCCAAGACTTGGAGCATGCGCCGGGTAAGCAATCGGCTCAAACTTGCAGCCCAAACCGGACGCAACACAGATGTACGCGTTCTCATCGAAAATGCGGGATCGTTCGCGACGAGCACCGCATTGCTTGAGCTTATCCAATCAGTCGATTCTCAATGGCTCGGCGCTTCGTTCAACACGATTGCATCAGTTCAAGCAGGTGAATGCCCCCTTGATGGTATGAAGTTGTTGGGAGATCATATCAAGGTCATCAAGATTGGTGATATTGATCATGACGGGAACCCGGTGATGCTTGGGGAAGGAATACTGCCTTTGAAGATGTTCATTGGAGTACTCGCGGAGATGAACTACGACGGTTGGATCGTGTATGAGTATCCAAAGCTTTGGCTCACTGAAGAGGGGCTTGATCCTGAAACTGTGCTCAAGCATGCTGCCGATACGCTTTATCAATGGATCAATGCGGTTCCAGAATCTGCGGGTGCCTGCACGAGTTGCACAAGCTGACCCTACGATTTGATCGTGGACCCCAATACTTCTCAACAACTCGGAAATGATCTCATCGAGCGTGCCCAATCGCTCGGGTTTGCTTGCGCGGGGATTGCAGGGGTAGAACCAAGTGATTATGCCGACGGACTCAGGGAATGGCTGGCGAGAGGGATGCACGGGACAATGGGGTGGATGGAAAACTACACGGATGTCCGTACGGATCCGGGGAAGCTCATCGAAGACGCGATGTCAATTTTAGTGGTGGGGGATATCTACTGTTCGCGTGATGCAAACCAGGATCCGCCGATCAAAACCGGGCAAGGAAAGATCGCCCGATACGCACGGGGTAGGGATTATCACAAGCTCATCAAAAAACGATTGATGGCATTGGCTGATGAGTTGCGTGATGAGTATCCAAATGCAAGGTTCAAAGTGTTCGTGGATACCGCGCCTGTCCCAGAGAGAGAACTTGCCCAGCGTGCCGGGATCGGTTGGGTAGGCAAGCACACACTCATCATCCATCCAAAGCTCGGGAGTTACATGTTCATCGGGGGAGTCGTCATGACACTTGATGCTCACGCACCGATCACACAGCCAATCATTACAGACCATTGCGGATCTTGCACCGCGTGCATTGATGCTTGCCCAACGGATGCAATCACGGATCACCAAGTCGATGCTCGAAAATGTATCAGTTATCTCACGATCGAGCATCGTGAATCGATCGAACCAGATCTTCAATCCAAGATGGGCGATTGGATCTACGGCTGTGATATTTGCCAAGAGGTTTGTCCGCACAACTCACCTAAACCAATCGAGCAACTGAGTCAACCCGAAAATCAGGAGTATCGATCCGGGCGTGCGAGCTTTGATCTTCTTGAGGTACTTCACTGGGATGAAGATGCCCGTCGCCAAGCATTCGTTGGTTCTGCGATGAAACGAGCAAAGCTTGATATGATGCAGCGCAACGCAAGAATTGTCGCGCAGAATCAAGGAATCGAGTTAGATTGATGAGCTTGATTTTTTAGTGATGAACTGAAGCATTCCAGCGCCCACAAGCACAATCACCATTCCAGGGATCAGCCAGATCGATCGGCGTTCCATGAATCCCATCCAGAATACTGGGGATGCGATCGCGATGGTTATCCACATCATCACGATGCTATTGGACGACTTGTTCTTGCGAGCGATCACAGCTCGGTAGAGCATGTAGGTTGGGAAGAGCAATCCGTAAAAGCTCAAGAAGGTACGATAGACGATTTCGCCACCGGTGAGGTTGCTGTGATCGGGGAGTTTGAGTGCAAGCAATCCGATGATCCCTGAAATCAATGCAAGTGCAAAGAGGATCGGTTGCTTCGCTTGTGCACCTGGGATGGTCTTGATTCGATGAAGATGCACGCGAACTGTAAATACCCACTGACACATAATGTGCGTGAGGATCAATGCACCGAGCCAAGGTGTGAGGACTTGGGAATCGGGAAAGGACTCGCCGCGGATTGCCCACGCCATCACGCCGGCATATCGGGTGGTGAGGACAATCATCAAGGCAAAGAACACTACAAATCCAATGGTGAATCCGAGTCGGCCGCCGCGTTTGGTATCGAGTTGTTGCCGTGCGTGATGGAAGGTGATGTCGAGGTACGGGCAGAACACAAACCCGAAGGTCATCAAGGGGATCATCCACAAAGAGTTATATGATCGATTTAGTGAATCAGGGGCGGCTTGAGTCAGCGCTTGACGCGAGATTTCCAGGTCAGGCACGACGAATGTAGCAACAAGCGCTGCAATACTAAAAGTGATAAGCACCATCGCGACGCGAGGCATGCGATCGAACATCGCGGCGCGTTGAGATATGATCGCAAACGCGATCACTACTGCTGCGACCCCTTGCATATATATCTGAGGCATCGGGAATGCCAGACGCACAAAGTTCATGATCCACAACATCCAGAAGACATGGAAGATCAGCGTGATCGTCGAGAACCACCAAACAGCGGTGGGGTGGTTCTCAACAAAGCCTTCGGACTGTAATCGAGATTTGAGAACCCACCCCATCGCAGCAGCGCCGAGTACATTGGGGATCGCAAAGATCAGAAATCCAACCCACCCAAAGTCCCTGAGTAAGAGTGTTGGGTAGAACATCCCGATACACCATGTCCATGAGCACGCAAGATAAGCGCCCCAGAGGATCGGGTTTTGTGTCGATGAATGGGTTGTGCTCGATGAATCGCTCATTGGCAAAGGCTCGCTTGGTGCAACTTAATTGGAATCAGTGCCACGGAGTTTTTTTGCTTTGTGATGGGCTTTGGGTGTGACATGGAATGTCGCGGTGCAGCGTCCAACGCGTTTGGGTTTCGCGGGTTTGTCGCCGTCTTGTTCGACTTCATCTTTGAGTTTTTTCTCGCTGAGTGGAACCAGAACCTGGACGATATCCATCCGGACCGCGATGTTGAACTCGTTGCCGGTTGCGACAAGTGCGTGGATATCTTCGAGCGGAGTCATCCGATATTCAGCAGGGCCGTGACATGGACGCAAAAACTTGTACTCGAGGTGCTTGCAGACCACGGTGTAGTCCCCGCCACAGACTGCGAAGACATAGTTGCCACCCGCGATCTCCGAGTTGCCCAGCAGTGCGGCGCCTGCCATCGCGTTGTACCAGTTCTTGTTGAATCGGCGGAAGGGAAGCGTCGCGCGATAGGTACTCGCGTCGGACTGCATTGTGATTCCAGATCGGAACGCGTATGGGAGCCAAATCATTGAGCATACGCGATTCCAGAAGTTATTCCGGGTTGAGAGATTCGAGATAAATGCTTCCGCGCGTTCGAAGAGGGTGAGCTTGGGTTTCTTGATTTTCTCAGTGGAATCAACAGTCTCATTGCGAGGGTTATTTGACAAATCAGCCTCCGTTTGAGGCAGTGATTCGGGCAATTCTGCGCCCGATTCCGAGATGGGGGTGGTCGTATCAGTGGACATTGTCAATCTGATTATAGAACGGTCAACGACGGATCAAGCATATTATTTGACTTCTTCGACGAGTTCATACCACCCAGAATCATCGCTTTTTACACGATAGCACGGGTTATCCGCTGGTTCGTGGTCAAGTACTAATACCCAGTCGCGTTCGGCAGCTTCTTTCAGGAACCATTCTTTGGTAATCATTGATGAGTACGGCTCAACATCGTAGGAGAGCGAGTACGCCTGCCCGATGTGATAATGCGTGGGCATGACATCAGGTGTGAACACGATGGTCCTGCCTTGATCGTCGGTGAACTGGATCGCTTGTTGACCCCAAGTGTGACCTGGAACGAGGAAGACATTGATCCCGGGGAGGACTTCGCTCATGCGTTCTTCCATCGGAGCTTTGGGCATATCACCACGCGATGGTTTTCGATTAAGCGGGAAGGCACGTTTGGAATCGACAAGACGCAATCGAGCTTTTCCATCAGCAAGTGGAAGTTTGTCATCCTCGAATGGCAAGATGTGATCTCGGTAGTAGGTCTTGGTCATCACTGCGTCATTATTGCGGGCATCTACCCATTCTCGGCGCTGGACAATCAGTTCAGCATTTGGGAAGGTGAACTTGATCGCTGTTGAGTCACCCGATGCGGCGCCCGGTTTGGTTGCTTCCCAGTCGGCTTCTTCTCCTTTGCGTGCTTTACGGGTCAATCCGCCGGCATGGTCGAAGTGGAGATGTGAAACGATGGTTGCTTCGATGTCATTGACATCTACACCTGCGGCGATGACTTCAGACTCGATCGTTTTCCCATCAAGACCAAAGATCGTGGACATCTTCTCATTGAGTTTGTCACCAGTTCCCGCTTCGATGAGGTAACGGTGAGGCTTGCCTCTCACGGGATCGACATCAACCGATTCGAGCAAAATGCAGTTGTGCATCAACTTAATACGGTTTTTATCGTCGCATTCGATGGTTCGTTCCCAGAGTACTTTCGGGATGACACCGAACATGCCGCCTCCATCGAGGAGGAACTGGCCGGCGCGGAGGATTGTCCATTTGTATTGCATGAGGTTAGGGTAGGAGGGGGAATAGAAAAAGCCGCCCACATTGTTGTGAGCGGCGATGAAATTCGATCAATTATGAACTCAGATTCCGTTGTGAACCCAACGGATCAAAGGCCGTCGTGTCCGCCCATCATCTTGAGCATATCAACACACCGGTTCGAGTACCCTGCTTCGTTGTCGTACCAGGTGACGATCTTGAAGAAGTTGCTGTTTAGTTCAAGACCTGCGGTTGCATCGAAGATCGAGGAATGTGGATCTCCGAGGAAATCTGAGGATACAACAGCTTCTTCGGTGTACCCAAGAACACCCTTCATTGGTCCTTCTGATGCAGCTTTCATCGCAGCGTTGATCTCTGCGAGGGTTGTCGCCTTCTCTGTGCGGAAGGTGAGGTCGACACAGGACACATCCGCGGTTGGGACACGGAATGCCATACCAGTGAGCTTGCCGATGGTCGCCGGTAGGCACAAACCTACTGCTTTGGCAGCACCGGTGGATGATGGAATGATATTCTGATAGGCATTGCGACCCCCGCGCCAATCCTTTTTGGACGGGCCGTCCTGAGTCGGTTGGGTTGCAGTTGCAGCGTGGATGGTGGTCATTAAACCTTCAACCATGCCGAAGTTGTCCATAATCACCTTGGTGACGGGTGCAAGGCAGTTGGTTGTGCACGATGCATTCGAGATGATCAGGTCTGAAGTAGGATCGTACTGAGCGCAGTTGACTTTGTGGACGAGTGTTTTGACTGCGTCTGGTGTTTTGGTTGGCGCGGAGATCAATACTCGTTTACAGCCGTTGTTCTCGATGTGCTTTTTGGCATCATCATGCGCCGTGAAGAAACCGGTTGCTTCGAGAACATAATCGACGCCCATATCACCCCATGCCAGCTTCGCAGGATCGCGCTCTGCGGTGGTCTTCGTTGTTTTTCCGTTGACAGTGAATGAGTCACTGGTCGATGTGATCTCGGCGGGTTTCCCGTCGATGAGGAATCGGCCGTGCATGGTGTCATATTTGAGTAAGTACGCGAGGTTGTCCGCAGGTACAAGGTCATTGATTGCAACAACTTCGATTCCTGGTGTGTTCGATGCGATACGGTAGACGAGTCGGCCGATGCGTCCGAAGCCGTTGATTCCGATTTTGATGGTCATAAGGGATTCCGTTCTACTGGTTAACTGTGCCTGAAAAAGACTCTTTTCAGACAGTGAAAGTTCCTGTGCGCATGATAGGTCAGATCAATTGTGAGTTCTCTCAATGGTCCTCATCGATATCCGAAAGTACCTTTGGGGGGAAAGCGGCGCGGAGTGCATTACCCACTGCGAACACATCGATTACCTCTTGTGAGACTGCGCCCCAGACAGGGGAGAGTATCCCCATTGCCGCGAGAATCATACCGATCATGCTGAGGACCATCCCGCCGATTGCGGATTGGAGTGCAATTCGTCGCATATGCCGAGAGATGTGGAAGAACTCATCGACGCGTTCGAGCGATGAGTCCATGATCACCACGCCGGCGGCTTCTGCTGTGATATCAGATGCTTGCCCGAAAGCGATCCCGACCGTCGCGAGGGTGAGTGCAGGCGCATCATTGATCCCATCCCCGACAAAACAGGTCTGAGCGGATTCAGATTCCTTGCGGACGATCTCTACTTTTTGTTCAGGGGTTTGCTCGCCGTGAACGATCTTGATCCCGACACGCTTTGCGAGGTACTCTGCTTCAGTTTGACGATCACCCGATACGAGCATGACCTTCGTGAATCGGTGTTTGGAGTGGAGGTGTTGGATGAAATCTTTGCCCTCTTGGCGAGGTTCATCACGGAACTGGATTGTCCCAGCATATTTGTCGTCGATCACAACAATACATTCCAATCCCGCAGCTTGATCAGGAAGCAGTTGGAATCCTGCGGGGTCGAGTTTTTCTAATGCGTTCCGATTCGTGATGAGCACTCTGGCGTTGTCGATGATTCCAGACAATCCCTCGCCAGGTTTTTCAGAGACTTGTGAAGGTTCAGAGATTGATGCATCGGTTTGTTCGCCAACTCGAACGATTGCATCTGCGAGGGGATGCTTTGAATACATTTCAAGAGACACGATCTTGGAAATCAGATTACTCTTATTGATCCCTTCAGCCGTGATAATCTCGGTGACGGTTGGGGTGCCGTAGGTGAGGGTGCCGGTTTTGTCGAAAATGATTGTCTTGCAAGTTTCGATGGTTTCGAGCGCCCCAGGATCCTTGATGACGATCCCTCGTTTGGCGCACATCGAGATTGACCCGATGATGGCAACTGGGATCGCGATGAGAAGTGGACAGGGTGTTGCGACAACAAGCACCGCGAGGAATCGAGTTGGATCGCCTGAGATGATCCAAGCGATGAGCGCTAACGCGACCGCGATGGGGGTGTAGTACGCGCCGAGTTGATCACCGAGTCGACGCATTTTGGGTTTGCGTTGTTCTGTTTCGATCATGACTTGCATGATCTTGGCGTATCTTGAATCTTGCGCGGGTTTGGTTGTTTGGATGGTGATCGCGGATTCGCCGTTAATTGCACCGGAGTACACTGACGAACCCGGCGCTTTGGACATCATGTAGGGTTCACCCGTGAGATAGGACTCGTCCATCACGCCGTGCCCGTCGGTGACAATCCCGTCAACCGGAGAGGTTTCGTGTGGAAAGATCGTGACAAGATCACCAACTTTGACATCATCGAGTGGCACATCGGAGAGGTTGCCATCTGTTTTGAGATGCGCAACAGAAGGCATACGCTTGGCGAGTTCTTTGAGCACACTCGATGCGCTCTGTATCGCATATTCTTCGAGTGCTTCGCCTCCAGAGAGCATGAGCACCACGATTGATCCGGCGAGATATTCATCAAGGATGACTGCAGTCACAATCGAGATCCCCGCGAGCAGGTCCGATCCAAACTCCTTGCGGAGTGCTTTGGCAGCAAGTTCAAGGACGAGAGGGATGCCTCCAAGGATCAGGCAGAAGATGAGCGGGAGTTGGTAGTTGTACTCTGAAGCGCCAACCCCAAATCTGAGCACGAGATGTGCGATAATGGTGATGATCGCGATGATCGCGATGCTGATCTCGCGTGTGTTCCAGATTCGTTTGAGGATGCCCATGGGTGTTCCTAGATTTGATCACGATCGTTCGTGATTGATCGTTCCATTCACGATGGTCATGATTGGTTTGATTGTCATTTCCCATCCGAGGAAAGGAATATTTGATGATTTACCGACTAGATCATCGGTGCTCAATGTCCATGGGTGATTGGGATCAATGATTGTGATATCCGCGGGGCCGCCTACTTCGAGTTTGCCTAGTCCCTGCTGATCAAGATTGCAGAGTTTGGCGGGATTAATCGTCATGAGTTCGATGAGTTTGGGGAGATCGATATGGCCGGTTTCAACAAGTGCTTTGTGGTAGAGCCCGAGTGCGGACTCAAGTCCGATGATACCGAAGGGGGCATCTGCCATCGGTTGCGTTTTTTCATCCGCATGATGCGGCGCATGGTCTGTTGCAAGGATAGTGATGATCCCATCTGCGACCCCTTTGCGGAGCGCTTCCATATCCCATTTTTCACGCAACGGCGGATTCATTTTGGCAGCGGTACCAAGCGTTTCGATCGCTTCATGAGTGAGAAGCAAATGGTGGGGGGATGCTTCTGCGGTGACGGGCTGTCCAGCTTTTTGCGCACGATCAACGAGTTTTACAGAGTTCCCCGAGGACATGTGTTGAATGTGGTATCGGCAGTTGATCCCCTCGTTGAGCATGATGTCACGCTCGATGATGAGTTCTTCTGCGACGCGAGGCCAGCCTTTATGTCCGAGCTTGACCGAGACTTCACCGGCATGCATCACCGCACCTTTGGTGAGTGTCAGTTCTTGGCAATGCTGCATAAAGGCTTTGCCAGTTTGAGCGATCGATTGGAATACATTCCGCATCATCGCCGCGGATTCGATCACATCGCCATCGTCACTGAATCCTACAGCACCTGCTTCATTACACAGGGTGATCTCGGCGAGTTGTTGACCTTTGCGTCCTTTGGTCGCAGCTGCAACGCTGAAGACTCTGCAATGCCCAACGCGATCTGCCTTTGACGCAATGTATTCAACGATCTCAGGTGAATCGAGACAAGGCGAGGTGTTTGGCATGCAGCACACCGAAGTGAATCCGCCGGCGATTGCCGCTCTGGTCCCCGATTCGATATCTTCTTTATGGGTCTGTCCAGGATCACGCAGATGAACATGTGGGTCGATCAATCCAGGGGTGACAATCTTCCCTGATGCATCAATAACCCGGTCAATACCCTCGGTTGAGATGCCAGATTCAATCGCTTTGGTGATCCCCTGTTCGATAAGCACATCACTGGATTGATCGAGCCCAGATGCGGGATCGATGACACGGGCATTCTGGATGAGAATCGATAATTGCGGGGTGTTGCTCATGGTCCTGTACGATATGCCGATGAGTCGGCAATGGTGTATGAATGTTGTTGGCAACTGAGAGAAGTAGCGCTATGCTTGCTGTCGGCATGAAAAATGTTGAAACGGGGTGTAGCGCAGCTTGGTAGCGCGTTTGACTGGGGGTCAAAAGGTCGGAGGTTCGAATCCTCTCATCCCGATTTTCGAGAGATCAAGCCCTTCAGCGAGCACACGCTGAAGGGCTTTGTCATTGGCATTCGCGAATGCGTCACTCAATGTGGTGGTGGAGCAAGAAAACTCAAGTGGTGTGCTGCGTGAGCGGCGTGGAATTGGTTAAATTCTTCGTGAGACATTCTGCCAAAGCCCGGGTGTGCATGAAGTGGGCCTGAGGATTGCTTAAACTCACATACACACTTTTCGAATTGATCGAGTTCGGTTGCGTCATCAAGATTCTCGAGCGGCACGAACATCCCCGCGGTCCGCACGCCATTGATTGAGTTCCCCGCAAGCAAGCGGGGCAAAGCAAACCGACGTAGCAGCGGCCGCAGTGGTAGACCCAGAATGATCATCCACGCGGGGTAGCCCTGCATGTTTGCTTGCATTGTGAGACGCAAGTGATTGCACATCTGTGCAAGTGTCCATTTGCCGGTCGATTGATAACCGGTTGCAAGCAGCCGTCTGCATTCGAGCACTACGTCGTCGAGGTTTTTGAGTGTGAGTTCTCGTCGCATACTGTCCTTGAGGGGGTTGGTATTGTCTTTTAGCCTCATTCTGTTTTCGATCTTATGCGGGCATTCATGGGTTGAGGTTGTTTTTGGAAAAATCAGATCATCTGTTCGCGCTGAAACTGAACCAGTCAATACTTCAGCCTAACACGCGCTCGCATCCGCTTCGATTTTTTCACCGATCTATATTGCGTCGTCAGACAGATCTTGTTTCCACATCGAAATCGAGGTTCGCGTATCTAGGTTTCAACCACCGATGCAGGCTGTAAATATCTGATATCCTGGCACCCCGAATTCGCTGTTGACTGACTTTGACTCATGTTGAGGTCATCGGTGTTTTGGGGGCGGGTTCAATCGCGCCCTCTCGAGCAATGAGTTCAATGGGTCAGGTCTTTTTCATATGCCGTTTTGGTAAGAGGCCCGTTCTGTTGGATTATCGCATATCGAGCACATACGCTCAGCAGCGATCCAGCATCCATGCTTGGCCTTTGTCGAGGATGTCTGCTGGAATCTCATCTGAAAGTGTCTTGAGCAAGTCAGATAGCCGGACGCTCCGGAGGTGATTGCGCCAAGCTTCATCCGCATCCCACATCACTTTGGCAACGACGCAGGGTTGAGCCATAGTACATCGCTTCTCATCACCTGTTAAGCATGGGTTATTTCTACGAATTCCATTGCATACAAAGGTCAATCGTTGGCCTTCGATGGCTTCAATGATATCTAGGAAGGTTACTTCGGCGGGATCATTCGCTAATCTATATCCGCCGGAGGGACCAAGCGTTCCAATGATGATTCCTGCTTGCGCGAGGTTCTGTAGCGCCTTGGCAAGGTAATCCTTTGGCACGCCGTGGAACTCAGCCAGAACACTCGCAGGTACCGCCTTGCCTTCAGGAACTGCGGCGAGCACTGAGCAGCAGTGCAATGCCCACTCGACTTGGTTCTTGAGTTGCATCAGGCAAGCCCAGCCGCATCCAGCCCAAGCATTGCGTCCATTGAACCTGGTGTATTGCGTGTAGCAGCATTCGCTATATTCCATCCGTTGATCGCCATGATGAGAAATGTCAAATCCGCAATTTCATTGTCATTCAAGTGTTCACGGATATTGTCAAAAATTTCATCGACTTCTTCGCCTCTCGCGCGTTTTGTAAGTGTTTCAGTCCATGCCAGCGCTGCTCTTTCGCGTGCCGAGAATAATGGTGATTCATGCCAAACGGCAAGATGGTGCAGCCTCAAGGGTCGTTCGCCGTGTAGCGAGGCCTCTTTTACATGCATATCGACACAAAATGTGCATCCGTTTATCTGAGAGGCTCGTGTCGTTACAAGGTCCCGAAGCATCGGTTCGATACTGCAGTCCATTAATGCTTCGCCAAATGCTACAAAGAGCCCGAAGGGCTTGGGCGAAAGGTGAGCGTGGTCGAAGCGTGGTGTTTTCATGGCAGAGTTTCCTTTACGGATATCATATGTCCGAAATTAAAAGCGGTCAAGGAGCATCACAACAATCGGCAAAAATTTTGTCTCAATGCGGAACTTGCAATTTGGGTATCTCTCTCTAACAGATCATGTTGAGAGATCGCCTGATTCATTAAAACAGCAGACTGATTCATCAAACGATGTGATTAGTGTGAGTCACTCCTCGATCGCACGCCGGTACCGCGAACAGCAAATGATCCAGGAGGAACGATTTTTACGATCACCTACGAGTTGACGGCCCGTTCGAAGTTGGCGTTGAAGCATTTCGGGGATTCAACGATTCCTCGTGCTCGATGATAAATATGAAGACGGAGAGGTAGAGGTTCATTGAAGTACTCGATAAATTGGATACACGCCTACGAGGCAACTTAGATGAAGGGGCAGTGGATTTCACGCCGAGAGCGAGGTCTGCGTCTCCAGTTTTCGAAGACCCATGTACGCTGCAAAATGTTTAGTTAGGTCCATTCATAACGATTTGCCTGAAGATATTCCGAACATGAGACTCGCGGAGTCTCGCAATATTCTAGCGAATGTCAGCCTAACTAGAATAGTGATTGCTCATCGGGAGCCAAAGGATGCTCGTTCAAACTGTATCCAAGCGATGTCATTCAACGGAAATTATTACCATCGTGTTCGTTCGTTGAGAGTGAATCTCTGAGAAGTTCGCTTGCCTTGTTCAAGGCCTCTTGGACATCACCGAATATATTCTCAACACCAATCATATCAACCAATCCGACCTTGGTCATCTCGAACATCGGTTGGGCATGGACGCCACCGAAGAGGAGGGTGGTCCCCTGGCGTTTGCATTTGTTGACAAACTCTTCGATCGCATGAAGCCCGGTGGCATCAATGTGAGGTACCGCGCGCAGACGCAAAATAAACACTCTCGGTGGGGCATCGAGTTGTAGAAGCGTATCCATGAGTGTGTCGGCTACGCCGAAAAAGAACGGGCCATTGACCTCGTAGATCTCGACGCCATGGGGGATTTCGAGCAACTCAAGTCGACCCGGATCGTTTGGATCGATAATCTCAGGACGCTGCCCGGCGACGAGTTCACTTTTGAGCCCGCTCATCGTGGTCATCTCGCTCATGCGTTTCATGAACAGCAATGACGCGAGCACCATCCCGACGCCGACGCCGATGGTCAGATCCGTAAATACTGTCAGCCCAAAGGTCGTCAGCAGCACAAGAATATCATGGCGCGGTGCACGCAGGAGGGCTCGAAAATGATCAACCTCCGCAATGTTCCAGGCGACCATCATCAGAATCGCCGCGAGTGTTGCCAGGGGGATCTCCTTGGCAAGCGGGGCAAGTATCAGCATGAACCCGAGGATGACCACCGCGTGGATCATCCCGGCCAGTGGGGTCTTGCCTCCGCTTTTGACGTTAGCTGCCGTGCGTGCGATGGCGCCTGTTGCTGGGAGACCGAAGAACAATCCTGATGCGATATTCGCGATACCCTGTCCGACGAGTTCTTGGTCGGAGTGATGGCGGTTGCCGGTCATCCCGTCGGCGACCACTGCCGAGAGCAGACTCTCGATTGAGCACAAGACTGCGATGGTGGTTGCCGCGGGGATTAACTGACGGATCAGCGCGAATGAAAACTCTGGCACATGCGGTGCATGAAGTCTGTTCGGGATACCACCAAAGCGGGTGCCGATCGTTTCAACAAGCGGACGGGTGTGGATACCATCAAACAAATCGGTTGTGCCTGCCCATCCCATGATCCACACGACAGTTGTTGCAAGGATCACTGCGACGATCGCGCCCGGAATCTTGGGGAGGAACTTACGAAGCATGATCAGGATCGCCAGCGAGCCGATCCCCACCCCGGCGCTGTGCCAGTTTACAGTCGAGATGTGTTGAGAGATCAACTACACCTTGGGGACGAAGTCCGCGGGCACAGTCGCGGCGGTGCCCTGCTCGTTGAGTATTGAGAGCCCGAGAAAATCCTTAATCTGTCCGGTAAAGATCATCACCCCGATCCCGGATGTAAACCCGGTGGTGACAGGATAGGGAATGAACTTGATGAGGGTGCCGAAGTGAAAGAGTCCCATCAGGATCACTATAAACCCGGCCATAATGGTGGCGAGCACGAGCCCCTCATACCCGTACATTGAAGCAACTCCGAAGACAATCGGAATGAATGCCGCAGTTGGACCACCGATCTGAACCCGGCTGCCACCAAACATTGAGATCAGAAAACCGGCGACCACCGAGGTGAATAGACCCATCGCCGGCGGGGTTAACCACGGATGAATCTCCCGGAGTTGGTCGGCGACTTCCTGAGGAATCGACGCGATCCCCAATGCCATCGCCAGAGGCAGCGCGATCACGGCGACTGTCATCCCTGCTATCAAGTCACTGGCGATGATCCGACGGGTGTAACCTTCACGCACACAGATCAATGACTTTGGAGTGTAACGACTCGGAAACTGTAGTTTCATTGATTCCTCTTAATCACATCCGTGTTTTGTGATCCTCGTGTCCACTCGTATGCTAGGTTTGTCCAGCGAATTTTTCATCGGTGAGCGAACAATCCATACTGATCTGTCGAACACCATTGAGCAGTTCAACAATATTGTGGAGGCAATAAATGTTTTGAGAGGGACAAGAGAACATCGCCAACAAAGGATTTTACTAACCCTGTATGTTATATGTTGTATGGCGTTGTTGATTGATGAGTCTGTGAACTCAGTACCTCGTGCCGCCCTTTGCTTAGGACGCATCTTTGTCACCTATATCAATTTTCAACTGCATTGGTCATATCTGAAGATTGAACAACGGCCTCGTCGATTGCTTATCACCCTCATGCCTGCCAGGAAACAGAATCGCATTTCGGATCCTAGAAAAGGATTCGATGAACTAAAAGCTCAACTGATGTAGTGAAACTCTGATTCGATTGCTTACTGAATTTAGATCTGCCAGAGGCCGTGCTCGATTCCGCCGAGAATGTAAATCGAGAATGTTCCCTGATCTGGAATTTCCATAGGAGGCATGGCTATCTTTGCGCCTGCCATCTCTGCAGCCTTGACAGCAGATTTGATGTCATCCACTAAGATATAAGGTCGAACAACTGGAGTTTCAGAATCTCGCATCGGTGCACGAACACCAACTCGTCCACCATCGATAAGATTGGCTGTGCGCGCATTGCCCAACTCCGGGATCGGTTCACTGAAGACTACACCGTGCGATTGAGCCAAGGCATCGCATGTTTCATTTACTGAAGTCGTAACGATTTCAAGGTACTGCACTTTCATCGATTTATCCTCAACCTGTTTCTTATCAGGGGGCCCTAAAACGGTGTTCGGTGTCGTTCTGTCCAATTCCTGTTGACCACTATTGAGCGAACCCACAAGCAGCAAAGGAACAATGAAGACGGCGAGCATTGGGAATGGTAATGAGTTCATGATTCTGGATTCTCCTGCGTGATCATAACTAGATTTCCACAAGTGTCATCAAAGATGGCAGCTATCACTGTGCCATAATCTTTGGGAGACTGGGTGAATCGCACACCGAGTGATTCGAGCCGCTCACACTCAATGGTCATGTCTTTTACAGCGAACGAAGTGAATGGGATACCGTCCTCAAAGAGAGCGGTCTTGAAAGTTTTGACAGCAGGATGTTCGTCGGGTTCGAGGGCTAGCTCGGTTCCATTCGGGTCTTCTTTAGAAACAAGAGTTATCCAACGATGTTTGCCCATCGGGATATCTTGTTTTTTCTGAAACCCGAGTGTCTCGGTATAGAAGTTCAGCGCTTTGGCTTGATCGTCAACAGGTATGCTTGATAGATTGATTTTCATTGTTTCAATTCCCATTGTCCGTTGGACGCCCAACGTTTAAAAGTTCTGTTCAGAGGATTGCGATGTATCAGTGAAACTAAAATCTGCCATCAATTCTGATGAAGACCAACCCCGCAGACACCACCGTTTCGATAAACTGGGAGAGTGTTGGTGAGATGGATCTATGTCGTGCTTTATATGATCAATCCGCTCTAGAGTATACCAGATATTGTCCATATCGTTCCATCAGTTCATTGAGAATCAGGTGGAACATTGCATCAGTGGAAGCTCGGTAGAGTTTTTTTATGGATGAATTCTAGAGTTTATGCAAGTGCTCACTCAGTGTGTGATCATTCCATATTTGATGTCTCATCAGCTGTCTGAGCTGATTTCAGAGGGTTGAGAACAATCCTGAATCTGAACACTCCATATCAGGACATCCGCCCGAATTCGGGTTGTATATTATTTGTGATTGTTCTGATGAATCGTGCCCAAAGTTGGTTTTAACTCATTGATTCTAGTGTGGATTGAACGACATCTTCTAAAGCTTTTCCTCGAACATTTTTAGAGATGATGACACCGTTGTGATCAAGCACAAAAACCGTAGGGGTGCCATACACATTCCATTGGTTTCCAATCGGACCGTACCACCCAGGCATATCGTCTAGATGCTGATCATGTATTACTGGCCAAGTTACTTCATGTTGTTTGATGTATGCGCTGACATCATCTTTTGATTCCGGCCCTGTATAGATATCGAGTTGTACGAATGGGCGATCGCTGTACTTTTTAACTCGGGCTTTCGTTGCGGGGATTTCGGCGCGGCAAGGCCCACAGTTCTTGCTGGTGAAATACAGAACAACGAGTTTTCCATGAAAGTCGGAGAGTTGAATCTCACTGCCATCTGGGGATTCACCGACAAAATTCGGTGGAGTTGATCCAATGCTGAGATAACGCAGCTCGAATAAGTTTATTTTGGCTTTCTCGGCGACAGGTGATTCAGGATCAATTCTGAGAACAGATTCAAACAACTGCTCGCGCGTGAGTGGGTTTGGTTCTTTCATGGCGATCGCATATTGGCACTCGGCGCGAACTCTCGGGAGCGTCGAGTCTCGATCGATTCTTTGAATCGCATCGAGATAAACATCTCTACTCAGGTGATAGGACTGGATCATCGCATCAATTACACTTGAAATGCGGGCGTCTCGGCTGTGGTGTTCTAGAATCTCATTCAATGCGATACGCTGATGTTTGATCAGAGGGTCTTCAGAATCGAACGATCTCCCATTTTCCAAACGTCTTCCAGCTTGAACAAGACGCAACAAGAAAGGGAATGCGTCTTGCTTTTTGGCAAACTTGTTCGCAGCATCCATGTATCGCGGTATGAGTTCGCGATATGGCTCAATGTTGATATCTGGGAGTGATCCTCGCTCTTCAGGCGTGGCATTTTGATAAAGTTTGATGATTTCAGAACTCCGGACTTTGAGCTGTTCATCAAGTTCCGCAAGCAATGATGCTGCATCTGGATCTTGAAAACTTTGCTGGCTGAACACTTGGGGAGTACCGAAACAACTCAGAAATAGGAAGCTGGTAAGCAGGAGTTTGATTGTTCTGATACTCATTGATTGCTCTTTCGTTGGATGAATGCGAGTGCAGTGTTCATTTAGTTTACGGTACAGAATGTGTCACGACTGAATATATACAAACAAGATATATCGAAGTTGCAAATAAATATTTTTCAGTTCTACCGACCAATAATGGACTTCAGGATCAAATGAAACACATGTTGAGCGGTAGTGAAAGCATGTAACCGCCTAGCAGCTCACCGACGGCCTGTAGATAATGAGTGATTTTGAGTTTTCAAATCTATGACTGTGAATGAGAGTTTGTTTGTAAGTTGTTTGTTAACAATTCCGGAAATGGTATTCATCATGGACTGATGTCTCGGAGCGTTGATTGAACAGGCCGCACATGACGGCCCCGTTTAGAAGGTCTTGGCTTGAGTATCGATTGATTACCCAGGCATCAGAGGCTGGTTTGTGTGATACTGAGTCTAACTTATGATTCGCTACATCAACTGGAAACCAATGACTTCGTGAGTGGGTGAGGAACTTGATGTTGTTGAAGGGGTGGCTATTGCTTTTTTTCACACAATCACTAGATCTGGACCGTCATTTGTTGCGGGATGAACACACTGTGTATAGTTTCGACTGATTGATTATCAAAGACCAGAATTCAAGGAGGAACTCATGAAACGAGTCACAGGAATCGGCGGCATATTCATCAAAGCGAAAGACCCTAAAGCGCTTGGAGAATGGTACAAGGTACACCTGGGTATACAGGTCGAATCGTGGGGAGGGGTCGCTTTCAAATGGGCGGACGATAACACCGATGGCACAGGATCAACCATGTGGAATCTGTGCAAAGATGATTCTGAATACTTTGCACCCAGTAAATCAAGTTTTATGATCAATTACCGAGTTGATGATTTGGATGCACTGGTCGAGAAGTTGCGCGATGAAGGGTGTGATGTCGATGAGAAGGTCGAAGACACTGAGTTCGGTAAGTTCGGTTGGGTCATGGACCCAGAAGGTAACCGCTTGGAACTTTGGCAACCACCTGTGGGCGAATAATCTGATCACTAGCGTTGTATGAATTGGATTGCATTTGAGTTGTGAGATTCAGTGCAAATGCTTTTGTTTCTGACTCATCTAGTGAACTGTACGCTGTACTGCCCACTCGTATATTGCTGTTCACTTATCTCATTGCTGTGACCTGCGCCACATGGAGTGTGTCGGCGTGCTGTTGGAAGCGGACGATTTTGCCGTCTTGGATTCGCCAGACATGTACGATCTGCGTGTTTTGCGCTTTGCCAGTTGCTTTGAACGTGCCTTTGTATCTTCCAAAAGCAATCACGGTATCGCCAGCATCGAGTATCTCTTCAACATCTACTGCGAAGTTTTCCCATTGGTCAATTGAGCGGGCGAATACGCCGTTGAGTACAGCTTCCGGGCCGATATATGGATTGCCGTCAGCGTAGGGGAAGTTGTCCGCTTCATTCCAGATGATGTCCGCGCTCATCGCGCCGAGCACCGCTGGAACATCGCCTGTGGTGAATGCTTTGTACAGATCCTCAATAATCGAGATATTGGTTTGTGACATGATGTGCTTTCTCTTTGAGTTACATTTGAGTCGTTGGGTGCATCGTATAGATCAAATCGAGTTGTTCACCTGAGTTGTTCACCTGAGTTGTTCACCTGAGTTGTTCACCCGAGTTATTCACCGATGATTGGTAGATCAGAGTTCCATGCATCTCGTGCGACACGCCAAACGCCATCACTGTCGTGGTGATAGATGATGATGCCCTTGCCTGTGTCGCGGTATACAAGACCGGTTGCTTTTTCGGTATCTTCGGATTCATAGGTATACTGCTCAAACGCCCATTCGCCGATGACTACAAGCTCGAGGCTCGTCTTTGTCCAAGAAGTATGGAAAGCATCGTAATAGCTCGCACCCCATGGTTTGATTTGGTCTTTGCCTACAAGGCGAGGGGAGTTTGGTGCCATGAAAACGATATCTTCAGTGATCATGCTGAGGAACTGATCAAGGTTATTTGAGTTGATCGCATTGACAAAGTTATCGTGTGCCTGATGTACATCTGCTTTGGAGTTTGCGCTGCATCGTATCGGAGTGCTTGAGCAGCCGATAAGAGTGCCAGAAATGAGTATCGCAAATACAGTTTGGAGTGCTTTGAAGTTCAACTTGGTCCCCTTCAGTGAGTATGAATGATGCTGGTTGGACATCGAATGCGTCAAGTATACACACAATCAGGGTATTGTGTTCATCAAGTTTAGATCGACATTCAATTGAATGCTCGCGTTACAGCGACTGAGATTCACGAAGTAGCCATCGGCGTAGGATATGTTACCATTCGGATACACCCGGGTCTTGGGACATAGGAGTTTGAAATGAATCTTGATGTGAATGTATGCCGGTTGGTAGATGAGAGTGTCCTCTGTTGGCTCGCGACGAGTTCTGCAGATGGGCAACCGAGTGTGTCGCCGAAAGAAGTGTTTGCAGTCTTCAAGAATGATTCGATCATTATTGCCAATATCGCGTCACCGAACTCCGCGAGAAACAGTATCGAGAATCCGAAGGCGTGTGTGAGCTTTGTGAATATTTTTACACAACGAGGTTATCAAATAAAAGGTGCAGTTCATTATCTCCGGAAGAGCGACGATGAGTTCGCGGAGGTTGAGCAAGTGCTGTTTGAAATAACTCAAGGTAAATACCCATTCAAGTCAGCATTTCGGGTGATTGCTGAGCAAATCAGTGAAATCCTCGCGCCGCGGTATCGGCTATTCCCTGAAACAACCGAGCAGGATCAGATTGAAAGTGCGATGATTAGGTATGGGGTTCAGCCCAAAGCATAGTGCTGCAATGCATTCTAATGTGTAAAGGATCCGCCTCGATCTTCGCGTGTCACTTCATAGAGATATGGCGAATATTCATCGTATTCAATTATCCCTGTGTTTTTCATGCCGCACTTTTCGAGCACTCGTGCGGATGCCGGATTATCTGGAAGTACAAGCGCGATAATTCGTTGGAGACCAATCGTGTCGAATCCGAAGTCAATGCTTGCTTTGCATGCTTGGGTTGCGAATCCTCGGCCCCAGTATTCGGGGAGGAATCGGAATCCTACATCGACGCAATCTAAATCGGAAAGATATTTCAACCCACAAAATCCGACGAGTGTGTTGGTCGTTTTTAGATATGAACCCCATCGCCCATATCCGATCGTATCAAAGTCCGGGTAGTTTTCGAGGGCTTCTCTCGCTTTGCTGATTGATTGAAGCATCGGTTCGCCGGTATGGCGCATGACTTGAGGATTGCTGTTGAGGGCGAAGAAAGCTTGTGCATCATCAAGTGTCATCGCTCTGTGATCGAGGTGTTGAGTTTGAGGTCCGACCCGATAGGTATTCATGAGTATCGCTTTCTTGAGTTCAATGCTTGTGGCGTTGCAACTCAGCTTACTTTGCGGGGTATACCTATGTCAAGATATTCATGAGTTCAGTTGTACAGGAATCAATAATGATTTTCTTACAGTGGGGTTGGCCATCTATGCATCATTCAATGCTCGTCGTTCTGTGTCTCATAGTTCTGATAAGTCCAAAGTCGTTCGCTCAAGATCAAGAGTCGAGTTCAGCCTCGGATCAAATGAGGAGTATTCCTATTGCATCGCTTGAAGATTGGGCAACGGAGACCTTTGCGTTGCCCCCAAGCTTTGCGCCGCAACTCCCATCTGGGTCAGAATCATTGTTGTTCGCCCCAGGATGGAGGGACGCAGAATCAGAGAATTTCTGGTCATATGCATTTGTGATGTCGATGAATGAATCGGTTCGTGATGAACAACAAGTCACTGAGATCTTGGCAGACTATTACAACGGGTTGATGTCAGTATTTACCTCCAATCGGAACAAGGGGGATCTTATAAAACCAGTGCGTATCGAGTTGGTACGCGTTCAAGCTGATCACTACGAAGCAACGATGCATCTTGTGGATGCCTTTGCCACTTTCAAACCGGTCGTTATCCAAGTTGTTGCCAAAGCAGTTGCTGATACTGAGAGACATTCATTTGTTCAAATCCAAGTCAGCAAGCAACCGATTGGACATGAGATTTGGAAATCACTTGACAAGGCGATCGAGCGTATCCAGGCGCAATTGACTTTGCTGAGCGCATTGAATAGTCGATCAGATTACGCACAACTTGATCAGATCAGCGTCGAATCGTTAGCGCATGCTGCGCAAGAACACTGGGAACAGGTGTTCTCAAGATTTACTTATCAAGGTGTCGAGCGGTTTGCTGCGGGTGGAGTGTCGCATTGGATGTCGATCTGGAAACACAACTCGACTGGTCTCAACTTTATACTCGTGCCGGGTGGCAAGTTCGAGATGGGATCACCTTCAAATGAGAAGAATCGAAATGAAGACGAACTCCAGCATTGGGTTTCGCTAGAACCATTTCTTATCGCTCAAACAGAATGCACCCAAGAGGCATGGGCAACATTCGCCAAGGATGCAGGGTTCGAAAGAGATACTCCTAAAGGGGATCCTCAACTTCCATTGAATGGTTTTAGTCCTGCTGATGTTGATGCGTGGTGTACAGCAGCCGATTTAGCACTCCCAACCGAAGCTCAGTGGGAGTACATGTGTCGAGCAGGTACAGATTCAGCTTGGACAATGGGCGATGACAAACAGGATCTTGTTCGATTTGGGAACATTGGGAGTGCAGATTGTCCTGAGGATTGGGTCAAAATGGAAGGTTTAACAGAGTCATGGCACGATGGGTACGGCGAAGAACTCGCCGAAGTCGCTCAGTTCAGTCCCAATGCGTTCGGGTTGTTCGATGTTCATGGGAATATCAGCGAGTGGGTCCGGGATTCCTATGTGAGCTATCAAGTTCCGATCTTGGGGATGACAGGACTGAGATCAACAACATCAACTGATCGGATCGCCCGGGGTGGCAATGGCGGGGGGAACGCAGCGTATGCGAGATCTGCAGCTCGTCAAAATGTTGGTGACGGTGTATCGCCAGGAGGAAACAAAGGCTTCGGATTTCGCCCGTCAGTTGACCTTACCCACTGAACAAACATGGGACCAGCAACGAATCAGGGATGCGATTCGTACGAGGATGAGATCATGATGCTCATTGCCGCATAGTATTCTCCGTGAAACACTGTTTCAGCAGTATTAGTAAGTTCATATCGCACGAGAGAGCACCAAGATGACAAGTATCGCAAAGTACTATCATGATTTAGGGAACGACCGATGGATCGCGGAGTTTGTGTTCCCAGGTTTACGAGACGGGTACTTCATTGAAGCGGGTGCGACCAATGGGATTAATGGTTCAGGGACAATTCATCTTGAGCGTGAGCTTGGATGGAAAGGCCTTTGTGTCGAAGTAATCCCTCGACAGTTCAAACAGATCGGAAAGTTTCGGAACTGTCAAGTAGATAACCGGGCGTTGTGGAATAAATCCGGTGAGACTCTTCAGTTTTCATTCTTTCCCGAACGGTCTGGTCGATCAGGATTGACTGATCAAAATGTTCACGCTGAAAAGCTCAGGGCTGAGGGTACAAAGGAAGATATCCTCAATGTCCAGACAGTCACACTTGCGGATTTGCTTATGGAGCACCATGTGCCTCCGGTTATCGATTATATTTGCCTTGATATCGAAGGTGCAGAGCCAGAAGTGCTCGGTGCATTCGATTTTCATGGATCACACACGATCCGTGCGATCAGCATCGAAGGTCATGCTTGCGATGAGATCATGAAGGCTGCAGGATATCGTGCGATTGAGAACCCGTTCACCGATGTCACCTTCGAAACCTATTGGCTCCACCCAGAGACTCCAACACCGACGAGTTGATGAGTTGCTCATCCGATCATTTGCTCTTCCAATGGCATTGAAACACGTCCTCGATCGGTTTATCAAATACTCGCGCGATTCGGAATGCAACTTCAAGTGATGGGAAGTATTTCGCGGATTCTATCGCGTTTATTGTTTGCCGACTCACACCGACATGCTCTGCGAGTTTCTGTTGTGTTAACTCATCAGCAGCAAACCGAAGAGCGCGGATATGGTTCTCGATGGTGATTTTATCGATACTCATGGATCAGACTCCTCGTCGGTAATACACAATGCGGAGCACGAAACCGAGAATTTCAGAGAGCGCAAGCGAGAGCAGTAATAGATTCGCGGTCCATACATTTTCCACCCCGAAGACCATGCAGGTGATCGCAGCGAGCATTCCTACGGCGGCAACCCACGCGGAGTTGTGTTCTGATCTCCAGTTGATCAACTTGTCTCGCTCGTCAGATTGTTCTGGTTTCCCCATTATGGCCGCAAGGATGTGTGCGATGATCAAAAAAATCACCATCCCAACAACCGCGACCATGAACACGGCAGCATAAGCAGGCATTTCTCGTACTCCGGACAGTGCCATCTGCCCGGCGATTACAAAGTAGATCCCAAGACCGATGACCATGCCGACGAGTTGGATCCAAACACTTTTTTCTTCGAATGAGACATTCATTTTTAGTTCCTTTCATGGATTTGGCATGTCGAGTTTTGCAGACATGATGTCAAATATATACGACACGGCGATGGTGTCAAGTAAATTTGACAAAGATTTGTGGTAAATCAAACGAAATAGTCAATCAGTGCATTTTTGATGTGATGTGCGACGAGCATTGAAAACTTATGATTTGGGGTTTGAATCCGTATACGATTCGTAAAGCGAATACCACTTCAATATTTTAAATCTGAGAGCAAATCATGAGCAATACTCCAAAGTGCCCCAAATGTGATGATGACTACACCTATCTAGATAGGGATATGTTTGTGTGTCCGTCGTGTGCGCACGAATGGTTTGCAGCTCAATCCGACACAGAAGTCGAAGAAGCACCCGATGATGGCGTTCGTGATTCCAACGGTAATATCCTTCATTCTGGAGACACCGTCGTGGTCATAAAAGATCTGAAGGTCAAGGGATCATCCCTCGTAGTCAAAGGTGGGACCAAGGTCAAAAACATCCGGTTAGTTGATGGAGATCATGATATCGATTGCAAGATCGATGGAGTCGGCGCGATGCAACTCAAGTCAGAGTTCGTCAAAAAAGCATAAGTGGTTCAATTCGGATTTTATAGTCCATTTTAGATTCACGGATTTCATGTCTGAATCCTCAGTCATTCATCGCAGAAGTCGCTACATTTGAATAGAATCTAAGAACGATGGTACTCGTCCTGCTCAATGAATACAGTGATCCGGAGAAGATTGAGATTATATCTGCATCTCCGTGATCTGTTTCAGCCATACACCGGAGACTGATACATGATTCCAGCGCTTGAAGCACTCGAAAAACTCAAAGAAGGAAATCTCAGATTTGTGAATGGTGAATCTGCAGAGATCCATCGAACTCATAAACTTGTTGATAACCAAGAACCATTTGCGATTGTGCTTGGATGTTCTGATTCGCGTGTGCCGCCTGAAATCCTGTTCGATCATGGAGTGGGGGACATGTTTGTAATTCGGATTGCGGGCAATATTGTTACGCCTTTAGAGCTTGGATCGGTTGAGTTTGCATCCATCAAGTTCGGTCCAAGGCTGGTTGTCGTTTTAGGTCATTCATGCTGTGGGGCGGTCCAGGCAACGGTCGAGACACTCAGTACTGGGGGTGATGTTTCTGAACTCTCAGAAGGAATGCAAACGATCGTTCGACACATTGGGGTATCGGTTGATCTCGATCAAGACGATGGTATCGAAGCAATCAACGCACACACAATCGAAGCAAATGTCCGAAACTCCGTCCAGCAGATACGCCATGGTTCTGATGTGCTCGAAGACCTGATTGCCAATAAAGGTGTAGTGGTTGTTGGTGCTGTGTATTCACTCGATACAGGTGCGGTTGAGTTTATTGACTGTCCTGATCTGGTGTCGTCATCGAACGCATGAACTCGATCAATAAAAAAGCCATCCAAAATTGGATGGCTTTTAGCTTCATACTTCAGGTGGTTTATACCACTGATCAGATTTAGCGACGGTAAGTGATCCGTGCGCGGGTGAGGTCGTAAGGCGAAATCTCAACAGTGACTGTGTCACCGGGGAGAATTCGGATGTAATGCTTGCGCATTTTGCCGGAGACATATCCGAGGATTTCGGATTGTTGCTCGTTGGGCAGGCGGACCTTAAACATCGCGTTGGGGAGTGCTTCTACCACAATCGCGTCCATTGTAAACTTGTCGTCTTGCTTAGCCATAAACTCTTTATCTTTTCCATTCCACCAATCTCAACACCAACCCGGTATTGCAGCTCTGTGGTAGACAATAATAGGGTGCAAGTGTGGATAAACCATCTATTTGTGTGTTTGGCAACACGAATTAGCCGGATTCAGAGCCTGATTTCTTGTTTTGAAATCGATCCAGACCAAAGCGGGTGGTATCTCCATCGAGCATGACCGCGATTGCATGTTTCGCGGTTTGGTATCCCATTGACATGCCGTGCCCGGTTAAGCCGCCGCAGAACCAGATGTTGGGATTGTTCAGTGTGTGAACCGGAACCTGTGAAATGATTGGCATGCCATCACTTGTAAATCCCATGATCCCCGACCATCGGGCGGTAATTTCATAATCATCCGTGATCAGTTCTTTCACAAAGTGTTCGAGATGAGACTGAACAGTGCTGCTGGTCGCATCGGTTGCGGTTGCTTCTTCATCTGCGTGGTAGGTGCGGGCGCCGCCGAAGATGATCTGGTCATCGGGCGCGGAGCGGACATACTCTGAGCCGTGATTGAGGTAGTATGCGTATTCGAGTCGGGAGTCTGATTTTTTGCGAGGTTTGATCGCGAGCATCTGTCCACGATTGGGAGTGATTACACCTTCAAGAGATTGAACAAGATCTCCCGCGTATGCATTGGTACAGATGAGAACTCGTGATGCAATGACATCGACAGATCGAGTCCGTAATGCAATGCGATTGCCGTCATCTTCGAACCGGAAGACTTCCGCGTCTTCATAGATTGGTGTGTTGGTCAGTGTTGCGCAAAGCAATCCAACAAGTTCGATCGGTGAACAAACTGCGTCGTGTGGATTCATGAGCCCAAGTGTGGGTTTGTTACTCCGCCAGAGCGGATCTGATGGCGCGTCTTTTGGTTCGATGAGGTTGGCTTTGAACCCATCTTCGAGCAGCATTTCGTATGACTGGATCAGTTCACCATGTTCAGGTTCACCCATTGCAACAATGCATGATGCGCGCTGGGCGTAACTCGGTGTGGATTCAATCCCGAGTGCTTTGAGTCCAACAAGATTTTCTTGTGTCCAATTCCATAGGTGCTTTGCGGTATCCCTTCCGAGTTCATTTGATGCGATCGCGTAGTTCTCTGAAGCACCCCTGATTAAGAAACCAGCATTGCGTCCTGATGCTTTCGATCCGGCGTAGTCCGCTTCGAGGATGATCGCGGAGATTCCTCTCCGCTCGAGTTCGATCGCAGCGGAGAGTCCTGAGATACCGGCGCCAATGATCGCAACATCGCATTGTTCTGTTGTGTGCTTTGGAGTGCGTTGCCAGAGTGATACGGTCATCGTTGTGTCCTTGGTGAGTTATGGTTCGCTCGGATTCTATTCAATCCCATCGGATTGCAATGGCAATATCGTTCACATTCGTACCTGTGGGACCGGTACGGATCGTGGCATGGAGTGTATCGCACATGGTCAGTGCATCATGATTCGTGAGCGCATTCTGCGCTTGAATCATGGTTTCAGGAGCACTGATCATGTTGCGGGTGATGATGGCGCCCGCTGCATCGGTTGGTCCGTCGATGCCGTCGGTTGCCAATGAGATGATGGTCCAACGAAAATCTACAGCAGAAAGCTCGGCGGCACACGCAAGTGCAAGCTCAAGCATCGGTCCCCCGATACCTGATGCGTTGGTAGTATCCACAGTGGGTTCGCCGCCGGCACATACTGCGATTGGGGTAGTGCTTGCTCGATCTGATGCGATGAGTTCTTGAGCGATCCGATTCCCGATCTCGGATGCATGTGATGTAATGTTCCGGTGGATATGAGTGGGTTCGATGTGTTTCTTGATCATCCAAGCCCAGAGTGCATCCACCGCAGTTTGATTACTCGCGATGATCGTGTGCTTGATAGTCTTATTCCTGGATTGGAACACCGGACCTGAACCAATGATTGCGAGATCGTCCCCGATGACATCCGAGAGAACAAATGCATCGGTGCGTGCAACATCTTTGAGCAGATCCGCGAGCCCACCCGCTTTGAGTGTCTCAAGTTTCGTTCTTGCGGAGTTGAGTGTATGAATCGATTCGCCTGCGTTGAGAAGACGCTTGCTCGTTTGAACAATCTCATCGAGTGCCACCCCGGGTTTGGGCGAGCAAAGCATTGCCGATGTTCCACCCGAGATCAGGACGAGCGCTTGGTGAGCATCGGGGATAGATTGTGCGTGTTCGATGAGTCGATTCGTGGAGTTGATGTTCTGTTGGGTTGGAAATGGATGATGTGCGGGGAGTAGTTCGACGAACTTGCTTTTAAACTCGGCTTGTGCGCACAAAGCTGGTGATGAGATGACCGTGGCGCGTGCGAAGCGATCGTCGAGGCACTCCATCGCGGCATTGGTCATTGCGATCGCAGCTTTACCGAACGCTAAGATGTGTGTCGGGCGCGTGAAATCGTTGGGATTATAGTGTTTTCGGAGAGCTGATGAAGGATCCGTTGCGTTAAGCACCGCGTTGAGAAGACCCTTTGCCAAATCTGAGGAGGCATTGTCGAGTCCAGGTTGGAAACGGATCGAGTGCATTAGTTTTTGAGGGCATTCTGCAAGCGAGCGATTGCCTGATCGATGGTCTTGGTCTCTTTGCAAAATGCAAATCGAACGAATGAGGCGACGTGAGTTGGGTTTGCATAGAACGCGCTGGGTGGAATCGCAGCAACACCAGCATTGGCAGGCAACCATCGGCAGAGCTCGACATCATTCTTGAGTCCAAGACGATCACTGACATTGGTATGATCAGCCATGATGAAATATGATCCTGCGGGGAGTTTGATTCCAAAACCGAGTTCCGCGAGTGCTTCGCCGAGCAATGATCTGGTGTGGGTGTAATGGGAGAGGAGTTTTTCAACATCATCATCACCATTTTTGAGCAACTCAGCAATCCCAAACTGTAATGGTGTTGGGACAGAAAAGGTCAAAAACTGGTGTGCTGAGCGGATACCCGAGGTGAGGTGTGGGGGCGCGATTGCCCACCCGACTTTCCATCCGGTGAGAGAAAATGTTTTTCCTGAACTTGAAAGCACAATAGTTCGATCTCGCATTCCAGGCATGGTCGCAATCGAGCAGTGTGATTGTTCTGAATCAGGGTAAATCAAGCGTTCGTAGACCTCGTCAGAAATCGCGATGGTGTCGTGTTTGACACAGAGCTTTGCGATCTCTTCGAGTTGGGAGAGTGTAAACACAATCCCCGTCGGATTGTGAGGCGTATTGATCACAATCGCTTTGGTGTGATCTGAAAATGCTTTACTCAGTTCATCAGATCGATACGCAAATCCAGTCTCGGTTGGATGAAGCGTGACGAACACCGCCTTAGCATCCGCCATCGCGAGACACGGGCGATACGAGTCGTAGTAGGGTTCGAAGATGATGACCTCGTCGCCTGGATTGAGTAATCCAAGCATTGTTGATGCGATCGCTTGTGTGCAGCCTGAAGTTACGGTGATCTCGGTATCAGGATCGACATCGATCTTTGTGCAACGGGATGCCCAAGATGCGATTGCTTCACGGAGCATCGGCATACCTGCCATGGGTGCGTATTGATTGTGCCCGTCATGTATCGCCTGGATCGCAGCAGCTTTGCCCATTTCTGGACCATCGAAGTCGGGGAATCCTTGGGAGAGATTGACCGCGTTGTGCTTGTGGGCGAGTGCTGTCATTTCTGCAAAAATAGTGGTGCCGAAGGGGGTGAATCGATGTGCGGTTGTGGATTGTGAATTCGTTGGCATACCGAGAGGATAGTGTACTTTTCATGTCCTTGCACGATCAGTTCAATCGGGTCGATCGTATCCGAATATCCTCATCGCGTCCCAAGCGGCATCTGTCCATGGCGCGAGCGTAATCACCTCGACCAGGATCTTGCGTGCAATAGGGTTTTCATGATCTGATTCACCAAACTTTGCAGCGTATTTAGTCAACAGTTCTTGTGCTTTTAAGCGTGCATCTTCGTTCTCTTTGGATCGGGGTTCGTCTACCCAAGTGAGTGCACTTGTGAACTGGTCAGCGGTAGGCATCGAGTGGGACATGCCTTCGATGATATCGAGCCGCATTTCGATGCCGTCGCGATTGAGTAAGTCTTTCCGGATAGACATCTCGGGTTGATTGAAATCTGCAGTCCCAGTGATAGCGGCGATTCGTTTGGCTTTGAGTAATCGCATCCATTTCGCAGCGGGTTTTCCTAAACGAGCGGGCCAGAACTTGCCAGGGTCTCCTGTCGGCGCTTGGTGATAAGTGTCCAATCCAACGATGGGGACTGCACCTGCGAAGAGATCAGGGAATGCAATTTGTAGGATGCTGCTGCAGCGTCCGCCTCCAGACATGCCTGTGAGGTAGATTCTGGATCGATCGATACGGTACTGCTGTGCGATGGTTTCAACTGAATCAAGATGGTTCTGGAGCCGATCGGTGATCGGACGGGCGTTGCCGTTGTTATCGATACCGATTGCGATGAGCCCGAGTTCATCGAGAGATGGTTCAAAGATCTTGGGGATGCGTCCGTCTTCCATCGGACTGATCCAGAGCAGGATTCCAGCAGGGGATTCTGGGTTATAGTTCTTTGGTAGTCTCACTCGGAAGAGTTCGTTCTCAAGTTGACGCGTCAGATTCGGGTATCGATTCTTAATACGGGCGCGGAGAGTTCTGAGATCGAGCTTGGTTGTTGATTCAATATATGGTTGAGGCATCACAAACCGTGTGCCCCCAGCGATTTCTTGATCAGCGGTCTCGCGTTCAGCGTCGGATTGGGTAGGCCAGTTCATATCAATGTTGAGTCGATCAAATGCTTTGACTTGGATTTGCCAGGTCTGTGATGGATCTGACATGGATCGGAGGATGTAGAATTTGGTATTCCCATGATGAAGTTCGTAGGTCTGTAAGTGCTCATCTCGCTGAAGATGTAAGTATGCCAATATCGATGAATCAGCGAGTCCAGAAATAGTTGATTGATCGACGGGGGTGGTGCTGACTGATCGACGAAGCCCAGAGAACGAGCGGGGTTCAAGATTGGATATAAGCCTTGAAATTTGGGTGACCATTTCAGAATCGAGCAAATCTCGAGGGATCGGTGTGTTTGATCGGGTCAAATATCCGACCTGAGGCGGTTTTCCATTGATCCGGAACGGGTCATTCGGGCTTTGGGAATCAGCGGAGGACTTTGAAGCCGGCTCGGTTGCTGGCTGCATCTGTGCGTCGCACAGGGCAGATGAACTGAGGAAAAAAGCGAGAATTAGGCTCAGAGCACATCGAGTGGTTGTGTGTTTCATACCCATGGTTATACGGTCGTTGAGTCAAGCGGTTGTGGATATTGAAAAAACGGATCGAAACTCGATACGAACAGACACTTTGACTTGACCGACGGGAGATAGATGCTAATCTTAGTCTCGCAAATTGATTCCTCCGTAGCTCAGTTGGTAGAGCGAGCGGCTGTTAACCGCTAGGTCGCTGGTTCGAGCCCAGCCGGGGGAGTTTGAAAAGACCCGTTCATCTATTTGAACGGGTCTTTTTTTGGGCAAATACTTTATGTCAATATCAAGTTCGGAGTATGGAGTTCTTCAATTGACGCACTCCAATGCTTAGCTTTGTGTGATGTATTCACGCATAGATTTCACTTCGATATCGAGATCCGCATTTTTTGCAGCATTGAGATCACCAATCGAAATCATCCCAACGAGTTCTCCATTATCGAGCACGGGGATATGACGAATTCGTTTGTCGCTCATGAGGTGCTGAACATCTGTTAAGCGAGTCGTTGGTTTACAACTGATCACATTGTCCGTCATGACATGAGAAACGATAGTAGTTGCCGGGTCGCGCTGATCGGCGACAACGCGTGTCAAGATATCGCGTTCGCTGATAATGCCAACCATTTTATTGAATGTGTCGAGCACCACAAGCGAACCAACATGATGCTCGTTCATTTTACGAGCACAATCGAGCACATTTGCGCCTTGTGGAATGGTCTGGACATACTCGATTCGGTTTGTGCCGAAATCACCTTCATTCCAGTTTAATTTGTTCGTGAGAAGTTGAGATACAGTCAGCATGATCGATTCCTTTCGATGCGATCAGCTGCCGATTAGCTCTGGTAGAAACGAACCCCATGCGAGATGGCTGCCGATCTTGGATAAGTCCATTATCCATATTTCAAACTCAATTGAAAGTGAATTTCAGGTAATATTGCTCAGGATTTAGCGGCAATGCTCAGTTTAAGCCATTCTGCGGGATATATATGCCAATGACGCACACAGACCTGAAACGCCCCACATCACAAGAAGAGTGTGTGCGAAGAATGGGAGAACGCTGAAAACCATACCTAATCCAAGTGATTTTAGGTCCGATGACTTTCGGCCGTGGACAAATAATCCCATCCCAATCGCACCGATGATCATCCCTGAAAAGAGCACTGCGGGGTTGTCCATATCCATTTGACGGCCTTTCGATTCACTTGCATGTACGAATTAAATATGGGTTACGACATGTGCGAATGCGAATCAATTCCATTGCTAGAGTGCCAGGAACCATTCGCACAATGTGTGATAACTCATGAACGCTATGAATATGAGCTATGAAAAAAACCCCACCGAGTTGGTGAGGTTTGATAAGTTTGTGAATCGATAAGGAAGGTATCAGTCCTTCTTTAGCAAGTCACGGATTTCACTAAGAAGTACAACATCAGCAGCAGGTGCTGGTGGTGGCGATGCTTCTTGTTCTTTCTCGAAGTTTGCCTTTGCTTTATTCATCATTTTGACCATCATGAAGATGACAAATGCAAGAATCAAGAAGTTAATCAATACCGTGGAAAAATTGCCCCATGCGAAGATAGGTCCGAGTTCGCGTGCTTCATCAAGTGGCATGACCCCGTTGTTGGCTTCTGCATAAGCGGCAATTCCTGTGCGTGCTTTTTCAGTTAATCCAATATACATATTGGAGAAGTCTGCATTGCCAGCAATTCCAACCACAGGCATGATCAGGTCTGCAATTGCTGATTTGATGATGAGACCGAAAGCGCCACCGATGATGATGCCGATGGCCATGTCCATGACATTGCCTTTGACTGCGAAGTCTTTGAATTCTTTGATAAAGCCCATTGCGTGTTCCTCTACGAGTGTTTGTTGTGTATGCCTGATCAAGTTCACAGGCAAAAAAGTCCCATGCTATAGTAGGGAGACATTGTACACGACGCAAATTCGAGAGGGTAACGGCGTTTATTGTGTGTTATTTTTTCCGATTTTTCACTCGAACTTTGCCCGATCCTTTGGTGATTTTGCCGATCACATGGACTTTTTCACCGGATTTTGCGAGCTTCTTTGCAACAGCTTCGGCAAAGGTTGGGCGAACAATCAAGCAGTACCCAATCCCCATATTGAACACCACCCGCATCTCTGCTTCATCGATCCCGCCTCGGGATTTGAGCATGTTGAACACGGGTTGGGGAGTCCAAGACTTTTCGTCGATCACCGCATCCACCTGATCGTGGATAGCGCGATTGATGTTGCCTTCCATACCTCCACCTGTGATGTGTGCCATCCCTGAGATGATTTTCTTAACCTTGTATGCTCGGAGGAGTTTCACGATCGAGTCGGCGTAGATCCGCGTAGGTTCGAGGAGGACTTCGCCGAGTGTACGATCAGTTTCGAGTTCTGGGTAGGTTTTGTTGAGCTTGAGTTTGGCGTGTTTGATGACCTTGCGGACTAGAGAGTAACCGTTGGAATGCACACCAGAACTTTCGAGTCCGAGGATGACATCGCCTGCTTCTACGCGCAGTGGGTTGGTTGCTTTTTTGAGTTCAACTACACCAACACTAAAACCGGCAAGATCATAATCGTTTGGTTTGTAGAGATCATTCATCTCGGCGGTTTCGCCACCGATCAGGGCGCATCCTGCTTGTCGACACCCTTCAGAGATCCCCTTGACGATGTCAAATAGCACATCTTGGTCGACCTTGTTGACGGCGATGTAATCGAGAAATAGCAGGGGTTCAGCGCCTTGAACAATCAGATCGTTGACATTCATCGCAACAAGATCGATCCCGACGGTGTCGTGTTTATTCATCTCAATTGCAAGGTGAACCTTCGTTCCAACTCCATCGGCACACGCAACCAGGACGGGGTCTTTATGGTTGTGCTTGAAGAGTTGTTCGTTGTAGTCGAGACGGAATAGTCCTGCGAATCCACCTGGATTATCAATCACACGCTGGCCGTGCGTCCGGCGCAGGAGTGATCCGATCGACCCGACGAACTTGTCGCCCGCGGCGATGCTCACGCCTGATTCTGCGTAAGTCAGACCTCGTTTTGGAGAACGCTTAGGAGCGGTACGACGAGTGGTTTTGCCAGCCATGCACGGAGGATAGCGTGGCAATGAGCGGAAGGCCTGCATCGCGAGCATGATCGTAAAGTATTGAGCAAGTTGCATGGAGAATGGCTATAATCCGGATATCCGAGAGAACGGCTAGATACTTGCGAGATTCATGAGTTTTGCAAGACCAGATAAAGGACAATGACTATGAGCGAAACCCAACTCTTCACCTCTGAATCCGTGTCGATGGGACATCCAGATAAGGTCTCCGACCAGATTTCTGATGCAATCCTTGATGCAATGCTCACCAATGATCCATTCTCGCGTGTCGCGGTTGAAACGATGGTTTCAACCGGAATGGCGGTCATCGCAGGCGAAGTGACCACCAAGGGGTATGTAGATATCCCAGAAATCGTCCGAGGCGTCATCCGAGATATCGGATACACGGATGGGGACATGCGATTCGATGCGGAATCATGTGCAGTCATGGTTTCAATCAATCAGCAATCACCCGACATCGCACAGGGCGTGGACACAGAAGGTGCAGGCGATCAAGGCATGATGTTCGGGTTCGCATGTAAGGAAACCGATGAACTCATGCCATTGCCGATTATGCTCAGCCATAAGCTCGTCGCGCAGCAGGCGCATGTCCGCAGAAACGAGACAATCGTGGGTTTACGTCCGGATGCTAAAAGCCAGGTCACTGTTGAATACGACCATGGCAAACCTGTCCGTGTTGATACTGTAGTTCTTTCAACCCAACATGCTCCATCTTGGAATAGTCGACAGGAAGAACTCGGACGCGAAGTCATCGAACATGTGATCAAACCAGTGCTCGGCGAACTCTGGAATCCTGGTATCAAGGTGCATGTGAACCCAACTGGACGCTTTGAAATCGGTGGGCCGCACGGGGATTGTGGTTTGACTGGTCGTAAGATCATCGTCGATACCTACGGCGGTAGAGGCCGGCATGGCGGCGGAGCATTCAGTGGCAAAGACCCGACAAAGGTTGATCGCTCTGCAGCATACATGGCGCGTTACATTGCCAAAAATGTTGTTGCAGCAGATCTCGCAGATCAATGCGAAGTGCAGTTGTCATACGCGATTGGTGTTGCGGAACCAACAAGTGTGTATATCGATACCTTCGGGACTGCGAAGGTAGACGAAGATAAAATCTCGGCAGCTGTCCGGGAAGTCTTTGGTCTCACTCCAAGAGCGATTATCGAAACACTCGAACTCCGCAAACCGATCTATCGCAAGACTGCTCGGCATGGACACTTTGGTCGCAAAGCAGTAACGAAGAACGGGTTGAACTATTTCAACTGGGAAAAGACCGACAAGGTCGATGCATTGAAACAAGCGTGCGAAAGTCTTGTCGCAACAAATGCATAATTGGATCGATTGAACCACATAGAGCTGTGTTAGCATAACACAGCTTTTTTATTGTCTACTGATAGAGATTATGCGAGAGAATGTAGCGATGAACGCGCGGGTCTAATCCCTGAATGCTGTTTTTGCGTGCTTGCGGATTAGCGAGTGTGTCGCGGATTTTGGTAGATGAAGCATCAATCAATGGAGCTTGCACGATCCGGGTTTCCCAGTGATTCAGATCATCGGGAGACCAAACTCCCTGATCTGCAAGTTCCTCAATGAGTACTTTGGATTGAGTAAGAAAATCTGTTCTCGTGTTCGCTCCAGTCTCGAGACGAAGCATCACAATCGCATCTTTCCAGAATGCTTGATATCGGTACCACTTGTGCATTGATCGTGCTTGATCTGTACCGATGAGAAACATGTTGGTTCCTGTGTCACATTGTTTTTGAACTTCACTCCAGGTATCTGCCCAGTAGCTTGGGCTATCGGGTTCATTGTTACCCCGGATAATTTCGTGCTGCCAAACTTCACAGTTGGGGTGATCTTGGAGTGCGAGTTGAAGCATGACCAATCGGTGGTGGTCTGCAGTTGGGTGATGGGATTTGAATGGTGAGCGAGCAGCGGGAACATAGATCACATGCTGGATATCGAGTGAACTCGCGATGCGGTTCGGAAGTTGGGTATGCCCTAGGTGCACTGGATCGAATGAGCCCCCAAAGAAGATCCGATCTGACGCATTGCGTGTTTGAATGGTGAGTTCCTGCTTAGAGGTAGAAAACTGGTTGGTTTGGTGATTATTCACTATGTATTGTTGGCGCGATAATCGACTGGGGACGATCCGATAATACCAATGCATTGATCGAGTACGAACCTAATAGTTCGTGTGGGGCGATTCTGGGACGGTGCATCGTTGTTGATTGTGAATTATGGCAGAGCCTTGTCGGGATATGGGTAAATCCTCCCCGGTATTCATCCGATGAGGATCAACGATAGGAGATTAAGATGACAACACCTGATCCAGAAGCGTACAGCCTAGATATCAATGATCCTGACGATGCAGAACTCATTGAGTATTTTCTAGGTGAACTCCCAGACAGGGTTGATTCGCTCAATACTGCGGTAAACAACGCGGATATTGAAGAGCTTGGTCGACTTTCGCATCAGCTCAAAGGGGCTGCGCCAGGCTTTGGATTCGATAAGATCGGGTCTGTTGCTGGTGAGATTGAAGGTCAGATCCGAGCAATGGGGGACTCGAAGAGTGATATCGATTCCATCCGCGCAGATGTTGATGCATTAGTCGCGCTTTGTCAGTCCTACATCAGCACGAACCCATTTGCTTCCTGAGAAGAAGATCTCTGAATTTGATGATGACACAGGATGTGAGTGAGATATCAAAGGTATACATGGCTGATGAATCTACCAACTCAATTGATACAACCCCGGTTGTACTGCTGATCGATGACTCGGAGTTTGTTCATCGGTTACTTGATGCGCGACTGCGATCCGAATCAATCTCATTGATTGGTGAGCATGATGGTAGAAAAGGGATGGAAAGAGCAGCATCAGAAATGCCAGCACTGATATTGCTTGATCTGGACATGCCAGTGATGGACGGGTTTGAAACACTCCGATCCCTAAAAGATGATCCTCGCACGCGTGATATCCCTGTGATTGTGCTTTCAGGAATGCAATCCTCACAGGATAAGGTCGCAGCATTCGATCTTGGGGCTGTGGACTTTGTGACTAAACCGTTCGAACTGACAGAGCTCAGAGCACGGGTACGATCGTCACTCAAGATGCATGCACTGCTTCAAATGCTCTCTCAAAAGGCTCAGATTGACGGGTTGAGTGGTTTATACAATCGCTCATACTTTGACGATCGCTTGCAAGAAGAATACGATCGAGCGATTCGACACGGTAACCCCTTGTCGATGGCAATGATTGATCTTGACAAGTTTAAGCAAATCAACGATACCTATGGCCATCCAGCAGGGGATCAGGTCATTTCAGGCGTTGCCAAAATCATTCTCCAAGAATGTCGATCAGTTGATATTGCCTGTCGATATGGTGGCGAAGAGTTTGTATTGATCATGCCTGAGACATCTCCCGAGCAAGCGTATTTGCTCTGCGAACGAATTCGAGTTCGCTGTGAACAAGTTACTTGGTCAGATCATCCAAGCAGGCGAGTCACCCTTTCTGTAGGCATCAACGGTCTGGAAAGTGGTACTACGAGCAGTGTGTTGCCGGCTGCGATCATTGAGCAAGCGGATCGGAACTTGTACACTGCCAAGCAAAGCGGGCGAAACACTGTCATCGCAACCGATACCCAAGGCAATCGTGTACAGGTTGCCAAAGCAGGTTAAACAACTGAATTATTGTGAAAATGAATTTCTGCACCGGATTTTGTCCGTACAGGGATAAACTTATCGCATGCATCAAGATTCACAAGGTCAACCCGACGGGCATGGAAACAGGATCGAGAAACTCGAAGAGACTTCTGGGTATGCAGATCGCCATATTGAGATATTGTCTGCTGAAATCGCACAAATGAATAAGGTTGTGTTGGAAATGTCGCGTCGTCTCATGCAGTTAGAATCAAGATTAAGTGAGCTCAATGATCGGGTGAGTGATGATCCTGGGAATGTTCCTCCACCACATAGTGCAGGACCTGATATCCCCAAAGAACCACTCTAATGGGTTGTTTCATGATTTTGGTACGCGTAGATAGGGTACAACTTGCATGGAGCTCTTTGTGTTCGTCTGCGTATACTGCACTATGAAGAATCGACAACTTTCATCACGGATACTCATTTGCAGCGGACTCCTCTTTGGAATTTGCGCCACTCTTACAGGATGTAAAGTCCAGCAGCGCAGAGTTGAGCTTGATACCGCATCCGGTGCAGACCAGTCAGTAGATGAGCGATTTGGGCTCACAGACGATGCCCAGGACCCGTCCGAGCGAGATTCTGAGCTCGGATATGGCCGATGGAAAGCTAAGCCAGAACCAGTTGGTACAGACTCTCCAACGAGCCCTGATCGTCGGGGGAGTAGTTGGAATGGCGGGTCTCCATGATGTCTGAATCATTGAACAGGTGAATATCGGGTGATGATTCAGGTGAAGAGCGCTGAAATTATGTGTGATTTCGGGTATTCTCGGTGTCAAGATAGATACAAATTATGAAGATGACAGGAGGTCATATGTCCACTCTCAAAGAACGCTACACGGAAGTGAAACAACGCATTGCTGATGCTGCCAAACGATCCGGGCGAACGGCTGATTCGGTGTATCTGATTGCAGTAACTAAGTTTGCAGAACCAGAAGATATCCGTGAACTCATCGAGCTAGGACATCGGGATTTCGGTGAAAACAAAGTTCAACAGCTTTCACAGCGAGCAAGTATTATTAATGAGTGGTTTGATCGCATGCGCCAGCTCCCACGCGTTGCGGGTGAACATGCCGGCTTTGATCCATCAAGCCCTGTTCGTTGGCACATGATTGGGCATCTCCAAAGAAACAAAGTACGCAAAGTGGCGGATCTGGTACGATTGGTCCATTCCGTCGATAGCTTGCGACTTGCGGAAGAAATTCAGCAGATCGCCAATAAGCTTGATTGCACGATTGATGTGCTTTTGCAGGTGAATGTTTCCAATGAAGATTCAAAGTTTGGTGTTCCGATTGCCGCTGCCGCAGCGATCGCGGAACAGATCGATACCATGATCAATGTCCGTGTTCGTGGACTCATGACCATGGCGCCAATCGGTACCTCACCTGAAGAAGCTCGGCCGCACTTTACACGCTGTCGAGAGTTGTACGAGGATATGGTTCGAGAAGGTGTTGGGGAAGGTCACTTCGACCTGCTCTCAATGGGTATGAGTGGTGATTACGAAGTTGCGATTGAAGAAGGTGCGAATCTTGTTCGCGTTGGTTCTGCGATCTTCGGGATGCCTGAACATGGCGCCGATGTGCATGAAGCACAAGACGCAGTCCAAGAAGTGCAAGCTCAACCAGTTGATTGAATGCTATTGGTTGTTAGCTCGCGATTGTTAAGAATGTGTATGTAGCGCACTTGCAGCAAGCGCGAGCTTGCCCCCATTTGCACGGGTGATGTTCATCTGCTCTTGCAGATAACGACCAGGGCAAGCAGTGCTTCGCAATTCCCGATGAGTAAGGATCGCATCGAGTGGAACATTGAATCGTTCCATCGCATAAGTGATCATCTTATTGACAGAGCTGAGCGATGCTCGTGTTGGTCTGATTTTCTCATAGTTTCCGAAGACAACGATCCCAAGATTTCCTGGATTGTTGTCTTTTACATGAGCACCTTGGAGTTCGAGCGGTCGAGCTTGCCAAATTCGGCCGCTGGGGTCGATCGCAAAGTGGTATCCGATGTCAGCCCATCCGTTGTTGAGGTGTCCGGTACGGATGAGTTGCATTCGTCGCAATGAATCTGAATAGCTTCCAGAGGGGACAGGCATGATCGCGTCATGATGTACCGTGATCCGCCGGATGGTTGTCATCGGATCTGCGAGCCATCGTTTGGGTGCTTCGCTCGTCCACTTGCTGCGTGGGATGACAAATGATGGGATAGATGAGAGCGGGAGTGTCGTCGCAATTTGTGTGGTAGGCTTCGGGCTCGGGGTGTACACAGGAGTAGGTTTTTGAGTATGTGAGATTGGATCTGAGGGGATTGGTGATCCGATAGACCCGTTGAGTTTTTTGTTTCGTGTTTGGGCTGAGGAAGCGCATCCATTGAGTGTGGAGAGTGCACCAAGAGCGATCGCTGCAGTACCTGCTTTGGCAGTAAGGTTGATCATTTGTCGTCTACCCAAATCCATACTCTTATCTGAAGGATCGAGCGGGTCGGGATGAGATGGTGCTTGCTTGCTCACATTTACCCTTTCGGTGATTCTTCCAATACACCAGCAATTCTATCAAGAAGTACAGAAAATACTACAGGCAATTTCAGTTTAAAATCTAGTGTCAGCGAACATTCACCAACATGAGGGACTGACAAAATATCGGTCAGAAGTTCATACTAGGGTGAATTTTAGTTCAGGGAATCTTGCCCAAAGCAAAGAGGATGGATGTAAATGTAGATATGATCCAATCTGGGGTATAAGAGTCACATAAAACAATAGGAAGCATCCATGTTTCAAGAAGAAGCAACGAATGCCGCAACAGATGCGGCGACACAACAAGAATCACCAACAGTCGAAGTGACTTCGTCATCCGAACTAGGAATAGCAGATCTGGTTGAGCGGGTCGCAGATGGTGATATGAGCGGAGACACCTGGATTCTTGCTTGGGAGACCGTCGGTATGCCGATCGCTAAGGCACTTGTACTGATTATTATCGTGCTCTTTCTCGCGAGTTGGGTCAAAAGATTAACAACCAAGGCCTGCCGTAAAGCTAATGTCGAAGAAACCCTCTCGCGGTTCTTTGGCAATATGATCCGTTACGTGATTTTGTTGGCTGGTGGAATCGCTATTCTGGGAACATTGGGTGTTGAAACAACAAGCTTTGCAGCGGTACTTGCTGCTGCAGGTTTCGCGGTTGGCATGGCGATGTCTGGCATGCTCGGAAATGTTGCAGCGGGTGTTATGCTCCTGTTCTTCCGTCCGTTTAAGGTCGGAGAAGTTGTCAGTGCTGGTGGCACGACGGGGAAAGTATTCGAGATTGGTCTTTTTACAACATCATTCGATACTCCCGATAACCGCCGTATCATTGTTCCCAATGGTTCGGTGTTTGGTGATACGATCGAGAATGTTTCATATCATTCAACAAGACGGGTATCCGTAGAGGTTGGTACTGATTACGGTGCAGATGTTGATAAGACTCGTGAAGTGCTTTTGGCAGCTGCCGAGGCGTGTGAAAATGTGCTCAAAGATCCTGAAGCCAAAGTCGTGCTCACCGGACTTGGAGGCTCATCGATCGATTGGTCCGTCCGTGTTTGGTGTAACGCCGCAGACTTCTGGGGTGTGACAGACCAACTCACCCGTGATGTGAAGTACGCACTCGACAACGCAGGGATCGGCATCCCGTACCCACAGATGGATGTACACATCGACGGCAAGGTTGCTCAAAGCTAACCATTGATATTGTTCTATCATATACAATCCCACGCTTTAGCGTGGGTTTTTTTATGCATCAACCAGCTTGTGATTCTGTACGGATTCGATCGAGCCACTTGCTCCAGATCGAGAGTACAAGCATCATGTACAGCCTTTGAGAATGATCGCGCCCGTGCCAAGGATTGATCGACTTCTCCCCAGCTGCGTCATGCTCGCGGAGCATTTGTTGCACAAACTTCATGTTGATATCAATCCCTGCCTCTGCGAGCCCAGGAAATGGGTTGGTCGATTCAAGGTGGTCATAGAGGAGTTGGCGCATGTCGCCGTAGTCCGTGCGGAACCACTCGCCGATGGGAATCGCGAAGCCTTGCTTTGGTCGATCGACGATGTGATCGGGGAGGTATTTGCGAGCGACTTGTTTGAGGAGGGCTTTGGGCTTGCTCCTTGAATAAAACCCAAGTCGAGTATGAAGCATCTCCTTAAGTTGAATCGATGCGAGGAGCACTCGCCGATCAAGAAATGGGGCGCGTGTTTCGATTCCGGATGCCATTGAAGCAAGATCAACTTTACGGAGATAATCGCTTGGGAGCATAAAATCAAGATCGCCAATTGCCTGTTCCCAAGGTGAGTTTTCAGTATTCATCCAACCAAACTTTGGGCAGCTTTTCCCTAAAAGTTTTTTTGCATCGGATGGTGTGAAGATTGCAAGAAGTACATCATAGCTAATACGCCTGTAGGCCTCGATCATCCGAGATGCCTTTGACCATTTTGAGATTGGGGATCGGCGAGGGAGAATGCGAAGCGGAAAGAGCCGCATTGGAAGACAGAGTGGGATACCCAAGCTGCTAAGTTGCGAGGAAGCGAAGTGGCGATGGTAACCGACGAAGAGTTCATCGCCGCCGTCGCCAGTGAGAACAACCCCTGCGTGTTTACTCGCAGCTCGGCACGCCCAGTAGGTCGGCAAGAGTGAAGAGTCACCGAATGGCAGGCCGGCTTGATTGATTAGATATACGAGGTCATTTGCGGCATCGGGTTGTGCTTCGACTACATGATGTTTTGTCCCAAGATGCTTAGCGACCTCGGCGGCGTACTTCGATTCGTCAAATCGGTCGTCGGGCATTTTGACGGTGATCGTCGTGAGGCTTCCTGTGAGTTCTTGGGCATACGCGGATATAAGTGAGGAATCGACACCACCCGAGAGAAGGCAAGCGACAGGGACATCGGCGTTGAGCCGTTCTTTCACCCGCTCGCGAAGAAGCGTATCAATATCTTGTACACGCATTGCTTGGAGTTTGCGTTGGGTTCTGAGTAAGTGGCGTTTGGGGAGGATTTGTTCTTTGGGTTCAGGAGAAATGAGTTCTTGGAGTTTGGAGGATAATGCCTCTTTCATAGTGAGAGATGATGCTATGTTTTGGGGGGCTGCCCAGCATCCATGGCGAGCAAACTCATATACACGCGAAGTTGGTCCCTCGCCTAGTTCATGGCCAGTGACAATCCATTCATTCGTGAGAGATGGCGAAAGAGATGTAGATTTTGTAATTTGAGTAGGACCAGAGATGTTGCTTGAAAAGACGGTGAGTGCAGGTTGTTCATTGAGCAATTCGATCGCACTTGTGGGTAAGTCTGTAGAAAAATAGAGCGGTTTTTGTCCAAAGAAATCACGAGCAGTATGGAGATTGGGCTTTAATGTATCCCAAGTGATGTATGTAAACATCGAAGCGTCTTCAATCTTCGTATAAAGGTTGTAACCCCATTCCCGCCACCCATGCACCAACACCTCTGTATCAGAATGATCCGTCTCAAACACATGCCCGGCGGCTTCGAGTTCGGTTCGGAGTTCTCGATGGTTGTAGATGCAGCCATTGAATACGACAGTGACTAACGGTTTGTCAGGTTCAATCTCGGATGCGATGATTGGGGTGTCGCCTGGTTGGTAGGTCAGGTCTGGGCGGAGGCAGTCGCCGTCATGGACCATGGGTTGGGTGCCGCCCTCATGGTCGATGATGCTGAGTCTTCGGTGGACGAGGGCGACATCGGCGATGGTGCCGTCGTCGCGGATTGCGCGATCGCGGAATCGTCCCTGTCCGTCAGGGCCTCGGTGTTTGATGGATTCGTCGAGGATATCGAGCCAGGTTTCGGGGATGGCTTCCAACGGGTGTGGGGGCGTGCCATCCTTGGGATCGTGAATCTTGATGATGCCCGCGATGCCGCACATGGTTAGTTAGATCCTTCGTGGTTGGGTTCATCGTCAGGCTCACCGGCTGAGCTATTGTTGATGTCCGCTGGTTCGATGGGCTTGTCAACAAAGGTGCCAGATTGGTAGCCCCAGACAGTATGAATGACACGGGTGACGAGCATTGCAGCAATAAACGATGTAACAAAAGCCCAGTCAGGTTTGAACTCGAAGAAGTGTTGCAATGCCCACATGCCGCCCATCGCGATGAGGGCGAAGATCGGGACGAGCGCTAATCGTTCTGCTTGGACTTTGGCAACATCAACGATAAAGTTGTTTGTGCGTGATTTTGCCGGTGTTGTCAGATTATCGATGATCTTGGAACTCTGTGCAGGACGCCAGTGGTTCGCGATCCAGTGAAGCCCAAAGTACAGCCCAACATCAATCGTCGTATCGATCACATATGCCAAGACGGAGAGTTTGAACTTGTGTTCGTGCCCAATCATACCGGATAGAATCATGATGGGATACTTGGCGATCAGGATTGAGAGCAAGCCCGCGACGAGCACATTGACATTGATATTGACCACCCGTTTGCGCTGATAGAGATGGAAAGCGCGTTTAGGCATTGAGCTGGTCTCTGTTGGTTTAGAACGAGCGGTTGACGACCGCATCAGCGATCAGTTCAAGCATGGATTTGGCAGCAGATTCAGGGATGTCTACGAGTGCATCCTTCGCTCTTTGCACATAGATGTGCGCGAGTGTCTGGGTTGCTTTGACTGAATCTGTTTCACGGATTGCTTGGGTGATTTCGGGGAATACTGAGCGGTCACCTGATGCCGCTTTTTGAAGCATCATGAGTGAGCGTGTGCCGTCTGTTACACCTATGTTTTCGAGATGATGGATCACTGGGAAGGTGAGTTTGCCTTTTTCGAGATCTTTGCCCACCGATTTACCAACATCTTTTTCGGTGCCGAGGAGATCAAGAACATCGTCCTGAATCTGGAATGCGATACCAAGATACTGTCCGAAGGATTTCAATGCGTGAGTAACTGGATTGTTGGATTGGTCGTATCCGAGTGTTGCCAACGCTCCCAGTTCGCATGCAGCACCAATGAGTGCAGCGGTTTTGCGTTCAAGGATTTCGATATAGGTCGATTCATCCATCGACAAGTTGTCACGATTATGAAGTTGGAGCAACTCTCCAGTGCACATGATCGCTGACGCGTTGCCGACGATTTGAGATGGGATCGGGGAGTTAAGCGATGAACAGAGCTCGTATGAAGACGCGATGAGGTAGTCTCCGAGGATAACAGAAACCTCATTGCCTTTGAGCATATTGATTGTCTGGCCGTGCCTACGGATTTCAGCTTCATCCAGGACATCATCATGGACGAGCGTTGCCATATGGACCATCTCGCAAACAGCGCCACTGATAATATGGGCATGTGTGATGAGTTGGTCGAATTCCTTGAGAGCAATGAGTGTATCGCTCTTTGGATTGGCAGCAATACCACACAGAATCGCAAGTGTTGGGCGGAGCATCTTTCCACGGTAGCGTTCAATGTGTTGGCACATTTCATCAACCGGTGGGAGATCAGAAACAAGCTGCTCCGCGAACACCGTCTCTACTCGGGGGAGTGACTGTGCGAGCAACTCTTGGAGGCTGGCGAGTTCAAATGGGATATCGAGAACGCCTTGCATATACATTCATCCAATCTTTATCTTTGGGAGTTAGTCATACGCAACGATGTATGAAATGAACGCGGGATCAGCGGTGCCCTCGAGCGTTGGTTCGTACTCGCCGTTACCTTCTTCATCATCATCCTCATCGTCACCCTCCCAATAGACAACTACATTTGCGAAACCAGCCTCAGAGAGTAGTTCGCGAATTTCTGGCATGGACCAGAGGCGCCAGTGATAGACAAAGGCGTCATTGAGCTTTGTCTTATCCGGGAACTTAAAATGAATTCGACATTCCATATCGCCTGTGATTGGATTAAAGTGCTTTTGTTCCCAGATATAGGTGAACTCGCGGCCTGGGCCATCGTCAATTTTCTTTGCTTCCCGAGTTTCGGTCATCGCTTCCGAGCCGCCGTAGTGATCGAGGAAGAAAACGCCCTGTTCACCAAGGCTTTCACGGACTGCAATAAAGTAGTTGCGGAGGTCTTCACGGGTTTTGAAGAGCCAGTAACTGAAATTCATTGCTAAGACACAGTCAGAACCCCCTGCATCGCCTGGGGTGAGGACATTCCGGTGGATCAATGATATTCGGCTCGCTGCATCTTCATCGAGGTTCGCGACATGTGTTTGATGACCAAAGTCGAGCGTTGGTTGATCAAGATCGAGCCCGATTGCGGTATTGGTTGTGCGTCGACGGACCCATTCTGCGGAAGTGTTGCCTGTGCCGCAGAAATCTTCACGGAGTGTAACCGCTTTTCTCCCACGAATTTGCTCGAATGTCTCATCAATGAAATCGATCTCAGATTCGACATTCTGAACAGAGAGCTGATAGAGCTCATGGATATTGGTGTTTGATGCGGACCAAACACCTGTCTGTTCAGCGTTCTTTGCCGCTTTATCAGCAAGCTTTTTCTGTCTGGATGATTTATTGGACATAGTGGACGAACTCATTGCAGCGAATCTCCAAATGCTCGTGAATCGAGAGAACCGGGCGTTCTTTCTTGCCGAGAATATTGATGTAATGATAGGTGGGTTTATTGCCGCGAGTCTCGTTATCAGACGGAATCCACATTGAGTACCCAGTTGTGTGTATCAGGTACCCATATGAGACTCGCGGGACTACACTCGATGACCCATTTGGAGGATTGATTGTATGCAACTGACCATGGTTGGAACCGGATATGTTGGGCTCGTAACGGGCGTGTGCTTTGCCAACTCAGGCAATGATGTGATCTGCTTGGATGTAGATCCCGAGAAGATCAAAAAACTTGAATCGGATATCTGTCCGATTTATGAGCCAGGTCTTACCGATTTGATGGTCAAGAACCGTCAAGCAGGTCGGTTGACCTACACCCTCGACAAGATGGCTGCGTACCAAGCAGCGGAGATGATCTTCATCTGTGTTGGCACCCCATCGGATGAGAAGGGGCACACCGATATGACTTTCATTGATGGTGCTGCAGATGATATCGGTCATGCAATCAAAGAACTCGGTCCAGATGCCAAGGCAAAGATCATCGTTGTGAAATCAACTGTACCAGTTGGCACAACATTCCGGGTCAAAGAACGCATCGCTGAAATCGTTGGCGATATCGAGTTCCATGTCGCGGACAACCCCGAGTTCCTCAAAGAAGGCGACGCGGTCACGGACTTTAATAAGCCCGATCGTGTAGTCGTTGGTGTTGAGTCGGATGAAGTCGGAGAAGTCTTCCGTGATCTCTACGACCCATTCGTGCGCAACGGGCATCCGGTCTTCGTGATGGATGTGCTCTCAGCAGAGATGGTGAAGTACGCATCGAACAACTTCTTGGCGACCAAAATTTCGTTCATCAATGAGATGGCGAATCTTTGTGAAGCCTACGGCGCCAATATCAATCGTGTCCGCGAAGGCATGTGCTCTGATTCACGCATTGGGCACGCATTCCTCCATCCAGGCTTAGGTTACGGCGGTTCGTGTTTCCCCAAGGATACACTCGCATGTATTATGATGGGTGACAAGGCGGGTATTACAACACAACTTTCAAACGCAGTTCATGGCACTAATGAACGCCAACGCAACTTGTTCTTCAATAAAATTCTCGGCCACTTTGGAGGCGAATCTGGACTGCAAGGCAAGAAGATCGCATTCTGGGGTCTGGCATTCAAACCACGCACCGATGATATTCGTAAAGCTCCTGCGTTGACTCTCGTCCGCAAAGCACTCGGGTACGGCGCGTCATGCACCGGCTTTGATCCTGTTGCTGCTGAAAATGTACGCAAGGAAATGGGTGACACCATCAAGATCATGGATGACATGTATGAGTGTTGCAAAGACGCGGATGCGTTGGTGATCTCGACAGACTGGGCAGAGTTCAAAAGCCCAAACTTCGAGAAACTGGCAAGCGTGATGAAGGGCAAGGTCATCTTTGATGGCCGAAACCTGTACCGTCGTCAGCATCTCGGCGAACTCGGATTCCACTACTACTCAGTTGGTCGTGCGCCTGTTAAACCAGTGTGACAATCAATTGTGATTCAAGACATTATACATTCTGAATGGATCGACCATGTGCAGCACCTCAGTGATGCATCGGTCGATCTTTTTTATGTCGATCCGCCATTCAATACAGGCAAAGTGCAGTCCGCGAAAGCGGGGGCATACCAAGATTCATGGGCAACCACTGACGATTGGGTCGAATGGTTCACGCAACGGATTCAGGCGACCATTCCGAAGATCAAGCAGGCAGGTTCGTTACTCATCCATGTGGATTGGCGCACATCGCACCGTGTTCGAGTGGTGCTTGATGAACTGCTCGGAGAATCATGCTTTGTGAATCATCTCGTCTGGCGCTACGGGCTTGGGGGGTCTTCTCCGCGCCGATTTGCTCGCAAGCATGACGACATATTGTTCTATTGTATCGATCCCAAGCTGTACTACTTCGAGCCTCCGATGGTGCCCGCGACGAGCAATCGGATGAAGGGGCAACTCAAAAAAGCAACAGATGTGATTGATATTCCGACGCTCAACAATATGGCAGAAGAACGCGTTGGATATCCGACACAGAAACCGTTGGCACTTCTCAAACTACTTGTTGGTGCGTGCTGCCCTGAGCAAGGAACTGTCTTTGATCCTTGTTGTGGATCGGGGACCACACTCGTCGCTGCTCAAGAACTCGGCCGATCATATATAGGATGCGATCGGAGCATTGATGCGATCAATACCGCGCATGCTCGATTGGTGAGTCAGCGATCATCATAAAAAATGCCCGATACGAGAACGCATCGGGCATTGAAATCTGATTGATTCAACGCTTATCGTTTGCGACGAGTCGCGATCAATCCACCCAATGAGAGCATCGCCAATGCCGATGGTGCCGGGGTGATCGAAACATTGTCAAGATCAAAGTCAACCACTAACGGGGTGGTGAGCCCATCCGGTCGATCAATCGACACTTGGATGTTCCCAACAGCATTCATGACGCTGTTGTAGAAATCAGGGGTTGGAGGGCCTTCAAGTGTGAGCAATGGGTTTGAGAAATCAAGATCAAACGAGAGTGATACCCATTCGTCCGATGAGACTGCGTCATTGAGTTCGACCGCGAAACCAGGGAAGTTGCTAGGCCCGGCAACACGGAGTGCAACTCCGAGATCAATACCTGCGTTGTGACGAAGGTCGAAGGTTATGCGGTTGATGCCGTTGGCATTGTAATCACCGACGAATGCATTGTTTGATGCGTTAAACTCGCTGTGACCGCGGAAAACGATGAGTCCGAAAGGACCCGCGCTGTTAAGATCCGCGGTGGAGCTTATGTAGGCGCTGCCGTCTAGTGCGCCGGCGGCATTGAACCCAGGCGCGACGAATGAACCCTGAAGCCAGTCATTGGCGCCGGATTCAAAGGTTTCTGTGAATGATGTGACGCCCGCAGATGAAAGGGTCGCTGCGAGAGAAATGGTTGCTATTGCCAAAGTCTTCATATCTAAATTCTCCTGTCCAGATGAGCTGCAAACTACAAGTGCAGCACTCGGGTGGTGGTGGGGGGTGGGGTTAGCCTGCAAGGAATGCAGAGAGGAATGCGGACACATCGAAGAAGTTCAATGTGCAATCGCCTGTCAGGTCCGCGTCGAGCGAACCTGCGTTAAAGTCTGAGAGGAACGCAGAAACATCAAAGAAGTTGAATGAGCCGTCTGCATTGTAATCGCCTGGGTTTCCGATGCGGACCCGTAGGTGTAGGGTTGGAGTGAACCCAAAGATCTGTGCGATTGGGTTTTCGCGTGTGTACCAGATTGGGTAGAGGACATCGCCGGTGCCGCCGCCGTCGCCGCCGCTGGCGGTGCTTAGTGATGTCGCGACGAATCGAACTTCACCCATTGAGAGTCCATTGGCGATATATGTTTGTGTTGCAGGATCGCAGAGATCGATATCAAAGCTGAATGTTGTGTCTGCAGGGACTGTGTCTCCGGGTGTGACGGTGTCCGCTTGACCGATAGCCATCGGCGTTGCATCAAACTCTTCTTTTAAGTTGTTCGATACATCCGTCGCGGTGGCGCCATCAGGGAAATACGCTGCGAAGAGATTCCGAGCGCCCTGAGCTGGGTCTACATCAGGGATTCCCCCGAAGGTGGTGAACTCGTTCCATGTTGATTGGTCGAACCCATTACGATACCCAGCAGCCCAGAGGTTGATTGGTCGACCCAGATCGGTATCGAGTGATTCGTCGAAGAACATGTAAGTATCATGCGTGTCATAGGTTGGGTCGTAGCGGAACTCGTCAGCATTGGTATTGGTGATGGTCACCGTTGCAGAGAGTACGCGGTACTCCGATGGGTCGAGCCCATCGAGGATGTCTTCAATGGTCGAAAACCCGAGCACAAGTTGCGCATCATGGTCATCGAATCCTTCGAGTTCAACTGCACCGAAGGTCGACCCGGACAAGCGGGTTCCAGGCGAGCCATTAAACGGATAGTTCCAACGGTCGAGCGTAGGAACGGTGTAATCAACTTCGATAACCTGTGTCTGAGCAACGCTTGCGCTTGTGATCGTACCGATCAAGAGCAGCGAGCGAAATGTCTGTGACAGTTGGGTGGTCATGGTGTGTCCTTTGCGTTTGCGAGCACATGTACATATTGCTGCGTGAGAATGATGCCTGTATACCAGAATTAGTTCGTGGTAAATGAGAATCAGTTGCAGCGAAAGTGTATAATACCCACAGCAAATGAGAATGAATCTCATTTGGAAAGAAAGAATGTCGATAATATGCGTTGTTAAGCTAGGCAAGGAACCGGATGCCATGAAACGATCCCTGTTTTCGATCAACCCAATGCAAGAGATGATGCGTGACTCGAAGTGTCCTATCGCACGCGGTTTCACATTGATTGAACTGCTTGTGGTCATCGCGATCATCGCATTGCTGATTGGGATTCTTCTTCCAGCGCTCGGCAATGCACGAGTCACTGCACAAGCGGTGCGTGAACAATCTGGGATGCGGCAGACAATGCTCGCCTACTCGATGTATGCTGATGACAATCGAGGGGGACTGTTGATCGGTTTTCCAGACGGACCAAACTGGAACAAGTTGGTTGCAAGCGGGTCTGATCCTCGGGATTTTAATGGAGAGCAACTCGGTAGGACTATCGGTTCGCGTTACCCATGGCGATTGATCTCCTACTTCGATGGGAGCTTTGAAGGGCTTTATCAAGATCCAAAGGTAGTTGAAGCACTTGCGGTTGCCTACGGCGCAGAATCAGGTTCCTCTTCCGATGCAGCGTTAAGATACATTATCAGTCTCTATCCATCATTCGGACTCAACTCTCATTTCGTTGGTGGCGGCGCACCAGGGGATGACACAGCATTCACCGAAAGAGGGAGAAGCTTGTTTGGCAAGTTCTATGTATCCAAAAACTATGAAGTGCGTCGAGCGAGTAATCAGATGGTGTTCGCATCCGCGCGGGAGGTGCCGACCTCACCACCTTTGAACAGTAATGGAATGCTTGAAGGGTATTTCCGGGTGAGTCCCCCGAACCTGTATTCATTCAATGGACGAACCTGGGGTGATGCGTATGACGAGCAAGCCGAAAGACCAGGACAAAACTCTGGTTTCGTCAGTCTCCGGTATAACGGCAAAGGGATAGCGGGCATGCTCGATGGGCACGCCGAGCAGTGGGGATGGGAAGAGTTCAACGACATGCAGCATTGGTCCGATCGCGCGACGAGTGCGGATTGGTTGCTTGAACCCAAACTGCCTTAAAACAGACTTGAGTCATACGCAGCACGCCTTTTTCTTTGCCCGATTGACCTATCCTCTGTGACCATGAGCGATACCAAGACACAAATCCCAGATCTTATCAACGAACTCGAATGGCGCGGCCTCCTCAAGGATTGCACCGATCCCGAGGGATTGCGCAAGCATCTTGAGAGCGGCACACGCAAGATCTACGCGGGGTTTGATCCGACTGCGGATTCATTGACTATCGGTAATCTCGTCCCGATCATGCTTTTGGCTCACGTCAAACGCGCGGGGCATACTCCGATCGTGGTCATGGGCGGCGGGACCGGTCTGATCGGCGATCCATCAGGTAAATCCGCGGAGCGCCAGCTCAACACACCAGAGACTATCGATAACTTTATCAATAAGCAGCGCCCGATCTTCTCATCTGTGCTCGGAGATGAAGGCAAGGATTTCTTGCTCAAGAACAACCATGAATGGCTCAGCAAGATTTCATTCATCGAAGCCCTTCGCGATATCGGCAAGCATTTCAGTGTGAACATGATGATGCAGAAGGAATCAGTCAAGGAACGACTCAACAACCGCGAGCAAGGGATCAGCTACACCGAGTTCTCGTACATGATTCTGCAATCATACGATTTCTCCTACTTGTACGAACATGAAGGCATCACCGTCCAACTCGGGGGGAGTGATCAGTTTGGCAACATCGTTGCCGGGAGTGATCTTATTCGTCGACAAGCTGTGTTGAATGAGGATGAGCCTGCGAAGACTTTCGGTCTTACCGCTCCGCTCGTCTCCAAAGCCGACGGCGGGAAGTTTGGGAAGACTGAGAAGGGTGCGATTTGGCTGACTGCGAATCGGACATCGCCTTACGCGTACTACCAGTTCTGGCTCAACAGTTCGGATGAGGATGCGAAGAACTGGATCAAAGTGTTTACATTCTTGCCTCAGGATGAGGTGGAAGGGTTGATCGCTCGTCATGGTGAGAACCCGGGCAAGCGAGAACTCCAACGCACGCTTGCACAGCAGGCGACGATGATCCTTCACGGCAAGGCAGAGATGGAGAACGCGGAAGCGGCGGGCAAAGCGTTATTCAGCGGCGAGATCAGTTCGCTCGATGCAACCACCATGCTCGAAGTGTTTGCAAGTGTGCCGACGACTGAACATGCGAAAGCAGATCTCGCAGATGGTGTTGACATGATCGAGATGCTCAAGGGGACGAATCTTGCGTCATCGAATCGTGAAGCACGCGAGTTCTTGAACGAAGGCTCAGTATCCATCAACGGCACAAAGATCACGATCGACACCAAGCTGACGGAGGCCGATTTGCTTCACGGACAGTTCATCGCGATCCGTAGAGGTAAGAAGAAGTGGCACATGACCAAGTGGGCATGATTCGGATTTGTTTACATCGAGAGTAGTAGTTGATCCACGGCGCGAGGTGATTCGCCTTGTCCGGTGCGAGTGCTCAGCAGTGTGGCATGCGCCATCGAGAGCACACCTTGGTAGTCGATCGGTGCTCGTTGCGGACCAACCCCCGAGCAGAGTTCGATGAGCTGATTGGCAACTGCAATCTCGGACGGATCGAGGTTGTTCGCATCAGTTTTTCCGAGATCGGGAGTAGTGTATGAGTCGATCATTTTACCTGATGGGTTAAACCATTTGAATCCTGTGTGATCCGCGATGATGTGTCCCTCAGCGCTGATCATGTTGAGGTGAATGGTGGATGCGCCGACTTGATTGGTGAGGAGGACCGCGCCGCATCGGCCGTCGGAGAATCGAAGGTTGAGTGTGAACTCGCCGTGAAGATAGCGAAGGGATTGACCCGGGAGGGGATGCATTCCTCTTCCTGCGGAAGGTGAAATGTAACTTGCATCGACCACTCCGGGAACGCCAACGAGTGAGCGGATGAGATCCATCGCGTCGAACAATCGTGCGCCCAGTGATCCGATCAGTTGGGGCATCCCCAGAGTGATATTGCACGAACGGATCGGTCCGAAAGTTTCGAGTACTGTGTAGAGCTCGTCAATCAGGGGGGTGTGCCGAGTGAGCGGGATCATTTGAACAAGCTCGTCGAGCGCTCCGGTGCTTAACGCATCGACATAAGAGGTGCCTCCAATGCCTGTGGAGGTCGCGGGGATGGGTTCGAAGGTCGCGACGGATAGGTTTCGAGCGTGGGCAGCTTTAAGGGCATCCAGATCCGCGTCATTGGCTTGATCAGCAAACGAACCCGGAGCGGCAAGGATCAGCAGGTCAGCATCAATGCTCGTTAACGCGACGCGAATGTCATCGACAGGATCGCAGTCGAGATCAGATGCGACCTGTCCGGTTCGACCCGAGTCGGGAGAACCAGCAGCAATCAGTTCGATATCAGCGTGTGCGAGCACTCGTTTGAGGGTTGGCGCCTGGTCAGGATTGAGCCAGAGGACACAGCGGGCTTTGGACATACCCGGATTGTATGCGAAAATCCGATTGGATGCATGTGAACGATGTGTAAAGTGTGTGCGTATAGTTGAGTGATGCAGCAAGGCGACTGCTCGTTGATTGATCTGTCTTCGGATGGGGAGACCAACGGGAGGAAAGTCCGAGCACGACAGGATACGGTGGTGGGTAATGCCCACCCGTTCTAACAAGCTCTTTGGAGCGCAGCTTGGGACGAGGGAAAGTGCCACAGAGAATGAACCGCCGATGACTGGTTTGACCTTCGGGTCTGATCCAGAACAGGTAAGGGTGAAAAGGTGCGGTAAGAGCGCACCGCCTGATTGGTGACAATCGGGGCTAGGTAAACCCCACCGCGTGCAAGCCCAAGCAGAGTCATGTGCGATCCGCACGATTGGCTCGGGTAGGGTGCTGGGAGCGTTTGCTCCTCATCGTGTTGGCAACAGCACGGGCAGAGAAATAGTCGCCCACGCGATCAGGTCTGATCCACAGCCCCCGTCATAAGGAATGGATCAGAAACCGATCGTGGGACAGAACTCGGCTTACCAGCTGCATCGAGCTGCGAACACGCCCCGCTGGGAAACCAACGGGGCGTGTCCAATTTCTGCTCATGGTATTGAGATGAAATGAGTTGAGATGATGCGGGTTATTATGGACAACCGGCTGTGAATGCGTTGAGGAACGCGGAGACATCGAAGAAGTTGAACACACCATCATCGGTGAAGTCTGCGATCGGGTCCATTGCTGAGAATGCATTGAGGAACGCGGAAACATCGAAGAAGTTGAGATCCCCTTCGCCTGTGAGGTCGGCGATACACACTGAAGCGCCAAGTGTGCCGTCGGTATTGATATTGTGCGTTTCGAGATCTGCAACCCCGAAGTCTCCGATCTGCCAACCTGCGATTACGGCATCATCAGTGCTCGTCGTAGAGACAAGTCTGGCGCGTTGTCCAAGATCAGATGCAAGGATCACGGTTCCATCGTCCCACGCATCATCCCCATGCGAGGTGAGTGCGTGTGCATGGACCTGATCGAGGCCAAATCCACCTGTGTTTTCAATCCAGAGTGCGACCATGTTGCCGTCTGCGATTTGGACGTTGATCGAACCTGATTCGTTGGAATCTACCGTTGACACTTCTCTCCCGCTATTCGTCCACATACGATTTCCAGCCGAATCGAGTCGCTGGGCATACACCCCGTGATCGCCTTGATTGTTTGCAAGTTCAATCCAGGCAATATACACAGAATCAGTTTCCTGGTCGTAGTTCACCTGTGGAGACACGCGTTCGCTTGGGAATGTTGATGCGAGTACGCCGTTATGTGCGTAGACATCTGTACCGTCGCTTGCGATGCGCTGTGCGTACACATTGAGGCCGTTGGCGGTGTCGTACCAAGAGAATACTGCGCCGCCTGAACCATCTGATACGAACTCGGGGAAGTTGCCAAACTGGAGTGATCCGCCATCAAAGACTGGTGATGGAGATGCCCAGCCGTCGGTTCCATCGGTGTTGATTTTCATTGCATAGATATGTTTCGGGTCAAAGAATGCTGCGAACTGTACCCATGAGAGGATCACTGAGCCATTATCCGAACCATGCATGGATGCAAGGTTAATTGATTGGCCTCCTGGATCGGTGACTGTTGCGTTCCAGAGGACTGAGCCGGCAGGAGTGATTTTGGCAAGGTTCGAATCGCTGTTGTTGATCCATGCGATGACGGTGTTGCCGTCGCTTGTTGCCGCGATATCAGGGGATGCAACGAAGTCCGTTCCGTTCCCAAACTGAATACCATTTGGTCCCCAGGTCGGTGTGCCATCGGGGGCGATGCGTTGTGCAGTAATCTTTGTGCCACCGAACTGATCATCACGATAAACAAGTACGGCGTGTCCTGATGTATCGATATCAAGGTCGTAATCTTGGGTGGACGAAAAACCGCGGTCAGCGACGAGAATGCCGTTATGCGACCACATCTCGTTGCCCGCGTTGTCTAAACGCTGAAGCCGAACATCGTATCCTGAAACGCTTGAGTACCAACTGATATAGCATCCCCCATCAGCGGTTGGGACAACCTTGGGTTGGACTTGCTCGCCCGATCCGTCAGCGACAACTTGATGCATAGTCGAATCGGTGGACCACTGTGCATGAGCAGATGCAGTGTGGAAAGAACAGGCGGCAGCAGCGATCAGTAATGTAATTTGTTTCATCGAATCCTCTTTGCGTTATCGATTTTAAATGTTTTTCATCTTCGGACTATGGTCATAGACCAAGATATCTGTATGATGTCATACAGGTCACTTGTGTCCAAGAATAACAGAAAATAGATCAATATACACTGTTCTTTTTATATTGGCTCAGAATTCTGAGTGTAGAGGAGTGAAGGGGAAGTCTCTGTGTCGGACTCAGCATCAAAGAAACCCACTGGGCAATACGGGCATGCAAAGAAACTGGTGACGCCGGTGACTCCCGATGAGCTTGGTGAGGATCTCAGGTCTCGGATCAGTGAAGTCTTACGGAGTGTACCTGGATGTTCACTTCGACCGACAGATCTTGCTCGCACGCTCGATGTTTCACGAGTCATGGTTTCTCGTGTGCTGAGTTCTGTTGCCAAAGAGAGTCCCACGGAAACGCTTACCAGTATCCCAGGACCAGAAACACTTCGATCGATCCTCCGGTCTGCAGTCAACGAGGGCGTATTGCCTGAGACTGTTGAGTTGGCGATGGTATCTGTTGATGCGTTTGATACTCTGATTCGGGAGGACTTTGGTACCCGGGCAGCGCTCAACGCAGCGTTGAGCGTCGAACACGAAGGTTCGCGAGAACGGTTCGAGCAGTCAAGCAGATACCAGGTGTATAAGGGGATGAGTCAGATCTTCGGGGTGGAAAGCAAGGTGTGGTTAACCTGCTCCATCAATACACCCAATTCGGAGAATGATGCCAAGCTTGATATTTCGACTGTCTTGGGCGCGTCAGGATTGAGGAAGCTGCGTCCGGACACTCCGATATTGTTACCGATGAAGGATATGCCATCCCATTGGAGGCGAAACTTCCCCGGCCGCAAAGAGTTTGATATCAGTCAATACTGTCAACATCCTCCCGCGCCGATCACACCGATTGAAGCAAACGGGAAGATTATCAATACTTTTACGCCTGAGACATGCTCGAAGAAATCCGTGTATGACTTGATCTCAGCGACCTATAGCCCCGCGGCACAAGATCGAAATCTAGACCCCGAGATCACTCGGCGAGGCGTATCCGTTACCCCGATGATGCCTGTCGCATCGTTGATTACTGATTTTATTGTGCACGAAGATATCTATCCGGGGCAAACACCAGAGCTTTTTGTATACAACACAAACGGATCAGGGAGTGTCCATGTACTGGATCCCAACTGGAAGATCAATCGGCTCGCGACGACAGACACCGTTGAGTGTCTCGGAACAGGATTAGTGAATCTTGATATACCTGATGTGCCTGGGTATACCGATATGGTTCGACATGTGTGTGCCCAAACCGGATATGAACCTGATGTGCTTCGTGCCTACCGTGTGCATGTTCAGTACCCTGTCTATGGCACACAGTACATGCTCGCCTTCAAGCTCTGTGAACAAGATGATTAACACAAGTGGTGCTTGTTAGAAGTAGATAAGCACGAGGAATCCACAGAGCACAAACAATGCGATGATGAATCCGATCCATCCGCATATGCGGCCGGTGAGTGCGAATCCCTTTGTGTTTCCACCCCTTGCACCGCTTTTATATTGACGGACTGCAATCTCACCAAAGATAATCGCGAGGGGTCCGGTGATCAATGCAGGCATGCCGTAGAGTATGCAACTCGCGATGCTCACAATTCCAAGGACGAGCGACGCGATCGAGAGTCCCGAAGTGGGGGGACGAATGTTCGAATCCCATATCGGTTTACCACACTCAGGGCAGCTCTGTGTGACGAGCAGACCTGAGAGTTCGTACCCACAGAATGTGCATCGCGGGGATTGCTGGCGTTTTAAGCAGTTTGGGCAATCAGCATCGGGAGATATCCCGGTGCGATCATGCCCGCAGTTCCCGCAACGAGGTGCATCGCTTTTTTCATTGGACGGCGATTCATCTGGTGATGTGTCATGCCAATGTGAATCATGTAACGAACCATCCGCATCAGAATCGTTGCGGCCTGGATCGCGTGGGATATTGTCATCGATTGGTGAGTTGTGAGTCATCCGCTGTTATGAGCCTTCGTTTGTACTCACAACACGCAACTGACAGAACTGGCGATGTCCTAGCGGACCGGAGTGGTATCCGATCCCTGATTTGCGTGCGCCAACCCACGGTGATCCTTTCGCACCACCGAGTGATCGGTTCACGCCGACCATCCCCGCGGTGAGCTGGCGTCCGAGCTTGCGAACAACTTGTTCTTCACCAAAGATCACTGCACCAAGACCGTACTCGGTATCGTTCGCAAGATCGATCGCTTCTTGAGCTGTCTCGATGGATTGAATACATGCGACGGGACCAAAGGTTTCAATCATCATGATGTCCATGCTGTGATTCAGATTATCAAGAATCGTTGGTTGGATGAAGTTGCCTTCAAGCGGGGTATCGCCAAGAAGTACTTTGGCGCCCTTCGCCTTTGCGTCTTCGATCTGTGCAAGTACATGGACCTTCTGTTCGTTCATCACCATTGGTCCAATGGTCGAGTCTTCCTCAAGGCAATCGCCGACTTTGTATTCTTTGACCTTCTCGGTCAACAAGTTGACGAACTCTTCTTTGATCGAGTCTTGGACATAGATGCGTTCAGTTGAAACACAAACCTGTCCACAGTTCCGCATCGAGTTATTCGAAACGAATGATGCAGCTTTTTCAAGATCTGCGCCTTCAAGCACAATACATGGATCCTTTGAACCGAGTTCAAGGATCAATCGTTTGAGACCGGGCGCTGCTGCTGCCATAATGTGCTGACCAGCGTTCTTAGAACCGGTGAATGCGATCATGTTCACATCGCCTGCGACGAGTGCTTTGCCTTGATCGTCTTCGCCGTGAATGATCTGGAGCACACCTTCGGGGAGGAACTCATTGAGGATCTTGACATACTCGTCTGCGATCAACGGAGTTTGTTCCGAAGGCTTGAGAATGACGGTGTTGCCCGCAACCAAGGCGGGAACGATTGTCCAGTGTGGCATCAAAGCCGGGAAGTTCCAAGGAGTGATTGTTGCACACACGCCATATGGATCGTAGTAGAGTGTTGATTCGACGGTTTCATCGGTGAGCACATCAGGGATCATCGCTTTGGCAACTTCATCGACTTCGTCGTTCATGCGATTGCCACACCCGGTGATTTCGCCGATACCTTCTGCGAGGGGTTTACCTTGTTCGAGAGAAAGAATCCGTCCGAGTTCATCTGCTCGTTCGAGGATTTTTTCGCCTGCAGGTTTGAGCATATCTGCTCGTTGCTGAGCACTCAGCGCTGCCCATGCAGGCATCGCGGCACGAGCCTTGGCGATCACTGCGTCAACCTGATTGGAAGGCGTGACCGGGACGGTGCCGACGAGTTCGCCGGTGGATGGGTTGTAGGAGCTGAGGGTGTCGGTACTGGTGGTGGGGGTGTTCATGGTGGTCATGCTACATTATAGCTTACCACCAGTTAAGTGCGTCAGACCAAATCAAGGAAATCAGGGTGAATACAGCGAATTCGGCTATACATACCCTGAACAAAGTTCTTATCAGCCTATGTTGTGTTACGCCCCGAGGTGTAATACGAAAATCGGATTCGAGTTCCTTCTTTGGATAGCAAGGGTACAACGCCACAAAAACACCGACGAACGATATCAATGCTACGAATGGCATCACCAACACAGCACCAAACAAGATTCCAATTCGAATTGATGACAGCTTCTCAGACCCAGGCATGTCTGGGCGGAGATCAAGCGCCATATTACATTCAGGGCAAGGCTCGCCAGCGGCTCGGTCATGCATGTCATAGCTGCACTGATGACATGTTTGGTGTGGGATGAGAGCATTCATACCCGTCCAGCCACCAACACAATGTAACTCTCTTCGAGTTCTTCCTGCCCATCTTCCACCGGGAGCACATACGCATTTCCATCCGCATCGAGCGCATCAGCCAGTTTGGTGTACACCAAGGTTTCTTTGAACCCGGCATCCATCATCGCATCTCGCAGTTCGGGGATTGACCACAATCGCCACTCATAAACAAACGCATCATCGAGTTCGAACTCGATCACGCCTGCGCGTTCCACCCGGAAATGAATCAGGTTGGTGACCATCCCCGTCGTCGGGTCGGCTTCGTGTTGTTCCCAGGTATACCGGCATAACTTACCGCCCGGCATTGGATGCGCCCGGTGGACACCTCCGAGGGTGTATGCGGTGTCGCCGCCGTAGGTGTCGCAGATAAATACGCCGCCGGATGTAAGCCGCGATTTGATGTGATTGAGGTAATCAACCAACTCATCTCGCGTATGGAGATATCCGATCGAGAAGTTGCCCACGAAAAGTACATCACATGGATCACTGGCATCGCGCACATCACACTCGTGTTTGATGATTCGCTCGTGATCACCCTGTTTGTTGAGGCTCTCTTGATCGAAATCAGTTGCGATTGCTTTGCACCCATCGCGTTGAACCCAAAGATGTGAGAGTGCTGCGGTGCCTGAAAAATCTTCGCCCAATATTTCCGGATCATTCCCATGGACTGCACGCAACAACGGGACGAGGTCCTTGGGAGATTGCACACAGAGCTCGTAGAGATCATGTTTGTCGTATTGCATATGTTCTCAGTGCAGATGGTTTAGAACGGTAAGAGCGTTGGGTTACCCGTAGCTCCCGCAGCCGCAGCACCCGCTGCAATAATCAGAATCACAATGACTACGAGGAGGTAAATGAGCATGAATGAGTTGAGGACAACGCCTATCCAGCCACACACTCGACCGGCGCTTGCCATGCCTTGGGAACTCGGTGGCGCGGTGCCCGCTCTGATGGCGAGCCTTGCCTTCTTTGCGAAAATAATTGCCAAGATCGCACAAGGCATCCCAATGATGCCGTAGCCCATGCATGTGACGATCGAGATGATGCCGAGCACCATTGACGCGATCGCTTTGCCGCTGGTCTGATTGTTCATCCCAAAGGGCATCACCTTATTGCCACATTCTGGGCATTGTTGACCGATAGGGACACCGGTTAAGTCATACCCACACGACTGACAATGAATTCCATCGCGAGTTGATGGAGCATCGTATCGTGGATTGGATGAGTTGTTTTCCTGCATATTCAACCTTACGCCATCCGAATCCACTTGAACAGTGTACGGAAGTTTGGTGGCTTGCCGAACATGAGCAATCCAACACGGAAGACCTTGGCAGCAATCCACAAGAACAACACAACCGCGATCATATTGAGCAAGATCGCGAGCGCAATCTGCCAAGTTGGTGGCGGATCATTCGATGCGACACGCATGATCATAATGAACGGTGAAATCGGTGGGATGAAACTCACGATTGTTGAGAACATGGAGTTGGGCGCACGGATCACTGGCATAAAGAAAATGTAAGGCATCATCATCAAAAGCATCACTGGAGTCATTAATGACTGTGCTTCTCGCAAATCATTGACCGCAGAACCGATCGCAGCCATCAAGGACGCGAACATGAAGTATGCGAGCAAGAAAAATATAAAAATCAGGATCACAGTGAGTGGCGAAATTAGATCACCCATGCTGAATGTAATCAACGCAATGATCCCTACAAAGTTGTAAACCATCAACAATGAAAGCCCGACACCCATCTGCCCGATGATCTTCCCGGTCATCAGTTCGAGAGGGGATACAGCAGAGAGCAACACTTCAACCACACGATTTGATTTCTCTTCGACCGTCGTGGTGAGTAGGTACTGACCACCGGTCATTGAGGCCATCAAAAGCAACATCAATGATGCGAATGGGATCACAAAGCTCGATATGCCAGACGATTCCTTGCGTTCGCCTTCTTCGGTGATCTCTTTGCTTTCACGAGCTTTGACAGAACTGAGCTCGGTCACCTCGTCGCGATCAATCTCTGCGTTGAGATATCGATGCTCGCGGATCGACCAGCGGATTGATCCTTCGATCTCGCCGATGGTTTCTTCATTGAGCTTTGGACGGAAGAATGCTTGGTATACACCAAAGCCTTCTTCATCGTTGGCTTTGCGTGTTGCATCAGCATCGATCTCGATAATCGCGAGCAAGTTATCAAGCTCGTCCGCGGGGACGGTACCTGATGCAACCTGCAGACGCATTTCTTCCTTGAGCTCTTCGATATCTACATCTGGTGCAGTGGGAATGACTTGGAACACAGGCGTATCAATCACAATCGATGCTTGATCAATCGATTCAGTTGCTTTGTTATTGCCCAATATGTTCTTGGCAAAGTCTTTAGCATTCTCAGCTCGTTCTTGCCAGCGTTGTTCAACCGCTTCAGGAGAAAGCCGTTCCGAAACCGTTTCATTGACTTCACCGGAGCGGTCGAGGATATAGATTTTTCCTGTATCCGCAGGTGGTTGGGCATTGATTGAGAGCAAGAGTACTACCGGGATAATTAAGGCCATCATCGCCGGAAGTACCAACGCGCCGATGATGAATCCCTTGGTCATCGCAGTCGAAGCAAACTCTCGGGCAGCAACCCGCATGATCTTTGAGATATTCATGAGTCTGCTCCTTCTTCGTCCATTTTGGTTCCCGCGAGCAGTTCGGCTCGAAGGAGTTCTGCGTCAGCGCTGCGCTCGCCGCCGGTGACGATTTCGATGAATACATCTTCGAGTGTTGGTCGTTTGATTTCGATCCGGTTCATCGGATATGCATCAAGAATCGTTTTCATCGCGATCTGAGGATCGACATTGTTTTCTAATACAACTTCCAGCGCGTTCTCTACCGGTGAGACATGAGCAACACCATTGACTTGTGCGATCTGATCGCTCATCCCGAGCCCGCCGACAGGGTCGACATGGATCGCGCGAGGGTCAAATCGTGTGCGGATATCATCGAGTGTGTCATCGAGCACTTTGGCGCCCTCATGGATCATCACAATATGATCGCAAAGTTGTTCTGCTTGGTACATGACATGGGTTGAGAAGATGACGGTTTTCCCTGATGAGTGTTGCTCGTCGATGAGCTTGCGGAGCAATCGCATATTTACAGGATCAAGCCCGGAGAATGGTTCATCGAGGATGATCAGATCCGGATCGTGGAGGACCGATGCAACGAACTGAACTTTCTGCTGCATCCCTTTGGAGAGTTCCTCACACTTTTTCTTGTAGACACCTTCGAGTTCAATTTTCTCAAGCCAGCCTTTGACGGTTTTGTCGAGTCCGCGTGAATCGAGGCCCTTGAGCCGACCCATGTGCTTGAGAAATGAGCCGACCTTCATCTTCTTATAGATCCCGCGTTCTTCGGGGAGATACCCGATGCGGTCCTTGGATTCAATCGCAGATTTTTTTCCTAGCACGGAAAGATCGCCGTGATCTGGGAACAGGATCGACATAATCATCCGGATGGTCGTGGTCTTGCCCGCGCCGTTGGGTCCGATGAAGCCGTAGATCGACCCTTGTGGAATTGAGATATCTATACCTTGTACCGCGACTTTGGTTCCGAAAGTTTTTCGGACACCGTTCATTGACACCGCCATCGTATCTGACATGGGAACCCCTTTATTGAGTTGGTGAGTGTATGCAGTATTTGGAATCGAGTCATTTGGTTGCACTCCGCAGCGCCCAAATCATGAAAACATGCGGATATTCTTCGATTCGTCGGCATACCGTTGCTCGATGGCAATTGACACAATCGATCCCAATCTGAAATCCAAACTCGATGAGTTGCAATCGCAGTTCGCCGAATTGACGACCCAACTCGAGGACCCTGAGATCCTCGCAGACCACAAGCAGGTCTCCGCGTTATCCATCAAACGGGCAGCACTCGCACCGGTTGTTGAGGGGTACATTGCGTATAGCAATCTGGTCACGGAGTCTGATGAGCTCAATGATGCAATTCGTGGAGAGGATCAAGAGCTCGCCGAGATGGCTAAAGAAGAACTCCCGTCGATCGAGACGCAAGCAACCGAGATGATCGAGCAAATTAAGCAAACGCTCGTCACAACTGATGATCGTGCGGTTGGTTCGGTGATCCTAGAGGTTCGTTCAGGGACAGGGGGAGACGAAGCAGCGCTCTGGGCGCGTGATGTGCTGACGATGTATGTGAAATATGCAACCGCAATTGGTTGGAAAGTCGATGAGTTGGACATGGTGACGGATTCAGGATTTGGGGGAATCCGTCATGCCGTGGTCAACTTCCAAGGCGACGGCGTTTGGCAACAACTTTCCTTTGAAGCAGGTGTCCATTCCGTCAAGCGGGTCCCCGAAACCGAGACTCAAGGGCGAATCCATACTTCAACCTGCACCGTCGCGGTTTTGCCAGAACCCGAAGAAGTCGAAGTGAACATCGACTGGGGGAATGATGTTGAAGAACATATCACCACTGCGCAAGGTCCTGGTGGGCAAAATGTCAATAAGGTCGCGACCGCGGTCCATATGATCCATAAACCCACAGGGGTTGAAGTCCGGATGCAAGAGACCAAATCACAGGCACAAAACCGTGAAAAAGCAAAGCGGCTGTTAATCGCACGGGTACATGAGATCGAGCGACAAAAAATCGACGCCCAACGCGCTGAGCATCGCAATACCCAGATCGGAACAGGCGGCCGATCTGAAAAAATCCGTGTCTATCGATATCAAGACAACATCGTTGCTGACCAAAGGCTGGATCAGAAGTTTCAGAAAAACAAGATCATCGATGATGCAGATCTACGCCCTATGTTCGATGCGCTCATCGAACAAGAGACGGCGCGAAGATTGGCAGAACTTTAAATCAGTTCATCGCAGGTCATGGACAGCCGGCCGTGAAGCTGTTGAGAAAATCAGAGACATCAAAGAAGTTGAACTCATCGTCATCGTTGAAATCTGCGATTGAATCGTTTGCAGTGAATGCGTTCAGAAATGCTGAGATATCGAAGAAGTTGAGATCGCTGTATGGTTCTGCGATATCCGCTTGTGAGCATCCTGCATCAGAAAGCAAGGTGAATCGAAAGGTCCCAATACGGGGTGTCCCCGTGAATGGGAAGATATCAGAGATATTCGCAATTGGAAGATGAGGAGTGATATCCGCATTCCCTGAGTTGTAGTTTGAGCCTGAATCGGTTCCTGAGTCATATGCAAAGACATCGAATATCAGTTCTTGTACCCAAACACCATCAGGACGCATGTTGATGTCATGGACCCCGACAAACCAGTCTGGGCTCGGCGCAATCATCGTGGTCAAGGACATCAGTGGGAAGTTTCTGTTCATCGTGAAATCACGGGTACGAACTCCGGGAGAACTTGCAAGCGGGCCGAGCAACTGGAACTTCTCTGCGAATCCGTTGGTCACATGTACTTCGATTTCTTCAATCAAGATCGAGTTTGATCCTGTCTCAGCCATCCGTTCTATACCTGGGGTCGCAATCTGTCCTGGTCCCCAGATCTGAATGTCATCGGTATGGTTTGTGCCTGCGACTGCTGAGAAATGTGCCCCGCCTGGGAAACTTGGCGGGTGAGTTTGAGCGCTCCATTCCGCGACAAACTCAAACTCATATTCAACAGAATCCTGCGCATTGGCAGATGTAGAAACGAGCAAGGCGCCCAGGCCTAAGGAATGTAAAAGGTTTTGGCGAAGGAATTTGTATTGAGTCACTGTGATTCTCCAAAGTTTGATCATCTAAGTATACAGGTGCAGAACTAGTGGTAAACGATTGTTATTCCAGTTGCGTCAAAATTTGGTCATATCCAATGAAGTTCCAATGCATAGAGATTCAGATCAGATTGAGCTCCGCCTGCGATGAGCGGTGAGATGGGCTATAGTTCCTTGTCATTGTTGGCAATCACGAACAAACCAATACCGAACAGCATGTGAGATGCACCGCTATGGAACGATCTGAAATCTTCGAAAAAATCCAAGAAATCCTCGTAGATGCCCTCGCGGTTGATGACGATGAAGTAACCCCTGAAGCGACTCTCATCGCGGATCTTGGCGCTGAATCCATCGATATCCTCGATATCTCATTCAAGCTCGAACAGGATTTCGGGTTCAAGATTGCACAAGGTGAACTTTTCCCAGAGGGGATTACCCAAGACCCTGAATATGTTCAGGACGGCAAAGTAACCCCGAAGGGGCTCGATCTTCTCAAAGCGCGCGTGCCGCATTTCAACTTTGAAAAACTCGAAGCAGATCCAGCAGTTGAGAATGTTGCCAAGATCTTTACGGTTGATGCACTCGTGACTTTCTGCGAGCAGAAACTGCAAGCCGCTGCCTAAACGATACTCGCTCGGGGACTCAGCATGCGATGGATGTGGATTGACCGAATCGTCGAGCTCGTTCCCAAAGAACGCATGGTCGCGATCAAACATATTTCGATGGCCGAAGAACATCTCCACGATCACTTCCCTTCAACCCCAAATCGCAAAGCGATGCCGGTGATGCCGATGTCTTTGATCGTTGAAGGGATGGCACAAACCGCGGGTGTGCTGGTTGGGCATGCGGAAGAGTTCAAACAGAAGGTTGTGCTCGCAAAGGTGTCCAAGGCACAGATCACCCGTGATGCAACCCCTGGTTGTACTTTGCGATACACCGCGACGATCGAGCAGTTTACTGCTGCCGGCGCTTCAACCAAAGGCATTGTTGAACTCATCGAACCATCTACGACAGGTGAAGGAAGAGTCGAGGTTATCGGACAGATCGACCTGCTTTTTAGCCACCTTGATCAAAATATGGGGGGTGTTGCGTATCCCGAAGAGAACTTTGTCTTCAGCGAGTCGTTCAAAACGCTGATGGAGACGAGTGGGATCGAAGCGAATTTTTGAACTGTTCGACCCGATTATGCCGTATACTACTATTCGCGAGCCTGATGATGGGCTATTTGGAGAGTTGAGATGTCCGTAAGAATTACATGCGTATTCGCCCTCGGTTTGGTTGTTGCATCTGGATCACTCGTTGGTTGTGCAACAACCAAAGAGATCGATCGCACCCAGCGCCGACCACACACCGCGATGCGTGGACCAGCATACAAACGCTTGATCCTGACCTACAACGAAGCAAACAACCTCGCATATCGCGCAGAGCGTTACGCAAAGGCATTGCGTGATTCGGGTTCGGTCGAACCGGATATTCAACTGACCGCGATGGAACTCGCAGAAGACCTGGCAGCGTTCGCAGATGACATCGAATGGTCATTGGCAAACACCCAGCGCATGTCTTGGCATCGGACTGAGATGAACGGGTACTGGGATCGATTCCTCGAACTCTACCCAGATGACCGCAACTATGTTGATGCGTTCACCACGAAGGAAATGCGGAAAGCATCCCGAAAGCTCGAGCTTAAAAATCAAGAGGAATATGCGGAACTGCATGAGTACGAGCATCACGATGCAAACTGGAGCAGCTTGTTCCATGTGACCGGCCGTGCGGTGTACGATCGTCAAATCGAAAAGCAAGACTGATTTTTAACAAGCATATCAATTCATTTGAAGGCTCCCAATCGGGAGCTTTTTTTATGAGTTGAGCTTTGTCCGCACAAGCGAATCGAACAAGCCTTCAGGTGCCGATTGACTCGTCCAGATCTCAAACTGTGCCTCGGCTTGTTTCACAAACATCTGCACGCCGTCGATGGTTCGATACCCGTGTTCCTTTGCAGCTTTGATCATTGGGGTTTCAATCGGATTATACACCGTATCAAAGAACACGGTCTCGGGTGCAAGGTTGTCCATGTCGGGGATGGGGATCGAGAGCCCATCAGGGTCCGGGCCATCGGTCATGCCAACGGGGGTGCAGTTGATGTATAGTTGTGAGTCAGATCGTGGCGATTCCTCGATCGAGTGAATACAGATTGTGCCTTCCAAAGATTCGATAGATTGTTTAATGTTTTCTGCTGGCTTGAGTGATCGGTATCGAAGATCGATAGAAGCACCCCGGTCACAAAAAGAATATACTGCTGCTTTCGCGACACCTCCGGAGCCATAAACACAGATGGACATCTTGGAAAATTCAGAATGAATTCCACCGAGTAATGAGAGAATTGCTGACGAATCGGTGTTGTGGATAATGTTCTCATAAATATCTGTTTCGTCAAAACCTAAATGACGAGCGAATGTATTTGCTGTTCCGCAGTTTGTTGAGAAATCATCAGTACACCAAATGTCACTGGTTGTTTTACGGTCGACAATATTGAAAAGGTGCTCCTTATGCGGAATTGTCACACTCGCACCAGTGAAATCGAGCGGCGAATCAATCATCGCCAGCATTGTCGCCTTAAACGATTCATAACTCCCCTCGACCGGCATTGGCACATACACCCCGTCCCACCCGATTCTCTCAAACCCAGCATTATGAACTATCGGCGACATCGATTGTGTTACTGGCCAACCGATGATCCCGTAGACCTTGGTGGTGGGGGTGATGGATCGGAAACGGTAGAGATTGAGTAACTCTTCAATCGTGATCTGACCCGGCGCCGTGTTTGCTTCTTCTCGCAGCGAAGCAAAGGTCAAGAACCCACCGAACTTGGGCGCGAGGATTCGGCTCATGACACCGAACTCGCCCATGCATAAAGCGATGATTGGTTTCTGACGATCTGCGAGCAACTCGAACAACTCAAGGTTGTCACGGATCGATCGGGCGCGGTATGCGATTTTGATGACGCTGCAAGCGGGTTCGTCTTGCATCTCAAGGATCTTGCGTGTGAGGTCTGATGGGCGACCTTCGAAATCATGCGATGACAGAATCAACCGAGTTGAAACCGTACGAACCTGCTTGGGATGATTCACCGCGAGGTTAATCTTCTGGCGGATATTTTTCGATCGCGTGTAGGTCGCGAGTTCGACATCGATGTATGCAGGTGGTGTTTCGGAAGTGCCAAGGGCTTCGTAGAGCGCGACGCGTTCATCGTCGTCGCCGTGATATTCGCCGCCTTCCCAGTGCGGGCGGCAGGTCACAATACAAGGTATCGGCGAGACCTCCACCAGATCAAGCACACGATCAATTCGATCTTGCAGCTGCTCGACCGAACCGTTTTCATCATCGGATCGGTCTTCAAAGTAGACATCGACCCGGTACTCGACCAGATCCGCCCCATGCTCCGCGGCGAGAATCGCATCGCGGAGTGCATCGGAATGATCTTCAACCATCAATGGAACGCAGATTTGTGTCATAACTTCCAATCAGGCGTTGGCCGGGATGTTGAGTGGGCGAAGGGTGATCCGGCCGGAGCAGGCAACAGGTAGGTTATCCATGTCTGCATCGGGTTCAATGAGACGAACATCACCTTTGAAATCGACTGAGCCATCATCATTGTCTTTGTGCTTGGTCATGGTGACACGGATGGAGGCGCCCGGGCGGACGAATGAGCCGTACTTGAGTGCGCGGGCTTGGGTCAATACCCATGGGAGTTCCGAAGTGTTGTCAGGATCAAGGAACAAACGAGATGCCTGGGTCATTGCTTCGAGCATCATGACACCGGGGAGAACGGGGAAACTGGGGAAATGATCCTGCAGGTATTCCTCCGCACTCGAAACATGCTTGAGGGTGATGATCTGATTGTCGTTGCGTTCGAGCACGCGGTCGATGAGGTTGAAATGCATAACAAAGGATAGGTCGCTCGGGTCGCTTTCATGGCGGGCGTGCTATTGTTTGTCGTGCCCTCAATACAAGATCATGCGGTGTGCGTTCGTCATTGGGATTGGTCCGAGACCTCCCAGACGGTATCGTTGATGACTCGTGAGCATGGGCTTATCCGGTGTATCGCCAAGGGTTCAAAGCGTGAAAAATCAGCTTTTTCGGGTGGGCTAGAGATTGCGACAATGGGACATATGGTCGCGATTGTGAAACCGAGTACAGATCTGGCGCTCTTAACCTCTTGGGATCTGATCGAGCCGATGCATCTGATTCGTCATTCGCTCGAACGATACCAGGCGTGCATGTTTGTGATCGATCTGATCCCCCGGATGATCAACGATCATGATCCACATCCAGGGATCTATGACGCGTTGATCGGAACGCTGATGGAACTTACCGATTTAGATTCTTGCAGCTCATTGGATCAGATCCACGCACAACTCGCGTGGTATCTTTGGCAGTTGCTCGAGCATACCGGTGCAAAGCCTGAGTTGATGGTCGATGTGTTTACTGGTAAATCTCTTGATGAGGACGCACAGATCTTTGGATTCAGTCCTGAGCACGGCGGTGTGGTGTCAGATCCCAAAGGGGACGATCATCGACCAGAGATCCATGAGTTATCGGATGCTTGGCGAGTCCGCCGAACGACCGTCGAGTTATTGCGATGTTTGCACTCTGGGGATGTTCCCGCAGACTTTGAGCATGTGTCAGTTGAGCAAATGGGACGAGTCGGCGGACTTTTAGCGGCATATATCCGTGCAATGATCGGCTCAGATGTCCCTTCGCTCAGGCTTATTTATCCCTCGGTGTAGCTGAAATCCATTTTTTTCGATTCGTTTCGTGATTGCACCTATCTGGTGTGAATCAACCACGCAGATCGGACGATAGAGAGTGTGAGGGACATCTCGCGACGGATCGCTTGATGACATGACACATTCGAAGAAGTTGATCCTAGATGGAACCCAATAAACTGGAAGAAATCTTAAACTGCCCCTCATTGCCCTCTTTGCCAGCGGTCGCTATCCGTGTGCTTGAACTCACCTCTGACCCGGATGTCAAGATGGATGAGTTGGCAAAGGAGATCCAGTTTGATCAAGGGATCTCGGCAAAGATACTCCGCACGGTCAACTCAAGTTTTTATGGGCTACGCAAGCGATGCTCTTCGATTGAACATGCATTGGTGATGCTTGGGTTGGGACCTGTGAAATCACTTGTGCTTGGATTTTCGCTTGTATCGATCACCGAAGGCAAAGACAGTGATGGATTCAACTATCTTGAGTACTGGGAGCGTGGGTTGACGACTGCGGTTGCTGCCAAATACGCAGCGGAGATGGTGAACAACAAGAAAATATGTGATGAGGCGTTTCTCTCTGGCTTGTTCCAGGATATCGGCATGATCGCGATGCACAGAGCGATTGGTCCGGAATATCTAAAAATCATCGAACAGACCGAAGGCGATCACGCGAAGCTTGCAAAGTTCGAACTCGATTCGCTCGAAATACAACATACCACTGTAAGTGCATTGCTCTGTGAGAGTTGGAAGATTCCACATGAGATCGTGATTCCGGTTCGTTACCACGACCATCCGACAGCATGTCCTCAAGAGTTCTCGCAGACTACTCGGTGCGTTGGGTTTGGGAACATGATCCATGCTGTGCTTTCAGCGGAGAATCCCACAGAACAGCTCCGTAGAGCATATTCAAAGGGTTCGAGTTGGTTGGGACTCAATGAATCGCAGATTGATGAGTTGATTAAAAAATCTGGAGAGACCGCGAAAGAGCTTGGGAATTTGTTCTCGATTGATGTCGGTTCAATTCCGAATCCTGATGAGGTGCTTGCCAAAGCAGATCGCCAGCTTATTGAGATGTCGAAAAATCAGCAGATTGAGGGATATGCAGCAAAGCAGTTTGCTGAACTGGTGCAAGCAGATGATGATTCAGATCCGATCACCGGAGCACTAGGCAGAGAAGGATTCACCGCCGCGGTGCGCGAAGCTTTTCACCAATCACATTCAGGTCAGTATCCTATGAGTATTGTTCAGATGCTCATCAATGGATTTGAAGAACTCGGAAAGTCAGTCGGTGAGAGTGCACAAGATGAGGTCATTATCGGAATCTCTGTTCTTCTTCGGCGTCAGTTCGAACATATGGGCGGGATTGTCTGTCGACTCTCAGACTCCATCTTTGCGGTTGTTTTGCCTTCCGTGAATAGAGCGGAAGCCACCCAAAGTGCGCAAGCTTGTTGTGATGAGTTCAACAAACGGGTATCGGGTTGGATTCCAGAAACTGAAGGCATTGAAGGATTGATTCAGGTCGCGATTGGTGTCGCGAGTGTTGATGATGAATCCCGAATGATTATGAAAACCCCCGAACTGCTTGTTCAAGCATCGGGAAGGGCAGTCGTTGCTGCCAAAGCGAATGCAACTGCTGGAAAAGGTTCAGCAGTTCGGGCATTCGTTCCACGCATCAAGGCGGCGTAGATCTCACATCGGAAACAGTTTGATTCGATTAGGCATCAGCAGGAATCATGCGTCCGAGTGTGCATCGATCAATTGGGTATTGATCGCAGACTGCTTTGAGATCATCGATAGTCACAGATTCGATCTTTGCAAGCTCATCTTCGAGTGGTTGATACTCCCCGGTCATCGTCCAAAGTCGACCCAGTCGTTGCATCCGATCGCCTGGACGCTCAGAACCGATCGTCGCGGCGGTGCCCATCTTAGAACGCAGACATTCTAGATCATCCTGGGTAATCGTATCCTTGAGCGAACGGACCTCTTTCGAGATCACTTCCCAGATCGATTCGAGTTTGTCCGGGTCGCCAGATGCGTAGACATAATAATCGCCAGTGCCATCAAGCCCATCGTATCCTGCCTGTGCTTCTTCTGCCAGACCAGATTCGATCAATGCCCAATGGAGTTTGGAGTTGTCGATCCCCCCGAGCATCTGAGCAAGCAACGCGGCGGCGTATCGCTGATCATCATTGGCAGATGGGGCTTGTGCGATCCCGATGAGGTAACCACGATTGACCTTGGGGTCTTTCATGGTGAACTCGCTTGGGGTGACACTCGGGATTTCTATATCGCGGTTGCCAACACTTCTTTGCCAGTCCTTTGTGAGGAGTTCAATTTGGTTGACGGTCTTCTCAAAGTCTACATTGCCTGCGAGTGCGACGACAGTTTTGTCTGCAGAGTATCGATCTTGGAAGTATCGTGCCATCTCGTCGCGTGTCATCGCGGAGACGGTTTCCTTTGTTCCGAGCACGCGATGCGCGAGTCCGTGTCGGCCGTAATGTCGTGCGGTTGCTTCTTCATAGAGCACCCAAAACGGATTGTCTTGGTACATCGCAATCTCTTCAAGGATCACTTGTTTTTCTGTATCAAAGTCAGCATCTCGGAGCGCAGGACGCATCATCTTTGAGAGCAGATCCGTTGCGGTACTGATATGCTCGGGGATGACTTGTGCATAGAAACAGGTCATCTCACGCGATGTGTATGCGTTGTTCGAAGCGCCGAGTCGATCAAATCCTTGGTTGATGTCTTCGGTGGTGAGCTCGTCGGTGCCTTTGAACATCATGTGCTCGAGGAAATGGGACACACCCATAATTTTGGATGCTTCATCGCGGGCGCCAGCTTTGACAAAGAACCCCGCCGCAGCGGAATGTGCGTGTGAATCAGTCTCGGCGATGATGGTCATGCCGGTATCGAGTGTTTTACTTTGGAATTGAATGCTCATGCATTGAGTGTAGGTTCGATCGTGCCGTGCTGCGCCGATAGTTTCGACACGATTGCACTGCAGACCGATTCTGGGTTAGCTGCACTGCAAACTGCACTTGAAACCGCAACGCCGGGGCAGTTTAACACAGCGAGTTCATCAATATTATCCGGATTGATCCCTGAAATTGCAAGCACCGGAGTCTTTTGGGTGGTGGGGGTGCTCAGGTATGACTTGATCAAATCAAGTCCTCCAAGAATCGGCTTAGATTTCGTTGTGGATTCAAAGATTGGTCCAATCCCGCAGTTATCTGCACCGTTCGCAATTGCCCGAGTGGCCTCGTCAATAGTGGGGCAAGTCCTACCGATCCATCTTTGAAATCCAAGGATTTTCCTCGCATCACGCGTTGGGAGATCTCCCTGCCCCAAATGCACCCCTTGTGCTTGGACGAGTTTGGCGATATCGACCCGGTCATTGATGATGACATCCATTCCAAGCGATTGCCCAAGTTTAGTGAGTTGTCCTGCATGATCCAGGAGTTGATCATCAGGCATGTGTTTTTCGCGAATCTGGATGCAGTCCGCCCCGCCGGCAGCTGCTCTTTTGATGACTTCGCATGGCGAGTGCTCAATGCATAATGATTGAGAGATCAAAACGCACAATACCCACTGTGGGCACTTGTGGGAAAGCGCGAGGATTGACTGTTGTTCAATCGTGTACATCTCGTACCGGATTGATTCAAATCGAGATCCAGTTGAACCCAATGTTTTCGATGTCTCTTCGATCACACGCAACGCTTCCGTCACCCGCTTGCATGCAGCTTGCACGATGTCTGTCATACCCGCAGATCGGTCGGACTCATTTGATGTTGAGATTGAGGTCCCGACATCATGAAGCGTATCGCGTGATGTGATGAGATCCAATGACGAGAAACCAAGCGTTGAAACCGCATCGCGGAGTTGATGGCGAAGCGATTTACATTGTTGAGTGATCAGTTTATCGTTGAGCACGAACCTGGCGCAGTCCTCGACCACTCGGATACCTTCCCGAGAACGATTCAGGTTTGCGTCGATGATTCTAAGGATTTGGGTTTGATCTTGATTCATTGAACTGGTTTCATAGAAATTAGCAGTTGTGAGATATGGGTGATGGTTTCTTGGCAGGTGTGTGCCCACAATATGATGTGAGTGAATCTGACACACAATCCTATGACATCGAACCGGGCAATGTGCCCCCGGAGCTACCGGGATCGGTACGAGTTGGTGAGGATATCGAAGAAACCCTCGATATGGTCGCAGCGGATCTCTTTGTGCAATCACAGAACTGTGTGGGTCAGTTCGGTGATTTTCACCTCGCACTCTCGCATGGTCTGATTCAAGAACGGCTGATGATCAAACTGATGATCGATCCCAAATATCGATCCATGCCTTGGTCGCAGACCCACTTGTGGTCCGTTTCTGAGGGATTGGTCGCGCCCGATCATGTTGAGCATTCGATGACGCATTGGCATCAAATCGCTGCCGATGCTGGGGGAATTCCCGCAGGGCAGTTGCACAGGATCCAAGCACATATCCCAGAGGGTGCGATTTCATATAACAGAGAACTGACCGAGCACCTTGAATGGCGGGAACGCGGTCATGATCGGATTGATTTTGTGCTTTTGGGTACAGATCGTGCAGACATCAAGGGGTTCGACGATCCAACAGGTCAGTTGGTCGGTTTCGCACCCTGTGGAGCCAAGATTGGATTGACCCGGAGGCTGATCTCTGGATCTCGATTCGTCGGGATCGTCGGGATTGGTGCCCAAGGTCGGACACTTGTTGATGAGTTTTCGGGCGAGAATTCACAAGAATCACAACTGATTGGCGTTTCACCGTCGGGTGGGGTGTTGCGATGGTATCTCGATGGCTACGCTTGCCATCACACAAGTGAAGTAGAAGAACAGCTTTAAGAGCAATTGCCGTACTTTAGACGAGCAGACAGGACCAGCAGTGCACCGACCATCAGGTATGATCCAACCCAACGAACGAGTCACCTACTCGATCCAGTATGAAGATAACGATCTGTTGGTTGTCGAGAAACCAACACGCGTAGTGACACAACCAGGTGTTGGTCATGAGCACGATACATTGCTCAATGGTCTATTCACGAAATATGGCAAACAGCTCCAGCAACTCGGACAAGCACGTGATTATGGGCTCGTCCATCGGCTCGATCGTGAGACATCAGGTTTGATGCTCGTGGCGCTCTCGGCACAAGCGTATGACGGGCTCAGGGCGCAGTTTGAGCAGCGCAAGATCAACAAATACTATTGGGCACTTTGCTACAAGGCACCCAAGGAGTTGCAGGGTGTGATCCGTCGACCAATCCTAGAGCAACTCAAACGCAAGAACCGGTATACATCAATCCGGAAAGCTTCGATTTCAAATGCGGGTAAACCCGCAGTCACTGCGTATCGCGTGCTTCATTCTGGGAACAAGGCAGCGATGATTGAAGCTCGCCCGGTGACTGGTCGATTGCATCAGGTGCGTATTCATATGGATTTAATTGGGTCCGCAGTGCTTGGCGATAAGTTGTATGGCCCACATATTGTGAAGGGTGCATCACCGCGTCTTGCGCTGCACGCACATCGGATTGTATTCACACACCCGATCAAAGAAGAGCGGATTGACATCCGAACGAAATGGCCTAAGGACTTGAGAACGACACTGAATCGACTCGATGTCCCGAGACCCGATATCGAAGATCCCAAAGTGAACGATATGGAATCGAACCAGATTGATTCACTCTGAATCAGGATCGATCAATGCACCAATGAACTCGCGTGCAACATGATCTGCAAACAGAAAGCCCTCATGGGTGAGTTGCCAGTGAGTGTGGGTTGCATCTTTGATCCATCCTGAAATTTCGCATTCCTTTGCTGCTGTGAGCAGTTGATCATTCGCATCAAGGATTTTTGCTTGTTCGATTGCGTTGATCGCATCAACCCCCTGTGTCAATCGGATTGAGGTCATGAGCAGGTCCATGAGTTCTCGTCTGGTATCTGGAACTTCGTAATCACAAAGCGGCGCGAATCCATCGTCATCGATTTTCAGATAGTCATCGAGTCGAGGGGTGTTTTTCCATCGGGTGCCATTGAAATGACCTGAAGCACTCGGGCCGACCGCGAGCCAGTTCTGGGATGTCCAATACGCAAGGTTGTGTCGACATTCTGCCCCAGGTTTGGCGTGATTAGAGACTTCATATCGCTCAAAGCCATGGCTTTTGAGCCGTTCTATGGTGTGTTGATACATCCGAGCTTCAAGATCGTCGGGTGCTTGGCGGAACTCGCCTTTGCTCAATCGTGCAGTCATCGCGGTACCCGGTTCATAGGTGAGTCCGTACGCGGAGATATGCTCAATTGGAAGTTGCAATGCGGTTTGGAGATCGGAATCCCATTGTTCAATCGTTTGTCCAGGGACGGCGAAGATCAGATCGACCGAAGTTCGTTCGATACCGGCTCGACGGAGCATTTCCATCGCAATTGGTACTTTCTCAGGATTGTGAATCCGTTCGAGCGATTTGAGATGGGCAGCGTTAAACGATTGGGCACCCAATGAAGCGCGGTTAACCCCACCCTGAGCGAGCACATCTGCGAGTTCGTCGGATACAGATTCGGGGTTGCATTCAACTGAGAACTCGCCTTCTCCTGATTGGATCAGTGAAAAATCGAAGAGTTTGTGGAGTTCGTCAAGGATCAAGTTCCAGAGATTGGGTGCGAGTAGTGAGGGGGTGCCGCCGCCGACGAAGATAGATTTGAGTGGGAGTGAACTGGCAAAAAGAGCTTGAGCACGGAGTTCTCGGACGATTCGATCCGTGAAGATTTCTTGACGATCCTGACGATCTACAATGGAATAAAAGTCACAATAGTGGCACTTGTGCGAGCAAAAAGGTATGTGTATATAGAGTGATCGAGTGGGGAGTGTGGATTGCGGAGATCGAGGTTTGCTTCGAAGATCTTCAAATACCCGACGAGATGACCCAATTGATCGTTGCTTCAAGAGTGAAAAGGCGGTATTGTCCGTCATAGGCAAATCTTCCACGGAAATGGTTTCGGAGGGTTGTCAAGAAGGGTAGGACAGATTTGGAAGTCATCCTCGTTCGAGTAACAAAGAATGGTAAGACCATTGAAGTCCCACTCACTCATGAGCGGACAATAGTGGGTCGTCTAGATGATTGTCATATTCGCGTGCCGATCGCGGGTATTTCTCGCAAGCACTGTGAGATCGCGATCGCTGACGGTTCCATTGTGATCACAGATCTTGGATCGAGCAATGGGACCTATGTAAATCAAGATAAAGTGAGTTCCCAGCCTTTATCTGCGGGTGATCTGATCTCGTTTGCTGGTTTAGTCTTTGTAGTCAAAGTCAACGGCGAGCCTGGTGATATTGATGCAAAAATGATGTTTGAAGATGGACTTCCTGACGAGCCAGTTACAAGCAACGCCGTCAAGAAAGAATCAGCACCCATCAAAAGTATGTCTGTTGCCAAGGATGACAGCGTGGACATAAGCTCCAAAATTGGTGACATGGATGATTCAAGTATGATGGACTTTGAGTTCAATCTTGATGATGATGAGGATGATCAGCCACCTCTTTAAATGGTGAAAATAGACTGAGTTACAAGAAAAGGGCATCATCCATGTGGATGACGCCCTTGTTTTTTGTAAAAGAGTGGAGTGTTTGTAGAAGTTATTGAGTGTTCGTCGAGGTTGTTGAGCTTTCGCTCGAACTTGCAATGTTTGGAATGCGGATGTTTGTACTACAGCTTTTACACCGGACCGTCTTACCACGCGCCATCGCAGGGATAGAGAGTACTTTTCGGCATGTAAGATTTGGGCACATAATGCGTACTAGTTTATCATCAGGCATCACAGACTCCTTGCAGTTGATATCAATACCATCGGATTGAATTCAACCGGACTCGATCTTTAAGGTCACTGCATCTGGTTCTCCGGCGAGATTAATCTGCACAAACCATCCTCAAGGGGGTGTTGAACATGGTTGATCGTTGCCAAAGTGACTATCGTAGATCCGATAATCTTCTTCATGTGAATCATCGGGAACGAGGTCAGTATGCAAGCGTGTATCGAGAAAGCATCAGCAGTTGTAGGATTACAGTGGGGCGATGAGGGCAAAGGCAAGCTCGTCGACTTGCTGGCATCCGAGTTCGACGCGGTTGTCCGTTATAATGGGGGCGCCAACGCGGGGCATTCAGTGGTGGTGGGAGGCGAGCGGTATGCTCTTCATCTTGTTCCATCAGGGATTTTGTCCCCTGGTGTGTACGCAGTAGTTGGCAATGGTGTTGTCGTTGATCCCGAGCGATTGCTCGAAGAGATGAGCACCCTCCAAGATCGTGGAGTGGATACATCAAAGCTCGTTGTTTCAGATCATGCTCATGTGGTGATGCCTTACCACAAAGCGGAAGATGAACTCAGAGAAACCCTGCTCAGTGCCAATGCACCTAAACCTGATTCACAAAGCAGCGGCGTAATCGCGGCGATCGGTACGACCAAACGAGGGATTGGTCCTGCGTACGCCGACAAGGTCCAGCGATCAACCGCGATCCGGATCGGGGATCTATTGCGTCCAGCAATTTTGCGTGAAAAGCTTGAGATGATTTGTGCATTAAAGAACGCAGCATTCGGTGCACTTGCATCGGATGCTTTTGTTCCATTCGATGCAGATGCGATTGCAGATGAAATGATTGCGCTCGGTGAACGATTGCGTCCGATGATCCGTGATACTGCATACCTGCTTGACGATGTCCGCAAAGAAGGTGGAAAGATCCTCTTTGAAGGTGCGAATGCAACCATGCTTGATGTGGATCACGGGACATTCCCTTATGTGACAAGTTCAAACTCATCGGCGCTCGGGATGGGACCAGGGACTGGTGTGCCGCCTCAGGCGATCGGTAGGATTATCGGTGTCGTCAAAGCATACAGCACCCGTGTAGGCGGTGGTCCAATGCCCACTGAGCTATTTGATGCGGTCGGGGATGACATCCGTGTTCGCGGCCGGGAGTTTGGTACAACAACAGGAAGACCAAGACGAGTTGGTTGGTTGGATTTGGTCATGCTCAAGTATGCAGCAATGATCTCAGGCGCTACTGAGCTCTGCATTACACTTTTGGATGTACTCTCAGGCGAGGACGAACTCAAACTTGCGGTTGCCTATGACATGCCTGATGGCCGAACGGATCGGTTTACTGCAGATGGTTACGCATTGGTCGATGTGAAGCCTGTTTATGAAACAATGCCTGGCTTTTCCCAAGATATAACTGGAGCTCGGACTTTTGATGAACTGCCAGGCGAAGCAAAGGCGTATATCAAACGGATCGAAGACTTTGTCGGCGTCCGTGTCGGTATTGTCTCGGTAGGTCCGGACCGTGAGCAAACGATTATCCGGTAATGGATTGATGTGAGGAGTGGGATTTTGAGTAAGACTGGAACGAAGCCGTTTACGGATATTGATGCAGTCGAGGCGTATGCCCGGATATATGCCAAGTTCCCTGAGACTGCTCAACCTGAGAAGCTACTCCCTGATACTCATCCAATGAAGATCCCGCGTCATGTCGCGGTCATCATGGATGGCAATGGACGTTGGGCGGAAGAGCGTGGGTTCCCAAGGATTTTTGGACACAAAAACGGCACTGCAAGTGTTCGCACAGCAATCCAGATGAGCGCGCAGCTCGGTATCGAAGTGCTTACCTTGTATTCATTTAGTTCTGAGAACTGGTCGCGTCCTGATGATGAGATCAAAGCACTCATGGAACTCTGTATTGCGTATTGTGATGGTGAGCGGGAACACTTTATTCGACACAATATTTGTGTACGAATCATTGGTAGAAGAACAGGATTGCCTGATGAGGTGGTGAGTTCACTGGATCGACTCGAAGAGGCGACCAAGGGGTGTACCGGTTTAACACTTTGTCTGGCGGTGAACTATGGCTCACGCGATGAAATAATCGATGCGGTCAGGAGTATCGCAAAGCAGGTTGCAGAAGGTGCATTGGATGCGTGTGCTATTGATGAGGATTTGATTTCTTCTGCGTTGTATACCGCAGGGTTACCTGATCCAGATATGTTGATTCGGACGGGTGGTGATTTTCGTGTGAGTAACTACCTGCTTTGGCAAATTCGTTATTCAGAGTTGTATGTCGTGGATCAGTATTGGCCGGACTTTGATGAGCAAGCATGGCTCGATGCGGTACGGGTGTATGCGTCACGCAAACGGCGATTCGGTGGGCTCGATCCCGTATCAAGCGTTGAATGCTCATCTGGATGATGGGCAATTGAAGCATTTGTGCCCTATTGTTGTCCGTGCTGAAACATAGATTAACATTTGGGACTCTGTTTATTTTCATCATCGCGGTGCTCGCGTGGCTTGATGGTTGGGTTGATGCACAAGCAGCGCCTTCTAGTTTTCCAAACGAGACATATCCTCCGGGGATGATTGTTTTTCCTGTATTCGCATTGTTAAGTCTGATGGGATCACGCGAAGTTGCTCGGATTTTTCGCGCTAAAGGCGTCGAAATCGGGACAGGAATCGCGATTGCAGTCGGACTTTTAGGTCTTGCGGTTGTGGGATTTACACCTGAGGGAGCATCAGGAACCAGCGGATTCGCTGCAGGGATAACCTCGGTGGTGATTGCATTCATGGTGGGGATGCTTTACGCGGTCCGGAAAAAGCAGGTTGAGGGTGCGATTGCGGTTGGTTCAGGCGTGCTTTTGATCCATGTGTACATGGGATTGATGCTCGGTTTGTTTGTATTGATCCGTCGTGAGCATTCAGTCTGGGTGATGATCTGGATTCTTGGAACAATCAAGTCCTGTGATATCGGCGCGTTTTTTACAGGAACATTGATCGGAAAGCACAAGTTGATCCCCTGGCTGAGCCCGAAGAAAACTTGGGAGGGTTTAATCGGGGGGATGATCACATCTGGTGTAGTTGGGGTTGGTGGTGCATTGCTCTTACACCGATCCGGGATTGATTCACCATCGTTGGTGGTTGCTGGGGTGATGGGGATCTGCATGGGAGGATTAGGACAATGCGGGGATCTGGCTGCGAGTCTGCTCAAGCGTGATGGCGGGATCAAGGATTCAGGTTCGAGTCTTCCCGGATTCGGGGGCGTGCTTGATATTGTCGATTCACCGATTCTGGTTGCGCCGTTTGCGTATTGGGTGCTTCAAGTGACACAAGATCTGGGTGCTGGTGCTGCATTAGGTCAATAGTGTGGCTAAACTGTTCGTATGATCGAGACGCCCGCTCAGGAGAGATGCATGTCCGTGACGAATCAGTTGCTTAGTTTGTTCCGAGTCGATATAGAAATCAGAGGTCTTCAAGAGAGACTTGAATCTGCAGAACGGTTCCTTGGAGAACAGACCAAGAAACTCGCTGATCTTGGGGATCAATCGGAATCACTCCAGACCCAGATCCGTCAACTCAAAGCGACGACATCGAATGCTGAGGGTGAAGGCGAACGCTTGAAGGTTCATATCGATGAACTGCGTGAGAAAATGAACAGCGCAAGCACCAACAAAGAATACAAAGCCTTCCTCTCTGAAGTGAATAACCTCAAAGAGCAACGCGCCACCCACGACGAGTTGGCGATTGAAGGGCTTGAAAAAATAGAAGAGCTCAACACCAAGTTTGCAGATCTGGAAGCATCAAAGACCGATCGCGACAAGGTGCGAGGGGTTGCCGAATCGGATCGTCAAAAGCGTGCTGATGAGATCGCGGATAAACTCGCTGAACTGCGTGCCAAACGAGATACACTTGCTGTTGATGTGCCGAAAGCTGCGTTGGGAATCTATGAAGAACTCCTCGAATCCAGAGGCGACGAAGCAATGGCACCGATGGAGATCGCAGACCGCAAGCGTCATGAGTATGTTTGTGGTTCTTCGATGATGGCCGTCCCGGTTGAAGTGGCTGCTTCATTGATGCAGGGCAAACTGACCGTGTCTCCAAACGACGGGTGTATTCTTTATCTAACGGAAGATGCAGAAGAAGAACTTGCCAAAGCGTTCAAAAAATAAAAAACGATAAATCGACGAGAAGTAGTCGTACGAAAAATGTAGATGATCTCAGAAGCCGCTAACTGTTCGAGTTGGCGGCTTTTCTTCAATCATCTCACTCGCGACATCCATTGCCATCGCGGGAAGTCCGAGGTGCTTGCAGGCGCGATTGGTTACCATTCGGCCGCGTTTGGTGCGTGCAAGGAACCCGATTTGAAGGAGGTAGGGTTCGACCACATCTTCTAGGGTGCCAGTGTCTTCATTGAGTGTCGCTGCAACCGCTTCAAGTCCGACGGGTCCACCTGCGTAGATATTCCGGATGGTTTTGATGTATGAACGATCAAGTTCGTCGAGTCCAAGTGCATCGATGCCTTCGAGTTTGAGTGCGTCGTTGACGACAGGCGCGTCGGCAAGTCCATTTGCGCGAACTGCTGCAAAATCACGGACTCTGCGAAGGAGCCTGTTGGCGATTCGTGGTGTGCCTCTGGATCTTGATGCGATCGATTCCATCGCAGCGTTTTCTGGTTTGCCCATAGAGAGCAGTGATGCAGAGCGATCCAAGATGGTGACGAGTTCGTCTTGTCCGTAATATTTCAGGTGATGCGTGATTCCGAATCGAGATCGCATCGGTGATGAGAGCAATCCTGCACGAGTGGTTGCGCCAATGAGTGTGAACGGAGCGCATTTGATCTGGACAGTCCGTGCATTGAGACCCGTATCCAGACAGACATCGATTCGGAAGTCTTCCATCGCAGGGTAGATGAACTCTTCGACCGCGACAGGCAGGCGATGAATCTCATCGATGAACAAGACATCCCCAGGTTGGAGTCGAGTAAGTACTGCAACGAGATCGGTCCCGCGTGCGAGCGCTGGGCCTGAGGTGGTATGAACCTTGGTTCCAAGTTCGGTGCCGATGACATGGGCGAGGGTGGTCTTGCCCAATCCTGGAGGTCCATGGAGGAGAATGTGTTCGAGATGTTCGCATTTATCGAGATCGGTCGCGTTCTTCTGGCGGGCTTTGACCGCTTCGATCGCGATCAATAGGCGTTCGATGAGTTCGGGTTGACCCACATACTCCTCGATGGATTGTGGGCGCAGCGCCCAGTTGGCGTGTTCCTCGACAGGTGAAGATGCAGTCGGTGCGATGATACGATCGGTTGCCATGAGCAGAGTGTATCGGGTATTGATCGGGTGTGCCGTGAAAACAACCGGATTCTCGATGAATCTATAACGGTGTGTATTCAAAAAAGGGAGAAGCAGATTGCTTCTCCCTTTGGGATAAACCAAACTTGGTCAACGATTAGTTTACACTGTTTGCGGATGCTGACTCTTGGGTTTCGAAGACTTCGCCTTCGCGTGGGAGCAATCCAGGCGCGTTTGCGAGGTTGTAGGCAACGATTGCCGCGTTGGTCGCGGATTGCATGAGGTATTCCTCGATTGCGAGATCGAGTTTGTCGTGCTGGGTATGCCATCCTTTGCTGTAGGTTGCTCGGCCTTCTTCGTCCCAGAAGAATCCGGGGACACCGACCTTGTTGAATGCCGCGTGGTCTGATCCGCCATGCGTGTCGATTTTATCCCCTGTTGGTCGGATGTTCACATTGAGGAACTCGCCATCAGTCTCGGAATAGAAGGCGCCATTGATCGGTGCGGTTGCCGCAGCGAGGTATTCGACCATGAAATCTGCAGCAGGGATACCGCCTTCGTAGTTGGTGCCGCCGTCATCGACGAAAGCTGCAGATATGTTTGCGAGTTCGTCTTCTGACAAACTCTCGATGTATGCTTTTGATCCCAGGAGTCCTTGTTCTTCACCTGCCCACAATGCAAAGCGGATGGTGCGTTTGGGTTTGACACCTGCAGCCATCAGGATGCGTGCAGCTTCGATGGTGACCGCGGTGCCAGTCCCGTTGTCGGTGGTGCCCTGTGAGCCTGGACCGTCCCATGAGTCCATGTGTGCGGAGATGATGACAACCTGTTCTGGGAACTCGGTGCCTGGGATTTCAGCGATGACATCGTATACGGGGAACGGACCGGCGCTGAGTGTGTGGTTGAGATCGAACTCGACTTGGACATCTACACCTTCGTTGACACGAGTAGAGAGGTAGTCGTAGTCGCTCTCACGGACATTGACTTCAACATCAATCGGGTAATCCGCGAGTTTGCGTTCACGCCAGTCATTAGACGAAGTTGTCCAGACTCGTTCATCCTTTGAGCTTGAGATAAAGCCGTTGGGGTTCTCGGAGAGCACCGCAGCCATCAATGCTTCTTTGGTGTCTTCTTCGGTTTGTTCTTCACTCGCAGCTTGTGTGGTTGCTTTGGAGAACTCGAGGGCGAACTCATTGCCTGATGCAGACTTTGACATTCCCTTGGCCGCCTCTCCATCAAAGGTGAGTTCGATGTTGGATGTGCCCATGTCGTGCTTCCATTTGAAAGTGACGACATCGCCATCGCGTGTGAACTCGGAGATTGGGCCGCTGGAGAAGTTTTGGATATCCATCGAGCCTGTCGTATCTTCTCCATCTTCATCGAGCACGAAAGTCACGGGGACGAATGAGCCGTGGTAGTCGAAGGTGCCGTTCCATGTGTTGGAATCAACTTCAACAACCTGAGCTGTCGGTGCTGGTTTGGAGAGGTTACTCCGAATCTCATGGCGTTCATCCATGCGTTCACGCATGAGGAATCCTGTCGAGCGGATACCTCCACGCCCGGAGTAGTTTGGTGCGAGTAGGACCCATGAATCGGAGTAGTTGCCTGCGTTTGCTTCGTACTCTTCGAGTGTAGTTGGGAAGTGCATAACCGAGCCTGTGGTTGGTCCGTCGGTGCCCTTCGACCAAGCGAGTGTGGAGAACTCGAGCGTGCGGACTTCTTTAGGATCTCCTCTGCGGCCTTGGAGTAAGACCCGTCCTGTTGATGGGCCGCGATCAAACCGGGTTTCAACTTCACCCCATTTGTGGAGGTGTGCGTTGGACATGCCCATCGCTTCAAAGTTGGCGCGTGCCCATCGTTGTGAGTTTTCTAAGCTTGATGAACCGGTAAGGCGTGGGCCGAAGGTTTCGCACATCTCGGTGATCGTCGCGAGGACTTGTGAGTTGTTTTTTCCTTCATCGATGATTGCAGCGATGGTTGTTGCATCGCCCATTTGGATTTGCGGAACTGGAACTTGTTCGCCATCGATGACCGCATAGGAGTGTGTGGTTTGGCTATTTTCGACAGTGCTTGTTGTCGCGCAGCCGGTGATTGAAAAACAGGTGCCAGCAAGGGCAAGAACAGCAAAGCGTGCAGGAATGCGCATTGGGGAATCTCCAGATGAATGATCTTAAAGCGTGGGGGACAGAGGAGTCCCTGAGTCTATACCGATGCCCGTCGAGAGTGTTGCACTCGTTTCAGGGCATTCATGGATTCGCATTGTAGGAGGAAGTCGGAGTGGAGGACATAGACCACTATTCGATTGGGAGTCCTTTTTTCTTCCAAAGTTTGATGAGCCGATCGAGCTCTATCGGTTCCCAGATCCGCCCATTTGCCAGTCGGACGCGGAGCATGGTGCCCTCGCTGTTATAGATTGCGACGGTTGCGGGTGTGTCGTTGGAAACCTTTGTCGTGATCCGGATGAGATCGGGAGTTTCTTCTGGTTTCTCAACGATATCCCACCGCAGAGAGATTGCGCCCAGCGAACTGTTGTATGCATATGAGGCATATTCCCCAACATCAGCATCATGGGCAAGCATGGCGCTGATCAGGTAAGTCTGAACCTGAGATATATATCCTTCGCCTTGGATCAGCGGGTGAGTCTTTGTTGGTGGGGAATCAGATTGATCAAGCACAATTGCCATGCTTGTGTCTGATCGGGCGCCGGTAATGATTGAGGTCTGCTGTGCACCATCGCGACGAAGTGACATTTTGATGGTCCAAGATTCTTCGTTCGAGTCTTCTGCCATGTAGAAGGTCGCTTTGGTATCAACACGGACATTGTCTTCGAGTGCCATCGCATCGATCTGTACAAAGTAACCTAGAGAGCGATCGTCTTCGTTCCATGAACTGCGTGGTTTATCAGAGAGTTCGCCTTTGAATCCACCCCAAGAACGGATCCGGCGGTACCCATACTCAGTTGCGTCCATTTCATCGCCGGATGCTGCGGGGAGGTAGAGCCTTTCCCAGCGATCCTTTTTGCCAGTCATAGCAGCTTGATAGTCTTCGATTGAACGAACATCGAGGAATGCGAGCATTGATTTAATCGCTGCAGCTCGTTTCATATCGGTGTTTGTAGGATTTCCAAGGTCCATCGTGCTGACCGTGGTTTCGTAGAGGGTTTGAGATTTTGAAAAGTCCCGTTCGAGGGTGGTGAGATCGAAGATGATGAACTTCTGAGGCTGGCTCTGAAAGATTGTCATTCCACGGATTGCATCAGGTTTTCCGTCTTGTCCGGGTACACGTACATAAAAGCGTTCGCCGACTCTGAAGTTGATTTTAAGCTGTTTTTCATGAGAAATGATGTTGCCCGTTCGAGAGTTTCCAAAGCGGGTGAGTTGCTTGATAATGTTGTCAGCAACTTGTGCAATTGTGAGATCCGGATCAGAGGTTTTCTGTTCTTTGATGAGCAGCACTCCGATTTGACCCGGAAAACCAATGCCCATGGTCGCGCTGTTGCCGAACTTGGTGGTTTCCGAAACCGAACCTTTGGGAAGGAAGATATTGAGATTGAGTGCGTCGAGACGGATAGGTGATGATTCGAAATCGATTCCATCGACCGCCGCAGGTGGGGATTTGCTCTCTGATTGTGCGAATAAGGTAGTGGGGAGTAGGATGATACAAACCATCATGATGAACTGGGAGAACCGAATGTGATGTTGGGTAAGCATGAGGGGGTATTCCATAAACTGGTTTGAGCGTTTTCGGTGTTTGAGACAGATTCATAGGCGAGAGAATGTCATACCGATCCGAGAGGTTATCGACATTCGGTGCCCTTGTGTGAGAAAAAAGATGGTATAGGTGTCGGAAAGTTTGACTCGGTGGGGTGTGTGTCTACGCTTCCCTTCCCACGATATTGAGCTGTGCTTGTATCTAGTGGATTTATGGCTCATACGCAATGGCGAAAATGAATGTTGAAGTGTTTCAACATCGAACCAATGCGGGCCGTTGGTGCCTTCGGGCGTACAGGTAATTCGCTTGTTTAAGCTTGTTACTCGTGTTTTTAGGAAAGGATGGCAACATGTCCATCAATAAAATCCGTATCCGTCTCGAAGCTTATGACCATATCGCACTCGATGCATCTGCACGCGAGATTGTCGATCATGCCAAGCGTACCAACGCGAAGGTCTCCGGACCTGTGCCATTGCCGACCCGTATCGAGCGCTACACCGTGCTTCGTGGGCCGTTTGTTGACAAGAAATCACGCGAACAGTTCGAAATTCGTACACATAAACGGATTATTGATATTCACGAACCAAACAGCAGGACCGTAGAAGCACTCAACCGTTTGGTTGTCCCTGCAGGTGTGTTCGTCAAGATCAAGGCATAAAATAGTCGCTTTCACAGGCTTGCTCACTTTGAGCGAGCCTGTATTTGTATAGATGGAAAGGGCATCAAGTCTGATGCTCACACAAATGAGACTTCCTCTGCCTACAGGCATGAAGCGGTTCCCGCCCGAAGCGGGGATGAAGGATGATAGAAATGACCGCACCAAGTAAATCAGCCCATCTTATGGGACAAAAAATCGGTATGACACGCGTATACGATGACAAGGGCGTTTCAAGCCCTGTGACTGTGATCAAGATCGATGCCAATATCGTCACTCAGCTTCGCACGATGGAGACTGATGGATACAGCGCTGTTCAGATCGGTACAGGCGATATCAATGCTCGTAACTCGACAATGCCAATGATTGGTCACGATGCAAAAGCGGGTGCAGCTCCTAAGCGTAAGCATATGGAGTTCCGTCTTGAAGATGGTGCAGAGTCAGCGTGGGAACTCGGACAAGAGCTCACAGTGAGCGTATTCGATGATATCAAGTATGTTGATGTGATTGGTACAAGTAAGGGTAAAGGCTTTGCAGGTGGTATGAAGCGGTGGGGCTTTAAGGGTCAGCTCGCTTCCCATGGTGTTGAGCGTAAGCATCGTTCACCTGGTTCGATCGGTGGTCACGCGAATAACGCGGGTAAATCAGGTCGCATCAAAAAGGGTAAGAAGATGGCTGGGCACACTGGTGCACGCAGAATCACGACTCGTTCGTTAGATGTCGTTCGAGTAGATGCAGAGAATGGAATTCTTCTTGTCAAGGGGCCAGTCCCTGGACATTACAATAGTTGGGTGGAAGTACGCCCTGCAACTCGACTTTATCGTCCAAAGGCAGCAAAAGTTGCCAATGGTTGATCAAATAAGTTGATCTTTGTGTTTGGGCGGTCAATAATCTCCGCTCAAAGATCAGTAGGTCGTTTCGATGAAACCGCTGATATGAATTTAGTCATTGTCCCCAGTGCAAGCTGGGAGAGCAATGCCGAGTCAGACTTGTGTCTCTGAACACTGTTCAAGCTGAAAAGTAAGAATAGTGGCCGAAAGGCGATATTCAAGACCGGGCGAGGCGTATTGGGCCGGCAGCCTGTTAAGCGTGTGCTTAGCAATCATGGTGCCGGGTGGTCCGAAAGGCGTTCGACGAGGTATAGACCGATGGATGTCCCCGTTTATTCAATGAGTGGTAAAGCTGTAGGCAATATGTCTATAGACGAAATCGCACTCGGCGAAACAGTTAATGCAGAACTGCTCAAGCAGGCGTTCGTGATGTATCACGCAAACCGCCGCCAGGGTTCTGCTCGTTCAAAGAACCGTGCAGCTCTTGCGTACTCGCGTGCCAAGATTTATAAGCAAAAGGGCACAGGCCGTGCTCGCCATGGTGATAAAAAATCGAACACAATGCGTGGTGGTGGGCATGCCCATCAGAAAACGCGTACTCGTGAAGATTATCACCAGAGTATGCCTAAGAAGATGCGTCGCAAGGCGAATCGCAATGCACTCCTTTGTAAACTACTTGATAATGAAGTTCGCGTGATCGACGGGTTGTCATTTGACTCCGCACGCACAAAGGACTTTGTGTCATTCCTTGAAGCAATCAATGTTGATCGTGCGTCTCTCGTCGCGCTTTCAGGCGATGTAGAGAAGAGCAAGAATGCTCGTCTCAGTGCTCGCAATGTTGAGGGCGTCTCGATCTGCCGTGCAGACCAGTTGAATACCTTTGAGATGCTCAACAATCGCTTCTTGGTGATTGACAAGGCTGATCTTGAAGCATGGCTTGCAGGTCCAAGCTCGCAAACAGGTAAAACTGGAGGTGCGAAGTGAATCTTGAACCATTATACATTCTGCGTAAACCGTTGCTCACTGAAAAGAGCACAAAGCAGATGGAAGAAAACAATGTGTACACCTTCGAGGTTGACCGCCGGGCATCCAAAGATGTCATCAAGGCAGCAATCGAAAAGGCGTATGGGGTATCTGTTGTTAAGGTGACTACTCAAGTTCGTAAGGGCGGCTCACGTCGATTCCGTTACGGGACAGTCGCTGAAAACAGCTGGAAGCGTGCAGCCGTCAAGGTTGCTGAAGGTCAATCAATCGAGCTCTTCTGAGCCGGTTCGTAAGAAAGGACTGCAGATATGGCAATTCGTATCTACAAACCAACAAGTGCGGGCCGACGGAACGCTTCGGTTAACCTCAACGAAGAGGTGACCAAACAAGGTTCCGAAAAGAGCTTGCTTTCCCCGCGTCCTAAAAAGGGCGGCCGAAATCATCAAGGTAAAATCACCGTTCGTGGTCGTGGTGGAGGTGCGAAACGCATGTACCGCCAGATCGACTTCAAGCGTCGTGACCGTGATGGAGTAGAAGGTACAGTCATCGGAATCGAATATGATCCGAACCGTACCTGTCACATCGCCCTCATCGGGTATGCTGATGGCACGAAGCGATACATTCTTGCTCCGATCGGTCTTACCGATGGTGACAAGGTGCTCTCTTCCTCCACAGAAGCAATCGAACCAACTCCTGGTTCAACTATGCCTTTGCGTTTCATCCCTTCAGGTATGAATGTGCATTGTGTTGAACTTCTTCCCGGTGCTGGTGGCAAGCTTTGCCGCTCGGCAGGTACGTCAGCTCGTCTGACGAACAAGGAAGGCAAGTACGCAACATTGGTTATGCCATCAGGCGAAACCCGTCGTGTACTTATGGATTGCCGAGCAACGGTTGGTCAGGTTGGTAATACCGATCACCAAAACCGTCGTCTTGGTAAGGCTGGTATCAGTCGTCACCTGGGTCGTCGTCCGAAGACTCGTGGTGTAGCGATGAGTCACCATGCTCACCCAATGGGTGGTGGTGATGGCCGAAGTAAGGGTGGACGCGCACCTGTGAGTAAGTCTGGCACCCTGGCAAAGGGTGGCGGCACACGGAACCGTAAGAAACCATCACAAGATTTGATCATCCGTCGCCGCAAGAGTAAGCGGTACGGGCAACTGAAGTAAGACAAGGAGATACCCTATGGGACGCAGTCTTAAGAAGGGCCCGTATGTTGTTGAGAGCGTGTACCGCAAGGTCATGAAGCAAACAGAAGCGGGCGAGAACAAACCAATCAAGACCTGGGCACGCGCGTGTACCATCGTACCTGAGTTTGTGGGTTTCACATTCCAAGTACATAACGGGCGTTCATTCTTGGATGTATATGTGACAGAAGACATGGTCGGGCACAAGCTCGGAGAGTTTTCAATCACTCGTACATTCCGTGGTCATACCAACAAGAAGGAAGGCCTCAAGGCCGGTCGCTAAATCAGATTCACATCTGATTGAGCGAAGGCTCAGGGAAGGAATTAGCCGTGAGACTACGAGCAAAAGAACTGAAAACACGAGCAGCAGAAGCAGGAGTGAGCGTTGAACAGCTTGCTGATGCGATCTCTCGTGATGGTTTGACCGGCGACAAAGCCGTGACAGCCGTAAATAACTGGATGGGTGGCAAGGGCCATCCAAAGTGCACCAAAGGTGATATTGAAGCGATTGCCACAGCAGTTGGTTGTCTTTCAAAGGATATCTCGAAGTTTACTTCGGAAGTCCGCAATCATCGTGGGAGTGCAAAGAAGGCCAAGCTTGTTGCGGACATGATCCGTGGCAAAAGCTTTGAAGATGCAAACAACATGCTCGCTTACACAACCAAGCGTGCTGCTGTGAACATCAAAAAGGCTCTCAATGCAGCAGTCGCGGATGCAGAAACAATCGGTGGAGCTGATCCAAGTTCCATGATTGTGAGCGAAGTGACTGTCGACCGCGGCCAGCACATCAAGCGGTTCCGTCCGAAAGACCGTGGGCGTGCCCATGCGATCATCAAACGGACCAGCCATATCACATTGTCTGTTCAGGAGCGAAGCTAATGGGACAGAAAACACATCCATACGGATTTAGACTTGGGATTACTGAGACACACCGCTCACGCTGGTATGCTCCAAAAGCCCTTTACGGCGAACTCCTCGTTGAAGACGAGAAGATCCGCCAGTACCTTGATAACCGACTCAACCGCACTCCGCCTAACGCGATGGTTTCCGATATTCATATCGAACGGACCCGTGAAGAGCTCAAGATCATCGTCCGGACTGCTCGTCCAGGTTTGGTGATTGGTCCTAAGGGTGCAGAAGTCGATCGCATGAGTGAAGAGCTTCAATACATGACTGGCAGAAAGGTTTCGATCTCAATCATTGAAATCCGCGAACCAGACATGGATGCACAGTTGGTTGCTGAGAATGTTGCTGAGCAGCTCAAGAAGCGAATGGGATTCCGGCGTCTTGTCAAGATGCGTACCGAAGCAGTTATGCAAGCGGGTGCATTGGGCGTAAAGATTCAGATGTCTGGTCGTCTTGGTGGTGCAGAAATGTCCCGCAAGATGGATGTACGATTGGGAGCATTGCCATTGAGCACGCTTCAAGCGAACATCAACTACGGATTTGCTGAAAGCCTGACAACCTACGGCATCATTGGCGTGAAGGTATGGATCTACAAGGGCCCATACTCGACCGATTCAGAAGAAAACCAGTCCAACGCTGCAGGTGCTCAGGCACGGGCTCGTGGTCGCCGGTAAATAATAGATATTGATTCATTAACAGTGATTGTTGATGATGAAGGGATTTGAACAATGCCTCCATATAAAATACCCAAGCGTGTAAAGCATCGTAAAGAGTTTCGTCGAGTGCGTGATCGCAATCGCAAAGCGACCAAAGGCAACTATGTTGCATTCGGTGAATACGGTCTTCAAGCACTCGAAGGTTGCTGGCTCAAGAGCAACTGTATCGAAGCCGGCCGTGTAACTTGTCAGCACTACCTCAAGCGTGAGGGCAAGTTGTTCATCCGGGTCTTCCCTGACAAGCCGATTTCCAAGAAACCATTGGAAACTCGAATGGGTAAGGGTAAAGCGGAAGTCGATTACTGGGCAGCACGCGTCAAGCCAGGCACGATTCTTTTCGAGCTTGCAGGCGTAAGTGAGTCTCGTGCTCGCGGTGCATTCTTCCGTGTTTCTATGAAGATGCCTATGCGTTGCCGAATGGTTGGCCGACGAGTTGAAGCATAATCCAAGGCTTACACAGGTTTCGAAAGATACCCGTTGGCACGAAGGAGCGAACGATGACAGGTACAGAAGTACGAAAACTCAATGATGAAGAGATCACTGTTGAGCTCGGCAATCTGCGTGGTAAGTTGCTTGCACTCAAGAACAAGAGCGTAAGTGAAAAAATCGAAGACACAACTCAGTTTGGTAATCTCCGTAGAGACATCGCCAGATTGTTGACCGAACAGACGGCACGCAAAGCGAGCTAACTGGAGAACATGATGAGTGAAAACGAATCAAATATCAAAGGTGCCAAAATTGGCGTAGTTGAATCCGACGCACGGGACAAGTCCCGCAAAGTGGTCATTCACTACAAAACAAAGCACCCGAAATATGGCAAGTATGTGAGCAAGCGGACTATTCTGCAGGTTCACGACGAAAACAATGAATCCCACAACGGTGATATCGTCGAAGTCGCGCAATGCAAGCCGATCTCGAAGTCCAAGAGCTGGAAGCTCACCCGTATCGTGGAAAAACGGAGTCTCTGATCTCAGTGATCTTCCAGGGAACTGGATAATCAATGAGAACAGTGCAGTTCAGAATGAATGGTTATCTTGATTGAAGGCAATCAAGTGAATAAAGGCGGCGCAAGCTATGCTCCAACAAGAATCAAGATGTGAAGTTGCAGATAACTCAGGCGGTAAAATCGCTTATGTTATCCGTGTCTATGGCGGTTCAACCCGTCGTGATGGACTGACTCGCAAGCAAGCTCATATCGGTGACAAAGTCATGGTCTCCATCAAGAAAGCCCTCCCGGGTTCAGATGTGAAGACTGGTGAGATGTACAAAGCGGTCGTCGTTCGCGTCGCTCGTAATATCCGTCGTAAAGATGGTTCGTATGTCAAGTTCGACTCGTCAGCGGTTGTATTGATCAATGATGATGGGAACCCGAAGGGTACTCGAATCTTTGGTCCTGTTGCCCGTGAACTCCGCGAGAAGAAGTACATGAAAATCGTCTCGCTCGCACCGGAGGTTGTATAATGCCTAAGCATGTAAGAAAAGGCGATCAAGTCATCGTCACATCCGGCGACCACAAAGGTGTCACCGGCGAAATCACAGAAGTTATCACAAAGTCTGACAAGGTTGTTGTCAAAGGTGTAAACCTGCGAACCAAGCATGTCAAGCCGACCCAACTCAACCCACAAGGTGGCATCATCCAGGTAGAAGCTCCGCTTCATATCTCGAAGGTAAGCCCGGTTGTAGATGGAAAGCCGACTCGTGTGCGGTTCGAATCTGCCAAAGATGGCAGTAAGTCACGCGTAGCGGTTCGTGGCGGCAAAGTCCTCGGCCAGGTCTCAGGACCAAAGAGCTGAATGACAGACTTTGATTGGAATAGAGTAGGTTGTTGATTTATAAAATCGGTTGTATTCGGATGGAAACCGAATACAGATAACCAGCCCCGTTGAAGATCAGTAGGGCGTAGTTGGAAGTAATCATCATGGCGAAGAAAGTTCAATATGACCAAGCGACGATTGATGAGGCATTGAAACCTCAGACTCCTCGTTTGAAAAAAATGTATGACGAAGTCATTCGTGGCAAAATATCCGAGCAGTTCGGTATCTCCAACAAAATGGCGATGCCTAAGTTTGAGAAGATCACGGTGAATGTCAATGTTGGTCGTCATATTGATGGCACCAAGGTACCAGCAAACATCCGTGATGCAGTTGTACACACTTTGACAACAATCACCGGCCAAAAGCCGCAGATGATCTTAGCTAAGAAGAGTGTTTCGAACTTTAAGGTTCGTGAAGGCTATGTCACAGCGTACAAGGTCACCCTTCGTCGCGAGCACATGTGGCACTTCCTCGATCGGTTCATGAACATCGCGACCCCACGTATCAAGGACTTCCGCGGTCTGAATAATAAAGCATTCGACCGCCAAGGCAGCTACTCAATCGGATTGACTGAGCAGGGTGTGTTCCCTGAAATCAATATGGCCGAGCAAAACTTTACGCACGGCATGAATATCAACTTCAGCTTTAGTAACTCGACTCCTGAGCTCAGCAAGTTCATTCTTACTGAACTCGGAATGCCGTTCAAGAAGCCAGCTGTCAAAGGCAAGAAGAACTGATCAACGTATTTTTAGACCTAGTGCTCAATCAAGAGTGACTCGGTGAAGGAATAAGACCCATGGCAACCAAAGCTCAAGTCGCAAAAAGTAACAGAACACCAAAGTATTCATCTCGCATCGTTCGTCGGTGTCAGTTGACCGGGCGTGCTCGAGGCGTATATCGCAAGTTCCGTATCAGCCGAATTATGCTTCGGAAGTTGGCGCTTGAAGGAAAAATCCCAGGAATGCGTAAAGCAAGTTGGTAAGTTGAGTTCATCTCTAAATGAGCACTTCATCAATCGAACTCACGCAATCTCGTACGAAACAACATCATCTCATGACTTCCATGAAATGAACAGAAGAAGGCAAAGGTAAACTCCTATGTCAATCAGTGATCCAGTCGCAGACATGCTTACCCGAATCCGCAATGCAACGCGGAACCGCTCGAAGAGTGTCGTCTGTCTCAACAACAAGGTCTGTCAAGGTGTCGCCAAGGCATTGCAAGCAGAAGGATACATCAATGGCTTTGAAGTTGTCGAAGACAACAAGCAAGGTACCATTCATGTAGATCTCAAGTACGGTCCTCGCGGCGAAGTGCTGATCCACGAGATCAAGCGCATGAGCAAGCCTGGTTGCCGGGAGTATCGCCAGGTGGATAACATCCCATCACCGATGCAAGGCTTGGGAATCTCGATCGTGTCGACCAATAAAGGTGTGCTTTCAGATCGTCAATGCCGCGAAGAACGCGTTGGTGGCGAACTACTCTGTACTGTACTCTAAGTGATTCACCGTGCTTGATTGCACATTAAGAAGATTGGAATCCCTGGTTCAATGTTTCGAACCAGATGAGAAACACAATCTGAAAGGAACGCGAGTATGTCGCGAATCGGTAAAAAATCAATCTCAGTCCCAGGCAATGTCAAGGTCAATCTTGCAGGCAACTCGATCTCAGTGGAAGGTCCAAAGGGAACACTCTCTTATGATTTCCGCCCAGAGGTCGATGTCAGCTTTGATGAAGCAGACAAAGCGATTTCCGTGAGTATGGATGAAGCATTGATTGCTAAGAAGCGATCAAACGGTGCATACTGGGGAACTACACGCTCATTGATCAATAACATGATCGAGGGTGTAACAAACGGATATGAGAAAAAGCTTCAAGTGGTCGGTGTCGGTTGGACTGCAACCGTCAACGGCTCGAACCTCGCTCTCAAAGTTGGGTATGCCAACACAATCCTGATGCCAATCCCAACAGGACTGACTGTCACTGCTGAAAAGCAGATGATTGTAATCAATGGTGCAGACAAGCAAATGGTGGGGCACTTCGCTGCTTCCACTCGTGCAAAGCGGAAGCCTGAACCATACAACGGCAAGGGCATTAAGTACCTTGACGAAGTTATCCAGCGTAAGCAGGGCAAGGCGTTCGGCAAGTAAACCGATTGTGATACAATGATTCAAACTCGTATGGCCGCTAAATACAGCGATCACAATGAGAGATAGCAGGTAAGCAAAGATGAACAAGAACAAACAAAAAGATGTTCGCAGACAACGACGCCGGATTGGTATCCGGAAGAATATTGCTGGAACACCAACGCGCCCTCGTTTGGCAATTTACCGTTCACTCAACCACATGTACGCTCAGGTTATTGATGACCTTGGTGGTGTAACATTAGTGAGTGCATCGAGCCGAGACAAAGACGCGAAGATCGATGGTACATCAGGTAATGCAAAGGCTGCCGAATCAGTCGGTACTTTGCTCGCCGAGCGGGCCAAAGCGGCAGGAGTCACGCAAGTGGTCTTCGATCGTGGCGGATTTAAGTTCCACGGCCGCATCAAAGCGTTTGCAGAAGCAGCCCGCAAGGGTGGTCTTGACTTCTAAGACCCCAACTGAAAGAGATATCAACCATGGCTGAAATGCTTGACGATAGTAAAAACCTCGAATCACATACCGTCGGTATCTACCGGACGGCTGCCACCGTCAAGGGTGGTCGACGCTTTAGCTTCGGCGCACTCGTTGTCATCGGCGATCGCAAAGGCAAGATCGGTTATGGCTATGCCAAATCGACCGAAGTCCCAACCGCGATCGAAAAAGCTCAGAAGTACGCCAAGCGTACCATGATCTCTGTACCTATGGCAGGCACCACCTTCCCTCATGAGATTGAAGGCAAAGCATGTGCATCAAAGGTACGACTCATGCCAGCATCACCAGGTACTGGTGTTGTTGCAGGCGGTACAGTTCGTGCAGTGCTCGAAATGGCAGGCGTGACTGATTGTCTCACCAAGTGCACCGGTTCGACCAGTAAACTCAATACAGTGAAAGCTGTGATTGATGGTCTGACAAAGCTTCGCACACGTGAACAGATTGCTGAACTTCGTGGGGTTGAAATCACAACTACCGATATCGAAGAACGCATCAAGCGAGGCAACAAGTTCATGCCAACTTTGACAGAAGGTGCTGAGAAAATGGCAGCTCCAGTCAATACCATCGGTCAAGATCGTGGTCGCGGCGGACGTGGCGGACGCGGTGGTCGTGGCGGCGGTGGAGGCGGTGGAGGTCGTGGTGACAATCGCGGTGGAAACCGTGGTGGTGCACCAACCGATGCTCCTGCAGCTGCACCCGAAGCATCAACTGAAGCAAAGAGCGAATAATAGCAACGATAAAAACACCTGTTTAAGCATCAGCTTGAACAATAGTACCGGGAGATACCCGTCATGATGATTCACGAAGTAACCGCAATCGCGGGCAAATACAAACAACGCAAGCGCATCGGTCGAGGCGTAGGTTCAGGCAACGGCAAGACTGCTGGTCGAGGCATGAAGGGTGCTGGCTCACGAGCTGGACACTCCAAGCTCTATCAGTTCGAAGGTGGTCAGATGCCATTCTTCCGTCGTATGCCTAAGTTTGGTTTCACCAATGCAAACTTCAAAACACACTTCTGGACTGTCAATCTTGCTGCGATTACCGCACATCCTGACTTCAAGAATGGTGGCGAAGTAAACCATGAAACACTTATCAAAGCAGGTCTTGTTCGTGACACGTCACGTAATCTCAAGATCCTCGGCGACTTGGAAACAGGTACTGATAAGCTCAATGTGAAGCTCGTTGTGAACACCAATCGTGTTACTGACTCAGCTCGCAAGCTCATCATTGATGCTGGCGGATCAGTGACTGAAACAGGTACTCGTCGTGACCGCGTGCGTGGTATCGATCGCAACTCCGATGACCGGACTCCTAAGAATCTTACAAAGAAGCTTAAGAATCAAGAATGGCATCGTAAGCGTTCAGAAGCATTTGCTCAGGGCGAAGTTCTCAAGAAGAAATGATACATTGTCTTCAGGTATTTATCTTCGATCAATACTTTGGATAATGTCCACCGAATCCAGACGCCGTGGCAGATTCCTACTCAGACCCGAACCATGTATGGAACATGTTGGGAACAAAGTAATCTGCCACGGCGTTTGACGAATAATCCGTTTGAATGACAGGTTCATTTGATACGGTACACCAGTCTTACACTACCAGGCGTACAGAATGTACATCAGGTTGAGAAGACTTAGGGAGTGATGACGCGATGCTTTTTAAGACAATCGCTAATGTATTTCGGATCGACGAGCTTCGGCACAAGATCCTCTTCACGCTCAGCATGCTTGCGGTGTATCGCATTGGATTTTGGATCCCTGTACCTGGTGTAGACCAAGGTGCGCTTTCAGAGTTCTTCAAAGCACAAGCTGCGTCGGGGAATGCAGCGGGTAAGGTCGCACAGTATGTTGCGATGTTCTCTGGTGGTTCATTTGGACAGTCTACGATTTTCGGTTTGGGCATTATGCCTTACATTACCGCATCGATTATCTTCCAGCTCTTCGGATCGGTCTCTCCACAACTCAAAAAACTCAAAGATGAAGGTCCTGCAGGGCAAGCGAAGCTTCAAGAGTGGACTCGCTATGTCACCGTAGGACTTTGTATTATTCAGGCGATTGGTTGGTTGACCTATATCACCCGCTCGCACCTTGTATACGCAGAGTGGGCAACGAATCCACTCTGGTGGGTCATGGGTGTTGCAACTCTGACCGCAGGAACCATCTTCTTGATGTGGCTCGGCGAGCAGATTGATAGATTTGGTATTGGTAACGGTGTGTCCCTGATTATCATGGGTGGCATCCTCACCGGCATGCCATCAGCGATGATCAGTCTCTACAACACATTCGATCCAGCGGATCCAAACAAGATGGGTTGGATGGGATTGATCTTGCTGATCGCACTCTTCATCATGGTTGTTGCGGGTTCAGTAATGTTGACTGTTGCACAACGAAGGATCCCGGTTCAACAAGCGAAGCATTCGCGAGGTAAACGGGTATTTGGTGGACAGAAGAGTTATCTACCGCTGCGTGTCAATCATGGCGGTGTGATGCCGATCATTTTCGCAAGTTCTTTGATGATTTTTCCATCAGTAGTCTTCAGTTTCTTGGCGGATTCCGCTCAGAATACAGGTAATAATTCTGGTCTCTATTACGATATCATCTCGTGGTTGAGTTCAAGTTTCCAGACTGGTCAGTTCCCATACATTATGTTGTACATCGGTATGGTTTACTTCTTCAGTTACTTCTGGATCACTGTCCAGTTCAACCCTGAAGAAATGAGCAAGCAACTTCGTGATCATGGTTCGTTTATTCCTGGACTTCGTCCTGGACCCCGAACCGCTGAGTATCTTGAAGCGGTCATGGAACGGATTACTTATGTAGGTGCTGCTTTCTTGTCAATCATCGCGGTACTCCCGATGGTTGCCAGTTCAAAGCTCGGTATTGATTTTACAGTTTCCCAGTTCCTCGGTGGTACAGGTTTGCTGATCGTGGTGTCCGTTGCACTTGATTTCCTCCAGCGAGTGGAAGCCAGTTTGCTCATGCGGAACTATGATGGTTTCTTAGGGAACTCAGCGGATTCTTGATGTTTGGTAGGTATCTGGTTCTTAAAGATACCAAATTTGATACAAATCTCTTTCTCAATACAGTTTGAGAGAGCGTGATGAAAGATTTTTCAGAGCGATACGCCTAGTATCCTCGCCCCTGAAAACACATGTATTGTGTGAGATGGGTAAGTTTCAGAGACGATTTCATGGACACCCGAAGGGTGGAAGTGGAAGTGACAGCCGCAAATGCGGTAAAGGGAGTTGTGATGAAGGTTTCATCCAGCGTAAAACGCCGCTCGAAGGATTGTCAGATCGTTCGTCGCAAAGGTAAAGTATTTGTCATCAACAAGAAAAACCCTAGGTTCAAACAGCGCCAAGGCTGATACTTCGGTTGTGTTGATGTATTTGTAGAGAACCGCATGCTTGTATGAACGAGATAGTTCATAAGTGTGTGTTGAAGGATTACTCCCGAACTTATGTTCGGCGAAGGAGCAAACGATGCCCCGTATCGCAGGTGTTGACATTCCAGATCGTAAAAAGGTCTACTACTCATTGCAGTACATTCATGGGATTGGTCCCAAGTTTGCTGCTGAGATCCTCGTAGAAGCGAAGATCAATCCTGATTCACGCGCCAATGAGTTGAGTGAAACAGATGTTTCAACACTCAATACGATCATTGACGGCACCTACATTGTAGAAGGTGCATTGCGTCGTCAGGTACAACAGAACATTCAACGCTTGCGTGAGATTCGTTCGTACCGTGGTGATCGCCACCGTTCGGGTCTTCCAACGCGTGGCCAACGCACCCGCTGCAATGCTCGTACCCGTAAGGGCCGTGCGAAAACTGTTGCTGGTAAGAAGGGCGTCAAGGGTTAAAACACCTTTGGAGTTGTTGTTTTTCGATCGTTATTTACCGAGTGGTATGTACAAGTTGAAAACAGCGTAAATAGAATATACATCGCAAGGTTCCAGCCAAAGACAGTTGTCAGCGGAGTGTGGAACCGATAGGAGCGAAAAGATATGGCGAAGAAGCAGAAGAAAATTCGTAAAGGTGTCGTCCGTGGCATTGCTCATGTGAAAGCAACGCACAACAACACCCTCATCACCGTGACTGATACCAGCGGCGAAACACTCGCGTGGGACTCAGCAGGTACCATCGGTTTCAAGGGTGCACGAAAGTCCACTCCGTTTGCTGCGACTCGTGCAGGTGAACAGTGCGGCCAGAAGGTTCGCAAGATGGGTATGAATGAGATCGAAGTCAGGATCACCGGTGCTGGTGCCGGTCGTGAGAACGCAGTATCAGGTCTTGCATCGACCGGTCTCCGCGTTACAGCGATCGAAGACCACACCCCGGTCCCACATAACGGTTGCCGTCCTTCGAAGAAGCGCCGCGTGTAATAATAGTTCACACCCCGATGTCTAACGGCATTGGGGTGTTTTCACGATCGATGTTCAGTATGAACTGAGCATCATAGAAAATAATTGTGCCATTGTCGGAAAGAAAGCGTGTTGTCGTCAGCAGGACAACTCAGCTGTGAACCGGGATATGGTTGGATAAGTTGATACGCGATTCATTTGAATCGTTTGCTGAGGAGAACACATCATGCGTGTACGCTGGCGTGGCTTAGAGTTACCTTCAAAGGTAGTCCCAGATTCGAAGTTCACCGGAGATACCTTCGGCCGCTTTACTGTTGAACCATTCGAACGCGGAATGGGTACCACGATGGGCAACTCACTTCGTAGAATCCTCCTTTCTTCGCTCGAAGGTGCTTCCGTCACCGCGATCAAGATCAAGGGCATTGAGCACGAGTTCACCAGTCTTCCTGGTGTGCTCGAAGATACAACTGATATCGTGCTCAACATCAAGAACCTCATTGTAAAGCTCGAAGGTGATGAACCTCGCGTGATGAAGCTCGCGGCACAAGGCCCAGGCGAAGTTACTGCTGATCTCATCGAAGCTGATACAAATGTGACCATCGTTAACAAGGATTTGGTCATTGCGACATTGACCGAAGAGATCCCGTTTGAGATGGAAATCCATGTTGGTAAAGGTCGAGGTTATGTCCCCGCTGCTGAGCAGTATGGCCGTAACGAAGATCAAGAGATTGGGCTTATCCCAGTCGACGCGATCTACTCACCAATCCAGCGTGTACGATACAGCGTAGAAGACACCCGCGTGGGTATGAAGACCAACTACGACAAGTTGACCATGGAAATCTGGACTGATGGCACCGTCACTCCGGAAATGGGACTTGTCGAAGCTTCAAAGATCATGCGCAAGCACCTCAACCCGTTCGTCCAATACTTCAATGTTGGTGAAGAACGCGTCTCAGAAAATGCAGCAGCAGCTGCAGGTGTAGACGAAGAACTCATTCGCAAGCTCAACATGCCAATCGAGCAGCTTGACCTCTCAGTTCGTGCATCGAACTGTTTGGAATCAGCTCGCATTGATACTGTTGCTCAGTTGGTCACCAAGAATGAACCAGAGCTTCTCAAGCTCCGTTCATTCGGACGAACTTCATTGCGTGAAGTGAAGCGTAAGCTTCTTGATATTGATTTGGACCTTGGTGTTGAACTCCCAGAAGGATACAACGCTGCGGGTGGTATGCTCTAAGCGATATTGATCTTGTTACAGATCGGTATTGATAAGTTAATGAACTCTGACGCGGCGACGCGTCTTGAAAGTGAAGGAAAAAGCCATGCGTCATCGTAAAGCCGGCTTTAAGTTAGGACGAACCACTGCTCACCGTGAAGCCATGCTTCGCAATATGGCTGCAAGCCTTTTCGAGCATGGTCAAATTACCACCACGATCCCCAAGGCAAAGGCACTCCAGCCATTTGTTGAGAAGATCATCACCAAAGCAAAGCGTGGCGATATGCACGCTCGCCGTCGTGTGATCTCAATGCTTGGTCGCGATCGAAACGCATTCGCATGGTCATACATCGCAAAGAATGCGACTGAAGAGCAACGCGAATCCATCGAAGAGCAACGCGAGTTTGTTGAAGGCTTCTTCGACATTCCACCTGTCGAGTCCATCGAGCGTAACCGCTTTGGTGAACTTCGCAAGGCACCAAAGCTTGTTCGTCACATCTTTGAAAATGTGGCACCTCGCTTTGAAGATCGCGCTGGCGGGTACACCCGAATCGTGCGTCTTGGTCGTCATCGCCTTGGTGATGCTGCTGAGCTTTGCGTGATCCAGTTTGTGGGCAACGAAGAAGGACCAGAAATTGGTGGTCACCCATCAGGTCGTCGTCGTCAGGCGGACAAACGCACAGCGTTCGCTGCCAAGCTCCGCAAGGAAACCACGACAGACGCGCCAGCACCTGCAGCTGATGATGCAGGCGATGAATAAGGTTTATACCTGATTCCGCTGCAAGCTGTTCGTATGCACTATGCATTCAACCCCGCCTGAACTTTGGGCGGGGTTTTTTATGAAGTTCGCGAATCGTTTCTATACGAGTCGCTCACAAGGAACTATGATTCGTCATGCTCAACGCACTTAATGAGATAGAACAAACCGGACTCGCTGCACTTGATACCGCCAACACCCCTGATGATCTCGAGGCATGGCGTGTCGCATTTGTAGGCACCAAAGGCAAGATCCGAGGCGTGATGCCCATGATGAAGGATGTCGCCAAGGAAGATAAAGCAGCGATCGGTAAACGACTCAATGAGGTGAAATCTTCATTAGAATCGGGATTCAAAGCCAAACAAGAATCACTGGGAAACAACGGTTCATCAAAGTCTGGTCCGCGTGTTGATCTCACAGAACCGGGGATTCTTGATTCGAAAACTATCGGCAGAGAACACATCGTTACGCGTGTGCGTGGTGAACTCGTCGAAATTTTCGCACGACTCGGGTTCGAAGCAGTACAAGGACCTGAGCTTGAAGATGAAGAACATAACTTCAAAAAGCTCAACATCCCCGATGCCCATCCCGCACGCGATCCGATCGACAACTTCTATGTTGATGATCCTCGCAAGGTTGATACCCCTCGTATGTTGCGTAGCCAAACCTCGACGGTGCAGATCCGCACGATGGAAGATGCGGTTGCCAAAGGGTGGGGACCTCCGATCAAAGTGGTATCACCTGGTCGTGTGTATCGTCCTGATACGGTTGACGCTACGCACAGCTTTATGTTCCATCAAATCGAGGGGTTGTACATTGATCGTAATGTATCCATGTCGGATCTGATGAGCACTCTTCTACAGTTCGCTCGCGCCTACTTTGGTGAAGAAGCAGAAGTCCGTCTGCGTCCGAGTTTCTTCCCATTCACCGAACCCAGCGCTGAGTTTGACATGATGATCTCACTCAAACCAGGTGAAGCACCGCAATGGGTGGAACTCGGTGGGTGCGGCATGGTTGATCCAAATGTACTGAAATCCTGCGGGCTTGATCCCGAAGAATGGAGCGGTTTCGCGTTTGGTTTTGGTATCGAACGCATCGCGATGGGCAAGTACGGCATCCCGGATATCCGAATGCTGTTCGAAAACGATGTCCGGTTCTTGCAGCGAGTTTGATACATGCTCGACAGAACGATGATTTGAATGGTCACAACATCTCGAAGGGGTCAAAATGGATGAGAATAAAGAACAAATGAGCGATGCAGTCGATGGTGCAACCCAAGATGGGGTATCCCAATGGGAACCTGCAGATCTGCTCGAGCGTCCCAAGTGGCCCAAGGTCATCGGCGTGCTCAGCATTCTATATGCAGCTTTTGGCCTTACCTGTGGTAGTATCGGGATTGCGTTTGCTTCATTCACGCCTTCATTGATTGAAGGCCAGCTTGACGGTGATCCGGTCCCTGATGGTATGGTGATGCACAGTCTTGATTATCTTTATGCTGGAGTTGCTATTTCATTGGCAGCGCTGCTGTTGGTTGCTGGAATCACTGCAGTGACTCATCGCCCGATGACAAGAATGTTGCATTTGGTGTACGCCGGGTGCTCGATTCCATTGACGGTGTTGAGTTATTTGAATCAAACTGCCAAGCAAGCTTCTATTCAGGAATGGGCTGAGCAGTATCCAAACAATCCGATTGCGCAAAGTATGAGCCCCGGCAATATGGGAGCCACCATCGGACAAACAATCGGACTTGTGCTATTGGTTGGCTTAGGGTTTGGGATCCCAATGTTTTATCTCATCTGGTTCGGACTTCTCAAAACTAAACCCGAGCAAATCACCGGCGGCGACGAGGGTGTGTACTAAGTATCAATCGAATCCCACTTAAGTTTTCCTATGAAAAAAGCACCCTGATGATTCGAGGTGCTTTTTCAATAGAATACATAGTTCTGTTTCAAGGAGCGCTTACGGGCAACCCAGCGAGAACGCGTTGAGGAATGCCGAAACATCGAAGAAGTTGAATGATCCGTCTTCGTTGAAGTCTGCGATGGGGTCATTGGCGGTGAATGCACTCAAGAATGCCGAAACATCGAAGAAGTTGAGGACACCATCACCGGTAAGATCGGCAATACATGTACTCAGCGTAACTGAGGAGTTGACGATGTTGGCATTGCCTGAATCCTCAACCGCGACGACTGTCACGGTGTTCACGCCTTCATTTAGATCAAGATCAAAGAAGTAACGGTATGTGTACCGATCGTATGGGATCACCTGATTGGATGTCCCGATGAGTGTGAGGGGATCGATACCCTTTTCAAGATTCAGGAACATATAGATTTGTTTCGCGGTACGGTCCTGGAGATTCACCTGGAACTGTGGCCGAGGATCTTCGAGCACCATGTCTGCTTGCTCAAGATCAACCGCAGGCGGTTCACGATCGATGTAAATGACTTTGCGTACTTCTCGGAAGATCGGAGTCGTCCCCGGGGTTCGATGGCGGAACGCGATCACACTGAGATAGTGATAACCTTCACTCATTTTTGTCGCATCAATCGCTTGACGGTAAAGCCCTGTCGCGTTTCCAGATCCAAACAAAGGCGAGTTCAAGGTTTCGAACTGCTCGTACCCACCAATGACCGGCGAGTTCGGTGAGATATCAATCGAGCCATTCCCGTTAGAGTCGGTGTTTCGTTGATCGAACGCAAACAAGGCATTGTCATCTGTGTTTGGATCGAGTTCATCACCTGGGGTTGTCTCTACCCGGATCTCAAATGAATCATCAGTGATAATGGTCGCGTCATTCAACCGTTGGAGGAAGTCGGGGAATGTTGATGGATCAGGATCGATTGTGCCGTCAGCGCCAATGAAGGTCACCTCAGCATTTGGAAGCGATTCCGCATAAATGACATACCCTTTACCGTGCTCGGTGGAACCCGTTTTGTTGTTGGGCACCACAAGATTCACTGATCCGCCCGGTCCAACAACGATAAGTTCGGGGATCGCATTGGAAGGATCAACTACTGGATCACTTGCGTTCCCAGTCATCTCATGGAGACGAGTCCCTTGCGGGTACTGGGTGTTAACGGTGATGAACTGGGTCCCAGAATCGAATCGGTCGTTGACTGCAACGATGCAGTTTGCTTGGTTATTGAGTGCCCTTTCATAGACGAGCACATCATTCACATTGCCGTTGAGCGGAAAGTATTGACCGTACCCAATCTGATTACGGAGTTGAACCAGTGTAGTGATGGTGTCATCGAGGGCTTGGGTTGATGGATCCCATCCCAGCGCTGACGGGTTGCCTTCACGGGGGTAGAAACCGGATGTACGCGGGATAGCACGCCCGTTATGGTAAATAATTGTTCTACCCGGACGCATGAGCATATAGGCATTCATCTGATACCCTTGCTCACGGGCGGTCGGGAGTGAAGGCATCGAGCTCCCGTTTCCTGCCGTCCCGTTGTCGTGCGAGAAGACATGGTTGACACCGCGAGAGCCGTTGATGACTCCGTCGTCCGCTGCGTCGAGCGGACCAGAATCAGTGCTTGATGTGATGCTCGACCATGAACCAAGCCCGCCTGCATTGAGCAGGTCACGCAATCTCGCAGCTCCTTGAATATCAAGCGAATCTCGATTACCGAATGAGTCTCGGCGGATCTGATTATTGAGCATATCGAAGTTGCCAGATACATTCTCGCCAAAGCTGAACGGGGTCACTTTGTTCCCTGTCGCAGGCGAAGTGCGGGTTTGATACACTGCTGAGTCGAAGAAACCATCCCAGAACCAGTTTGGGATGTGCTTGTGTGCATCAAGACGGAAACCATCTACACCTTGGACTTCAACCATCCACTGTGCCCATCGCATAAGCAAACCCGTTGCGTTGTCTGCAATCGGGTCCCCATTGAGCGGGGCGTTGAGATTGAACGGGTATCGAGTGAACCCCTGTGATCCAGGATTGTTTGATGTGCCCGGGTTCGTGAAGTTTGTTGGGGAGAGGATTTGGTCAGGATAGAACCGTGCGTTATTGGCGTCCGGTTTATTCCAGATTGTTCCTGCGGGGATATTGAGTGGGTTGCCTTCGTCTACTGGTTGACGGATAAATGAGTTGCTTGACTCATGTGAGATATCAACAAGTGCAACGAGATCACCGTTGTGAAGGTTGTATCGTGAACCATTGGGGTCTTCTGATTGGAGATATCCAGAAGCGACGCCGTTATGAAAATCGCCCCAGTTATCCGTTGGACTCTTATCCTGAGGCGGATCTTCACGCGGAATCCAGAATCCGGGATATCCACCCTGCGCCAAGAACGCATCAGAAGTGGTTCGTCCATTATTGTGATTGAAGATCGAATCGATATATACCTGCCCACCTGCCTGGTGGAGTTCATCGACCATCGCCTTGAAGGTCGCCTCGGTGCCATAGGTTGTGCGGGCACGTGATGATGAGAATGTTAAGAGTGGGGGTTGGCCAAGATCGAATCGATCGAATGGGTCGTATCCTGGACTGTGAAACGATGCTTTGGAAACGGGTGGAATCCATACTGCGTTGTACCCCGCGAGGAAGAAGTCGGGGACGCGACGCTCGATGTCGTCCCACTCGGTTTCAAACCATTGAAGATAGTTCTGGTTGCTTTGAGCGCTCGCGCCGGTGCAAGCAAACCCAGCGAGTGCGGAAATAGCAAGGAGTTGGAATCGGCGACGGGGATTGGTGTTCATCTCAGGTGTCCAATTTTGATTGGGGATCGAATACAGATGTCGATTTACTGAGTATCCATACTCATGATTGGATTATCGCCTATTATCGTTGAGTTGTGAACCTACTTTCGTGGGATATTTATGGAAAAGTGGCACTTTTTGTCAGTTTTCTGGTATGGTCCCAGAAGAATCATTCCATCTTTCGTGAATTGGAGACAGCCGGCATGGTATATCACAAGACAATATTGACCGCAATCACCCTCATACTTGCGGTTTCGACCCCCGCATATGCACAGACAGCAGAAGTCCTCGCCAACGGGATCGTCCGTTTCGATGCTTCGCAAGAAGCAAGGGTGAATCGTCGTCCTTCGATCGCGATGGTGCGTCAGTTCGAATCGATCGGTGATATTGATCCTGCAAAGCATGCGCTCGCTCCTTCGTTCTCAATGAACGCGGACGGACGATTCGTTGCAGCAATTGATATCGAACCACACACAAGCTTGTACGGCACCGGACAGGTCGCAGGACCATTACTGAGAAACGGGTTCGTCACGGAGACTTGGAATCACGATGCGTTTGGGTACGGACTCGATGCAAAGAATCTATACACCTCTCAGCCTTGGGTGCTCGCGGTGAGAGAAGATGGGACAGCGTTTGGTGTGTTTGCAGATACCACTGAGCGTTGCGAGATTGATCTTCGTGATGGGATTACATTCCGAGCAGTCGGGCACGAGTTCCCAGTGATCGTTATCGATCGCGCTACGCCTCAACTCGTGATGGAGGGCCTTGCGGAGTTGACCGGGAGTATCGCGATGCCCCCGCGTTGGGCGGTTGGTTATCACCAATGTCGCTACTCATACAACCCAGACTCGCGTGTGAAAGAAATCGCAGACGAGTTCCGTGCTCGATCCTTGCCGGCTGATGTGATCTGGATGGACATCGATTACATGGATGAATACCGGGTTTTTACCTTCGACCAAGAGCAGTTTCCAAATCCGAAAGAACTCAATGAGTATCTCGATTCGGTTGGGTTCTCGAATGTCTGGATGATTGATCCGGGTGTGAAAGCTGAAGAGGGATTCTTCGTGTATGACTCAGGCACTGAGCTTGATGTTTGGACAAAGAACGCTGAGGGCAAAGTGTTTTATGGTGAGGTATGGCCAGGCGTATGTGTCTTCCCTGACTATCTCAACAAAGATGTTCGTACTTGGTGGTCAGGATTGTACAAAGACTTCATGGCCAACGGTATTGATGGTGTTTGGAACGATATGAATGAACCCGCGGTGTTCAATGTGGAATCCAAGACGATGCCCGAGGACAACATCCATTACGCAGACGAAGACCTTGGAGGTACAGGCACGCATGCCCGTTACCACAATGTGTACGGCATGCACATGATCAAAGCAACCCGCGAAGGCGTGATGGCTGCAAATCCGAACAAACGCCCGTTCGTACTCTCAAGAGCAAACTACCTCGGTGGGCATCGTTACGGCGCGACCTGGACCGGTGATAACTCAGCAAACTGGGAACATCTCGATATGTCGATTCCAATGTCGATCAATCTCGGATTGTCAGGTCAACCATTTGTTGGTCCAGATATCGGTGGGTTCGCATACAACGGCGACGGCGAGCTCTACGCCCGTTGGATGGGGTTTGGAACGCTCTTCCCTTTCTCAAGAAGCCATACCGCGAAGGGGAATATTGATAAGGAACCTTGGTCATTCACCCCTGAGATCGAAGCAACCTGCCGAAGAGCGCTCGAGCGTCGATACCGCTTGATGCCTTACATCTATACCCTTTTCCACGAATCCGCAACAACCGGCGCTCTGATCGCGATGCCGACTTTCTTTGCAGATTCTGCAGATCTCGCATTACGATCAGAAGACGATTCATTCCTACTCGGCAATAACCTATTGGTATCTGCGAAAGTAACTCCAGAGTCCGATAGAGCAGCGGTACTCCCAAAGCCGATCAACGGAAAAGCATGGGCAAATTTTGATTTCGAGAGCTTCGATGGCGGCCGCGATTCGAAGGATTCTGATCTTCCAGATCTCTACATCCGTCCAGGAACCATTATCGTCACTGCACCCGTAACCCAATACTTCGGTGATCGTCCAGACCAACGCGACGAGATCACCTTGATCGTGAATCTTGACGCTCAGGGCGAAGCAATCGGGACGCTCTATGAAGATGCAGGCGAAGGCATGGAATACATGATGGGCGAATACTCATTGAGCACATTCAAAGCTTCAAGAATCGGTGGCAAGGTCACGGTCGAAGTCATCAATCAAGAGGGAGACATGCAACTCCCAACTCGTGCGATACATGTCCGAGTGATCGGTGAATGATATCAGGATGATTGTGAGCGATTATGGGGCGAGCGTAGATTCGATGCGGACAATTGTTGATTGAGGCATCGTTACGGTTGTTCGTGATCCATCTGGAAAAGGGCCAAATTCAATAGTTACCCAGTGATCACTCATTGAGATGAGTGTTCCGGTTCTGGTTGAAGTTGTTCTGGAATTTCCAAGGATGTTTTCTGTGTAGACTGTGCATTCTTGCCCGATGAGCGGGTTCGAGTCTCCTGCTTGGATGAGCGCACCTGCGAGGAAAATCAATGAGAGCATCACAATGCAGGCGAACGCGATTGCAACGATGGGAAAACGAACAGGTCCATGAGTATTCATGTGAAAATAATAGCCAACTCAGATCGATTCAATTGAGCGTTCATCAGTTGCAAGGGTGAGAATGTTGGTCTGGGTCATCTCATCACCGACGAGTTGGCCTTTAATTTCGCCTTCTCCCATCACGAGGATGCGGTCTGAAAGTGCCAGCAACTCGGGCATTTCTGATGACACAAGCAAGATCGCGTCACCTTCTTTGGCGGCTTGATTGATGAGTTTGTATACTTCGGTTTTCGTCCCGATATCAATCCCTCGGGTCGGTTCATCAAGCAGTAATACACGGGTCCCATCCATCATCCATCGCGCAATGAGCAACTTCTGTTGGTTCCCACCAGAGAGTTCATCCGGGGTCGTCTCTCGCAACGATGCTGTTTTGATCTGGAACTTATCGACACGAGAATGGACCGCATTGAGTTCCTCGTCCATAGATCGAACACCGATCCCAGATGCCAGGTCATGCATAATCGGTGCAAGGATGTTCTCATCAATTCCAAGGTTGAAAAACAAGCCTTGATTCCTTCGGTCCTCGGGAACATACCCAATCCCTGATTGGATCGCTTGGCGTGGGTTCTTTGTCGATACTGATTGTCCGTCGACAAGAACTTCGCCAACTGCCAGTGGATCCAGACCAAAGATTGCATCCATGAGTTCAGATCGTCCGGCACCGACGAGTCCACCTACACCGAGTATTTCGCCTTGGTGAAGCTCGAAGTTGATGTCGCGGAGTTTGCCGGGTGACGCAAGGTTACGTACTTCAAGGATCACTTTTCGATCATTGATCTTCGCTTGGTTTGTTGGGGTGTGGGGAGAATCATCCTGTACGGTTTCTTCGATCACGCTGGCAATTGGATTTGACGGGTGCTTGGCATCTGGTGTTGTCAGTCTTCGCCCGAGCATCTGTTCTACCAATGTTGGTTCGTCGATGTCAGCAACCACACTGGTTGCAACGAACTTCCCATCACGCAAAACACTGACCCGATCGCAGCAAGTGAAAATCTCGCTCATGCGATGCGAGACATAAATAATCGTTAGTCCCATCGCGGCAAGTTCGCGAGTGATCCCCATGAGTACCGACGCTTCAGAGATTGAGAGCGAGCTGGTTGGTTCATCAAAGACGATCACCTTGGCTTGTGTTTTACCTGTCGGATCCTGATCGAGCGACGCAGCAATTTGGCAGATCTGCCTTCGTCCTGGGCTGAGATTACCGAGCAATCCTGTCACATCAATATCCGGGTCGATCTGATGCACAAGGAGCTCTGCGCGACGATTCATTTCTGCAAAGTCAACCATCCCATTCCGGGTCGGCATGTCATGGAGTGAGAGATTCTCAGCAACACTCAGGTTCGGGCATTGGGCAAGCTCTTGGTGCACGATCCGGATGCCCGCATCGAAAGCATCAGAGAGTGAACCGGCAACAAGCTCACGACCATTGAGATGGATACGCCCGGTGGTCTGCTTGTGTAACCCCGCGATGACTTTACCGAGGGTGCTTTTGCCCGCTCCGTTTTCTCCCATCAGGGCATGTACTTCACCCGCACGGAATGAAACGGATACATCACTTAATGCGATGGTGTGTCCAAAGTGCTTTGAGATGCCTTGGGCAACCAGCACAGGTGTTTCGATATGGGGTGTGTCTGTACTCATGAGATAAAAAAACCACCACGTTTTCACCCGGTGGTTTCAAAAAATGTTTAGTCTTCTTTCAACCAAGTTTCCCAATTTTTGAGATATTCATCTGCGTTTTCACTTGTGACAATATCAAACTCAGCAAGGACTAACTCAGAATCTGGGCTTGTGTCAAAGTGGAGCTTGTCGACAATCATTTCGACTGACTTTTCACCCCAACCATAGTATGGTTGGCCAACCAGTACTTGCACTTGCCCTTTCTGTGCATATGCAATCGGTAACGGGAGAGGGTCCATCGAAACAACCTTCGCGTTTTCATAAATTCCATCGAGGGCATTGGCTGTGTATAAAGGCCAACCCCCGACGAGTGCCCATCCGTTGATGTCAGGATTGGCAATCTGGACTTGTTGCATTTTGGCAACAGCTTCGGTCGCGGTTTCAGGCATGAACGAGTACACCTGTTTCACGGAGACACCTTCATGGTTTTCTGCTTCTTCAACAACTCCGTCAACTCGAGCGGACAAGTTCGATGCAGCAGGGTTCCCTGTAAGTACCGCGACGACTCCATTGCCGTTGAGCATCGGTGCGAGCTGACGCATCAACTCACGACCAGCTTCTTTGTCATCCACGCCGTAGTAGGCCATGCGTCCTGAATCTGGTGCGTCAGAGTCAAAAGTAACAACGACAACACCTTTGTCGACTGCATCTTTCAGAACGCCGTTGAGTGTGTTCGCGTCGGTGACTGAAATCGCGATCCCTTTGATACCTGATGCGACAAGCTGCTCGACATACTGTGCTTGCAACTGCGCATCCTCTTGAGGTGGGGTCTGCCATTTAATCTCAACCGTCACACCATCAAGCTCTTGTGTCAAACGAGCGCCTGCATCAAACGCTCCCGTTTTTGCAGCGAGGAACGGAGGGTTGGAGTTGCTCTTGGCAATCACCGCAATGGTGTAGGTGACCTCGTTTGCTGATGTTGATGTAGAATCAGAATCGGTTGATTCTGTGCCGCTCTTATTGCAGCCGACAAGTGCGGTGCCTGCAAGTAAGGTAAGTGCGGTGGTTGTTGTGAGGAATGCTCTACGTGTATTCATTGATTGTCTCCTGCGTGTCAAGGCACAGAGTGCTGTGCCTTTGGATTATGCTTTTTTGCGTGCCATTTTCTGCTTGGTTTGGTCGATGACCACCGCGAGAACAATCGCAGCACCCATCACAATTTGGTTCACGCTTGGGTCTACATTGAGGATCACCATCGCGTTGTTGATTAACTGGATAATAATAGCACCGAGCACGGCGCCCAATGCGGTGCCGCGTCCGCCCATCAGGCTCGCACCACCGATGACGGTTGCCGCGATGACTTGGAGTTCATACGCATTGCCCGCGTTGGTTTCCGCGGATCCAAGATACCCGATATAGATTGCAGCGCTGAGCCCCGCGAGCGCACCCGTAATGGTGTACACAAGAATTTTTACGCGTCCGACAGGTATTCCTGTGTATCGAGCTGCGGTTTCGTTGCCGCCGATCGCCATGATTCGTCGTCCGAAGACGGTTCGTGAGAGCACAAACCATCCTCCGATGGTGGTCAAAATCATAAACACAATCGGAACAGGATAGACACCCATGAACTCTGCTTTGATGAACCCCGTCTGGAACGAGTCGGGGAGATCCCCGATAGATTGTGAGCCATAAAAATATTGCGCGAGGAATACAGTGATCCCACGCAGTGATGCCATCATCCCGAGGGTGATCACAAACGGATGAACATTGAATCCAACTGTCATCGCGCCGTTGAATAAACCACACATCGCGCCGACCGCGACACAGACCAAGATTCCGACAGGGAGTGAAACGAGCAAACTTGCATCAGTACCGAGCGCATTCATTGCCATGGCGCCGACGATTGCTGATAGACCATAGATAGAACCCACGGAGAGGTCGATCCCCGCGAGGATGATCACACCGGTCATTCCGACCGCCATGATGGCAAAGAAACTCGCGTTCTTTGCGATGAGTGTGAGGTTGCCTGTATTGAGGAATCGGTTCGCAGAATGGACTTCATAGAGTGTGCGCGTTGACGAATCGTATCGGTCTATGTGTTCCGATGAGTACTCTGTCGATTTTCCATCAAGGATGACACGATACCCCGCGATCTCTGTGCGTGCGAGGCGATCATGGGACACGCCTTGGCTGTCCAACAGTTCCATTGTCGCGTTTTCTGCAAGGTAAATCGGTGTTTTCTGTTCGATCGGTGACCAGAACCCATACCCAGTGAGCAAGGTCATCATCAAGACTATGACGAGGACTAAACCAGATTCTTGATGACCAAAGAGTGATCCGATGAAGGATTTTTTCTTAAGCGACGATGAATGCGCCGCGGTGTCGACTGAAGACTTGCTCACTGTTGAACCCCATACCTTTGCATGTGTCAAATAAACGATGGTGTTACTGACATCGGTATCGTGTCAATGAATACAGAGTGTAGCGGGATTCCCCGTCACATGCATAGACCCTTCAATCCCAGGACTTAATCCATTGTGAAGACATATCGACTGCGATTCTTCTTGTACAAGTTGATGCTCAAACCTTCACGGCGGAGTTCGCGGCGAAGATCTTCACTGAGCCCATTGGCATTTGGATCAGCAAAGAATGTACGCTGAGGATTACGATCGATGAACTCTACATGTCCATCGGTAAAGGCAAAGTTTCCACCTTCCGCGCCGTGATTGTCAATTGTACCGTATCCTGTGACAGGATTAAATCCAACATCATCAAGGACTTCTTGGCTTTCTGTCCCCGGACGATCATTCACCCAGTCATAGCCATACCATGCGTTTTCTGCGTAATCGTTGGTATTCGTTTCATCACCAAAGAATGGGATCGCGTGCGGAATGCCTGGTTCGTCAATCCTGAGTCCAGCAATGTAGAGATAGCTCACATTGTAACTGACAACATCTTGCGAAGATGATGGAGCTTCAGGGATTTTGTCTTGTCGTATTTCTGAACTATAGCGATTTGCTCTCGGGTTGATTGTACCTGGGAAATAGCTATCGGTTTTATCGCGTGCGCAGTGGAGGACTTCGACCGCATCAAGGTATCCTGTCATGACCGCGGTTCGACCATTTGGGTACAAACCGAAGAGGTCTGGTGGTGCGCCAACATATCCTCGTCCATCCATATCTGGGACAGGTCCACCTTCCCAGCGTGCATCACCAACCTGCATGGTTGAAAAAATACCCGAGAGACCGCCGGCAAAGCCTTGATTGTCAATGACATCTTCACGTGATGGGTTTGGATTCGCTCGACTCTCGCGAGGTACCATCGGCAACCAACCTTTGTTATCCATTGAGTACATGGTCATCGACTGGGCAATCCCTCGACTGCCTGCTTGGCATTTGAGTTCTTGAGCAGAAACGCGGGCTTTGCCAAGTGCTGGAAGCAAGATGCCAATGAGCAACGCGATGATTGAGATCACCACAAGCAGTTCAATAAGCGTAAATCCTGCCAAGCGTCTGATATGGTGATACCGTTGCATCTCAGTTCCTTTTCCGCTGCATGCTGTGCAGCGTATCTGGTTTGAAGTCGTCCCCAGTTCATGAATATGATCAGAGTTTAATGGAGAGAGGGTATGCTTGTCAACCGAATCTACTTTCGTGGCTTAAAAACATTTGAATGCGTATTTATGATTCCGCTCTTTTGCGTTATTCAATGCGGATTCGCCCAAACTACCCAAATTCACATCGATTCGACGCAGGTCGCTCACAGCCCTGCAATCTATGATATTGCGGTCTTTGGCGTATGTGATCAGGGAAGTGTAACGATTGAGTTGCCAATGACGCAAGGCGAAGAGCAAGCGAGAATATTTGCGCAATACATTGAAAATAAAACAGATACAGCATCGCATTCAGCTCGGTTTCTGGTGAATCACTCACTGGAGAGTCAACAAAGGGCGCCGGTCGCTGTCCAAGTGTACATTGAGTGCGTTCAACACCGATCTCTTAAAATCGAGCATCAACTGGCTGCAGATTCCCCCGGATTCAAAGGTACCCCCGACTGGGCGAAAGGTCTTGTCTGGTATCAGGTATTCCCTGAAAGATTTCGTGATGGAAATCCGAAAAACAATCCAAATAGTTGGGATGTATCCCCAGTCGATTGGGATTTGGGATTCGATGAGATCACAACTGATGAGATTGAACGAGGTTGGAACCGTCGGCTGGTGAACTCTCGAGCGTTCTCATATCCGTATTCAAATCGTGGAGGAGTGATCACCGGACTTGTGTTCAACAGAAGGTACGGAGGCGATCTTATCGGTGTGTACAACAAACTCGAATCACTCCGCGATCAAGGGATCACCGGGATCTATCTCTGTCCGGTATTTCAATCACGATCGCTCCATAAATATGATGCAGATGATCATCGCCATATCGATTCCACCCTTGGACATCCCGGTGAGTTTGTTGATCCGGGACCAGGAAACACAAAGCTTGGTGCGCATGAAGACCCGTCAGATGAATCGACCTGGGAATGGACGGCTGGAGACAGATGGTTTATTGATGTGTTTCTACCGAAAGCAAAGTCACTGGGTATGCGTGTGGTACTCGATGGTGTCTGGAACCATGTGGGGACCGACCACTTTGCATTCGCTGATGTGATGGAGCAAGGGGATCAGTCACCTTTTGTTGATTGGTTCGATGTTCATTTTGATCAAGACGGCAAGCTGTTGGCATGGCAAGCGTGGGGGATGGTCAATGGTGGATTACCAGTCTTTGAACAGACGGAAACTAGGGATCTCGTTGCAGGACCAAAATCGCATGTCATGGCCGTGACCCGAAGATGGATGGATCCCAACGGCGATGGAGATCCATCCGATGGTATTGATGGATGGAGACTCGATGTTGCAAATGAGATCGGGGCGCCGTTCTGGAAAGACTGGAGAGCTCAGGTAAAAGAACTCAATCCAGACGCTTTGATTATCGCGGAGATATGGAATGATGCAGATCGCATCCTCAACGATGAAGCATTTGATGGACAGATGAACTATCCATTTGCGTATGCAGTTTCGGATTGGTTGAGCATCGGTGATACCAAAGGCGATGCGCGTGTGTGTGCAAACAGACTCAACGCAGTATTCCATCATCATCCCAGGCATGATCTCGTTCAATTTAACCTGATGACTTCGCACGATACCGAACGATTAGCATCGTTAATGCAGAATGATTTTCAAAGAGGATATGACAACGGTTCGAAAAGATGGACTCCCGGGACATCCTACGACGCAGACACTGTCAACCAAAGCGATCGTGATCGGGCGCTGTCAGCGATTGCAACAATGGTCGCATCCCCGGGCTCGGTGATGATCTACAACGGCGACGAATACGCCATGCCCGGCGCGGACGATCCGGATAATCGCAGACCTATCCAATGGGATCAACTCGACCACCCGACTGATTCAGCGGTTGCAATCGAGTTCAATCGAGTGGTGAGCGAACTTTCACATCTTCGATCTGAACCAAAGTTTGAAAACATTCTTCGGTTTGGACAAGCGGAGTTTTCAGATGATGAGGGTTGGCTGATCGTTCGGAGACGATTCGAGAATGAAATGATCGAGTTCATGATACCGGGTGGGTCAATTGCTGCTGCTGATTTGCCGAATTGGCCAGATCATGGGAATGTCTGGATCGAGCAGCACGAAAGTTCACGAAAGTTTGGAATGCAAGCGGGTAGGGCGAAGGCTCATTTTCGGTATTTGGTCCGCTCCGATTGATGAAAATACTCTTATGAAAAACACCGTATTATGGGACAAAACGTAGATTTTCGATAAGAAATGGAATTCTTTGGGAAAGTTACTCGCACTCCGAAAACAGTTTCGCTATTCTGTGTATTCTATGGAGATGGTTTGAACGCAGTTCACTGGGTTGAGCCATGAATATATAAAACCAATGAGATCGATCAATCGATCTTGATTACTGCTTTACCTTAAGGGAGATAGAGATGAAGATTCGGAAAACACTTTGTGCGGGTGCAATTGCGTCAATCGCAGGCATGGCTTTCGCTCAACCAACAGTTGATGGTGTATACGACGCGGGCACTGAAAGCTCATTCTACTCGGATTTGATCTGGGTGAATAATGTACCAACCGGATTCGGAGACAACTCCCCAGGTCTATTCACCGGCGGCGACTTCGGTAATCCAGAAGTTGTCAGCACGGGTATCGAACTCAGCGTGCCCCTCGCATCACTCGGGCTTACCGGAACGGAAACGATCCGTATCGCAGGTTGGGTAAACTCAGGCGATCGTACTTTCAAGGCAAACCAGATCGTAGGTTTCTTGCCAGTTGACACAGGCAACCTCGGCGGTGCTCAGGATTTCAATGATGCACCATTGGACACCACAACTCAACATATCGAGATCGACCTTTCAAGCGTTGCGTCCGGTGCTGTGTCGATTGACGGACAAGTCGATGGTGGCGTCGGCGGAAGTTCATACACAAACGCATTCCTTCAAGGAAACTACACAGGATTCGGGAACGAAACTGACGGCACCGTTGATGGTTCAGGTCCAAACGGTGGCGGTTCAGAAATCGATGGCATCTACATCGCGAAGGACGCGACGAATCTCTACATCTTCGTTGCAGGTAACCTCGAAGGGAACGGCAACGCGATCGATCTCTACATTGATACAGGTGCAGGCGGATCAAGCACGCTCGGTTCAGGTTCAGGCGATGGTTCATTCATCGTAGATAGCCAATCAGGACTCGCATTTGATAGCGGCTTTGACGCAGATTATGTACTCTCAATCGATGCGTGGAATGACGACGATGATGACGGCACAACTCCCAATGTGCCTCGCGCTTGGTTCGGTGCAATCGGTGGAAACATCGATGATCTTGGATCGCTCGCAGGTTACGGCGGAGCAAACGCAGGCGCCTTGTCAAGCGGCATCTCGATGGGGATTGATAACTCAAACATCGAAGGTGTTACCGGGGATCAGTCAGAGTCAACTCCTGTAAGTCCTGATGCGGATTGGGCATATGGTTCAGAACTCGATAACGCTCGCGTGTTTATTGATGAACCAAACAACAAACTCTACCTCTTCATTGCAGGTAACATGCAGGTCAACTACAACAAGTTTGTTCTGTTCTTTGATTCCCAACCAGGTGGTCAAAATGTATTGCTCGACACCAATGTGGACATCAGTTTTAACAACCTCAATGGGATGAATGGCATCGCATTCGATACCGGATTCGAAGCAGACTACTGGATCAATATCAACAACGGCGTTGATGGCGGGTCAGGTAATCTGTTCCGTTACACAGATGCTGCAACACTTCGCACAAACGGAGCAAACATTGATCCGTTCTTCGGATTGATTACCGATTATGGTTCATTCGACGGCGGAGACGTTGCTGATTTCCCAACCGGTTCATTGTTTGAAGGTCCACGGATTGATATTCAAGATGGTGCATTGGGGAGTCTCTTTGCAAACTACGGCCCGAGACTTTCAGAGCTCGACCCGTTCAGCCCAATCCCAGGATTGCTCAATGTTGATGTGAACAACTCCAATGTTGGTGGTGTGACTGATACGGATGCATCCGATGCGGGTTCAGTGACTACAGGCATGGAAATTTGTATCGATCTCGATGAACTCGGGTGGGATGGCGAGCAGGATATTCTTGTAACCGGTTGGATTGCCAATGACGCATTCAACTTTATCTCAAACCAAGTGCTCGGTGGTATCCCAGGACCTGATAATATCGGTTCGCGTGATGCCGACGATGATGGTATGAATGATCTTGATTTCAGCACCATCGCGGGCGATCAGTACCTCAACCTGTCAAATCCAACCATTGTTGTTGAGTGTCTCGCAGACCTTACCGGTGATGGCAGCTTGAACTTCTTTGATGTATCTGCATTCCTCACCGCATTTGGAACAATGGATCCGATCGCAGATTTCACTGGTGATGGTTCATTCAACTTCTTCGATGTTTCGGCGTTCTTGACCGCATTCGGTATGGGTTGCCCGTAAACTGCTATTGAATAGTTCAACGATCTCGCCCGTCGGGTGATCTGAGAACCACAAAGACATCTCGGGCGTCCGTGTTGAAAGAGCACGGACGCCTTTTTCGAAACCTAAGATTGAAGGCCCGATAGAACTGGTGACCTTTGAGGAGAAAACCGTGAAAGTATGGCAGCAATGTTGTTTGATCGTCGCTCTAACTCTTCCGTTTGTGTTGTTTCAAAATAATGCAGTTGCTGAACCAGAGATGGTTCGACCAGAGTCATTGGACCAAGGCTTTGTTCTTGTCGTCACCGATCAATCCGGTAAAGCCAACAAGGACAATCCCATCTACTTCGCGGGCAGCATCAACGGATGGGACCCTGCAGATCCAGAATCAGTACTCACGGGTCGATCAGATCTGCGTTGGCAGATTGTGATTGATAAAGATCTCCAAGGCGTAGGCGTCGAGTTTAAGTTTACCCTTGGTGGTTGGGATCGTGAAGAACTTGATGCGGATGGCGAATCTATCGCAAACCGATCATTGCCGATGGTTGATGTGTCGGGTCTCGCACAAGGCGAACGCCCGGTCATTGAACTCTCTGTGGTTGATTTCCGTGAACCAACATCACTCGCAGAGGAAGTCCGCAAATCAGGGTTCTATCACGAACTCAATGTGACAGGTGATGTTACAAGGCTCGCCGTCCAAGGCGGTGCGGGTGGCGCAGAAGCGATGACCCGTGATTTGCAGATATGGACACCACCTGGGTATAACGATCCGAAGAACAAAGATCTAGACTATCTGATCCTGTACTTGTTCGATGGACAGAATCTGTTTGAGCATCTCCCCGGTTTGCCAGGTGAGTGGGGCGCCGATGAAACGGCAACTCGATTGATCGAATCAGGAAAAATTGAACCGATGATCATTGTTGGGATTCCACACTCCAACGAACACCGTCTTCAAGAATACCTTCCATTCGGATCATACAAAGGCGTGCAAGGCGACGGTGTGGATGCGATGGACTGGGTGATTCACGAGGTCATGCCAAGGGTTGAGCGAGCGTTTCGTGTAAAAACCGATCGTGAATCAACAACAATCGGTGGCGCATCCTTGGGTGGATCAATGGCACTCTACGGGTCAACAGCATATCCAGATATCTTTGGGAACGCACTCATCGAAAGCCTCCCGATGCTTGAGGATGATGGTGTCGGGACCATGAACTACCTCATCACCGTCAAACGCTGGCCTGATAAGGTGTTCATCGGGATGGGCGGCAAAGAAGTCGGTAATGATCCTGCCAACGAGGAACGGAATGGTAAGTACCGTCAATGGGCGCAGGTGCTTGATATCGGTCTCGCAGCGAACGGCGTAGAGGATGATCGCCGAATGTTGGTCATTGATCCTGACGCAAATCACAACGAGATCGCGTGGGCAAATCGCTTCGAGCAGGCGCTGGTCTTCTTTTATGGCAAGTGATGCGTTTTTTGGATAACTGAACCAATTAAAAATGAATCAATTGAGTCCGATGTTGCCGATGATCCAATATCTGCGGAGGACTAAATATGTCGGCACTCTCAATTGTGCGATCATTGTGTATCGTTTGCCTTGTCATCATCACGCTGGGTTCAGGTTGTGTTATTCAACGCAATAGCAGAGCAGATCGTGAATCATCTGAAGTGGCGCTCAATCAAAATGTATTCGGGCTCTGGGTGACTCGTTGGGATTTTCGCACAAAGTCAGACATCGACACGATCATCAATGATTGTGCATCTATGGGCATTACAGATATCTACTGGCAGATTCGCGGGCAGGGGGATGCATACTACCAATCTGAGCTCGAACCTTGGGGCGAAGAGCTCACTCGTCCACACGGCGACAAGGATGCCAAACCTGCACCAAATCAATCGAATCGAGTGCTCGATCCGGGGTTTGATCCGTTGGCCTATGCGATCCGTCAAGCTCATTTGAAAGGGATGCGGGTCCATGCTTGGTTGAATGTCATGCCGCTATGGCGAGGGAAAACGCCTCCGATCGATACAAGGCATGCGTTCTATACACGCCCGCACTGGAGACTTATCGATGAGAACGGGCAGGCTCAGCCTTTAGGTGACGGGTATGTTGTGGTGAATCCGGTGCTTGATGATGTTCAAAATCACATTGTCAAAGTCGTGCGCGATGTCGTCACACGGTATCGGGTTGACGGGGTACATCTCGACTACATCCGATTCCTCACCGATGAACTCGGAAGTGAAAAACTCTATCCAGGTGATTCGCGGAGCTTGTCCCTTTATGCACGCATGGAAGGCGGACGAGCGACAGTGGGGCAGATCAACCGGACGAAGTATCGTGCGTGGATCCGTTCACGGATTACGCATCTTGTGGATCGGATCGGGAAAGAGTCACTCGATGGACACCCAGAAGTAGAGTATTCCGCAGCGGTCTGGCGCCGTCCAGACCTGGCAAAGGATCAGTATCTCCAAGATGCGACACAATGGGTCAACGACGGGATGGTCGATCTGGTGATGCCGATGATTTATACGGATAAAGATACGCAGTTCGAGAACGATCTTGAATCCTGGTACCTGGGAGTTGACCGAAATCGGGTGATCCCGGGAATCGGAACATACAAACACAACTCCGGAGGCCAAACACTCTCACAAGCATCGCTTGGTCATCCAAGAAGATTTGCACTCTTTGCGTATTCATCCATCTTTGAGTCCTCGAATCCGGATCAAGACAAGAAAGCTGATGCAATCAGGGAACGAGAACTCAAGCGTGATGCGATCACCCAGTTCATAAATCGAGTCGGGAACTGAGATGCAACGCTTGGGGATCGATATCGGTGGATCAAGTGTCAAGGTTTGCCTGATCGATGATGAGAAAGAAATCCATACTGCTCGCAGCGGGAACTATCGTGATCCTTCTCGGAGCGAACTGGTGCTCAAGATCTGCGAAGCAGTTCGCTTGTTACCTGTCATCGTAAACAACAATACCAAAATAGTATTGTGCCTGCCTGGGAAGCATGCGGATGATGGGCAGTCAATCGAGCACTCAGTTAATCTCCCGTGCTTGAACGGGTGGGCATTTGAACTTATGTTGAAAGATTCGCTTAGGTGTATTCCTGAATCATTCAAGGCGGTCAGCGATGTGCGTGCAGCTGGGGAAGATTACATACGTTCGCACGCATCAACAGGAAGAACTGTGATCATCGCGATTGGGACCGGGGTTGGACTATGTGTGTTTGATGGCGCATCTCCAATCGGTATCGGAGAGGGTTCAATCGGGCATCTCGGTATGATGGATGTGGGAAAGCTGGACTCAACAGATCGTTACGCACATGACGGTGCACGCAATACACTCGAATCATACGTCGGGGCTCGGGCAATCCAAGGCAGATTCCCAGGTGTTGCATCTGTAGACATACCGACCAGACTTCAGAAACTAGAGTTTGATGACCCGATTCTGATTGCACTCGTGCGGGCAATCCGGATTGTCCACGCGATTTATGTGCCTGATCGCATAGTGCTGATGGGGGGGGTAGGGATCGCGTTGCAACCCAAGCGTGACGAACTCGATTCTACGATCCGCGATGGACTCACCACACTCGCCAAGCCCAACTGGATGCTTGCCTTTGGAGATTCAATCTATCACGCAGCGAGGGGTGCTGCAGCGTGTTCTCTGGGTTGATTTCCGATGAGGCAAACAGATGTCGAGAAGATGACCCCAAGCGTGAGTTTCCATGTGAAGTTGATCGAATAAAAATATTCCACACTAGGCGAATGAATCCACTCAAATCTTGCATACACAAGGGGCTGAGTGAAAAGCATCCAGAGGAACCCGACGACAAGTGCTGCGATGACGGAGCGTGACGATCCGCGTTTGGTAAAGAGGGCCGTGAAAAACACACCGATGAGCCCCGCATAGGCAAAGCCCATGACGCCGAGTGCGAAGATGATGAGTGAATCGTTGTTGGCGCTTTTCCAGTAAATGCACACACAGGCAAATGATCCCAGAATTATACCAAAGACAAGAACCGCGATGCGGCCGACAACGACAAAGTGCCGCTCTGGAATAGTGCTTGATGATCTGGATTCAATGCTCGGGCGATAGATATCGGAAATGTATGCAGCGCTCATTGCATTGATCGCACTATTCAAACTCGACAAACCCGCTGCAAAAAGCCCGGCCATCATCAATCCACGGACTCCGGGTGGAATTTGCGTGAGGAGATAGTGGAGGAAAACCGTGACAGATTCACCTGGAGGTGAAGGGGATTCGAGACTCGTCAGTTCAGGGCGTTGGTACACGATCCAGAGCAACAGACCTGTGATGAGAAAAAGAGCGACTGTTGGAACACCGAGCAGGATGCCAGTGATGACCGATCGCGCCCCGTGCTTGGCGGATTTACAGGTCAGCATGCGCTGGGCAAGATCTTGGTCTGTCCCGTACGAACCGATCCCAAGGAGTGTGAACCCGACGATACATGCGGGAAGTGAAAATGGATGCCTCAGATCGAGCGAAGTATCAATCAGCGTGAGCTTTGACGCCTGGTCCTCGCCTCCGACTTTGAGTTGGGAAACAATCTCAGAGAGAGGGACATCGAACGAATGATAAATCAGAATAATTGCACAGATTGAGGCACTGATCAGTACCCCGAACTGGATGACATCGGACCAGATAACCGAGCTAATCCCGCCAACAAGTGTGTATGCGATCCCTACACAAGTGAGGATCCCAATCGCGATCATCAGATTGACAGGTCGTGTGCCGTTTTCGAGCCCAAAGATCAGGATGGATGCTGGAATAGCGCCTGCATAAATACGGGCGCCCGATGCGAGCACACGCCCGATCATGAAGGTGATACTCGCAGATTTGCGAGCATACGGTCCGAAGCGTGATTCGAGAAGCTCATAGATCGAAGCAGATTGAGATTTGTAAAACACGGGCAAGAATGAAAATGCGATGATGATTGCTGCGATAATCATCCCGATGTTGGTTGCAAGATAGGTCAGGTCCCCGTTGTAGGAACTCTCGGGTGCGCCGATGAATGTGACCGCGGAGAGTGAAGTCGCAACGATCGAGATCGCGACCGCCCACGGGGGCATGCGTCGGCTCCCTAAAAAGTAATCATCTGTATTCTCTGGGGACCTGCGAGAAAAGAGGAACCCTGTGAACGCGAGTAGAAGAAAGTAGATTGTGAGAACGATCCAGTCCTGAATCGTTAATCCTATAACAGGTAGTGTTTGCTCAATAAGTTGAGGATCTGTAACAGGCGTTGGCATGGACCTACTTTAGCAGAACATGGAATGGTATATTTGGATCATCGAGATGTACCACTGAATCATGGTGTGGTGAACAAAAAAAGCACCTGAATCAGGAGCTTTATGTGCGATTGAGTAGAATTAAAGTTGCACTAACCTGTGCATTGTCATCAGAAGAAAAAGCGGGTGAACGGACTCGAACCGTCAACATTCAGCTTGGAAGAGAAATTTCATCATCCTAGAAACACCGAAAGACACGATATAGCAAGGGTTTACAAAAAACAACTCCTCGCCAGATTTTACCTGCTTGCACATGTTTTCACTCGTTTGCGCAGCATGTTGCGCGAACGAGTGCTCATATAGTTACCGTTGCTTTGCAATCATGAATGATTAGGACTTTGTGCTCCGTCAAAAAAGCATTTTCAAAAGACTGACACAATGACAAATGACAGAACCTCAAATTAGCGACTTCTCGCTAGATAATGTCATTTGAATAGCCTAAAGATGCTTGATTGCCTTCCACCGCTAGATTTCGTGGGCAAGTGTACAAAATCTCCAAGTTTTCCATCAACAAGAGATACTAAAGCCGCTTTAGCATCACAACTCTTTTGGTATTTCGATTGCTGTTTCCTCTGGAGTTCTCTAACCGAGATTTGGCCATTGTTTTCGATTATCAGATCTATTAGCTCTCTGTGTCTGACTGTTGATTCATCGACATCATTCCCTAGCCATGAGTAAATGCGATGTGTTTCAGCTGTGAACCACGATACGAGTCGAATGGCATCTTCAATGCATTGGGCGCTGATTCTTCCATCGCCCATTTGACCAGTAGATTCATTTATCATATGAAAGATTAGTGCAAACCGAGCACAATAACATTCAAGCTTAGAATACGCAGCGGCCAAATCCCCGTTGGTATTGAATTGCTCAATTCCATGTTGATTCACAAAATCTTTGAATAGTTGTTTGGCGTCTTTGTCAAGCCAAATCAGTTTTGGAGTCGGCTGATCGTCTTCACCTATGCCTATTTTTAATGTGTATAACGCATCGAATATTTCTGCAACACGCTCTTGGATATCTTCAGGGACATCATCTTCACGCCATTGCTTAGCTTGTCTAGGTGGATTCGCTATCAGGAATCGGGCAAGCATTCCAGAATCACGAAGTTTCTGATCCATAGCTTTTTTGATAATCCCTGGTTGAATCCCACCACAGATCGAAACACTCGCTGATTCTACAAACAGTGTGCTCCTAGTAATTCGGTCAACTGTGATGCTGCGACCACCAAACACCTCAAGCCACACCGCGGAATCTCCACCAGATCCGCCCGAATACTTATCCATGCTCCCAAGCCATCCGGCGAGTTCATCACGAATTAAAAGCAATCCACGCGGATTCTCATTCAGTTTAGAAACCAATGCCTCGATTGTGGTGTCGGCCAACCAAGTGCGTTCACATGCTGGTATCTCGGGCTCTTCTGGACGATCTTTAGCGACTGCTTTCCCTTTACCCGCTAATTTTTTCCACTCTGACAATCTCGAGTCAAACATCTCACGCTCAATATCCCATGCTGATTTCTTTACTTGATAATCAAGCATGGATTGCTTTTGCCTTTGTTGTGTTGCAAAAAGTGCGAGTGATATTGCGGGACTCTTCATAGTTCCGCTCTCGCCCACAATACCGGTCCAGATGATTGGTGGTTCTGTCCAAGTTCGTTTGAGTCTGATTCGTCGTGTGTTGCCAATAGCTGCAGCAAGTGCGGACAGCATAGGTAGAGCTACATAAGAGGGGTCACATCCAACGGACTCAGCTGCAGATTCTACATATGAACGGATTGGCTCAGGTAATGTGTCGGTAGGGAATGGCTGGTAGCATTCCGGTGTGCTCTCTTCATTGTTTGAATCCTCATCCATTTCGGTGCTTGCGTAGAAGTCCGACAGATCAACATTGCTGTGCATGGTTTCACGCTCTTTGACGGCATCTCGCAGGTGCCCGCGTGGTTTGCCGTGATTGGTCGCGTTGGCAGCTTGGGTGATCTTGTGCTCGAGCTCGCGTTGTGACCAAGGCGGGTCACACTTGGGATTGTGGTGGTCGTTGATGATGTTGAGTGCTGTTGATTGATCCAAGGCGAATCCATGCACCAATGCGGTTGCGACAGTGTAGGTCGCTGTATGACCGCCTGATCCTGATACCGCCCCGGGCATCGCGTTGGTGTATTTGATGGCACGGTCGACGACCTTGGATTCGTCGATGGGTTGATTTGTTGTCTTTGGCGCCAAAGCCGGTGGTCGCTCAAACTTGGCCCGCCAGTTGTCACCATGCCGCTTTGCCATCACCGCGTCGGCCAGAGCTTGGACACAGGCATCGAGCATGTGTGCTGATACGGTTGCAGGCTCTTGGGTGAGTTCGTCGTAGAGATCATTGTCGGGATGGACTGATGGTCCAACGAGCGTTTGACCGCCTGTGGATCGAAGCTCGACGATTGATGCCCTTGTCCCTTTGTCTCGGTGTTGGCGTGTCCGCAGACCCGGTGCGATGTACCAATAGTGTGACGCAGCGTTTTTGCCACGGCCTGTGATCGCCGGTGTCGGTGGCAGGTAGAGCGGTGCGAGTTCTTTGGCTTCTTCGCAATCGAGATCGATATCGACAAGCCCGCTGGATGGGTCACCGAGCATGAGTCCGATGTTTTGCTTGTCTGCGAATGCTTGTTCGATATCGGGATGGTTGTACCGCTTTGCGTTCCAATCATCACCGATCGGCATCTTGGTGCCTGGTTGTATTGGCACGGGCATGAATCCTCGATCGAGGTATTTGTGTGCCGCTTCTTTGATTGGAGTGACTTTAGGGTCGGATGCAATCAAGCTGCACCCCCTGTCTCTGAGGCGTGCTCTATAGCAACCCAGACGCGGCCGGAATACCCACTTCGGTTTTTTCGTTTCAGTCCATTGCGTACAATCAATTTTTCATGAAACAGGCTAACTCTAAGCTGTCGATATCCAGCGTTTGAATCTAAGCCCAATAATGCAAGCCCTTCGTCGTCGGTCAGACCATATGAACCCTTGTTACGAATCATCTCCAAGATCGTGTTTGTTTTAATCCTCGGTTTGTATTCTCTCCGCTGCTTCTTTTTTCCACGATGTGCTTCGAGCAGTTCATTCTGAGCAGCTTCAATTCGGCCAATCGCTGACATGATTTCTGTGATCGCCTGTGAGGAATCAACTTGCAGCGGTCCTGATTGGGTAGCCTGATCTTCAACGATCACTCTTTCATGATTGCCTTCAGATTCAATGAATGACTCTAACTCACCCCCATTCGTCGACGCGGTGTACATCATCCGTTGGGTGAGGTACTGAGATAGCTCAGTTGCCCACCGAGCATCCTCGACGGTGATACGGAGGTCAGCGGTGTCACGCGAGCACGCGGCGATCAGAGCGAGCCTATTGGCCTTCTCAAGTGCACGACTCCAAAGTGATACTTCAACACATGATCCATTCTCAATGTATTTGTGATCGATTGAGTCGCCGAACTCTCTAAAGATAATGGATGCTTCTTCATCAGCTTTAACAACAATTGGTACTGGTTGTACATCTTTGAGGTTCCCGGCCGTTGGCATGTACTCACTCCAGTATCGTGCCTTATCCATGATGGAAAGTGGGACTTCTTGGACTGTCGGGCATTCACTAACAGAAGACTCTTTTCCCTCAAATACGAGCATTCGGCCCATGAACCCATTTAGCATGGAATCAATGGAAAGTGTTTTATAGAAGCCGATCAGATCTGCCGTCGCATAGACCGATGCACATGGCTGTGTGATACTGATATTGCGTGATGTGTCTGCATATACCTTCCCTTTGTACTCACTATTTGCAGCCGAATACAATCCATTCATAAGTGATCGTACATTTTTTTGAACCCCATCCATTTGGAACAAGCTCGCGGGGCTGGCTTTCAATGCACACATCATCTCATGATCGTTATTGATATCTTCCCCGCCTTCGAGCTTGCCGTTTCCTGACAAGAAGAGCACATCTTTGTTGATTTGTCGTGCATGTTCTTTGCCACCGGCTGATTTTGCAACACCAACGATGTAGAGGTTTGTTCGATTACCGTATTCATCCTGGACTTTGCGTGCGGCAAGCACCGATTGGAGTGCGATCGCGGCGGCCAGTGCAAGGATTGGCTGTTTGCGGTGCGCGGTGTCGAGGTTGTATTTGATCACATCACCGATGAATCCGGGGATCGTGAGCAGATGTTCGGGGAATGGGTTATCTTGGAGTGATCGATTCATGCTTCACCCCCTTGGCCTGCTGCCTGGTTTGCTATTGCATTCCTTACTGCATCTACATTGAAGACTCTTTTACCGCCGGCCTTAAGCGATGGGATTCTCCCAGCGGATGATTCAGTTCTTAACCACCGCTTCGAGAGTTTGAGTTGTTGAGAAAGACCTTGAAGGTCTACGAGTTGATTAGTTTTTTCCATGTTCTGAGTATTACTACGAATGTACCAATCTTACAGGGTAGATCTAAACTTGGGATTCAAGATGTGATCTAGATCATAACTTGTGATTCAATTGTGATTCAAGAGCGAATTAGTTTTGCCCATTCAGTGGCAGCTGATTTGCTTTTAGGTGTTCCGTATTCGTCTGCCGCACTGATCAGTTTGCTTATTTCTAATTCCGAATACCGCCCATCATGGCTGCTACCGCCTCGCTCTCTCTTCGCGATTGCATGGGCTCTCTTTCGTATAGAATCGAATGAACTTGCACTTATTTCTGCGATGCTATAAAGTTCAATCTTCGACCAACCTTCAGGTTTTGCGTGTTGTATTGGCTCGGCCATTGCATGGCGATGTGGATCGCACTTGTCTTGTAGGCCAAGTAAATGTCCTTCAATTTTTGGTAAAATATCCTTAAACTGAAGCTGTTCCTCATCGGACAACCTGTTTCCTGCAGCGATTAAGCGAGAGACCCATTTGTCTAGATCAACTAAGGACTCTGGATATGGTTCACCGTAATTGTTTTTCCAGGTCATTCGATATAAATTTTGCTGAGTTGCATATTCTTGCCATATTTGATTGATGTCTCTTTCGGCTTGTTCGCGAGTATCTGATGTAGAATCATTTATCGCCCTAACCAACTCACTGAATAATCTCAGTCGTTCCTGTGCTCTTTTAAAACTGGCACAAGAAATTGGATCGTTTTTGATCCTCTCCACGTATGCTTCACCGGCTCTAATTGACTGTGGAGAGCCATAGTAATTGGCTAATTCGCCAGTGGTAGGCACATCTTTAGATTGCTCTTTCATGTATCATCATCCTTTAAATCACGGGAGCTTGCGAGCGTGATCGGGGATGATGATCCGACTCACGCTCACAAGCTATTGGGAAGCGATCCCAGCCCGTAGCCGTGATGAACAGTGGAAATTCATCACGGTTTGTCTCTTATGCATCTCAATGGTGAATCAAGCGAACCTCGCTTCACCTGGTATATTCTGGATTTCTTGAATCATCTTCTTTGTGTTGGTCGCGGTTCTCTCTGTCGCCGATGCGGTTCTTTGTGATTCGGACTTAGAACCTGAAAGACCCGATACCGCGTTGGCGTTGAATGTCCCTCGCGCGGTGAGCTTGCTCGATCCTGATTGAGCAAAGCTAGTAACTTGTTGATTCAAAATACTTGCTAGATCTGAAATTTTTCCAAAGACTGGCAACCCACTAGAGTCACCATTCTTTGCACTTTCAATCGAGATGTTTAGCTCTTTCTTGAGCTTGTCGAGTGATTCAGTGAGTTTTTCGATCTTGTCTTCAGCACCTTTGTCGATTAAATCTCTGAGTGAGTCTTTGTTCTGAAAGCTTGGAAGTCTCGGCGCTGTGTTTGTTCTTCCATCTAAACCAAGTGCAGAGTCCAAGCCAACTTCAATTCCCGAGAGCAACCCATTGATTTTGTCCGGTACAGACAAGACAGATTTTTGAATCAACGCAATGAACTCAATCCACATGGATTTCAGTTTCACCATCACTGTCTTCCACGCGAGTTCCATCCCTTTACCTGCGATTTCTACTGCAAGTTTGAGATCACCACCGATGATCGCATTCTTGATCCCCGCAAAGGTTGGCCCTACAAATCCGGCCAGTCGGGTGAATGTGTCTCCAAGGAACTTGAGTGCCGCAGCGCCTGCGCCAGACTTAATCGCAACCAATGCAATGAACCCACCAAAGGCTGCTGTAGCAACGCCTATTGGTGATGCGATCGCACTGATTGCAACGCCAACGAAACCGGCAACCGAGACGATTGCACCGATGGCAGTGATGAATCCACCAACTGCAACTGCCGCAGCTGAGAATAGAACTCCTACACCGACCAACGCGACTCCTGCAGTGATCACCGCCGCCGTGACCTTGAATGCAGTAGCAACCAACTCTTGATTGTTGGAGATGATGTTTTTTATTGCACCAGCAACTTTGGCCATGATGTCATACGATTTCTTGAGTTGGCCAGAGATTGATTCGCCGATAGCGATCCCAACGGCCTCGGTCGCTGATAGCATCTTTCGCAGCGATCCACCAACGCCAGCGTCCATCTGTTCTGATGCTTTTATCGCAGCACCGGATGAATTGGTGATCACATCAACAAGATCATCAAACGCCTGTCCACTCGATGCGAGTTTCAGCGCCGCAGCCTGACCACGACCGAACAGCGTTTCAAAGATTGAGAGTCGTTGACCACTCCCAAGACCCGCCGTCGCTTTGGCCAACTCATTGATGATCGTCGCCAGTGGTCGCATATTGCCCGCAGCATCAACAGCTTCAACACCAAACTTGCGAAGCTCTGCCTGCTTTGCTTCATTGGACAGATTCTTGTATGCCCGAGCAAGTGAGTTGCCAGCCAGTGAACCCTTGATACCGTTATTGGCAAGCACCGCGATTGCGGCCGCGATTTCCTCGATACCCTCGCCCGCCTCCGCAGCGATCGGTGCAACAGGTTTCAATGCCTCAAACAAATCCTCAAGCGTCTGAGCCGATCCGTTGGCAGTTGCGGTCAATACATCGGTGACGCGACCCATCTCGGTCACATCGAGGTTGAATCCCCGTAGTGCAGCGCCCGCGATCTCGGTTGCTCTGGCAAGCTCTGTGTCTGTTGCACGCGAGAGAGCAAGCACGGCCTCCGTGGTGGTGAGTATTTGATCCGGCGTGAATCCCGCCCGACCAAGCTCTGCCATCGCATCAGCGACTTGCCGGGCGCTGAATGATGTTTCAGCACCTAGTCGCTTTGCCTCATCTCTCAGTGATGCAAACTGCTGTTCTGTTGCACCTGTCACAGAGCGAACAACCCGCATACGGTCATCAAACTCTGTGAACACCTTTGCGGATATCAGGAACCCGCCAGCGGGGACAGCAGTGGCTTTAAGGAAATCCCGACCGAGCGCATTGATACCGTTGCCAAATGTCCTCAATCGCCTCTGTGCGCGTTTAAGACCCTGGGTGAGCTTATCACTGACCCCGAGCTCAACATACGCCCTACCCGCTCTGATTCCACTTGTGTTGGCCATTGGTTAGATCATCCTTGGTGCCACATGTACCTAAATGGCTCCTTGGCGACCATGGGTATACACAGAAAACGATCTTGTTGGCTAGGGTGGTTTTGGTATTTAATGCGGAAAGGTCTAAAATCTTCATGAACTCGCGCATGTTCGAACAATGACACACTAGTTTTCAGTCGTCCGCTTTGGCTTTCCGCAGTTTCGACATGTTTTGTATCTGACCACACCATCTTTCACTTTTCGCGTTGTTCGCGTGATGAAGTGATTGCAACCACAACACCGACATTCAAGACCGACCTTTTTAACTTCACTCATCAAATAACCCTCCGTCTCTTGATCTCAGACAGTTTGGTTTTCTTCTTCTTTGCTTGGGGCTTGAAGCTCTGCATCGTAGGGAGTGCAGCGCCATTCATCGATGCACACACAGCAGAGCCAACGATCCCGTTAAACAAATGGTTGTCTCGGTTTGGTATTGCTTTCCATTCGTCAACCGCACGCCCCTTGGCTTCGTTGGTGATCGGTCGTTCTGCACAGTAATGATCAGCAGCCATCTCATGCACTCTTGGATCACTGCCAATCAGCGACAAACACCCCGGGTCACCCATGCCGACACTCAATCTCGTATGGACAAATGACTTCCAGTAGTTTGTATCGAAGATCACATGCTTGATTTGTCGTTGGCCAGTGGTGAGTCGCCAGTTGTGCCCCAATCGATCGCCCCGCTTCTTCTTATGCTGGTTCATCGGTGTCATAGACGCGGTGATACCTTTGCCGTGCGCGGGTGTTGAGAATAATTGTGTCCAGTCTCTAGAAACTGCTTAACACATAAGATATCGGTTTGGTTTGATTTCAAACATTGAGTTTGTCAGCTTGAGTTAACTCTATCGGCCTCCAACATACAAATAGCTGGGTTATGATCAAAAAATTGCATTACGGATAGGGAAATTTGCCAACCCGAGAATGTGCAGTAGGGGCTACAGAAAAAACTAGCCTATAGCCAATGAAATGAAGGAAAGATAAGAAGCCTTCATTTGTAACTGTATGGCCAAGAAGCACCGGATCGCAGACCCGTTCCGCATGGCACACAGCGAAGGGTGGACGCGGGAACAGTGGGATAAGGCTCTTGAAAGCTACGAAGCAAAGCAATGGATGCGGTTGCAGCAAAGCCATGCAACTGAAGGAACCGAGTAAATAACAGGCCTTTTTATTAAGAAATATACCCAAAGCAGAACAATAAATTTCTTGTTCAATGTTGCTGACCAGTTTTCAGATAGACCGAGAATTCTTATGGGTAACCCAACCGATTTCGGTGAGTGTCTGTACAATCGGATAGGCTCGCTCGAACCGCATGGGTAGATCGCGAGTATAAAAGAGGTGTATCAGCTACATCTGACAACTCACACGCATTAAGGAACAGGATGATGATCAAAGGCACTCATTGGCGAATAGTTGCGAGCTTTTTAGCATTCTTCTCTGCGATTGTATATGCAGGGTTCCCAGTTTCTTCTACAGGCGGTGGATGTGGTGATGGAGAAGAAAGCCAGGCCGGTTCGAGTCCGGGGGATGGCGGGAAAGATAACAGCGATCCAATTTACCTCGCCTCAGGTGACTATCAGCGATCAGAGCTGGATCTGTTTATACCTGGTCGTGGTTTAAACTTTGAGTTCAAACGGATGTATCGCTCACGAAGTAGTTCCTATGCGGAGTCCACGATACTGGGTGCTTGGGATATAACTTCGGCACCTACTGAGATAGGTCAAGATGTCATAACAAATAGTTCACCACTCGGTATTGGATGGGATCACAAGTACAATATGCGCATTGATTTAGATCAATATGCTGGAGTTGTCACCACTCAGTCAGCAGCTCCAGGCCCAGATCCAGAACCAGTGATTGTTGAAGATAACGAGCCGGATGATATTTATCTTTACGATGGTACGGGTCGCTTAGACACTTTTAGTGTTTACACCACCCATGATGCAGTCGTCGGAGATCCAGCACTCTACGCAAACAACAAAATAGCCTCGGTTTTTCGATACTCAGTTCATAATGCCTCAATTGACATGTTCGATCAGAATCAGGTACGATACCGGTTCTTGCCTTTTTATACAGCGAGTGACCAGACCGCAATCCTCCCATACGCTGGCCGTCTTCAGTCGATAACTGATCGGAATGGGAATCAGCTTGCGTTTTTCTATGAGACTGTCAATGGTGTAGAGCGCCTCGCATCGATGACGGACACGCTTGGGCATTCGATTGTCTTTCAATATTACAATGATTCACCGTCAAGCAACTCGTATCCAGATTCTCAAACCTCACACTTGCTCTGGAGGGTCATTGATCATGCCAACAGGATTGTGGAGTTTGAGTATGAGGATATTTCGGGTGATTTTGAAGCTCGATTGATTACAGCAACGCTTCCCAATATTGAAGATACGGTTGATTTTCCGCTTCAGTACACTTCTGCAAACACTGTGATTGATCACGGGCGTTTTACGACTGGGCGGAGCTGGCAGTATGAGTATGCGACGGCCCAGCCTACAGGATGGTTGCGTAATGGGATGATGACCAAAGTCACTGATCCAAATGGCATTGTTATCATAGAAAATGAGTACGATCTAAATCTACCTTTCGGAGAAGATCGCCGGGCATATGGCCGTGTGGTACGTCAGAAGTATGGTAATGAAGCATACAACTATGTTTGGATCGATGACGAAAACAACTTGCAAGCCCAAACAAGCGGTAAGAACTACTTTGTTTGGGTAAATGATCGTCGAGGGGCGATTACTCGGTTTAAGTATGCAAAGGCGAAGGGAATCTATGCACCGAATGATTTTCGTGATATGCAGTTACTCGAGAAGATAGAGTTTTTAGAGTTTGTTGATGATCCAGATCTACGGGTCTTTGCGACTATCAATATAAACACTGGTGATATCGACGAATGGAAGCAAATTGATGCGAATGGAACCGTGTCTGCTTTAATTGGGACACAACCACTCACAGAAATCACAACAGAATTTACACCAAATCCAACATGGAATACTGCTGGAATCACTTCTCCAAACGGAATTATCACAACCAACACCTACCAGAGTGATGACTATCCACCAGCACCCGGAGATTTCCCAAACCCACAGTTCAACAAGACTGTGACAAGCCGCACAATGAGTTCGCCAGATGGCGTTACTCCAGCGGTATCTATTACCGAGAACTGGCGGTACGATTTTGATTTTGGTGGGAGCGGATGTGGCTGTGGATCGTCTGGGCACTATACAGCATACAAAGATGGCGAAGGCAATGTTACGCGCAAGGTATACGACCAAACCATCAACACAATAACTGCTCGAGCAAATGGCAACTTGTTGGCAGAATATCGTGGCTTGCCATCGAGTTATTTTACCGCATCACTTGGTGTGAATGTTGCCAACGATGCAGTATCGCTCGATGAGTACGAGTACAACCAGTGGGGGCAGATGGTTGAACACACACATCCTTCCAAACTTATCATTAATGAAACGACTGGCATTGAGGAAATTCACCGTAGAGTTGACCAGTTTGAGTACTTCAGCAACACTTCCGACTCGGCAAACTATGGTCGGTTGAAGACGATGCGTGTGGATGTCAACGGTTTCAATCTGATAACTCAATATGAGTACGATTTGATTGGGAATGTCATTAAGCAGACAAGCCCGGACGGGGATGTTGCAAAGTATCTTTACAACCAGGCTTCACAGCTGGTTCGAGTGCAGCAACTGGATAGTTCAGACAATCTCTACACTGAACGAATGTTCTTCTACGATGCGAACGGGAACATGGTCATTGAAGAGGAGCTGAATCTCGATGGCGATCAGAATGTAGTGAGTTCAAATGCAGATAAATGGTTCACGACCGTCAATTTTTATGACAAACTCGATTTCCTGACGGAATCATCGCGTGAACTTGCAGGTGTTACAGGAATCTTTACATCGTATGATACGAGCTTGACTTCAAATCGAGCACTCAGCCAGGCGATGAATAGCGACTACCTCACTCAGAGATGGTCATACGACGCGAACCAAAATCTTGTTAAGTTCGAAGATGGTGAAGCTGTCAGTGGTGGGCTTACAGGCAGAGTTGTTGAACACGAATACGATGCCCGTGATTTGCGAATAGAGACGATTGACGGGGTTGGATCATCAGCACCATTAAAAACAAAGTTCGAGTATGATGTGAATGGTCGAATTGACAAAGCAATCGTCAATCCAGATGATCTTCTTGCCCGCCAAGAAACCGGTTATCTTTATGATTATTTTGATCGAGTGATCACGGTAAGCGATCCGATGGGCAACGAGATCATTTATACCTATGACGATAACCACAATATGCTGACAGCGTCCGCTTGTGGTGCTATTGGTGTGGATACTACGAATAGTGATTCTCTCTATACCCTTGCGAAAATAGATGTGTTGTATGACACGCTTGATCGGCCGTATAGCCAATCACTCAGTTCATTTGGGTATGACTATACGCAGCCTGTTGTTGGTGAATCATGTGAAAGCGTGCCCGTGAACTCATCCCAACAAATCACAACTACGGTTTACAATCCTGATTCTTCAACACGAAAATCTAGCTCGCCTTCAGGGAATGATCAGCAGGATATGGTTGTCAGTTATTTTTATGATACTGCGTCACGAGTTGAACTCACTGAGGACATCACGGGAAACATCACGCAGTATGCTTATGATGCCGATTCAAATATACAAAAATTGATTCAAACAGAGATATCCTCATTCGATGGAGCCTTTGAAGTCTTTGAGGTTACCTATGAATACATGGACGCGCTTGATCGTCGCACAGCAAGTATTGATGGTGTCGGAAATCGTACAGAACTGAAATATGACTCACGTTCGAATCTCATTGAGCAAACTGATGCACGCACCAATGTTGATACTTACACCTATGACTCGCTGGGTAGATCAACAGCAACATCGCTTGGCAATAGCACGGTAACGACATCAAAGACCTATGATGCATCGAGCCGGCTTGCTTCAGAAACGGATGCCAATGGGAATACCACCGGATATGAATACGATAGTCTTAATCGTTTGGCCAAAATCATCATGCCTGACGGCGAGTTATATCAGGCTCAGTATGATGCCAATGGCAACATGAGCCAGTACACCGATGCGCGTGGTGTAGTCGTGACGCAAGTATTTGACTTAAACAATCGGCTTATAGACCGTGATGTAACTGGAACTTTGATCCCTGGTACCACCAGAGAAGAGTACACTTATGACGGTCTTGGCCGGTTGCGTACCGCTCAGAATGATTTCTCAAAGATTACGCGTGAGTATGACTCACGATCAAACATTGTCCGTGAGCTTCAAAACATCGATGCTGCAGGAAACTTCCCAACAGCATCTGATGAAGAAGTCGCTTATGAGTTTGATTTGGCAAACAACACTACGAAGCTGAGTTATCCAGGCGGCCGAGATATCTACCGCACATTCGATGAGTTGAATCGTTTGGCGGGCATCTTCAATGACAACTTGTTTGCTGATCCGATCACGGAGTTTGAATACTTTGGTCATCGCTTGCAGCGCAGAGAACACGGCAACGGCACCCGCACCGATTACACGTATAATGGTATTGATGGTGTGGCGAATGCTTCGGGCGATTTCGGCTTCGGCCGTGTTGCTGAGATTTCAACGACAAAGGTTTCTTCAAGTACCGTGCTCGATGAGTTTGCGTTTGCTTGGGATAAGACCCAGAACCGGATTGTGTATGATGATACTGGCTCTGGGATGAAGAACCGCCGCGAGCGGTCGTTTGGATATGATGATGCGAACCGCCTAGTAAGTACTGATGTTGATTTCCCAAACCCATTGACTGACTTCACTTCGCCAACCAACAACGGCATTACAACCTACACCCTCGATGGCGTGTACAACCGGACTGATGTGAGCGGCTTTGAGAGCAACGGCGCTCCGATCGGCACCTACTCACAGACCCTCGATCAGGCGAAGAATAACCAGTATACCATTACCCCACGGGCCGAGGGTGGCGAATGGATGAACATCCATGATAAGAATGGGAACTTGATCGAGAAGTATCAAACCACCATTGCCGATTTTAATGGTGATCATGCGGTGAACTTCTTTGATGTCTCTGCATTCCTTGCAGCATTCAACAACGAAGACTCATCCGCAGATTTGAATGATGATGGTATGTTTGATTTCTTTGATGTGAATCAGTTTATGGGAGCGAACAACGAGCTTGATGGGACGGCGCTCGAGCAGTGGTACTACACCTATGACTTTAGAAACCAGCTCATCGAAGCCAAGCAGGTGTTTGGAGTAAGCGATGTTACTTTGGTGATCACAAATACCTATGACCCGGCTGCCAGGCGTGTAATTGAATCAGTTGATCTCGATGGCGATGGCATAGATGATACGGCTCGGCACTTGATATATGGCTGTGCTTCGCTTTGGGAAGTGATCGAGCAGATTGATATTGCGACTGACGCCACGATGATGACTCATGTCTATGGGCTTGGGATTGACGATGAGGTGAGCTATCAGTATGAAGAGCAAAGCGTGCCCAAAGATATCTGGACACACCGTGATGACCTAAACTCGCTGACGAGTATTACGGATTCAAATGGCGATGTGCAGGAGCGATACGAGTATGGTGACTATGGCCAGGTGGCCTACTTTGATGAAGCAGGCGTGTCCTTGCCTTCATCGAGTTTCAATGCACAGCATTTATATACTGGCCGATCGATGATCGCTGGGACAGGGTTGTATGATTATCGATTCCGTGTGATGGACCCAGAGACCGGCGGGTTTAATCAGAGGGATCCGGTGGGGTATGTTGACGGTATGAATCTTTACGCATATGTCAAATCCTCACCATTGGTGTTTTCTGATCCACTAGGGTTGGTAGTAGATCCCGGTTGGGTGAGGCAGCTGGAAAAGCAGAAGTTAAGCAATTCCAGCAAGAAAGATTGCGGGGGGAGTCCGAATCCTAAGTGCAAAAAAACATGGTTACAGTGTATGAACAACTGTCTTAGTAAATATGATCCAATTCCTAATATTGGTTCAGTCCCACAGCTTCCTCCTGCGGTGGCTAAACTGTTGCCTCTTGGTCTTGGGTATTATCCCAAGTTCCCTCTTCGGTGGTTTGGTGTTAAGTGGGGAATAGGAGTTACAAGCCCATTGACTACAACTGGCAGTATGTATTCTCTTTTGAAACGCGCTGGAGGCAGGAGTTTGCCTAGGGCAATAACAACTGTAACTTCAAGATTTTTTGGGCCTGCTGGAATTGTGTATGGAGCGTATCTTGCTGGAAATCAATTGTCCTGCAGCGTAATCTGTCTTGATGATCCGTGTTCGTTTTAGTTTGGGTTTAGAATGGAACGATATATTGTAATTTTAATATTATTTTCTTTATTAGCAATTTATTTTTCATATGCGTGGATCCTTCGGAAAAAACACATGACCTCTTTTACCAAGAGGCGTAGTGTTAATCCTGAAGAATCATTTAATAAATCTGGTTCCAATTCAAATTTGGATGAATATCTCGATGAATGGGATAGGCTGGCAAAAATTTTAGGAATACCATCTGAAAAAATATATAGACAAGACAAAATTGTCGACCTACTTGGTCCAAACCTATCAAACAGTGAAGTCGATTTCTATTTGTCTGGATTCGAAGGAAGTTGTGATGTGGATATAACATTTGGCCAAGCTTTGGACATCGCATTGGGTATGAAGTCCTAGTGAGTGTAAAATTATTCAGCGTGTGTATTGAGTTGAATACTCGTGGAGCGAGTACTATTTGTGAAGGTATTGATTTTCGATATAATTTCAGGATGAAAAACATTACACATAGACGCTAATAGTTCACCTTGAACGTTGGTGAGTCCTCTGGTTGCGAACTCCGTCGATCGTAGAACTTTGTGGTGCTGATGTTTGCATGGCCGAGCCCTTTGGGGACGAATGCGATATCGGATTTGTTCTCTAGGACATTAGTCGCCTCCATTGCCCTAAGTGCATGTAAACATAGCCCATCGACTGTGATCCCAGCCTTTGGGGCATATTTCTTCAACATCTTGAACACTCCATCCCCGGTGATTGATTGATGCAACTTCCCAGTTCGATTGTTGATGACAGGCCGAAACATCGTCCCCCATCGATCTTTGGAGTTTTTGGCGACTGCGAAGTGCTCCTTGAGGGCTATGTGTGTTGCCAGATTGGCCAGCACACATAGAAAATGCATAACACACTTTGATCTGACTCAATCTTCTTCGAGTTCTGTAATCCTGTCGTACTCATCGATTTCAGCACAAATAGCATCATGGCGCGCATTGATTGCATCGAGCGTGGCATACACATTCATTGTGCGAGCACGATCGGTTAGAATTTTCTGAATGAATGAAAAGAAACCGATCCATATCCCTCTTTGCTTAGGATTGTTGAAATCAATGTCTCTGACAATCCAATTCAAGGGAGTACCCAGTGGAGCAGATGAGTTGTCTTGTAGGTATTGAAGATAGTGTGCTGCATACTCCATACCAAGATCGCATGCATCTCCATAGTCATCCACTGAGTCTACAGCCCAATAACAAGTAGACCTAGAGTTGTTGGCATGCTCTTGCTTGCGGACAAACGGGAGTTTAGTTGATTCTGTAGTTGTACGGTAATGAGTTCTTGGCAGGGATGTGCGTGTTCTGGCCATGATGGGCCTCCTGATTTGCTATTAATCTCGAGTGAATGCCCCAAAGGGCGACCGGGAGGTTAATACCAGCATCAGTGAAGCTGTGTCACGCTTTCCCCTTGCGGGTTTTGTATAGCGTGCCCCTCCCGATCATTTACGATTCATCATACCTTGTGTACAGGTACAAAAAAATCCGCATCATCCGGGCGGGTCGGCACTGATTGAGGGTATTAAACCTCTTTCCCCGATAGTACCGTGACCGGAATTGTTCTGTCAACTCAATCTAGCAGATAGTTGATGAAAACTTATAGAGAAATTTTATAGATGAATTTTTGAATGACCTCATTTCATTCTTGCTGTTAAGGAACCCATCAATGCTGATATCCACGCTCGAGTTGAGCGATGGACACCCGCTCAGCTTGGGTGAGGTTGGCCAGTGGGGTGCGAACATACCCCGAAAGAAAGTGAGTTGAGGTTTGTGACTCTTCCGCATGGTGTGAAGTAGGGATTTACACCTAGGAAGGACCCGCGATGACCTTGCTCAATTACACAACCCTAATTTCAGAGCATTGCAAGCGGGTATTGTCCCATTTGTCATTGTATCATAGAGTTGAAAAAACGCTTTTGCGTTAATTGTATATTTGTGTGTATGATTGAATCAGAACAATTTAGATGGTTGTTGGTAATGCTGAAGTGTCGAGAGGAAGCCCGTTAGTATGTGGAAAAAAATAAAATCTCAAATACCTGATGGAGCTAAAGAATGGTGGAACAATCTTGATCCTTGGTCTGATAGGCAGAAGTGGAGTGCCGATTTGACTAAAGGATTAATTGTCAATGTTTCAGCAGTAGTGATTGGAGTATTGGTGACTTGGAAACTGACAATCGGAGATAAAGTCAATGAGAGACTTGAAAATGAATCCAGGTTGTTTTTAACGCAGGAATTAGTCGCTGATAGAGAGTTGGATGTTGTTCAAGAAGAATTATGGGATCTTAAATCTAGCTATTTCACAACTTGCAAAAGACAAATCGTTAAATCAGTTCATGAGTTGCAAAGTAAATCTGCTCCATATTTTTTCGGGCAAGGGGATGAGTCTTTGCGGCTCGAGTTGAAATCAATGGCTTACATTTACTCTGGTATTCCTGTAGAAATTGATTTATCAATTAATCAATTGATTGCTAGTATTCCTACAGTATGGAAAGATGAAATTGAAAGAGCTGCGAGCCCACTTTTATGCAATCATGAAATCAAAGAAATTGATCCTGATAATCCACACATTAAAGATTGTGATTTTAATCACAATGATTCCCTCGATCGCATGAAACAACAAAGTCCAGCATTCCAAAATGTAGGTGTTTTACGTCAGTATGAGTTTGTTTTGGACAACAAGGTTTATGCCGGTCCAGAAAATATGTCACTCAGATCACAAATTGGTAAAAGATTGCAGAAGGATCTCGGTGAAGCACTTGAAAAGGTTCTCATGAATCTTGATGAGATTCAGCAAGCGATTCGAGATGGAAAATCGCCTAATGACTTGGGCGATTGATTCACATGTGGATTAAGTTCGCTGGCGCTGCGGGTGGGGTGTGATATTCAAGGAACCCTGCTCGTATTGCCCTGACTGTTAAGGCTTATTTTTCCATGAACCGGATCAAGGGGTTTGAGAAAATCACTGTATCCGGGAGTCATCGCTCTCATAGCAGCAAAACCAACAACTTCAGAGTTGTCGTAGAACTGTGAAATTTTTTTACAACATGCAGCCATGGTTGTCCCTCTTGTAATCACATCATCGACCAATACGATGCGTGCAGGTGCGACAAGCCGTTCTGAGATTGTCAAACTTCTCATGTGAGTATCGATATCAGGCCTTTCTCCTGGCCTGCTGAATGCTGACTTAGGAACTGCTCTGAATCGTTTTAGAAGGTGAGCCGACTCTGATCCTACACCACACTCAACTAAAGACCGAGCAATCCGACTTGGCCCCCAAAACGAATTTGTGCTAGTAATGCCGCTTCCTGGAATTGGAACGATCACAGGGTTGCTATGAAAAATACTGTCGAACCCGAACATCTCATCATCAATGTAACGCTTTACAAAAGAGGATATTTGCGATGAAATTGGCAATCCATCCCGATGTATCTTGTCTTGCTTTATCTTCTCCATAAGCTGTCTGGCATTTTGCAACTCAGGAGTTGATGTTCGATCCCGTGTATTATAAGAAAGCAATGAAGCAAATCTCATTTCAAAAGGCATCTGCAGTCTCTAAATATGATTCAGTCGGGACACAATCTAGGATTTGTTCTGAACTCTCCAAGACAATTGCGCCATACTCTCTCATCATCGAGGGCCACTTCAAAGATGAGTCAAACAATGATTTCATAATGAACAAGGGTCTTCCAAGTCTTATCGCTTCCCATCCCTGCGAAAGAGTACCGCTGCTATCTCCAGCTTCAACGATCACAGACGCTTGGCAGACGAGAGCCATTGTTCTGTTCCTGGCTGGAAAATTGCGTTTAGAAATTGTGGTGCCTATTCCAAATTGAGAAATCGCGAGATGGTCATTCATGATTTCGTTTTGCAAGTCACGATTACCCACTGGAGTTGCAATATCAAGAGGAGTACCCAATACTGCAACCGTTTTCCCCCCGGTTTGCATCGATACCCTATGGGCAATCGTGTCCACTCCCATAGCTAGTCCGCTGATAATCACGCAGTCATTTTTAACTAGCTCAATAACTAATCGCTTTGCCCTTTTTGCGCCATCAATGGACACTTTCCTAGAACCCACAACCGCTATTCTTGGACCTGATTGCAAAATACCGACATGACCTGAAAAATGAATACAGCTAGGTGCATTCTTTTGCTCAACATCATTAAGTGGACCCAAAATGACAGATGGTTTTACTGTTTTCATTGATCATACCAATTTATCAAAAACATTCTGGCCATGCCCTGTTCGGCTTTGCCAGAAGCCTTGTTCGGTAAATGATATCAATTGTTTAGATCAAATGCGAGCTTTTTACCGGATATTCATCACCCCACATCTCTCGCAATATCCATGAGCTTGGTTTGATCGCGATCAGCGTACACAGCATCCGTCACCATCGCCGATGAATGACCAAGCATCAGTTGAGCGGCTTCGAGTCCATGCTTTGCTCTGATGATCGTCGACGCGGTATGCCTGAGCATGTTGGGACTCCATCGGTGGTCTTTGACCCATTGAGCTTTGCCTTGAATCGGCATGCCTTGAGGGATAGGCCACGCGTGGGTGCATGCTTTATGAATTGCACGCATATACGAGTTGGTTGTGTAATGTGCACCAGGCCTTTTTTGGGGATTCAATTTTTTATTATCCCCTCTTTTGTTGCCATATGAGAGTGGGGTGACTCTGGCTTCAAATTCTCGCTTTCGCCTATCCTCTTCTGCTTCGATTGGTGAGAACAGATACGAATATTGATCGCGATTCAAGAACTGCTGAATAATCTTTTGTGCTTGCGGGCCAATGTAAATAGTCCGTGATTTGTTAAGGTGTTCGGTCTTGTGCTTCGATGGAATGTATATCCACACATCCCCGGATCGATCAATGTCGCATGGACGCATGATGACGATTTCACCTGGTCGGGCGCCCGTCAGCAGTTGAAGCTCAACCATCGCTGCAACCTGATGATTGAGAAATGGCATTGTTTGGGCAACTACACTCGGATCCACCGAACCAATCTTCTCAGTCTCTCTGGCTTTGCATCTACCTCGTTTTAATGATTCGAGTGTACTGATTGATTGATGGGTTGTAATTGGTATCAACTCGCGTGATGCAGCCCATTTGAACATACGCTTGATACGGGACATTTGAGCATTCGTGTAGTTTCGTGACCAGTCGTATTCTGATCCGATCACCACTTCACGCAGCGCCCGTAACTTGACGGGGCCAATGGAGTTTGCGGGTTCAGTTCCGTGATACTTTCGTAGTATCCTTATTGCACTCCGTATAGTTTCTGTTTCCCGTGATGAATAATACTCTTTGGCCCACCGAATGTACTCCAAGCAAACGGCTGAAACAGATGGACCGGTTTGATCTTGTTCATCTGGCTTAACAATTCTGGGTAGGCATCGATTGGAAGCTTCCCATTTTGCAATGAGATTATGGTACATCTCGAGCGATTCAGGCGAGTTGTAGACACCAAGTTTGTACTCTCTCCTCTGCTTGGTCACTGAATCCATCAGCGTCAAAACAGCAGTATTAGAGTTTGATCGTTTGCGGTACGCTGGTACTTTGCGGGTCATTGGGAGCACTCCTGAAACCGTTGCGCAGCAATCTGCTGCGCAAGTCTTGGTGTTTCAGGCTGCTCCTCGTGGGGAGCGAATACTGTAAGTAACGCTCTCAGCCGTTGTTATGTAAAAAGCGGGTGAACGGACTCGAACCGTCAACATTCAGCTTGGAAGGCTGACGCTCTACCATTGAGCTACACCCGCATGTGCCGATTCTGAAAGCTTTTGCAATCCATAAATCGGTGTTCTTGTATTCCAATTGGGTGTTGTTGACCCGAAAAGCAATCCAGAACGCGTTGAGTATATCTTCGATGTGTTCAAATGTCTCAATTCGCAAACCACGAAATTCAAAACTTTCGTATTGAGAACACAAGCCCTCGCATACATGTTTTGATCTCAGAATCCTCGATGAGGTGCTCAAAGAGTATGGCTCATGAAATTTAAGCTTGTGTGTAGAAGGACTTAATGGGCATACTTCAAGGCTTTGTATTTTGGATCGCTTACTTTGGGATGCAAACTCAATGGTGTGAATCAGCAAAGCAGTCTACGAGACTCGAACGCCTGGGGCGTGCTTGGTGTGTATTGATCGTCAGGGTAGATTCCTGCAAATTTGATGCCCAGTCAGCGTGTGCAGAAATAGTTTGAATAATTGAAATACCCATTTGAATCGAGCGTTTGATAATGGTATGAGCCCACCAAATGCTTCCAAATCGCCAGAAATTCACACGAAACAACGAATTCTCAATGTTGCGATTGAGTTGTTCAGTGTGAAAGGGTATCGAGGTACATCGATCGCATCCATTTGCGAGCAGGCGCATGTGAATGTAGCTGCGGTGAACTACCACTTCCATTCGAAGCTCGAACTGTACCTTCAGGTTTGGCGGATCGCACTTGAGCATGAGACGGAGACCAATCCATTCGATGGGGGCATCGCGGAGACTGCATCCGCTGAGGAGCGACTCAGGGGGCGTATCCGCTCGTTGATCCACCGATTTGTTTGGCCGAACGCTCCCAGTGAGCTATCGATGCTCATTATTCATGAACTCTCAGATCCGACTGATCCCGCAGTGGACGAAGTCCGTTTCAATGCAATTCGGGCTCCGCATTCGGCGATGCGAGAACTCGTACGCGAAATGCTCGGCGATCAAGCAACCGATCAAGAGGTGTTGTTCACGACTATGGGGATATTTATCCCGGTGTTCGGACTCGGGCTTCAACAACAATCAGTGTATCGGCGTGATCACCAACCAAACAATGATGGGAATTCGGTCCGAAACAAACTCCCAGGTGAGATCCTCCGTGATGCGATCAGCCAAGAGGGCGGGTTCGAAGCGCTCATTGACCACATCACCACAACAACAGTCGCTGGGATCGAAGCAGTACGCAAGAACATCAAGAAACGAGGGAATCCATGATGGTACGGTTGGGACTGATGTGCGCTTTGTGTGGCATTGCAGGGTGTCAAACAACGACCAGAAATTTTCAGTCACCTGTTGAAGTGCCCAGCAGTTGGGCACTATCTCATGATGGTGAACGACTCCCCGAGCAGTGGTGGACCGCATTGGGTGATTCTTCGCTCGATGAGTTAGTCGACAGAGCCTTGGACGAGAACTTTACGCTCCGGATGGCATGGGATCGTCTCTCGCAGGCAAACGCAATCGCTCGTCGCGAAGGTGCCGATACCTTTCCAACTGTTGATCTCACCGGGGGGGTAGGTCGAACTCGTACACAGAATAGTACTGGAACATCCTACGCGACAGACTGGGATCTTGGTCTGAGAGCTAGTTACGAGTTCGACCTTTGGGGACGCATTCGTAGTACGCAGGACGCAGCAGTGCTCGATGCGATGACCGCGGAGGAAGATGTTTATACATCTGCAATTTGACTCTCTGCAGATATCGCGAGCCGGTGGTATGAATACGCCGAGCAAAGCCAACGCATCAAAGTGATCAAAAGACAAAACCTCAATAACCAGGATGTGCTTGAGATCATTACCGCACAGTTCCGAGCAGGGCAGAATCGAGCAGAGGATGTCTTGCGTCAACAGAACCTCGTTGAATCGAACCTAGGGGATCTTGCCGTCGCTCAACGACAAGCGGAAACCATCCGATTGCAGCTTTTAATCCTGCTTGGATTGACACCTGATGAAACACTCCCGATTGGTCTACCTGTATTGATCGATCTCCCCCCAATCCCCGAACTCGGACTCCCCGCAGCACTTTTGCATCAACGGCCAGATGTGCGTAGTGCATACCGTGAAGTTCAAGCTGCTGATCGTCGGACCGCTGCTGCCATAGCAGATCAATATCCAAGTATTAGTTTGTCAGCATCAGTGGGGACCTCGGGGAATCGAGTGAGTGATCTCTTTGACAACTGGGGCGCGAACCTCGCTGCGAATCTTGTACAGCCGCTCATTGATGGAGGCCGACGCGAAGCAGAGGTCGATCGCACACTCTCAATCACCTCTGAATCGATCAATAACTACGCACAGGTTGTATTGAGCGCCCTCTATGAAGTGGAGACTGCGTTGTCCCAAGAGCGTCAGCAGTTGTTGTATGTACAAAGTCTCGATCGACAGTTTGAGACTGCTCAGAAAGTCGTTGAGCGTGTTCGAGATAGTTATCTAAGTGGGCAGAGCGAATATCTCAATGTGCTCGATGCACAAACAACCGTTCAGCAACTTGAACTCCGTCAACTCGAAGCACGCAGAATCCTGATCAACTATCGGGTTGATCTCTCGCGAGCACTCGCAGGGGGATGGAAGATGTCTGCCCCAGAACCTGCTCGAATAATTGAAGTAAACGATTTGCATAGCTCGACCGACCATGTTTCGGTATTGAACACTGACCAAGGAGTTTCCCAATGACCGATGAATCTCGCAAGACTCAATCCTCCAAAGTCAGAACCGGAGTGCGTGTTGTGATCAGTTTGATCGTGAGCACTGTTGTGCTAATTGCTGGTATCGGGATATATACATACCTCGTCGAGAACCCAAACAAAGCACCACGAAGACCACTTGAAAAGACAAGCCGATTGGTTGAGACGATCACCGCGTCAACTGGTGATTATCCCGCAAGTTTGTCAGCGTTGGGAGTCACAATCCCTGCAACACAGGTCCAACTCAAACCTCAACTCAACGGCCGAATCATCTTCATCTCACCAGTTTTCGTTCCAGGAGGTCGATTCAAGGTTGGTGAAGAAATTATGAGAATCGATCCGGCTGATTTCGAGCTGACCCTCGCTCAGCGTGAAAGTGAAGTTCTACAGGCGAAGAGCCAGGTTATCGCTGCACACGCGGATCTGATATCTGCACAGCGCGAACTCTCAATCGAGCAGGGGAGTCAAAAAGTCGCCAAACGTGAGTTTGAACTTTTGGGAGTACAAATCCCGGAGAGTGATCGATCGCTTGTACTCCGCGAACCACAACTTCAAGCAGCACAAGCTGCGGTCGAATCTGCTCATGCTGCGATTGCATCCGCGGACGCAGGCCTTGCCGCAGCTCAAAGCCGAATCAAGCAGGCGAAGTTAGATCTTGATCGTACATCGATCCGAGCACCGTTTAACGCTGTGGTTATGGAGAAAAATGCCGATATCGGAGATGTTGTCAGCACATCAACCACACTCTCGAGTTTACTTGGGACAGACCGTGTCTGGATCGAACTCGCATTACCACTTTCAGATTTGCGTTGGATCGAGACTGGTTCGGAGAGCACATCATCTTTGGGTTCGCGCGTTGAAATCCGGAATCCTCCTGCGTGGGGAAATGATGTGCATCGTGACGCGCGGGTGATCCGGATCCTCCCTCAGATTGAAGCAGAATCCCGGATGGCACGGGTATTGGTCGAAGTAGAAGACCCGCTTTCAGTTTCTGAACAGAGCAAATCACTCCCCAAACTCTTGGTGGGGAGTTATGTTCAGGCGAAGATTATTGGTCCAACCATTTCAAATGTAGTCCGATTGCCTCGTTCGGTTGTTCGGGATGGCGATTTGGTTCGGATCATGAATGATTCCAATGAACTCGAAATCCGGAAGATTACTGTTGCATTCAAAGAACCAGAGTATGTGTTGATCTCTCAAGGAATTGAACCAGGTGAGCGGATTGTGACCACAAATCTGGCAACCGCTGTCGAAGGGCTCTCGCTGCGTACTGCAGAAACTCCAACAACTGCACCAAAGGATAAGCCTCGTTCGGGAGCAAGCGAATGACACATGATAACAGCAAGACCGAGAAAAAATCCGGAGTGATCGGCTGGATGGTCCACAATCGTGTGACTCCAAATCTTATCATGCTTTTGCTTTTGATCGGTGGTCTTTTAACCTATACCCACCGAGTAACAAAGGAAGTCTTTCCAAGCTTTGATATTGATTCTGTCACGGTTCGTGTGCCGTATTCGGGAGCGAGTCCTGAAGAAATCGAGCAGGGAATCGTTCTGGTGGTTGAAGAAGCAATACGCGGACTCGATGGTATTAAAGAAGTCAAAGCGACCGCCACCGAAGGCAGTGGTCAAGTGGTTGCCGAACTGATCGAAGGTGCCGATCGACAAGTCGTATTTCAAGATATACAACAAGAAATTAATCGGGTAACCACCTTCCCAGATGACGCGGAAGAACCCATTGTCAGTATGAATGTCCGTCGGCGCGATGTGCTCGAACTTCAAATCTATGGAAATGTAGGTGAATCAGATCTCCGTGAATCCGTTGAAATGGTGCGTGACGCGTTGCTTCAAAACGAGAACATCACACAGATATCACTCAATGGAGCACGCGATCGGGAGATCTTGATTGAGATCCCCCAAGAGGTTCTTCGGCGCTACGGCCTGACCATGCAGCAGATCAGCGATCGTCTGCGATCTGATTCAACAGAGGTCCCCGCGGGTTCAATTGATACAACTTCTGGTAATGTGCTGGTCAGAATAGATCAACGCAACGATTGGGCAAGCGAGTTTGCGAACATACCAATTGTAACAACCGAATCCGGTGGAATCGTACGATTGGGTGATGTCGCCACTGTCCGCGATGGGTTCGAGGACACCGATGTATTCAGCAACTACAACGGACAACCTGCAATTGAGATCAAGATTTACCGGATTGGTGATCAAACTCCTGCAAGTGTTGCCGATGCAGCTTATGAAACGATGGAAGAGATCGAAGCAAGTCTTCCTCCAAATGTGCATTGGAGTGTCACAGATGATGACGCGGATCTTTTTAAAGAACGACGAGATCTGCTCCTGAAAAATATCGGGATGGGACTGGTTATTGTGCTCGTTGTCCTCGGATTGTTCCTCGAACTCCGACTCGCGTTCTGGGTCATGATGGGTATCCCGATTTCATTCCTTGGAACGATTCTGCTGCTTCCCTACGCGGGGATGAGCATCAACATGATTTCAATGTTTGCGTTCCTGATCTCACTGGGAATTGTTGTCGACGATGCAATTGTGGTGGGAGAGAATGTATACGAGTACCGACAACGCGGCATGTCCGCTGTGGATTCAGCGATCAACGGGGCGCGGGATGTCGGTAAACCAGTTTACTTTGCTGTGCTTACTAATATTGTTGCGTTCATCCCGCTTGCAATGATCCCAGGATTCCTTGGGAAAATCTGGGGTGTGATCCCGGTGGTCGTGTGTACCGCATTCGCCCTCTCATTGATAGAATCGCTCTACATCCTCCCTTCACATCTCGCTCATAGCGCTGGGGAGCATCGATTTAGACTATTCCGTTGGATAGATCGCAAGCAGCAAGCGTTCAGTCTGCTCGTGCGTGATTTTATCTACAAGATTTACGGCCCGTTCTTAGATATGTGTATTCGACAAAGGCTAATTACGCTCAGTGTCGCTGTGTCAATCTTGTTGGTGTCTCTGGGATATGTCGCATCGGGCCGCCTTGGATTGATCTTAATGCCTCGTATTGAAGCGAATCAAGCAGTCGCAAGTGCCACACTCCCTGTTGGATCGCCGCTCAATCAGATGCTTGAAGTTGAGCAAAAGCTCCTTGATTCTGCGTACAAGGTCGCTGCCGAATATGGAGGCAATGAACTGGTCAGCGGATACACAAGTTCTATCAATAACAACTCTGTCGAAGTATCGGTGCTGTTGACACCGCCTGAGGTTCGTCCAATGAGTACCTCGGAAATCACACGACTCTGGCGCGAAGCAACTGAAACAATGCCTTCACTGGAAACGCTCAAGTTTGAATCAGACAGGGGTGGGCCAGGTGGTGGTGCCGCGATCAGTATTGACCTGAGCCATCGAGACATTTCAACGCTTGACCGTGCTGCCGAACGACTCGGGACACTCTTGGAAGAGTTTGGTTCTGTTTCAGAAGTGGATAATGGAGTTGCATCAGGGAAACAACAGCTCGATTTTGAGCTCAATGATTACGGACGGAGTCTTGGGCTGACCGGTGCGCTCGTCGGTCGGCAACTGCGTGATGCGTATCAAGGGTCACAAGCAATCAAGCAACAGCGAGGCCGAAGCGAGGTAACAGTCCGTCTTCGACTCCCCGAATCTGAACGGGTGAGTGAGTTTGATCTTGAGCAGTTCATTGTACGAACAACTGACGGCGTAGAAGTTCCGCTTATGGATATCGCAGAGCTCACAAGAGGGAACGCATACACAGAAATTAAGCGGACCGACGGACGAAGAACATCTTCTGTGACTGCGGATGTCACACCGATCAGTCAAAGTGCGAGTGTGAAGGCAGCGCTCGCAGAGACTGTTCTCCCAGAGTTGATGGTAGATTTCCCGGGATTAACATGGACATGGGCAGGTCGGCAAGCAGACATGTCCGAATCAATGGGCGCATTAGGAAACGGGTTATTGATCGCGTTGTGCGTCATCTACTTTTTGCTTGCGATGGCATTTAGTAGTTATACACAACCCTTCATCGTGATGGCTGCGATCCCATTTGGAGTCATCGGCGCCATCATCGGTCACATGGTCATGGGCTATTCAATGTCTTCCATCAGCATGATGGGGATCATCGCACTCTCTGGTGTTGTCGTCAATGACTCGTTGGTCCTCATCGAGAGTGCCAACCGGGTTCGAATCAGTGATAATTTATCTGCATTTGAAGCTGTTCATATCGCGGGTGTTCGCCGATTCCGGCCAATCCTCCTCACGACATTAACAACATTTGGTGGATTGGCACCGATGATCTTTGAAACATCAAGACAGGCGCGATTCATGATCCCGATGGCAATCTCGCTCGGCTTTGGTATTTTGGTCGCGACCGCGATCACTCTTGTTCTTGTCCCAGCGTTATATGTTGTCATCGACGATACGAAGATGTTCACTTCTTGGGTACGAAACAAATCATGAGTTTCATGATTGAAATGCCGAATGATGGTTTATTGAGTTTTCGAGCATGCTGATTGACTTCATGAAGAATGATGATGCAGGAGAAAGATTCACACTTCAAGTTGCAAGACGGTGAGGATAATCTAATGAACATTTGAGAGTTGAAAGACACTCCGCTTGCTTTCGCAGGCGAAGTGCTGATCGGGAACAATCTGGCTTAGCACCCGTTTGCAAACTGGTGGAGGAACAGCGCAACATCAAAGTAGTTCAGCGTACCATTCCCATCAAAGTCGATTGATAGATCGCCAGCAGTGTAGAGTCGCAAGAACTCTGCAATATCGAAGAAATCTAATCTGCCTAGGGGCATCGCGAGATCTGCGATACATTCAGACTGGACCATGAAGACATCGTCTTGGATTTCGTCACCGATGTCGGTATTCATCCGGATAATGTCAGCAAGTGTTCTCCGCTCAATCCGGGTGACCATGTGCTGTGGTAGATATGACTGATACCAGAAGCGGTCGCCATCACGAAGTCGGGTGAACTGATCGCGAAGCACGCGGTAGAGCGTTTCCCCAACAAACGCACGCGGACGGTGGGGTTCTGCGAGCAAACCAACCCACGCATCAATGTCATCTACGCTCTCATATGCTGATGCGAGGTTCTCCGCGATCACCGGATCGGGATTGACTTGTGAAAAGTTCATCGCAGGCGGACGACCAAGCGCTGTGCGTATCGCGTTGTAGCTCGGAATACCATGATCGCGTCCGCGTTGAATATTGAGCGAAACGAGATCAAATCCACCAGCACCTGGAGGTCCAAAGAGGAAGTTTCTCACATCATCAATGACATACGAATCAATATTCTGCGCGTGCTGGTTCGCTAATCCTCGCAACAACGGGTCGATCCCATGCTCGACGATCTCATTTGGCGCGAAGAATGCCGCAGCAAGGTCGAGATGACCCGCGTCTATTTCCTGATTCGTATCATCCAGACGCAATATCTGAGTTGAAAGCATTGTGTGTCCAACACGGTATGCCGCATTGGCAAACTCATTGGCGATGCCCGCATTCACCTGTGGGCGGTATCCGCGGTATGGCGGGAGTGCATTGGGTCCGAGCAACTTTGGGAGAAATTCATTGTAAGTAATCACCTGCATTTCAGCAGCGACAACCGCACGTGCATGTTCAAATATCTCATCACCTGAAAGCTCTGGGTGCTCGAGTGCGATCTCATGGGCAAGACGATTGTGCTCACGCACGAAGAGCGTGTGCATTGCTGTCAATCCGACCTGTTCATTGGCGCGGATGTCTCCACCTAGGAAGTATGATTGTTCGTCAGCACTCGGGGCATTGGAAAAACCGTTCGTGTTATAGGGGAGAAAATTGCCCGTACTGGTCTTCATCTTGCCTGATCCATCAAGCATACGGAGTTCATGCGTCCGTTCTTCTTCGGACCCGTACACATTCGATGCATCGATATATGCAGTGATGAGATTAAACTGTTCCCGGACACCATCGACGAGCGCCCATGCCGAGCGATCGAGCGGAATCGTTGCAATGCCGGTGCTGAACGGGTCAAACCATGTGTCACCCAGCGGCATAGAAATATCAAATGCTTCGCCTGGGTCCGCGATCGGAGTCTCGTCGATATCGTGATCAACAAACTGACCCCATTGCCAGATGAAGTCTGAATATCCGAGTGTGTTTGGGATATCTGTTCCATCCTGAGCTGCAACTAAGTTGCTGATTGATCGGGCACTCGGACGAAGTTCACCACTCGGTGATCCAACACCATCAGCATAGTCCGCGGGGAACAGACGAATGAACTCAACTCCAGATGCTCCCCATTCAGGGTTCATTGTGTTGTTGCCGACACCATCAATTGTTCGAAACTCGAATGGAAATATTGCTAGCCCGCCTTGTTGAGAGCGGGGGACATCACGATCATGCACATTTTCAAGGCTTCGATGTACGGGGGATCGATTCTGTTGCTTCTCATGATTTGTATCTTGAGCAAGAGAAATCGTGCTCGGTAAGCCCAGAGCGAGGCCAGCAACGAGAGCGGTTTGAAGAGGATTTCGTGTTTTCATATGTATCTCCTTTATGATTCGACATGCATTTAAATAATGATGTCTCTTAGAGATTGCGAGTCAGCTCCCGTTCTGTGACATCACATTACACATTTCATAGAAAATATATTTATTCACAATTTTGATAAAAATAATGGAACCTGTGTCCCATTCTGCAAACGAGCAGACAATCAAGCAAGGACTCTGTCGGTTTCATACGATGCCCAGAGTATGGAGAGAAGAATGAAGTTTCGATCACACGCCCGTTCAGGGCAAGACATCTTTGAAATCCTTGTCCATGAGAACGCAGATATGCTCACAGCATATCTGCGGAGCTCATTAGATGGGTCTGCTGATGTTGATGACATCTTCCAAGACACGATGATCGTTGCATGGCGCCGTCTAGGGGACTACGACCGGAGCAGGCCGTTCGGTCCTTGGCTCCGTGGGATTGCGAGGAATCTTATTCTTGCGCATTATCGCAAAAAAGCTTCGGGACCCAAATGGTGTACTCCTGAAGTGCTCGATGCAATTGATCGGCGATTCGATCAACTGTCTCACTCTGCAGGAGATTCATTCCAAGATCGTGTCGCACCATTGCTTGACTGCATCGCGCAACTCACAGAACGCCTCCGCCAAGTAATCGAGCTCGCCTATGGCCGAGATATGTCTTACCGCGAGATCGCGAATGCAACAAATGAACAAGAGGAAACGATTCGAAAACGAGCACAGCGTGCAAGAGCGAGTCTCTTTGAATGTTTACAGAAAACGGGGAGGAACCGATGAATACTTCGGACAATGATCATCCACACCAACCCGCGAGCAACCAAGACGAGCAAGAATCGATTGCCAATGATCGGTTTATACATGGATTGATCCAGTTTACCCATAAAGACACAAACTCCACACGCAGTGATCGGATTGACACGGTGATGGAACAGATTCGGGCCTCTGGAAATGAGTCACGATCAGTAAGCTGGAAGATGTTTGTGAAACTTGTTCCACTGGCAACCGCAGCGATAATCACACTCGTAGCGGTATCTGTCTTTATCCTTGCGCCCCAACCCAAGGCGTACGCGATGGTCAACGCCGCGATCGAAGCAACCCGCTCTGCGCCCGAACTCCGTTACGAGATTCAGATATTGGATCAACAACAGAGCGTCGAGTTGATGAGCCTTGGTTCAATCGACATGCGCGGGGAGTTATTGCTCATTGAAATAGAAACTCCATATGGAGATCAGTTTGTCACCGGGCGCGATCATGATGGCGATTGGTCACTGCGTCGCGACGGCAGTGTAGAGCGCCTTAATCCAAGCGGTGCTGCACCTCGTTGGATCAATCTAGGAGACAGTACAGTTCTCGTAGGACCGCTCGATGAGTTGCTTCTACAACTCAAACCAGATTACGCAATCGAAGAAGTGGCTGAAAATCAAACGGGATCGAGTGAGACAGCATCCCCACAGATCATCGCGACACGACGACCAGGAATCCAAAGGCCGGGACCTGATCTGGTTCAGATTTGGATCACAGCTGATACATCCATTGTGAATCAACTCGAACTGCATTGGACCAAATCAATTCCATCTGAAATGGATCATGCCAGACCTGAACCAAGGCGAGGCCCTCCCGGAATGGAGAATGAGGGTCCGGGTACTCCCAGACCCCGGAATCTCCCTGACGGCGAAAATCGTCCACCGCATGGACATCCAGAAATGCTTCTAAATCCGCCTCAGTTTGGTTCAGGTCATCACCCGCCGCCGCCGCAGCGCATTGTTTTTCTGCGAGTTGATCCTGTCCATCTCACCGATAGTGATTTTTCGCCGCCGACACCATGATGAGTATGAACACTCGTTTACTCCATGAGTAAATTTGAGATGACTGAATATTGATACCCGATGCAGTGCATCAAGGAGAAAGATAGATGAACTTCAAAGCACACACGAGTTCGATTGGAATATGTATCTTCACCGTGATATGCATGACCGGGATTGGGTGTAGCACGACACAAAGTCAAGCTCAGCCTCAACCTCAACATCGTGTCAACGATGGTTCTGAGCGACAAGGCCTACGCCACCAACCTATGGATGTTGTCGAGTTGCCCGAACCTACGGTAACCATCACGATCGAGGGTGAATACCGCGTGATTACAACCAATGGACTACCAAACCACGAAATCGGTGAGTTTCCAAATCCAAGCAATCCCAATGCCCTGCGGAGTCAGAACAAAGAGATCCGTATTCCACAGTATCCAACGCCATCAGGTGGTTTGATTCCTTCTGCACCTGAGTTTGGAGTTGCGCTCAACGGAGTCATCTTTGACTCTGGCACCGGTGAGTTCTGGACTGTCACAGGAGAACGAGGCAGATCTGCATGGAACTACGACGCTTCGAGTACAAACAATCAAGGGCGCTTCGGGACAGACTTCAATCATGCGCATGTCAATCCAACCGGAAAATATCATTACCACGGCGTACCGACCAGCCTGCTCGAATCGCTCGCTCATGGGCACATCCACGATGATCATGCACATGAAATGATTCACCTTGGTTGGGCATTTGATGGTTATCCGATCTACGCGCCCTTTGGATACGAAGACCCCGACGATCCGACATCAGAGATCGTTGGACTTACATCGAGCTATCAACTCAAGCATGGCACCCGTCCGGGACCGCCTGACGGACCTGGGAATAGTTACGATGGGACATATGCTGCGGACTATGAATACATTGAGGGATCTGGTGATCTTGATCGTTCCAACGGTCGAACTGGTGTTACGCCTGAGTTTGCAGATGGCACCTATTACTATATCATCACAAATGAGTTTCCTTCCGTACCACGCACATGGGTTGGAACCCCGGGGCCAGAGTTCAATAGAAGACCACCGGGGGATGCACCGCGAGGTATGCATCAAGGCCATCCGGAGGATAACGAATACAAGTTGCCTGGAGATCTATCAAAGTCCACTCACACCCAAGTTCAATCAGTGAACCCTGCCTACTTCATGGAAGACGCCCTTGCTGCGCCGATCGTGAAAGAAGAACGAATACTCTCCGATGGTACAACCGCACTCTGTTATGTAATCCGTACCTACTCCGAACCGCATGAACACGAGATGGGACCCTGGGCACCGACGCATATTGACGATGATGCGGGCAAGGGAGGTATCTGGCTACAAGATGGGGAAGTGCATAATGTTGATGGTCCATTTGTCCGTGATATAGCAGAGTTTTACGACGATCCAGATTGGAAACTGTATCGAGAGGATGGTTCGATCCGAGTGACCGATACAAAGCAAGCGTTCGAAGCAGCAGCAAGACCTAATGTCGATCCGAAATACCACAACTATGTCGTCGAAGGTCGTCCAGAATGGATTGATCGAAATGTATTCGTCTATGTCATCCCCGTGAATCCGATCTATCAAGCAGAACCTACATTGCTCGGCCGTGCGGGTAGTCCGCCGGATGACCGATTTAATAGACGTCTAGGGGGTGGACCTCCCCCGCGCGGCAATCGCCCTGATGGACCACCACCAGTACGCCGAGATGGTCAGGGGAGTGCAGATCAACATCAGCGCGGCGGAGCAGAGATCACGGCCCTAGGGATCGCATTCAACGGCGTGAACTACGATCCCCCCGCTCCGGTGGACGCGATCCTCGCGGCCCACACGCTTGCGCCGTTTGATGACGCTGGCGGACACATCAACCCACATAATGGATATCACTACCACGCAGTCACAGGTCACACCAAGGAGATCGTCCAGCATGATGGGCATGCACCGATGATCGGTTACATGATGGATGGCTTTGGTTTGTATGCCCACGCCAACGAAGACGAAACGATCCCAAATGATCTTGATGAATGTGGGGGACATACAGACAGCATCCGAGGATACCACTATCACGCAGGGGCAGCAGGCGAAAATCAGATCATCAAAGGGTTCCGAGGCATTCCCGGTTCAATGACTGTCGAACAGGAATAGCGAAGTTTGTATTTGAAGAGTTCTGTTGATTTTGTGTTCGTATTCATTCATTGAAAGGATGAGCATCTATAGTTTCATGCAGGAACAAAGTTCATCAGGAGGAAGAATCATGAAACGCACATCGGCAACCCTCTCCATCGTATGCTCACTCGCACTGCTCGCAGGGTGTGGAGGAGAAAGCGAAAAAACTGAAACTCCAAAGGCTGATACCGCAACGACTCCCGCAGCAACCGGGGGGGATGCATTCGCCAGAGCGAAGGGCAAAGTAGTCTACTCGAAGACATGTATCGCGTGTCATGGTGAAGGCGGAGTCGGTGTTGAAAATCTTGGCAAGAACTGGATCGTCAGCGACTTCATCAAGAACTCAACCGACGAAGAACTGCTTGCATTTATCCGTGCAGGACGCACCATTGATGATCCGATGAGCGCCGGAAATGCACCGATGCCTCCAAGTGGTGGGGATCCAACCCTCACCGATAAAGATCTGCAGAATGTCATCGTCTACATGCGAAGCTTGCAGAAGTAAGACTTCAACTCAGATCAGAACTTCGATACAGACAACGTAAAAGCGGGTTTATGATCAATCATAAACCCGCTTTCATTATGTAGAGTTTGTCTTGTGTTTTTATTCCGGTTTCACGAACTTGATCGCCATAAACAGCGGGATCTCTCGCCGTGCTCGGTTTTCTGCTGCGGCACGTGGACCCGGTTCACTGATACGCTGGCTCGCCCACTCTTCAACACCAGTGACGATCAAGCCATGCTCAGTCCCCGCATTGATATAGCTGCTCACAGGACGGTGATGGGTAACAGTCGTGATCGCAGGTTTACCCTTGGAGACTTCGCCTGGGTTCATCACGATTTGGTTTGATTGTTCAGAGAGATACTGGTCGACTCTCCGGAACTGGATTTGTTGTCCCGTCCGTTCGTCCATCGTCCAGCCCCACGCGGATCCACTCGCAATACGGAATGAAGGATGTGAAATCACACACACAAAGCGGCCACCGGGTAACAGCCGGTCATACACACCTTTAAACACTGATTCAAGTCGATCGATGTTCATGAGTGCCATGATGCAGGTCGCGGCATGAACGGGTTCACATTCAAGATCAGAGAGCTTGGCAGCATCCCAAACCTTGTAGGAAGTTCGATCTGTTGCGCGAGAGTTTGCAACTTCGATCAATGCATCAGATATATCAGTACCAAGAACCGCGTCAACATCAGAATGCATCACGATGTATTCACTCATTACACCCTGGCCACACGCGACATCGAGTACACGCTCATTCGATTGCAGATCGAGCATATTCATCACACCCGGGAGGATTATTTTCTGGTGATGATCTGATCCGCGTTGTGCGATCAAACTGTCATACCAACCCGCAACATGATCCCATCCTTTTTTTACCATCGAAGATGCTTGTTCTTCTGCAGCATTGATTGCTGCATCTGCTGGCGGTTCGACATCCATTGCCATCCAAAACGATGCAGGTGCAGGACACTTGTAGCGCATGGTCTTATCTTCTTCGGGGTGCGTGATACGCAATCCGTTGGCATGGAGTCCGAGTCGATGAAGATCGTCGCGCGTGGCGCCGTGCTTGAGATCGCCCACGATCGGGTGTCCGATTTTGGCAAGGTGCTCACGAATTTGCTCAGGGAGATCAGGTCTTGCACGAACACGAAGCAGGCTCAACCCATTGCCCGATTCAACCACACGGATATGCGTGCTTGGTGTGGCGCCTATCCCTGATGAATGGGAGACAGCTCCGGTAATCGATTCACCTGTGAGCTTTGCATCATCTGAGAACACACCTTCAACGAGTGCGAGGTAACTGGTTTCGGGATGGGTTTGTGTTCGAGGAGAGTCTTCAGTGTCACGCATCGCAACAAAGAGTACAATGCCTGATGCTTGTGCATCGAGCTCATGGGCAACACGCATCAACCGTTTGCGAGCACCGGAGAGTTCCTCAACCATGTCAACCATGGTTGGAGATTCCCCTCTGCGGGTCGCGGTGCCCGCGGGTTTGTTGACGACAAGCACAAAGTTGTCCTTCTCGACGATAACTGGTTTCGGGAAGCGCACGCGTTCTTCACGCTCGTCATCTCTTCTGTCTCTCGGGTCGCCGTAGCCTCCACCCGAGTTGTAACCCCCGCCTGGACCACCTTGTTGACGTTGTCCAAACGGTGGGCCTCCGCGTGATTGGCCGCGATCGCCGCCGTAGTTGCCGCCGCCCCCGCCATAACCACCTCCGCCGCCTTGTCCACCGCCTTGGTATCCGCCGCCGCCTTGTCGACCGCCGCCGAACCCGCCACGTTGTTGGCCGCCTTGTTGTCTTTGGCCTCCGCCACCATATCCGCCGCTTTGACGCGAACCTTGGTCTCTGTTTCCATATCCACCGCCGCCCTGCTGACCACCTTGACGACTTCCTTGTCCTCCGCCATAGCCGCCACGATTTCCATCGCGGTTGTCATCTCTCTTTGGTCTTGGTTCACTTCGGTTGCCGCCGCCGTAGTATCCGCCGCCATCATTGCCTGAGTTGCTTTCGGGACGATCGTTCGAGCGATCATTGTTGTCGGAGTTATTATGATCACCATCGTTATTGGTGGGGGAGTTGTCGTTGTTCTCTGGTGGGTTCTGGGACATAGTGATGGATTCCGATTCTGTGATTCGTCTTCATCTCTATGGAAGACTGGTGTCAGGGTGCGATCGCTCGCGGCGTTATTCGATTTTCAGTGAGCGGAGTAATCTGCTCGATCAACCAATCGGCAAAGGCAGATTTGGAAATCACACCCGGAGTCGATTGGTTGCATTGAACCCCTCTGGATTCGTTGCCTAATAGTGTTGCCTCAATTGAGTCAGAGTCCATCGTTTCGAGCGCATTGGCGACAATGAGATCAATATTTTTGCGTTCCAGTTTCCGCAACGCAGAAGAAATCATCCGATCCTTGGGTTCAAGCGCAAATCCAACGAGCAGCTGGTCATTTCGAGCAATTTTGGAGCATCCCGCGAGTAAATCTGGGGTGGATTCGAGTTGAATACTCAGATCGCCGCCTTCGCGTTTTCGTTTGCCTTCCAGATCAACTTCTTCCGGTGCAGGTCGGTAGTCCGCGACGGCTGCAGCCATGATCAGGGTATCAGACTCAGGGAGATGAGTATGAAGCAATGCTTGGAGGTCCGCTGTTGACTGGAATCGGATGGTGTTGACGGCCTCGTTGGTCGGTAAAATCGCGTTTGGGCCGAGCAAAAGGGTGACTTGCCAGCCGTCTGCCTGAGCTACATCAGCCAAGGCGCTCCCCAAGCGTCCAGATGAACGGTTTCCGATGAATCTGACGGCGTCTATGGATTCGTAGGTTGGGCCAGCGGTAATCAATAGTCTGCGTGTCGCTTCGTTCTGTGTCACGAAAAACCTCTTTGAGATCGATTGCATTGGAACATGGTGCCGGTCCGTATCGTAGAGTCTTCAGCTCAACAATGAGCATGAATTTGAAGAAACAAGGTGTGATCTGATGTCCAATACGGCATACGACCCTCATCTTCGTTCCTATAGTGCTTACTCGATGAGGGATGCACTCTCTATCGACCTGTTTCATTTCGCAGAGGATTGAGCATACATATGGCCAGAAGTCGGAAAAAGCTCGGACAAATACTCGTTGCCCAAGGTGCGATCAACGCAGAACAAGCCGATTTGGGAGTGAAACACGCCCAAGAATCCGGAAAACGGATCGGCGAATCCTTGGTTGAACTCGGAACCATCACTGAAATGCAGGTGGTCAAGGCGTTGGCAGCACAGTACGGCATGAAATATGTCGATCTGACCAATGAGAAAATTAAAAAACTCATCGATGATGATGCGCTCGATAAATCAGTTATGCGTAAGCATCTGGTGCTCCCGATGGGCAAATCAGGCGGCAAGATGCGACTCGCAATTTACGATCCGATGGATCTCGAGATGCTCGACAACATTAGGTTTAGGCTCAATATGGATGTCGAGCCGATGCTCGCGACCAAAACGCAGATCCGAAACTACATAGATGGCGGGGATGCAAGTTCCGGCGGTGTACCAGGAGTATCGAACGCACCATCCCTGACAGAGAATGAATCACTCGTCACGGATTCGATCGATCGTTCAATTGACCGATCACTTGATCGCTCGATGGACCGTTCAATTGATGTTTCATCTGAAGACTCTCCGGTAGTCAAGCTGGTCAATCGGATCCTTGATGAAGCGGTCCGGAACAGGACAAGTGACATCCATATCGAGCCAATGGGTGATCGGGTTCGATTACGCTATCGGATCGACGGCGTGTGTATTGAGCGTGACAACCTGCCCAAAAGAATGCAGAACGCGGTACTGTCGCGTTTGAAACTGATGGCCGGGATGAACATCGCCGAGAAACGGGTTCCTCAGGACGGGCGAATCAAGATCATGGTTGATGAAGTCGGGATCGACTTCCGTGTATCAGCATGTCCTGCTTATCATGGCGAATCTGTTGTACTTCGTATTTTGCGTCCAGATGCGGTTCGGATTGGTCTGGTTAACCTGGGGTTTGAGCCTGAGAACCTTGAGGCGTTCAATAAGATCATCCGTCGACCCAATGGCATCTTCCTTGTGACTGGTCCAACGGGTTCTGGTAAGACAACCACACTGTATTCAGCGCTTGATGTGCTGAATCGTCCGGACAAAAAGATCATTACCGCAGAAGATCCGGTTGAATACAACTTTGATGGAATCAATCAATGCCAGGTGCGTGAGAGCATCGGGTTCGGTTTTCCAGAGATTCTCCGATCGATGCTCCGTCAGGCACCCAATGTGATCCTCGTCGGTGAAATTCGAGACAAGGAAGTAGGGGAGATTGCGATTCAGGCAGCGCTCACCGGTCACTTGGTGTTCTCGACCTTGCATACAAATGATGCACCCAGCGCGATGACTCGATTGATTGACATGGGGATTAAACCATTCCTGGTTGCTTCATCGATTCAAGCGGTGATGGCACAACGACTGATTCGTGTTTTGTACAAGAACTCACGCTTAGCAACTGCAGACGAACTTGATCATAAATATCTGAATCTCATTGGCCTTACAGCAGAAGAAGCGCTTGGTCGAGTGCATTATCCGGTGCCTTGTGAAGAGGCAAGCAACGGGTATAAAGGCCGAAAAGCTATCTTTGAGATGATGAGCATGAATGCTGAGATTCGTGACCTTGCGTTTAAGCAAGCGCCATCTTCAGTTATCCGGAAAGCCGCGATTGCATCAGGTATGAAAGAACTCGTAGAGGACGGCAAAATCAAAGTGCTCAATGGAGTGACAACACCTGATGAAATCGCCCGTGTGAGCCAATCAGAATAGAATTGAAGTTATGAAACCGATACAACATCGCTGTTCGCCCAACGACTCATGAAGCAATGACCAATGGTCTGGGATTTCAGGCGTGCGATGACAGGAGAAGTACAAATGTCTACTGTTCAAATTGACCGATTACTTGATACCGTTGTAAAAACTGGTGGGTCTGACCTTCATCTGACAACCGGCAGGCAACCCACAATCCGCTTGAATGGTGGACTCAGAAACCTACAGACCAAAGTGCTCGATTCTGACGATATGGTTTCGTTGATGAAGTCGATCACTCCAGAACGGAATCAGCAAGAACTCCAGGAAGAAGGCGGTACCGACTTTGGTTTCGCGTATGGAGAAGCCGCCCGATTCCGTGTGTCCGTGTTCCGTCAGAGGGGCGACATTGCGATTGTGCTTCGTCAGATTCCCAATAGACTTCTGACATTTGATCAGATCGGTCTTCCCGATATGTGTAAGGATTTGATCCGTCGACCTCGAGGGATGTTCCTTGTAACAGGTCCGACGGGTTCAGGGAAGACCACATCATTGGCAACGATGATTGATTATATTAACCAGTACATGGATCACCATATTGTGACCATGGAAGATCCGATCGAATATTATCATCAGCACAAAAAATCGATCGTGAATCAGCGTGAAGTCGGAAATGATGTCCCGAGCTTCGCTGAGGCGCTCCGTCGTGCATTGCGTCAGGACCCCGATGTGATCCTTGTGGGTGAAATGCGAGACCTTGAGACCATTGAGGCTGCGGTACGAGCAGCGGAAACCGGTCACTTGGTCTTTGGAACTCTACATACCACTGGTGCCGCCAAGACGATCGACCGTATGGTCGATGCGTTCCCGGTTTCTCAGCAGAATCAGATCCGTGTCCAGCTCTCAACCGCTTTGATTTGTGTGCTCTCCCAGGTCCTTATGGGACGGATTGATACCAAGGGTATGGTTGCCGCGTACGAGTTCCTTGTTGTTACTCCCGCGATCGCAAACCTTATCCGTGACAATAAGAGCTATCGAATTGATTCAGCGATTCAGACAGGTAAGAAGTACGGCATGCAGCTGCTCGATGACCACCTCTGGTCGCTCTACTCTCGAGGCATGATCAGTGCTGAGGAGATGGTTGACAAGTGTAAGAATCAGGCTGATATTCGAACCAAGGTCCATCAGGCAGGTGGAGTTATCGGGCGTCCCGAGCTCGATGACCCAGAAGCATCCGTCGAAACACCTGAGTGATCGCGAGTGTCGAGAGAGCCGTAAATCCGTATTTCAATGCCATGATCCACATGTCGCAACGATTAAAGCTGTTTAAAACGGTTCGAATTGCAGAACATGTGCCCGTATCTTTGCGAACATATTATCGTAGATGACTCATCTGCGACCAATGGGCGAGGAAGCCCAACTGGAGTGAACCAATGCAACCATCTGAACTCAAAGGCCGAAAGCTTGGGCGTGTGCTCACCAAACTCAAAGTGGTGACTCGCGAGCAGGTACATGAAGCGCTCGGTGTTCAGAAAGGCCGAACCAACAAAGTCCGTATCGGACAGGTTCTGATTGAACTGGGTTACTGCACTGAACTCGATATCGATCGAGCGCTCGCAGGTCAGGCAGGCATGGAATATGTGGACTTGACTGATATGGAGCTCGACGAAGAGACCGTTGGTGCGATTCCTGCAGAGAATGCCAAAGCGTACAACTGTGTGCCGATTGAATATGATGCGAAAACGCGTCAGTTGAAGATCGCGATCAAGAGTCCGGATAACTTTCAAGCGGTTGACGACCTTCGCCTGTTGATGGGCGCGAAGGTTGAAGCGGTGGTTGCTTCGCCTCAATCTATTGACGCGCTGATCGAGAAGTATTTCTCGAAGGGCGAGTCAATGCTTGATGTCGTCAATGCGTTGGCATCTGACGAGAAACTCCAAGAGTTGGGTGCGCATTCCGATCAGTCGATTGATCTCGATGCGGTAATGGATGCAGCGGATGACAATCAGGTCATCAAGTTGCTCAACCTTGTCTTGTTGCAGGCGATCCGGGATCGTGCATCGGACATCCACTTCGAGCCATTCGAACATGAGTTTAAGATGCGATACCGTATCGATGGTGTGCTCTATGAAATGGTGCCACCACCGAAGCATCTTGGGACTGCGATTACAAGTCGTGTGAAGGTAATGGCGAACCTAGACATCGCCGAGCGTCGATTGCCTCAGGACGGTCGAATCGAACTCACAGTTGGTGGGAATCCGGTTGACTTGCGTGTGGCGATTTTGCCAACCCTTCATGGTGAATCATGTGTAATGCGTGTGCTTGACCGAGGGAATGTTGAGCTTTCACTCGATCGTGTTGGTTTCCGTCCAGATGATCTTCAGCTTTTTCGCACTTTGATCGCAAAGCCGAACGGAATTGTGATTGTGACTGGACCAACGGGTTCGGGTAAAACAACTACTCTTTATGCAGCATTGTCCGAACTCAATGATATTGACACTAAGATTTTGACCGCTGAAGATCCTGTTGAATACGACATCGATGGGCTTTGCCAGGTTCAAGTGAACACAGAAGTTGGATTGACCTTTGCGAAAGCATTGCGTTCATTTCTGCGTCAGGACCCCGATGTGATCCTTGTTGGTGAAATTCGTGACCTTGAGACTGCCCAGATCGCGGTGCAAGCATCTTTGACTGGTCACTTGGTGCTCTCGACATTGCATACCAATGATGCGCCGAGTTCGATTATTCGACTTGTCGACCTTGGGATTGAGCCGTTCTTGTTGACCGCGACCATCGAGGGGATTGTCGCTCAGCGCCTTGTGCGAACGCTCGATCCGAAGACCAAAGAAGTGTTTACACCAACCGAGCAAGAGTTGATGGAACTCTCCTTGCGTCCAGGGGATGTTCAAGGCCGACAGTTCTACCGCCCGGGCGCAGCAGCAGCAGTCGGTGGTGGTTACAAAGGTCGAATGGCATTGTTTGAAATCATGACACTTGATGATGAGATGCGTGAGTTGATGATGAATGAAGCGAGCACGGCTGTGCTACGAAACTCGGCGCGTAAAAAAGGTATGCGAACACTCCGTCAGAGCGGGTTGATGGCCTTGTACGAGGGGTACACAACCATCGATGAAGTCGTTCGTGAAACAATCGAAGATGAATAAATCTTGTGTCTTTGTTTTGAGACTAAAACACATGATGTTTGAGAGACAACTTAAGAAGTACACGACTCAGTGAGTAACTTGAGCGGGACGAGGAGTAGACGATTATGGCAACTTACACATACCAAGCGTTAAACGCATCTGGCAAGACGCAAAAGGGTACCGTTGAAGCTTCAAGTTCAGAAGAAGCGATCCAGCGGATTAAGTCGCAGGGATACTTCCCGACTTCTGTTCAAGCTGCCAAAGCGAAGAAGGGCGAGAAAGCGAAGGGCGAAAAGGCAGACAAGGCACCTGCAAAGAAGAAAAAGAAGAAGGGCGGCGGATTCTCAATTGGTGGTGTCTCTGCAAAGCACTTGACCTTGTTTACGCGTCAGTTATCGACTCTCCAAGATGCGGGTTTGCCGTTGTTGCGTTCGATTCAGATTCTTGAAAGCCAACAGAAGCCAGGTCTGATGAAGAACATCTTGCTCGGTGTGTGTGAAGAGGTCGAGGGCGGTAGTTCATTGAGTGAATCAATGGGGAAGTATCCCAAAGCGTTCGACAAGCTCTTTGTAAAAATGGTAAACGCGGGTGAAATTGGTGGTGTGCTTGATGTAATCCTTCAGCGACTCTCAGAGTTCATGGAGAAGAGTGAGCGGCTCAAACGCAAGATCAAAGGCGCGATGGTTTACCCGGTTGTGGTCATCTTGATCGCGGTTATCATCCTCACCGGTATTATGGTGTTCATTATCCCGCAGTTCGAAGAAATTTTTACAGATTTCGAGATTGAGCTGCCCGCGCTGACACAGATGCTCATCAATACCAGTCGATGGGTCAGTGGCAGTGGTGCGGGACAGAAAGTACCAGGTTGGGCAATCATTATCATCGGGTTGCCTTCCATTGTCATCGCGTACAAGTTGATCAAGAAAACGCCTCCAGGCCGGGCGCTGTTCGACATACTGATTTTGTGGACCCCGGTTATGGGTAATCTTGTTCGTAAGACTGTGATTGCTCGGTTTACACGGACCATGGGTACCTTGATTAGTGCTGGTGTTCCGATTCTTGAAGCGGTCACTATTACTGGTCAGACCGCGGGCAACTATGTGTTCGAGAAAGCGCTCCGGAATGTGCATGACTCGATCCGTGAGGGTGAAACATTTGCAACCCCTTTGCGTGAATCGAAGACCTGTGATGCGATCGTGGTCAACATGATCGATGTGGGCGAAGAAACCGGTGAGATGGATGCAATGCTTTTGAAGATCGCAGACAACTACGACGAAGAGGTCGATGTTGCGGTTGCGTCATTGGTGTCACTGCTTGAACCTTTGATGGTTGTGGTGCTTGGTGGCATGGTCGGTACGATCGTTGTGGCGATGTTCATGCCGATGGTGGCGATGCTCGAATCGCTCGGTAGCTAACGCTTAGAGCGAAAAAATCAGGAATTAGGACGAATAGAAACGGATATAGATTTATGGTGATTCATCACAGACAACAAATCTTGAGCGACCAGATGAGGCGGGGACTCATCGGCAGAAGATTCCGTCGCGATGGTTTTACACTTATAGAACTGCTTGTCGTTATCTCGATCATTGCGCTTATTGCAGCGTTGATTCTTACAGGGCTCAACAGAGCAACCAAGACTGCGAAACGAACCGCGAGCCAGCGTTCCGCTGCAGCATTGGTTCAGGCGGTCGATCAGTTCCGCAATGATTTCGGGTTTTTACCGCCTTTGGTCCATGATGGGATGAGTATGAGTGCAGGAGATGATGATTATCGTCCGACGCCGCTTGATCCGCTTGAATCGAAAATCGATGGACCGGTCTTCGAGCGCAATGGCGCTCAAGGAGATTTTCAGTCGATCGTGATTTGGAATGAAGGCATTGATTTTGATTTTTTCCGTCGTCGACGAGGTGTCGGTCTTGATGCGATTCAGTTGAGCACCTCTGGTGAATGGCATAATGACGGTGCATGGGATGATCGTCGGTACAGCAAGTACTCGTTGGCGTATTACCTCACCGGCGTGCTTGATCGGAATGTTGATGGGATCCGTGGTCCTGGGTTTGCTCGTCCGATTGTTGATGGATCGTTCCTTGGTGTTGGGTACCCTGTGGGAAGTTCGAGAGATCGGTTCGATCCGATGATGGATGTTGATCGCCGCGGTGTTCGTATCGGTGTTGATTACATTGATCCCAACGAGTTTCCAGAGCACGACCTTGGGCTTGATCCTGCTTCAGCACCAGATCGCGATGCGATTTATGCACAGTATGAACAGTACCAACTCAGCGCTTTAACAGCTTTGGTTGATTCGTTCGGCAATGCGTTTCGGTATTACCGCTGGGAACCAGGTCGGTATGTAAGTGGGCAGTTGGTTGTTGAGAGCACGCTTGACTTGAACTTGCCACCAGTGTTGATTGATCCGGTTGTTTTGGCAGAAGCAATGAATGATCCCGCCACCGCACAGGATTTCGATCTGACAGGTGGAAACATCAAACTTCGTGATGCACGGTACGCCGTAGTAAGTGCTGGTCCTGACGGTTTGTTTGGAACGGAGAATATTAAGACGATCGCGAACTACTTTGGGACTGAAGAGCCAGCAGATTTAACAGAAATCGCGGAGTTGCGTCAGTCAGTATGGGCGGATAACGCTGTGGAGATCGGAAAATGAATAACCAACCACAGTCCAATCTGTCTGAAATCAATGTTACACATTCTCCGAGCACAACTCGCAAAGGGTTCACAATCATCGAGTTGTTGGTCGTGATCTCGATCGGGCTCATTATCCTGACAATTGCGGTGCCCGCATTCCGTTCAATGTCCTACTCATCAAGCAGATCACTCGCCGTGAACTCGCTTTCAGCAGCGACCAAAATGGCGCGTGATATCGCATTGAGTTCCGGACAAGATGGTGCGGTCGTCTTCGTGTATGACCCACAGGTGGGAAAGATTCAGATCATTCCTGCGGTGAAAGTTGGTACTGTTCGTGAGGGAACAACCGCACGCAATGGACCAGATAATGCGATGGGGCTCGGTGATTTGCCGTACTTTGATCGTGATGTCTTTGTTCCTGCATCCGCGGGTGAGGTGCTTGAAGTTCCTCGGTACTGGATGGTGCGAGGCTACGCATCATCACGGATGTTGATCGACTTTGATTCTGCAGGCAATGCAGCGGCAACCTGGTACACATCCGATGTGTACGGCGGCACCAATGATAATGATCCAGTGAAAGAAGAATCGCATTGGCTCTTTCCTGAGACCGGGTTCTTCCCCTATGACGCACAGGTTGTCGGTGGCGGGCTTGATGGCGGGCTTGACGGGGTGAATGCGGATGAGCCCACAGCTCGGCAGACATTTATGATTCGGTTTAACGGACGCAATGGCGCGTTGAGTCGTGATACGAGTTCTGCATTGTTTATCAATCCGCGTAATAGCCGTGAGCGCCCATACGGGGATCGTCCAACTTCTCACGAGCAGACGCTGCGTGTTGATATGGCCGAAGATCTTGAAGTTTGGGCAAACCGTGTTGTGCTCTCGTCGGATCTCAACGGGAACAACAATGCATACGGACGCGATGATAGTGAACTTCGTCAGATGCTGATCGGGAATGTGTCCAATGACACAATCCTGGTCAAACCAGTGAGCCGAATCGCTTTATACGATGAGCGCCGGTTGGGTATCGCGGTGGGTGCGCGTGGTTTGAATACGACGACCCAATCTCTCTATCAAGCTGCGGATCAGACTGATCGAAATGCAGAGATAGCTTTTGACATGGGTTTATTCTCGAATGGACTAAACGAGAACGATCTCTTAGAACAGATTAATCAATGGGTGAATGGGGATACGAACTTTGATGACAACTTCGACCTTGACGACGAACCCGAATCCCGGCTGTACCTGATTCAGGTATACACCGGCGAACTTGTGGAGGTGTTGCGATGAGTGTTGTTGTTGTTCCAGAGTTTGGTTTGCGAGTTCGAAAGCGTCGAGCGTTTTCACTTGTTGAGGTGCTTATTGCGATCCTGGTGCTTGCGATCGGTATGCTCGGACTTGGTGCCGTGTTTCCTGCGATCATCGCAGAGCAACGTGCAGCGTTCGACTCAATCGAAGGCGAGAACGCGGCGAGTGTTGCTGCTTCATTGATCACGAATCCAGAGATGGTCGATTTTAGATTGATCAGCAAAGATTTTAACCGTTTTAATGCTGATCCGGATGAACGGTACGCCTATGAATGGGTTGTTCCTCAGGATGGTCTTAACTATTACGGATGGAACTCACCAATCCCTGGCTATACAGATTTTACAACCGGGCTTTGGAGTTTCAGCAGAGATATCTCGCCATCAGTGCCGATCGTAAATACGAATCCAGAAGTTGCTCAGATACCAGTCTCGGCAAGACTCTTCCCTCAGCCATATTCCGGGAAGGACCCGAAGTATGTCTGGGATTTGGCATTGAGACGAGAACCATCGGGTGATCGTTTACAAGCTGCCATCTTTATCCGTCGGATTGATGCACGCGTTCGCGTTCCACGGGATCACTCATTGAGTGATGTGCTTACCGGTGGCGGGGGTATTGATGTGAACCTAACACGGATTCCTGTTGCACTTAATGCGGGTACTGGTCAGATTTCAGCCGATGACGGTCAGGCAGACAAGGTGTATGCTGCGATTCAGACGCTCAATGTTGAAGTGCATCCAGAACATCTTGATTGGTTGATCATCCCAAATAATCAACCGATCGGTGCGGGTGGCGCTGATACTTCGATCGGGTTTGCAACCAAAGCGGGTCAGAAGTTGCTTGATAACACGGGGATCGTACGGACGGTGGTGGGGACGCCTCAGATTTTGACTGCGGATTTGGGAAGTATTCCTGCATTGGGAAGTGCACGCGTTGTGATTGTTGATCCTCCGTTTGCGAATCAGAACGCGGGTGCACAGAACACTGACAGCGCCCGTCCGGATACGAACAGGACGAACCGTGATTGGGACAACGAACGCAAAAGCTGGGTACGTCAGGTGATCTTCACGCCGCGAACACCGGTGACTATTCGCCTGGTGAATCTGGAGGAAACGCCATGAATCATTCCACTGAGCACACATCCTCACTTAGAAATACACAGCGGGCATTTACCATTGTCGAAATGCTCGTCACGATCGGTATCCTTGTCGTGGTGACCGCGGGGGTTGCAACGATTTTTACTTCCATTGGGAACACGGTTACCAAGGGACGCAAGGTATCGGAGTTGAATCAGTTCGCAGCTCGACTTGAACGGGTGATGCGTGATGACTTTGAATCGATGACCCGTGATGGGTTCTTGGTGATTGTCAACAAAAACGCCAACGGTGGCAACGATGTCCCGCTCTTTCGCGGTGAACGAACCAATATCGATGCTGACCTGTATGGAAACTTTTCTGATGAACCCGGACGGGTTCGTCGGAGTGATGAGATCATGTTCTTCTCGCGGGGTGACTTTGAATCATCAAGGCCTGCGATTTCGAACGGGATGATTCCTCGCTCGCATGAAGCCGCGATTTACTATGGGCATGGGCAGAAACGCCGCCCGCAGACTGCGACTTCTGATCCGAACTTTAATGATCCCAACAACCTCTTTTTCAATCCTGCGCCTTGGGACACAAACTATGACAATGCGCTCGATACACGGGTCGGATTCAATACCCCGGGGTTGATTAACCCCAATGAGTTTGCGCGTGACTGGTCATTGCTTCGTCATGTGACCCTTTTGGTGAATCCCAATGGCAACGGGCAACAAGTACCCGAAACGCTGTTTGGTCTTGATCGCTCAAATACACTCGATCGTCAGTTCCTTGAGGATTCTGCACGGCAAATTGCGCTTCAGCCTGCTGCGAGGAGTATTTTTACTTCGCTCAGCGGCAGCGATGGGTACGGGGAAAGATGGTTGTATGATGCGGCGAACAATGGTCCAGCAACGATCGATCCTCGTCCGCACTATCGTGTGAGTGGTCTGGTTGATGTGGTGACTGAAGATTTGGCAACGATCCGCGGGATGATTCAGGCATTGCCTGTCAAACGCGATCCGAGTGCATATTTCAACTATGTTCCCAATCATGCGCAGCCTATCAATGTTGATCGCGATACATTCGAGTTTCAGTTCTGGAATGATTCATCGCCAACTTTCCCGAATCCGGTGGACGCGCTGGCGTTCAATGTTGGTCAGACAACCAACACCATCGGGAATGTCTGGACAGTTGGGGATCAGCCGCAGTTGACACGGATGCGTAAATGGATGATTGATGCGTTACCGAGTCGATGGGACTTGCGTACCGATTTTCCTCGCTTTGTTTCGGGTGTTCGGTACGAGGACATCCCGACCAGATTGCTATTCGAAGAATCAGAGTTTTCAGGGAGCAATCAGGACGACATCCTGAAGGCATATGCCGAAGCGAATCAGGAGATGCTCGGCGCATCCGTGTTTGTACCGAGATGTACGGAGTTCATCGTTGAGTGGTCATATGGTTTTATGGATCACAATAATGCGATTGGTACCCCGAACTTCAAGCGGATGCTTTGGTATGGGCTCAACCGTGTGGTTGATCGGAATAATGACGGGGTTTTGAATCAGGATGATGCGAATCAGAATGATCTGGCCGCGAGGACCTACAGCGAACGCAGTGGGAACGAAGCAGGGCGTGATTATTCGCAAACACCAGAGATCCGACGCTCGCACGGCATGAAACCCGAGCAGGTCGTCGGACGGAGCTTTGATATCCTTCCCGCGGCGTACACACCTGACTTGGTGGAGATCGCAACCTTCGGATACATCACCAACGGGAATCCGGCAGTCGCTTCAGATACAACTTGGGTTTGGCCCAAGTTTATCCGAGTCACGATGAGTCTGGGTGATCCAAATGACAAGCAACTCGAACAGACCTACCAGATCATCTTTGAGTTGCCCAAAATTGATGAATGAATGAATACGGGACGCCATAGGGTGCGAACTGACGACGCACCAAGCTCAGGGAATCCTGCATGCACCTTGCAGGATGTGACAAACAGAGCAAAGACCCAAACGGTGCACATCGCCCGCAATGATGGGCGAGGAGACAGTTATGAATGTGAAGCGTACACAAAGTGAACAGAGTTTAGATCAACACCCTACAAAGGGGTTCCGCAACGATGAACTGAATCGGAACGGTTCTGCGCTGTTGATTGTGATTGGTACGCTTGCGCTGATTGCGGTGTTTGCAGCGGTGTATATCGCGATTGGACGGACTGATCGGCGCTCCGCGCGTGCGGTGCTTGCGCGTCAGGACTCAGCGGATACTGCCGATCAGATCAGTGATTATCTCAGCAGCGTGATCCGTGATGATCGATTGGGAACAGTTGTTCAGTACGGTAATAGTGGATCTTCTGGACTCGCTGGTGCCTTCGGATTGCGTGACGCGACTGATAAACCATACACCGGTTGGGATTTGCGCTCTGCGACAAGTCTGGCAGATGAGCATCTTCGGTTCCTGCCGACGGGTGGTCGTTATGCGTTGGGAAATCTCAATGGTCATGAGGACTTCCGAGTTGCATCTGATCCGTGGTTGGCATCGACAACCCCTGTGTATCTCGGGAATCCTGGGGGTTCAGGTGTTAATCGCCCGTTCTCACAGTTTGATGGGTACGACCTGCGCTTTCCGAACGCGAAGAACTTTTTAGACAACCGAGACTGGTTACAGATTTCAAACTTTTCACCAGATGGTCGATTTGTCAACTTGTACAACCTGCGTCCCAACCGGACGACCGGATTTAATACGCCGACAGTGGGTTCGACAGAGGTTGGTGGATTCAGTGCCGAGCCTGGAGTTGGGACATCCCCCAATGCAGATGGTCGCCAGATCCGACGCATGAGCAACTACCTATCGCTTTGGAACTTGGCATCGTTTGGTGATCCTGAAACACTTATTCAAACATTCGATCCGATGAATAACGGCGATACGGTTTGGGTCCCGGACCAGAATGTCCCGGTGAATATTGGTGAGAACGAGTTGTGGAACATCCCTGCTGTGTGGACGATGTATCAGCGGTATTTGTTTATGCCGATCAATCAGCCGTTCATCACGCTGAATCGCAATGGGCAAATTTCTACTTGGGCGGACCCAGATTATCCCGTGTACCAGTACGCGGATGCTGATGGCGATGGGATGGCGGACTCGCGTTGGATGGAACTCAACGCTGCTCGTGATAGCAGTGGAAATTCGAGTGGGAGTTCACGCGACGATATCGAATCACTCTTCAGCAACAAGGACTACCGATTCTTTATCGCAGCCCGTGCAGTCGATTTGAGTTCGATGGTGAATGTGAATACCGCAACGGACCTTTTAGTGCCTCCAACGATTGAATACCCATTGGGTTTGACCCCTGCGGATGTCGATCTTCGTCGTTTGTTGACGATGCAAGATCCTGCGGGCGACTATATCTACGCGCCTTCAGCAGCAACAAACAAACAACCGTTATCGTACGGGTTGCTCCATCGTCCATACGCAGGACCAGGCGATGTGGTTGTCGGGCAGTGGGACCCGAGTCTCCCGAGTCAGGTCGGCTTTGCACAAAATCATTTCAACCGTGATGTGACTGATTACTGGGTGTATCGTCACCAGTCTGCTAATGATGCGCGTGCACTGTACGACAACTCCAACTCGATGCTCATCGGGCGTTACGCATATGAAGCGCTCCGTCAAGGGATTGTACTCGGGAATGCTTTGGACAATGATTACAAAGGATTTGCATCAAACAACCCTACGATCCCCACACCAAGCAGAGAACAACTGCGTGAGTTCGAACGCGATCCGACCGATTTTAATCCTGTCCCCGGACAGATTACCGCAGAGCAGCGCTATGAGCAGTATCGGAACTTGAGTGGGCTCAACCCAACCGATCGTGCTGTTGCATGGTCTCAGAACGCAAACTTTGGTAGCGGACTTTATGGTATTGATGATCTTGCCGAGTTGCTCTCATTCCATGGGCTTAATGACCCTGAGATCACAACTCGTCTTGAACGCGTGACTACTGGGCGCTATGAGAGTCAAGCAGCGGGCGGGTTTAACGATGTGGTGCAAGCATTGCGTCTTGGTCCACTGATGAGTAATCGTCCTTTATCACTCGATCGTGAACTCCACGGGAATGCGTTGATTGATATCGCTGGAGATCCATCGCAAGCTCCGAGTTCACAGAATCTAACGCTGCGTGAAGTCAACGGACGGGTTTCGTTTAACTCCATGGCGACCTTCGCGCTGACACCCCGGAACAAGATGACCACGATCAGTGGTTCTGTGCCATTCCTTCCGACTCAATGGTTCAATGATCCATCCGAGCTTGAAGGATTAACCTCGCTGAGCGCAGCACCGAACCTTTCGGATGTTATTGGTGATCCAAACGCGTTGTATGCGTTGTACACCAACGCGTTGATTGGTGAGATCAATGCACCCAAGCCAATCAACTTCATGGCGAACCCAACTCAATGGCCAGTTGACCCCGCATTCTTTGCTTCGGAGGAAACCTCGACCCTGTTCTACGGGCATCGTGGTCCAGAACTCGGGTTGCGAATTACCGCACATACCACAGTCAACATGGCGGACATCATCGATAGCGATACCGATCCAACCGTTGCGACGCTCATCCTTGATAACACCAACGGTGCGGGATTGCGTACATATGTTGATAACGGAGGGTTTAGCCCGACAGGCGATGCAGAGTATTCACTCTACCCAGGTGCAGCGAGCGGCAACTTGTTTGATCCAGGGCAGAATCAGCTAGGAACTGGCAACTTGCCTGCGGAACGCCAGCTCGTCAATGTGTACGGCATGGAAGCGATGCCGGTACTGACTGAAGTATCCGTGATGTATGCGTACACCGACGCTCCAAACACCAATGGTGGTCAGGGGGACAAAGATTATAATGATGCAAGCGGACAAGAACCACGGATATTCCAGAATCAGGTTCTTTACCCGGCCGAAGCACAGATCGAAAAGATCACAATCGATGGAACGCAAGCTCAGATCAATGATGATTATCTGGTGCAGGTACTCGCGTTTCAGCTTCACAACCCGTATGACCATTCAATCAGTTTGGGCGGGAGCGGCCTCGCAAATGACTCGCCTTTGACTCGTCAACGGGTTGATGGTAATGATGATCAGATCGATACCGCATCCAACTATCAGTTCGATTACTACATCGAGTTCTCGGGTCGTTTTTACAAAGTTGCGAAGTATCTTGAGTGGTATCCAACTACGAATCATCCAGAGGGAGCGATTTATTCGAACCTTGATGATTCGGGGACAACCGCAGCATACGGAACAGTTCCCAACCCATCAGATGATTTTCCTGTGAATACCGGTGGTCGGATGGACCCGGGTACTATTGGATTTGGTGGGCAGGCAACATACAGCGATTTTATCACGCGGAATGTAGTGCTTGGACCTCAAGAGACCCGCGTGTTTTATGTCATCCCCGAAAAACGATTTGACGATGCAACACCAACGGTACCAAATGATGGTGTAAATCCAGATGACAAATGGACTCGATCAATGATCGCATATGGTGAGTTACCACCTCGGTTCAATCCGGCAAATATTGATCCACCACAAACGGGAAATGATTCTGATGGAGATGGTCTTATTGATGGACCCTCCGATACGCGTGGATGGACCGGGCCTGCGGAACAATGGGTTGAGCATCAGTTCAAGGTTCGTGGGCGTAAAGATCCAGTCATGATGATGGAGTTTGATCCGCGTGATGGCACCTTGATCGAAGAGGTACCGGCGACTGGACTTGAAGATCCCACGGCCACCAATCTGAGTCCCTTGCTCCCAGATATGAGCAGAAACGATAATCTTGAGATCCGCCTCTGGAAGAAGATCACCGCAACCGGTGAAGAATCAACCGATTCGAATCTACCTGGTGGTGAACGAACACCCCGCAATGTGATCGCCAATGACATGTTGGTTGATCGAATGGAGTTGGCTTCACCGTTTACAGCAATGTTTGGTGCTGCATCAGGACCTGAGGAAATTGACCAGACGGTTTCGTTCCGCGAGGATTTGCCAACGGCGATAAACGGCCAAGCAGTTCGCAATGACAATACCGGGATTTCAATCGTGAAGTGGCGGACCCAGAGAAGGTCCGACAGCGATACCATTACGCAGCCTCAAGATGGCGAGGTGACACCTTGGATGGTGCGTTCGCGTTCAAATCCAGCAGCAACCAGTGTCCGTCATGATACCACACTCTCGGCATTACCTGGAGCCGATGAGATATTCGAGCAGTTTGTTGCAAACCCAGCAGTTATACCCACGATCAGTCCTGAGTTTGAGATCCATGCATCACTCCGTGATATGTTTGATGTCTCCAATAACGGAAGTGGACAGGAAATCATTCAAACAATCGCTTTGCAGCCTTGGGCTAAGAGCAATGTAGGTGCTGGCGGCCTTGGTGTCGTTGAAGATGATGCTGGGAATGATTCTGAGGGTAAGTTCCCGGATTTCATTCTACCGATTTCGGGTACAGGTCTTGAAGATCAACGATCGCTTATCCTGACTTCAGGAAATCCGATCGGGAATGCTCCACGATTGGCCGATTTACTCCTCGCTTGGGGTATCGGTCCGACCTACGCGCCAGATCCGACCCGTGCTGCGATCTCGAATGAGTATGAAGAATCGGAATGGTTGACCGGTCCTGAAGCAATCGCGGTTGCGATGGGGATTGATAATCCTGTTTGGCCTGATGCTTCAGGGTTGGTAGCTGCGGATGATATTTGGGTAGATGCGTACAACCAGAGCAACAACCAGAAACGCTTGTTCGATGATGGGCATCTGGTGCTTGATGACTTTGTGTCGTACCTCAATGTGAATGCAGCTGCTGAGGTAGGGTTCCCACCTGAGTTTACAGTGAGCAATCCGCCTGCACCGGGCGATGACATCCCGCGTGGTACCGGTGTGCCGGTCGCGCTCGGGGTGATTGATCAGGCGCGGGCAGTCGAACGCGTCGCGCTCTCGACCGATCCGATGGGGACATTGAGTCCTCGTGACCAGTTGGAACTGTTGTTGAGTCGTCCGACGATGGGGACAATCAATATTAATACTGCGCCGGTTGAAGTGCTGCGATTACTCCCGGGTTTGACCCCAAGCCGCCAGGAATATTCTGGTGGTACAACATCACATGAGTGGTGGGGCACTGATCTTGGAGGTACGAATCTTCCTGACAATACGCTGGCGATTGATGGCGATACCCTGCGTGAAAATCCTGATGTTGCATCCGCGATTATTGCGTATCGGGATCGTTTGTTCGGGATACCAAACACAGCTGCGAAAGCGGATGCTTCAGGGTACACGATTTTTGATGCAGCGCCTTTAACCTTTGGATTGACTGAGGTGCAGGCGCTCGCAAACAACATGCGACAAGAATCAAACCCGTTGGTCTATCCTACTGGTACAGAACCGTTCGATCGGAGCACGATGACAGGTATTGATGGGTTGCGTCAGGTTCCGGGCTTTAGCTCGCTTGGCGAGTTACTCGCGGTGCGCATCGACCCTGAGTTCGAAACTACGGATTCAGCCCGATGGAATATCACTCGTCATTTGTCGATCGATCAGTACGGATACGATGAGAAGTTCTCAGGCAAAGATGGTGTGACCACGATCATGTCCCAGCTTTTCAACAACAATGATCCAGGGGCGACGGTTGACGATTACGCAGAGAAACTGGCGATGGCCAACTCTGTGCTTGGAACCCTGAGTGTTCGATCTGATTTCTATGCCGTCTGGTTCGTGATTCAGGGATACCAAGAGTCCGATGTGGCGAATCTTCGTCCTGAGGACCCGTTGATCCCGACGATCCGCAAGCGGTATGTGATGGTGGTTGATCGCTCGAATGTGATCGAACCGGGTGACAAGCCCAAGATCCTCCTTATGAAGGAACTTCCGATCTGAGACAGGTGAGGTGAACTTGTCATGATTCATGTTGTATTTTGATGAATCAAGGCATGGATTTAACCGATCAACGGTCTATAGTTGAGGCCAGTGCAGGGTGTAGCTCAGCTTGGTAGAGCGTCTGGTTTGGGACCAGAAGGTCGCAGGTTCAAGTCCTGTCTCCCTGATTGATCCGATGGATCGTAAATAGAAATTGCTCATGCAACGCATGGGCTTTTTTTATGCGCGGAATGCATTGGTGATTTCATTCATTTTTTCGATCTGATTGTCAGTGATTTTCATCGAGCGCAGTACACATACACATTCATGATTGGGTAAGGTGTGTGCATGGGGATCAATCGTCCTGAAAATGGACAAAGTGATGAACGGAATGAATCAGTCAGCGCTATCCGTGCGCCTCATCGCGAGCATGACAACCCGCTCACCCGCTCATTGGCAGGGATGCTTGGGATTGGTGTGTTATTGGTGATGTTTATCGCGTGTCTGGGCACATTGCCGATCACGCTTTCTTCTGCGGTTGATGATGCCGGTACTGCAATCGGTGTTCCTCGATATGACGCGGGATCACCCAAGGCTGGACGGCTGCCACCGAGTTGGTGGGGGTATGACCATCAGGATATCGAGCGTTCGACCAGGGCGATTGATCCAAGAACAATTGAATCACTTGCTGCGGAACACGGGGTATCTGTTGATGATTTCTACAACGCACGCGAGGGTGAACTTCTCAGCGTGGTCGAGCCTTATTGGCCGAGGTTTGTACTCGGTTCCGACACGCTGGGCCGCTCTCTTGGTGCACGATTGCTTGCGGGTGGAGGGATATCCCTGACGATCGGCCTGGCAGCAGCATTCATCAGTGTGAGTATCGGGACAGCATACGGTGCGTTCGCAGGGTATATGGGGGGCAAAGTTGACTCGCTCATGATGCGAGCGGTGGATGTGCTCTATGGGTTGCCTTACATATTGCTGGTGGTGCTTCTCGCAGTTGCCAGCGACGCAACAGTCGATGAGTGGGTGACGCATAACAAGGCAAAGTCCAAGTGGGTGCAGATTCAGGTTGTTGAATCTGAGTTTCAACGCACAGGCGAGAAACTCACCCGGGCAGATGCACGAGAGTTGCTCGCACATGATTCTGCTCGGCAAGAAGCGTTGAATGCTCTCGCGCTCAAAAAATACCCCCGGCGGGAAATTTCTGCGGGGACCAGAACCATGCTTGATGTGATGACATTGCTCATCGCGATCGGCGGGGTGAGTTGGTTAACGATGGCACGGGTGATCCGTGGTCAGGTGTTGAGTTTAAAGAATCAACAGTTTGTTGAAGCCGCGAGAGCAATTGGGAGTTCACCTGTGCGGATCTTTGTTCGGCATTTGCTTCCCAATCTGATTGGTCCGATCGTGGTGTATGCGACGCTGGCGGTGCCTCAGGCAATTTTGCAGGAAAGTTTCCTGAGTTTTCTTGGTATCGGTGTCAAACCGCCGTTGCCGAGTTGGGGTAACCTAGCTGCAGAAGGTTTAGGCGAGCTCAATACCTACCGGAGTCACTGGTGGTTATTGTTTTTTCCGTGTTTGTTGCTCGGAGTGACACTCTTGGCGATGAATTTTGTTGGAGAAGGTCTCAGAGAAGCGTTCGATCCCAAGCGACAACGCTGATGTAGGATGATATTGTATAGACCCCCTTTGCATGGTCATGCAACGCGGGGCACGATGGGTGAGTTGCTCGTCGAACTAGATAGAGGCAGGTGCAAATGCAGAATAAGTTTGGTCTCAAAGATTTCGTGCTCATGGTGCTCGTCGTTGTGGTCGGGGTGCTTACGTTTATGAACCTCAACCAGGGTGACAGGATGTGGGAGAAGACAGAACTCCTCGACTCAAAGGTCGGGTCTGTTGAGCAGCAAGTCGCAAAGATTGATCGGATGCTTTCGAGCGGCGAACTCGCGATCAACACCGGGGCCAGCAACTCAACCAACGGTTCAGATTCAAACACAGCAGGGACTGCCGATTGGGCGCGTCCTGACGGACCTGCAATCGAGTGGCAATCGCCGTATGTGTTTAAGAGTGCGCCATATGATCAAGATGGATATAGACTCGGAGGCGAGTTTACCGAGATTTTTGAAGCGCAACCAAGCAAGCTGACTCCTGTATTGGGAGAAGATGTGTACGCTCGGCGCGTCGATGATCAGATTTGTGAAACATTGGCCGACTTCGATCCTGTGACCAAGGAAGTGAGCGGAACGCTTGCAGAAGCATGGCAATACGACACCGAAGGATATTGGTTGCGTGTGAAACTCCGCGAGAATATCAACTTCTCAGATGGTGTTGAAATCACTGCGGAAGATGTAAGGTGGTCATTTCATGATTACATCAATAATCCAGAGCTCGAGACTGAGTCATTGCGATCGATTATGACTTCGATCGAGAAGGTTGAAGTGATCTCAGACAAGGTTGTTGAGTTCACATTTAATACTGCGGATGCCTACAACATTCAGTCGGCATTGATGTTCTATATCCTGCCGAAACATTTTTACTCAAAGCTCACACCTGCACAAATCAACGAGGGCACAGCACTCGCTATGGGGTCTGGTCCATTTAAGATTGAGAATCTCAATGTCGATAATCAATGGGCGCCCGGGCAAGACATTGTTCTTGTCCGCAACGAGCAGTACTGGGGGCCAAAGCCAGCGCTCGCATCGATGCGATTTGTGACGATTACATCGGATATCGCAAGATTGACCGAGTTCCGAAATGGCAACGCGAGCATGATTCGTCCAAGTTCGCCTCAGTTTACGAATGTCTCGCGAGAAGAGGGATGGGACGATAAGGCATATTCACTCAACTGGGTGAATGTCCGATCAGGATACTCTTTCATCGGGTGGCAATGCGGTCCCCGAAATGGTGGCGAACTTACACCGTTTCACGATAAACGCGTCCGGATGGCAATGACTCTTATCCTTGATCGCCAGTTAATCATAGATGATATTTATGAGGGAATTGGTGAAGTTGCTACGGGGCCAAACAATGCTCCATCACCTGCTGCAAACCCAGATATTTCCCCATGGGGATACAATCCTGAGCGAGCGAAGGAACTCCTCGCAGAAGCTGGTTGGACGGATACAGATGATGATGGTATCTTAGAGAATGAACGAGGTGATGAGTTTACCTTTGAGTTCACTCGTGCAACCGGTGGGCAAACAATTGAACGATTCGAGAAATACCTTGTTGATCAGTGTGCATCGGTTGGTATTCGATGTAACCCGAGGATTGTTGATTGGTCATTGTACGATCAGATCATGAAGAATCGTGACTTCGATGCGATCACACTCGCATGGTCAGCGACCGCGCCTGAATCCGATCCGAAACAGATTTGGCATACTGATTCAATCCAGAATCAAGGGCACAACTTCATTCAGTGGGATGCGGGTCAAGATCAGTTTATTGATGGAATCAAGTCGGAACTTGATTACGACAAACGAATGGATCTGTTCCATCAATTCCAAGCACTTGTTCATGAAGAGCAGCCGTACACCTTTATTCGTGTATCCCCATGGTTGCGTTTCATTGGCAAAGACTTTGACAATGTGCATACCTATCCAATGGGATTGCAACAACGTGAATACTACATGGCAAATGACTGATCACAAGGGACGCATCGACCATGGGTATATACATTCTCAGACGATTATTGTTGATGATTCCGACGCTGATCGGGATTACCTTCTTGGTGTTCATGCTGATCGCGCTTTCCCCGGGCGGGATCGGAGCAGCGCTGTCTGCCGGCGATGGACAGATGGAACAGACAAGCCGAGCGATCAAAGAGGCATATCTTGAAGATCGGTATGGGCTCGACGCGCCCGCAGCGGTTCAGTATGTCCGCTGGCTTGGGCGTATATCGCCGATCAAGTTTGGTAAGCGAGACCAAGTTGATCCCACTGGTGCGTTTGTTCAACCACCTAAGCAAGTGAAAATACCGCCTTTGTGGGAATGGTATGTCGATGCGTTACCCAACCCCCCGGATATTGAGCCCTATGAGTGGGACGCAGATGCGGACGAGCTGGTTAAGTCGAGTGTCTATCGCCAACAGGCGAACCGGTATTCAAAGGCAAGAGCAAAGCTCATCAGCGGCCGAGCATTGCTCGATACTGAGTTGGGCAAGGTCATTGGTGATCTTGATCTCAAAAAAGCATTCGATAGCAAAGGCAAAGTGAAGCACGATGTCATCGACTCAGTGCGAGCGGATATTGAAGCGACCGATCGGATTGACCAGGTGAATGAACTTGGGAGTTCGCTGATTGGTTATTATGAAGAGGCGCTCTTAGAGCGTCAAAAACTTGCCGCGATCTTTGATGCAAAGCCTTACCCGGAAGCTGGATTTCAAGTGGTCCCTGGGGTGAGTATTTCGAAGCCTGACATGGGGAGATCGTTTTCAAAGTCTCGTCCGGTTATGGAACTGATTTCTGAAGCGATTCCGGTCACGATACTTCTGAACTTAATCGCGATTCCGATCATCTACTTCATTGCAATTCCATCAGGGATGCTTGCGGCAGTTCGGTCTGGTGGCACATTTGATCGTATGAGCGGGTCGTTCTATATCGCGCTCTGGTCCTTCCCTATTCCGTTGGCCGGTGTGCTGATGGTTGGGTATATGGCAGATCACAGTTATTGGCTTGGTAAGTTCCCCGCGAGTGGTTTACATTCATCTGCATCAGATGGTTTTACTTATCTCCCTCGGCATATTGATGGACATTGGGAAGCAGGTTATCTGCTCGATATGTTCTGGCATGTGTGCATGCCTGTAACTTGCTTGGTTTACGGCGGGTTCGCGGTGCTCTCGAAGCAAACGCGTGCAGCAATGCTTGACAACTTCAATATGGATTATGTCCGTACCGCCAAAGCAAAGGGTGTTGCATACAAGGACATCGTTTTCAAGCATGTGTTCCGGAATAGTTTGCTGCCTTTGATCACGATGTTTGTGTCGATTTTTCCTGCGATGCTCGCGGGCTCGGTTGTGATCGAAAAAATATTCACGATTCCGGGTATGGGGAATCTCGTGATTGAATCAATTAACCTGAAAGATCGTGAGTTGCTTTTGGCAAACACCATGATGATTGCTGCGGTAAATCTGCTCGCATTGCTGCTTGCTGATATTCTGTATTCCTTCGCTGATCCAAGGATTTCGTACAAATGAGTAGTACCACGAAAGAACTCGAATCAGTTACCGGTGTGCAACTTGCTCAAGGGATTGGGCATCGACCCGCACAAGGTTTTTGGACTGAAGTATGGAGTCAGGTTCTGCGTCGCCCTGCAGCGGTGAGCGGGATGATATGGATCGCAATTGTCGCCTTCTTTGCGGTTTACTCTCCTGTGATTGCATCAGGACATCCGCTCCTTACTTGGGCGATCAATGAGGATGGGGCCCGGGGTGCAATGAGTTCGCCGATGCTTCACATGCTCAAGCTATCAGATGTTGTTCTGATTGTCTGGGGAACTTGGGCGCCGATATTTCTTCTGCTGCCTTCCAAACGATTTTCTATCGGGGAAAAGCTCAGGCTAATTATTGCTTGCGGCATTCAGTTCGCAATCGCAGTTGTTGTGATCGGTGCTGCATCAAGCATTTTCAGTGCTCGTGATGCGTCCGATTGGATGCGTGATTGGGAACAAAGATCATATGCTCCGTATGTATCATCAGTACTTATCGGATTGATCGCAGCATTACCATTCGTAGTGATTTCGATCGGGATTTACAAGAGTGGTTGGCGCGTCGGATATGTAGCAGCGGTATTGTTACTCACGATTTTGCTTGGAGGATGGAAATGGTCATCCAATACCAGCAACTTCTTTTATCGTGCGGATGAGACCAACTCTGAGATTGATGCGATGTACTCTCTTGTGCCATTCTCACCGACACAATCCGAGACTGCGATGTACAACCGGCCGCCGATGTCGACTCCTTTGGATTCGATGTGGGATCGGCTTGCTGAAGAAGAGCGAGTCCGACTCAGTCAACGGGCGAATATTTCAGATGAACAGCTCGCAGAATTACCTGTGACTGATCAGACGCTTGCGGATTTGCGAAGGGTTTCATCATCAATTGATGATCTGTTGTCCTATCCGTTGTTTGATTTAATTGATGAGCTTGAGGTTCAGGTTGAATCAGGCGAAATCACCAGCCTGCTCTCGCTTAAAAAAGCGATTGAACTTGGGCCTGCTCCCATACATGTCATGGGGACTGACACGCTCGGTCAAGATGTGCTCTCACAGATGTTCCATGCATGTCGATTATCAATCTCAATTGGGTTTATCTCAACAGGGATCGCGGTCGTAATTGGTGTGGTGGTTGGATCGCTGATGGGATACTTTGGTGGATGGGTTGATCTGTTGCTCTATCGTGTTGTCGAAGTATTTATGGCGATCCCCGTGTTGTTCTTATTGATTGTTGCCGCGAGTGTATTGCCGAGAAATATATATTTCATGATGGCCATCATCGGGTGTTTTACCTGGACCGGTGCTGCAAGGTTTGTTCGTGCAGAGTTCATGAAACTCCGCGAGACAGATTATGTGCAAGCAGCGAGAGCGGTCGGATTGCCCTTATGGTCGATCTTGTTCAAGCACATGCTTCCCAACGGGGTGACTCCTGTGTTGGTGGAGTCATCGTTTGCGATCGCCGCAGCGATTTTGATCGAAGCAACCCTGTCTTATCTCGGGCTCGGACCATCCGGGCAGGCGAGTTGGGGCAAACTGCTCTCAAACGCATCTGGTGAAACTTCAGATTTTATCTGGTGGTTGGCGATCTTCCCGGGGGCAGCGATTTTTCTGACGACTATGGCATACAACCTGATCGGCGAGGCACTCCGCGACGCAATCGATCCAAAACTCAAGAAGGCACGCGTTTAACCCTCCCCCATGAGGATCGTGTAAGGAATAGATCATGACTGAATCAACGATGGAGCAGACACAAGGTTCGGGTAAAGCTGCGATCGCAGAGCAACCCATTATGCAGGTGAACAACCTTGCAGTCTCGTTTGATAACGGGTCTGGGCCACGCATTCAGGCGGTTGATGGTGTACGCATGACTGTGTATCCTCGCCAAACGCTCGCGGTGGTGGGTGAGTCAGGTTGCGGCAAATCGGTCACATCAATGAGTTCGATGCAACTTGTACCTCGTCCTCCTGGTCGGTTCGATCGAGGCGAGATCAAGTACCGCCTAGAGGACGGCAGTGTCGTTAACTTACTCGAACTCAGCGAACAAGAGATGCGGAAAATTCGAGGCAACGAGATCGCGATGATCTTTCAGGAACCAATGACTTCGCTGAATCCGGTGTACACCGTTGGAGATCAAATCATTGAAGCGATCACCCTGCATCAGAATGTGACCACGAAGGAAGCAATGAAGATCGCAATCGAAGCGATGGATGCGGTCGGGATCCCTGATCCTGAAGGACGAATCAAAGCGTATCCGCATCAGTTTTCTGGTGGTATGCGACAACGCGTGATGATCGCGATGGCGCTTGCGTGTCAGCCTCGGCTGTTGCTTGCAGATGAACCAACGACTGCGCTCGATGTGACCATTCAAGCTCAGATTCTTGAGTTGCTCGATGATCTCAAGGAGGAGCGTGAAATGGCGGTTATGCTGATCACGCATGATCTTGGTGTTGTTGCGGAGAACGCGGACATAGTTTGTGTGATGTATGCAGGGCGTGTCGTAGAATATGCCAATGTGTATGATTTGTTTGCCAACCCGATGCATCCTTACACACACGGACTGTTGGCAAGCATCCCGACTTTACATACCAAGCTTGATCGGTTAACCACAATTACCGAGGTGGTCGATGATCCTGAGCAGTTTAAGAAATTACCAGGTGCGGATCAGGGTGTCACGCCTTGGTGGCCTTGGAACGAGCCTCCCAAGGATCTGTGCAAGCGAGATGAACCTGCGGGTGACTATGTGCTCAGAAAAGTCGCAAAGGATCACTGGGTTGGGGTTTGGCGTACTGAAGCGGTTAAAGACGATGAGTCATCGCCTCCAGAGCTCACATTCCGAGTTGCGGATCAGAAACAATCCTGATACGCTGGAAGAAGTGAACAACAGTATCCAATCGAACCCGGAGCACTTTTGATATGCGAGTACTCATTCTCGTTGATGCCCGGTTTGCAATTCATGAGCGTTCGCTTATCGAGCGAATGATCGTTGCGCTTGCGAATGAAGGGGTTGCGGCACAGGTCGTACTTCCGAAAGATCGTGGACTCGAAGAGCACGGTTTCGATTTGCTTGCAGAACCAGTTTGGTACGCAGATCGTGGGTTGTCGATGACTCAAAACATCCGCGCCCGTCAGGTTGCTCGTCAGGTTGTTGGTGATTCAAACTCGTCGGACAATAAAGTTGATATTGTTCATGTCTTTGGTGGAGCAGCTTGGTCCATGGGCAGAGAGCTCGCAAGGGTGCTCGATGCTGGCGTGGTTCTTGAAGTATGGCGTGCAGGGATGACAGATCCGGCAAAGGCAATCAGCATCGATGAAACAGATCGGGTGTTATTCCTTGTCCCCGAGCGATCATTCGAATCTAGGTTAGTCGACGCAGGATTTGCAAGCCGGGTGCATGTTGCGCCGTGGGGTGCTCATGTTTCGACAGATCCTGTACAAATATTCCGTGAAGGTAAAACGATTGCGATCGTACTCATGAGTTCGGGACGACAAAGAGAACAGTGCATCGCAGCATTTGAAGGTATCGTGGATGCGATGGAATCGAATGAAGACTCGATGCTCTTTGTGAATCTTGAAATGGTTGAGCGGACGGACTTATGGGCACGGGTTCAAAGGCGTGGTATCGAGGATCGATTTACAATAATCGATCGCTCTGAGGATCGGCGAGATTTATTGCTCCGCTGCGACATGATGGTCTATCCGGACACGCTGCATGAAGAACGCACTTTGTTGCTTGATGCAATGGGTGCAGGCATGGCGGTCATTGCTGGAAACGATGAAGACATCGCACCGATTCAAGAATCTGAAGGCGTGTATATCGTCGATCGTCCAACGCGCGCCGCTTGGTCTGAAATACTCATTGAATGCTTATCCAACCCTGATCGGACGCGAATCGCAGGAGAGAAATCGCGTGAGTATGTCAAAGGGAATCGTCGGGTGGCGAGCTCAATTGCATCAGTAATTGACGCATACACAGGACTTTGTTCTCAGCCTGCATCAATCGAGACAGAGTCCTAGTCCGAGAGAATCTACCCTATTGATAGTGTGAGAAACCTCTTGGTCCGGATAAGAGAAAACCAAACACATTTATCGTTCCAATCAAATTACATGCTTGTGAAATGATGGATTAGGCGCACACTTCATTCAAGTCCTTGGATATGCATGCGTCGGCACACGGCGCGATCCATGGGCGTGTTGACCTATATCTAAAGAATGGAGAACCGAGATGATGTTTACTACAGCAATCGGTGCAATGACACTCGCTGCGTTGGGACCTAACCATGCGAACCATAACTATGCAAAGGATCAGGTGCAGGCACCACAGGTGATCGAGATCCGTGCAGAGATGATCCAAGAACATGCAGTCCGCAGAGGGCAAGTGCGTTACTCAGATAAGACCAAAGGGCGCGTGGTTGCTCAAGCAAACGCAGATGGATCAGTCCAGTGGGCAGATTCAGATCGTTCGCGTTTGGGTGGAGATGACGCACCTTCATTGATTTATGTTCAGATCCTCGATGGCATGTTCGCGATCGATCCATTCCAGGCACTACCTGCTGCCAACGAAGCAACCGCACAGATGCTCTTCAGAGGCACAACCCTCCAGACCGATCGCACCCAGCACGGGCGACAGTACATCGAGCGCACCGAAGAACTCTTCCGTAAGCTCGAACAGGCTCGTCATAACTGGTTGCGTGATAATGGATATTACAATCCCAAGGTCTATACAAATCCGAATGCTGAACAAAGCGATGAGCAAGCCCGGGCGAACAAGCTGCCAGAACCCGCAGCGGTCTTCGAGCGTCCTGCAGATATCCCACGCGTGAAATCACGCGAGCAGGTTAAAGGCAATCAAGCAGCAGATATGAACTCAGTTGCTGCAGTCATGTCTGACGATCAACCGATCCGGATTTCATTGCCTCACAATGTTGCTCAGGAAGTTGTTGTTCGTGTTGAGAAAATGAACAAAGAGACCGAGGCTGCTCAAGCTGAGAATGAAGCAGAATCAACTGAGGTTGCGAGCAAAGAATAAAAACGAGGGTTTCTGATTTCGAGCAGGATTAATTCGTGGGATATAATCTTCGGCAATGACCGGAAGACTCCCTTTCAATCCTGATCGAATGAAGAAGAACCAGACTGGTAAGAGAGCCGGTGCAGGGGACGATCCGTCCCTTGTCTCGGTTTTGGGGGATGGTAAAAAAGGTGGACAGGCGATCACTGTTTCTCAGCTTGCGACGCGGATTGATCATGCGATCAAGGCAGGGATAACAGATCGTGTGATTGTCATTGGTGAGATCAGTTCGCTGTCGCATCGGACGCATTACTACTTCTCGCTTAAGGATGACCATGCCGTGATTGGTGCGGTTGTTTTCGCGTCTGCTGCAAGAAGAATGAGCTATGCACCCAAGCACGGCGATTCGGTCATCGCAAAGGGCCGAGTGGAGTATTACGCGCCTTCAGGACGATTGAGTTTGATTGTTACTTCACTCACGCCGACAGGGCAAGGGGATCTTGAACAACAATACAAAGCACGATGCGATGAGTTGCGTGAACGAGGATGGTTCGATCCCGCCAACAAGCAAGTGTTGCCAACCTTCCCAAGGCGGGTTGCGGTTGTCACAAGTAAAGACGGTGCTGCGGTCGCAGATGTCATCGACACGATGGGCAAGCGATGCCCAAGCATCGAACTCATGATTGTTGATGTCCGCGTACAAGGCGCGTCAGCAAAGGGGCAGATTGCCAACGCGATTATACAGTTAAACGCAAACGCGGATCACCTCGGAGTTGATGCGATCCTGCTCACACGTGGGGGCGGGTCCATGGAGGATCTTTGGGCATTCAACGAGATGGAAGTTGCACAGGCGATCTACGAATCTAAGCTCCCGATCGTCGCAGCGATTGGTCATGAGACTGACACAACTATCGCAGAGCTGGTTTCAGATCAGCGATGTGCCACACCTACTCAGGCAGCGATGCTTCTTTCCCCGGATCGCGATGCGTTACGCGAGCAGCTCGATTCAGTTCGCGGTCGGCTCGATCGATCAGTACAGTCTGAGATTCGATATCAGAAACAACGACTCGACGCGATCCAGGCAACCCGTTCACTCTCTGATCCTCGAGAAATCATACAGATTCATCGCGATCGAGTGATAGCGAAGTTTAATCGAATGGGTTCAGGTTACAGCGGAGCAATCGCTCGGAGAAGGTCAAAGCTTGATCAACTCGCAATCAGATTAGCTAAGCATCAACCAAGCGCGGTCCATGCGAGACGAGAAGAGCGCCTCAATCAACTCAGACATCGACTTGCCCGGACTATATCTTGGGCGATCGCAAGCAAGCGAGATGAAATGACTTCAATCGAACGAGAGCTTCACGCGATCGGACCTGCGCAGGTGCTTGCACGCGGATTCACGGTGACTACAAAATCTGACGGCTCGCTCGTTCGGCGCGTAGATGACGCGGCCGCGGGTGAAGTCATGACGACCACCTTTGCAGACGGCAAAGTTCGATCTGAGGTGCTCAAGAACGATGGTAAACGGGCAGACCTTGATCCTCGACTGATGAAAGAATCACCGAAGTCCCCCAAACGAAAATCCAATACTGCAAGAAACAAGAACCCCGATCAGATGGGGCTATTCTAAAAGAATCAAACCAACGAAAGGTGTACCCTTACCCGTGGCAAAGAAAACTACAAAATCGAAATTAACCGAGTCCGAACTCACCTATGAAGAACTGGTCGATCAGCTCGAAACGCTCGTTGATCGGATCGAATCGGGTGAAATTGGACTCGAAGAGTCTATCAAGGGCTATGAAGAAGGAATCGGGCTTGTTAAACGGGCACGGGGGATTCTCGATCGAGCAGAACAACGGATCGTAGAGCTCAACGCAGACGCGATTGACACTGATTTAGATTGATGAAAAGAGCGAATGGGATTTGAATCGGTTATCGTGCGAAAGCATCCAATTGGCCGATGAATAAGCGATGCCTGACTGGTTTTTTTACATGATGCCTTGGTTGACCATTTTGGTCTTTGTGACGGCTGTTGGTGCGTGCGTTGGATCGCTCACCAATGTGCTTGTATATCGCATGCCTTTGGGACTCGATGTCGTGACACCAACCTCGCGCTGTCCCCGGTGCGATCACAAGCTCACATGGCGAGAGAATATCCCGATATTCGGATGGATTTTGCTTCGCGGAAAGTGTCGATTTTGCAAAGCGAAAATATCGCCTGAGTACCCGATCGTCGAAACAATTGTCGCGGTCCTGTTTGGTGGGATCTATGCTTTGTGGTACATTGTGCCTGATGATGCGATACTGAGTTTGGGACGGATTGCGCCTGAATGGGCTGCCAACGGTCCCGCATTGACTTGGCCTGCGATGGTTGTAACCTTGGTGCTCTTTGGGAGCATGGTCTCGATGACCATTATTGATGCGCGGACTTCGACGATTCCGTTGGTGCTCACTTGGGTGCCTGCGATTGTGGCTTTGGTCATGCATACAGGGCATGCGATCTGGTTCCAGTCAAAGTATGGCACTCCTGAAATGATGCCCGCGGGGCTCGGTGGTATCTGGGCGGTGCCCAATGCACATATGAAATGGCTGACCGCTCCCGGTGAGGTCTGGACGATTGCAACAGGTGGGATCAGCAACTGGAAGTTCATTGGGATGGGAATTGGCGGATGTACCGGGTTGATCCTTTCGAATATTTTTATCAAGTTTGGGTGGCTCACTCGGAGCTTTGCCGATTTTGAAGAGTGGTACGAATCGAATCACAAGTCATTACCTGCAGGAGAGACTGATTCGTCAATGGATGAATCAGATGAATCAGATGAATCAAGAGATGGTGAAGGGGCTCTATCCGTCACTGAATCTAACGAGGCATCGGGCGAGGTAGTCGATGATTCATCAATCGAAGATTGGTTGATGTACCCGCATGCTCGGCGAGAGATGATCCGCGAACTCGCATTCCTTTGCATGCCTGTCTTGCTTGGTCTTGGGGGTGGATGGTTCTTTAGTTATCTCTTCGAGCGATCAGTGACGGAATCGGGGACGATCGTCTATTCGCAATCAAATGGAGCGCCGCTCTGGTTGGTCGTGCTCGGCGGGGTGCTGATGGGATACCTGATCGCGGGTGGTGTCGTTTGGGCGGTTCGGATCGGTGGATCGTTGGCATTTGGGAAGGAAGCGATGGGGCTGGGGGATGTTCATCTGATGGCCGCTGTCGGAGCGTGCCTGGGTTGGATTGATCCAACGATCGCGTTTTTCCTCGCAGCATTTGTCGGGGTCGCGTATGCGATTGTGGCACAAGTGTTTAGTGGCAAATTGAGCAAGGCAATGCCATACGGGCCATTCCTCGCGATCGCGACTTTGATGGTTGTGATCGGAAAGCCTTTGATTGAAATTGGGCTCGGGCGCATCTTTGGGATGGACGGGGCATTGAATTTGCCTTAAAAAATTAAACTGGGATGACTGATTCTGATGGGCGCGTTGCCCACGCCGGTGGTGGAACCGGATAGACTGTCAATGAACAACAATACCATATAACCGGGAGGTGCAAGGATGAACACGCCAAAACTACTATTGATCGCATTGGGAAGCTTAAGCTTGGTTGTGCTGGGTGGATGTAAATCCGTATCGCAGCGTGATTACGATGCTGCAATCGATGAGAATACACAGCTCCGCGAGCGCATAGCAGGGCTCCAAGAAAATGTCCGTCAGGCAACTGATGGAAACGGAGCATTCCAAGAGCAGAATGGACAGCTCCGATCAGAGAATCAGCGTTTGCAGAGTGATCTCAATGCTGCTCAGGCAACGATTTCCTCGCTCAACGCTCGTCCGCAGACTGGGTTCGAGGGGATCAACGGCATCGAAGTCGGCATGCGGAGTGGCGGTGCGATCGTTGTCCGAATTCCAGGAGATGTCCTGTTTAACTCAGGTTCAGATGCACTCCGTTCGGACGCAAAGGCATCACTCGACAAGATCGTGCGTGTCATTAACTCAGATTATGGCAGCAATGAGATCCGAGTTGAGGGATACACCGACTCTGATAAGTTGGTGAAGACCAAAGAGAAGTGGGGCACTAATGAGAACTTGAGTGCTGCTCGTGCGATGTCGGTCGAAAGATACCTTGTCGGGAAAGGAATCGATAATGATCGTGTCTATTCCGCAGCGTTTGGTCCATCCAAAGGCAAGGCAACAAAGAAGGATTCCCGTCGTGTAGAAATCGTGATCCTCGGTGGGTAATCGGTAAATAATACGAGTTTGGACCCATTGGGAAGAGATGATTCATAGATTTGTCATTCCTGAAGGGGGTTGAGTTTGCATTTTCGAGCGGGGAGGATACAATCCCGCCGCTTTGGGGCTATTGGCGCAGTTGGCTAGCGCACCAGTATGACACACTGGGGGTCACAGGTTCGAGTCCTGTATAGCCCATTTCAAAACACGGCCTCGCACCTCGCGAGGCCGTTGTTCTTCCAGAAGAATCACCATTCTCAGGAAGAGCGACAACAAAATACGCCACCTTAGCTCAGTTGATAGAGCAGCTGATTTGTAATCTGCAGGTCCTCGGTTTGAGTCCGAGAGGTGGCTTTGCTCAACGATCCAGCCCTTTGGATCGTTCGAGACGGCGAAAGCCGAAAGTCTTGGGGCGTGTATCCAAGCGGCCAAAGGGCGGGGATTGTAAATCCTCTTGCGTTAGCATTCGGTGGTTCGAATCCACCCGCGCCCATTCATTGAAATCGCCCTTTCTAGATTCTAGAGAGGGTTTTTTCATGGGTGTGTCCGATAATCGCTCGCAAATCCAATCTCTGGATGAATAGAAGATATGGTCCGAGAAGTGTGAGGGACGATTCTAAGGGGGATTGAGTTGAAGTGGATGGGGAATCGACCGATATCTTGGGTGTACTGAAGTTTTTAGGCGCACTCAACATGAATACAACAGATATCTCAAATCGGTTCAATTTCCGAAAGTACTTCGTCCGTGGTGAATCGCTGGTCGCTACAACCGGCATGGCGTTCATCGCCATTCTCGCGTTCGCGGTGGGTGGAGTGGTATGGGTATCTGCGCGCACATTTGATGACTCCATGATTGCTCAAGCCAATGTGCAGGTGAAATCAACCAGTGATTTAATTGCCTCGCAAGCAGAACTACGATTGAGCAATGGTGATCTATCAGGTCTGCGACGTTTCATGCTTGATGCCGTTTCATCGGGCATGGTCAAAGAATGTGAAGTGGTTTTGCCGACCGGTGAAGTGATCGCTTCTTCCGTGCCTGCACGAAATGTCGTACAGTTTAATCCGGATTCATGGACTGAGTCCTCTGCTATCAGTTCCAGCATTGAACACAATGCAGAGCTAGGATTGACCACAGTCCGCGAACCGATCACACTCGATGGTCGGACAGGGATTGTGCTGAACACAGTTGTTGAGAACTCGTCAAGGGTCATCGGGTCTGATTCGATTCGTGCCTCTTCGGTAGGGATTGCTAGTGTCGGATTGATTTTGATTTTGCTCGTGTATCGTCGGTTCAGAAATCGTCTGGGTGCATTAGCGGGTATCGGCGAGGCGCTCCATGTTGCGATGGAAGGCGAACGCCGAAAGGAATGCTTGCTGGTAGGGGATCGGCTTGGTCCCGAAGCCATCATCTGGAATGCATTACTCGAAGAACGCGATGCCCTCGAGGAACAACTCGTTGATCGTGAACTCGTAGAGTTGTCCAGCGGCGGTGTTATCGAATCTGTGGGATTACCTGCAGCATGCAATACACTCATGCAAGGTGTTCTCCTTGTAGAATCTGATATGCGTGTGCTCTACGCAAATGGGGCTGCAAGTGTGTTCCTGAGAGTTCAGAAGGATGAGCTTGTTGGATCAGTGCTTGATGTTATTGCAGACATTGACCCATTGCTAGAAGCAGTGCATTCTGTTCTCGAAAACAAAAGCGTAACCCGCGAATCGATTGAGTTGGGTGATGTGGAGACAATTGGTACGCAGGGAGCAATTCTTCGCATTATCATCACAAGAGTTGATGATGAATCCATTCCTCGTGCGATGATCTTTATCGAAGATGTCACCCAGCAGCGTCTCGCGGATCAATCGCAAGGTGCATTCATTGCCCAGGCAACTCATGAGCTCCGCACGCCTTTGACCACGATTCGGTTGTACGCAGAAGAAGCAGTCGAGGCGGGGAGCGAAGATGAACAGTTGCGTGAAAAGGCACTCAATGTAATCAGTACAGAAACCCGCCGGCTTGAACGGATTGTTGGAGACATGCTGTGTGTATCTGAGATCGAAGCAGGAGCGTTGTCGATCCGGCCTGATTCATTGCGGACGGAACAACTCTTTGTCGAGCTCGAAGCAGATTACCAAGCACAAGCCAAAGAGAAAGCGATTGAGCTGAGCTTTGAGCTTCCACCTAAGTTCCCGACGATTCAAGCAGACCGAGATCGGCTTGGCCAGGCATTGCACAATCTGATCGGAAATGCGATCAAATATACACCATCGGGGGGCAAGGTCGAAGTGAAGGTTCACTTTGCAGACAATGACTCAATGCGTGTTGATGTGATCGATAACGGGATCGGGATTGATGAATCACAGCAAGAACGAATCTTCGACCGATTCTGTCGAGCGGACGATCGACGAATTGCGAAAGTGACTGGTTCGGGACTAGGTCTTGCATTAGCTCGTCAGATTGCAATTTTACATGGTGGTGATGTTACCGTTGAATCCGCGATTGACATGGGGAGTACATTTACCATGCTTATCCCAGGAACTGAAGTGATGGCGAAAGCTGCTTAAGGAGATTCTCAGATGGATATCAAAGTGAATCGACATGGAGCAGTAACTGTGATTCAGCCTGAAGGCCCGGTGATCACAGAGGAAGATGCGACGCGTCTGAAAACAGAATCCTTTGATGTGCTCGGACAAACGCTCGGGCGATTTGTTCTTGATGTCTCAGAGATGACCTTTGTTGATTCAAACGGTCTTGAAACACTCGTTGAAATTACCAAGGAACTCAGTGCGGGTGGGCAATCTCTCAAACTCTGCGGGATAAGCGATACACTCCGTGAGATACTATCCATTACTGATCAAATATCTAAGTTTCAACAATTCGAAGATGTACAGTCTGCTGTAAGGAGTTTCCGATGAGTGCTCCCAACAGCAACGATACCCAACAAAATATCCGCCGAGCACAGCGCCCCCGTCTAGTGGGTGAGGTGCTTATTTCCGAAGGGCATATTACTGAGGAACAACTCTCCAAAGCGTTGGTTGATCAGCGAACCGCTGGACGGATGCTCGGTGAGGTGCTTGTCGATCAGGGGATGATCTCAGGGGTGACGCTTGCGCAATCTTTAGCAAAATGCCTCGGCGTGCAAGGTGTTCAACTCCGTCACGGCTTGATTGATCCGAGTCTGTTGGTGTTGATCGGAGAAGAGGAAGCAGATCGCCTCAAAGCGATCCCGCTATTCCGTGTACACGATACGCTGACAGTTGCGATGAGCGAGCCTCAGAGCTTGCCGACGATCGATCGGCTTCGAGAGTTGACCGGGTTTGAGATTCATCCTGTGCTTGCGCTTGAAGATAATATTCAAGAGTTTGTCCGCAAGTATGCAGACGGTGATGTTGATGTCGATGCATTTTTGACAAGCCTCGCAGAATCGGATATTGAGGTTGTTGAACGCGAACAGATTGACGAAGGTCCAACGACAGATCTCGATCATATGGTCGAGGGGTCACCAATTGTTAACCTAGTGAATGTTGCGTTACTCACCGCTGTGAAAGACAAAGCATCGGATATCCATATTGAGCCCAACAAGCAAGGGACTCGTGTGCGGTACCGAATTGATGGATCGTTGAGAGATTTGATGAATCCGCCTCCAGGCATGCACGCTGCGATCATATCACGTCTCAAAATTATCGGCAAAATGGACATCGCTGAGAAGCGATTGCCTCAGGAGGGACGCGTACGGATTGTGGCAGAGGGTCGAGAGATTGACCTGCGTGTGTCGAGTATCCCTACGCTGTTGGGAGAGAAACTCGTTATCCGTATTCTTGATAAACAGAACCTTCATGTGCGAATGGAGGATCTCGGATTCCGCACCGAACCGCTCGAAGGGTTCCAGCGGGCACTCCGTTTATCGCATGGAATGGTGCTTGTCACAGGTCCGACTGGTTCGGGCAAAACTACAACGCTCTATTCTGCACTTGATCTACTTCGTAGTCCGGAGAGCAACATTGTGACAGTTGAAGATCCTGTTGAATATCAACTCGACCTGATCAATCAGATCCAAGTCCATGAAACGATCGGGCTTACCTTTGCCCGTACATTGCGTTCAATTCTTCGTCAAGATCCAGATATCATTATGATTGGTGAAATCCGTGACCAAGAGACAGCAGGGGTCGCGGTACAGGCAGCATTGACCGGGCACGGTGTGCTTGCAACGCTCCACACCAATGATGCTCCGGGTGCAGTTGCGCGACTGGTTGACATGGGTGTTGAGTCCTATCTGCTCAGTTCTGCACTCAACGGTGTAGTTGCTCAACGATTGGCAAGAACAATCTGTCCATCTTGTACGATGAAGTATTACCCAAGCGAAATTGTACTCACCGATGCTGGTATTCCAAATAAGAACGGGCAGGCATTCCGTAAAGGCGCTGGATGTACAAACTGTCATGATTCAGGCTTCCAAGGACGAATGGGTATCTATGAGTTCATGGAAGTGAACTCAGAACTCCGTCGATTGATCTACCGAAACGCACCAACTCATCAACTCCGAGGACTCTTACACTCGCAAGGGCAGCAATCCCTCCGAGAGGAAGGCGTGCGTTTGGCAATTGAGCATCGCACAAGTCTCGAAGAAATTATCCGTGTGACCCAAGTCGATGACAATGAGGGTGATGAAGTTCAACCAGATGGTAAGATTGGGGTTGCTGCGTGAAGTTAACCTACCAAGCATACGATAAATCCGGTTCGATTCGAGAAGATACGATCGAAGCATCAAGTATCGAAGAGGCTACAGAAACCCTCCGGAAGAAGGGCTTGTTTATCGCATCCATTCAGGAAGGCACAAAGCCAAACGCGAAGGGTGGAGGTAAGAAAAAAGGTGGGAAGAGAGTATCTCCCAAGACCGTTGCGAATTTTGCGCGTGAACTCTCAGTACTTGTGTCCACAGGCACACCATTGATGGATTCAATATCATCATTAGAGCGCCAAACAACAAGCGAGGCTTGGTCGCAAGTTCTCGGTCGAGTCCGGAGTCGCCTGGAAGAGGGGGATTCTCTCGCCGCTGCACTCGAAGGGGATCGTCAGGTGTTTGATGCGGTGTTCCGATCATTGGTATCCGCGGGTGAATCCTCAGGGCATCTTGACACAATGCTTCAACGGGTTGCTATTCTGACACGCAAGCAGGCTCAGATTAAATCAAATGTGCTCGGAGCAATGATGTACCCGATTCTGTTGATGGGTGTTGCAACGATTGTGATCGGGCTACTCATCGGTGTTGTTCTTCCTCGGTTTGCAGGAATGTTTGAAACACTCGACACTGAGTTGCCTCCGACGACAGCGTTCTTGATGATGGTATCTGACTTTGTGCGATCGTATTGGTGGGGAGTAATACCGGGAATCGTGGCTTTAGTCATTGGATTTTGGTGGTGGATCAATACTTCCACAGGCCAAAGAGTTCTTGGAGATGTTGCACTTCGTATTCCTAAGCTAGGTGAAATAATCCGTTCATTCATGACTGCACGCATCACACGGTTGATGGGCGTTCTACTTGAAGCGAGAGTGCCGATGCTTGATGCGATTGAACTCACACAAGAATCGCTTGGACATGTGCGATATAAGCAACTGATGAAAGATGTAGAAGATGTCGTCGTTCGGGGTGAACCAATCAGTACCGCTTTCTCAAAGGGGGATCTCATGGTGACTTCCGCGTGCGAGGCTATTCGAAATGGTGAGCAGAGCGGGCGGTTGGCAGAGGTTATGGTTCAGGTATCAGATTATCTTGATGAAGATAATGAAACGATCATTAAATCTCTATCGACACTCATAGAACCAGTCATCATGGTCGTGCTTGGTGTGCTTGTTGGATTTGTCGCGGTAAGTATGTTCTTGCCATTGTTTGACTTAACAGCAACAGCTGGTGGGGGGGCATAATGGGTCTGCTTCGACTTCAAAGTAAACTGTCCTCTATCGGTATTGAAATCGATGAACATGAGGTTCGAGCGGTACAGCTCAGTCAATCAAATCATGGTGTAGTAGTTATTGCAAGTGTAATTTTTCCGCGTCAAGATGCGTCAGGAGTCGGGGATTCTGCTCTACCGAGCGTAGAAGAACTCACATGGATCCGCGGGATTCTTGGCAGACGAGGGTTTGTTGGAAATACAGTATCATTGATGGTTTCGCCCACCCAATGCAGTGCTCATGTTTTTGAGTTGCCTCCAGCAAGCAGTGGTGCACCGATCGATCAGCTGGCAAGAATGGAAATTGCTCGTGCGAAGAAATGTGGACCGAATGACTTTGAGTTCGGGCATTGGCCGATGCCTCCCAAGGGGCGAGCAGGTCCTGAGACACTTGCTGTCGCGTGTCCCAAAGTCATCGTGAATCAAATTATTGATCAGTTTGATCAAAGTGGATTCGAGCCTGTTGGAGTTGATCTCGCAGAGTTAACAATTCCGCGAGCGACTCCGTTCGTTGTTGCGACAGGAAACGCAGAAATTAACGCAGCGGTACATATTGGTTGGAAGAATTCGTTGGCAGTTTTGTCACTGGGTGATTCTGTGATTTATGCACGAAAGATTGACCAGGGTGCATTGGGAGCATGGGAAATCGCCCGTGAGCGGTTCAGGCTATCAGTAAAAGGTGCTCAAGCTGTTATCGATGGGAGGACCGTTGGTGAGGGAGAAGATGGATTCGCGAGGATGCACAGGTCTGCCTGGTCGCAACTGGCAACTACATTAACGAGTGAGCTCGATGTCGCGGTTGGGTATGTATCCCACTCATATCGCATGGCTCCGCTTGGAAAAATCACATTCAGTGGCTATGGCCACAGCAATCCAGTTATCGAAGAGCAGGTTGATAAAGTGCTTGGTTTACAGTTTGAATATGCAGCTCCTCCTGCCTTAGTCGAGTCGATTGGGACAGGATCAAACTCATTTGAAAAAGCAAGCAGGTTAGCAGCAGCGTATGGTCTGGCAGCGAGGTTTGACAGATGAATACTACGAACAAACAAGCAAATCTTATTCCGCAAGACCGTCAAGAGCGTCGCATTCGTGGTCTATGGATGCGTAGATGGATTAGCACAGTCGTTGTAACTGCATTTGTGGTAGGTATCCCTTGTGTGTACATCGGAGGAAGTGCAGCGCTTTCAAGTTCAGGAATTACTGATCAGATACAAGCCGCAAACTTAGAGTATGAGTCGAATCAACGCAGGATTCCAATCCTTCGATCACAACTTTCAAAGCTCGCCGCAGAACAAGAAGTGTATGAGTTAGTTGAGAATCGAGTTGAATGGCGTGATGTGTTTACAGTGCTTATCACTGATGCGAAAAATAGAGTGCGATTTTCAAAGATACATGCGATCGGTGGCGGGATTGAAGGGTTTGATAAGATTGAGATCCACCTCTATGGATTTGCTCAAACGCAATCAGATGCAAGGTCATATGTCGTGGATCTTGAAGAGACAGGTACATTCGATTCCATAGATCTCGTTGAAACGAGTCGAGAACAGTTTGAGAACACTGAGTTAATTCGTTTTCACGTATTGATCGAAGTGAAGAGTGTCAATACGACACTGAATGGAGGGGTAGATGGGCCTGGGTAAACAAAAAAATGGGCAGGGTCTTCTCGCGATTCACGCTGTTGGGATTGCTGCATGTACAGTGATCGCTGGCGGTGCGCTCTACTTTGCGGGAAGCTCAATCTCGAATCGGCGGGGCGTTTTTCTCAATGCTCGCCATGAACTCGCAAACACGAAAGGGCTTCTCAATGATTCCCTTTCAGAGCGATCAGTTATCGAGTTACAGGTTGTAAAACTCGAAGCAGCTGCAGAAAACCAATCCGCTTTACTTCCGGTAAAAACATTGAATGCTCGCACCGTTGAGATTGTAGCGTTAGCAGAACGGGCACATATTTCAATCGACTCATTACAACCGGGTGATCTGATTACCGATCAACATGTACCTGTTCTCCCATTATCGCTCAGCGGACAGGCGAATGCAGAGCATGTCTTTGAGTTCTTTGATCTCCTGGGAAAGCATATGTCGGATATCCATATTCAGCGAGTTGATATGGAAAGTAAGGATATGGACTCACCACTTGTGAATATCAGCTTGGTATTGTACTGGTTTGTCGATCCTGCGGGCATTGATGAATAAAAACTGTGCAATTGATTTGCATACCGATGATTGATATTGGTTATTCATAGACATGGGACTTACAAAAGAACGTAAAATATTTCTCGGACTTGCTGCTGTAGCTGGTGTTGCATTGATCGCCGATCAAGGGATCTTTGCAACCCAGGATGCATCCGCACAGGCGATCGATGTTTTTGAATCAACCCCCGTCGAAGAGAGTGTCGTTGAGCTAAAAGAATCATCGGTTTCACTCCCCGCAGCGAAGATCTTAATCGATCGCTTGCAGGAGAACCCTCCAAGTGATTCTACGGATTCATTGGGTGCAATATTTTCATTGTCCAAACTCATGGTTACGCAAGAGACTGACCAAGGGAATACTGGTAGCGATTCATCAGATTTGAACCAATCGTCAGCCCCCAAAGCATCCTTTGCGTTAATTCCGCCTCAAGCGAAAAACCTCCCAGTGTTATCGGCGGTCATGCCTTCAAAGAACGGCACAGGCGGTGCGGTGATTGACGGGGAGATTCTCCGTGTAGGGCAGGTCAATGCAGATGGATATCGCTTAGTTGAAGTGAAACAGCGTACAGTGATCGTTGAACTCAATGGTGTTCAGTATGCTGTTGAAATACCAAGAATCTCTGATGAGTGAGAGCGTTCGGATTATTCCGGCTGGTAACGATTATACGGGGGGCGTACGAAAGTTTGTTTCTATTTATAAGCAACAAGCCTAAGACCGCGTGCTCATGTTACCGATTCTTAACTCTGGACTGATGAGTTATTAGTCTTTGCACAATGGAGAAAACAACATGCTTGCATCAAATACTGCTACACAAAAATATCGTGCTCGTGGAGCGTTCAGTCTTATCGAACTCGTCATTGTAGTTGTGATCATCGGTATCATTGGTGCAATCGCGATTCCACGAATGAGCCGCGGTGCTGCAGGTGCTGCTGACTCAAGCTTGGTTGCTGACTTGGCGGTGCTCCGAAGTGCGATAGATCTTTACAAAGCGGAGCACGGGGGAACACTTCCTGCGTTTGCTACCTTCGAAGATAAAATGACGACATACACGGACGATGCTGGCACTGCCAACGCATCAAAGTCAACAACCTACTACCTCGGCCCATACCTTCGTGAACTTCCAACCCTCAAAGTTGGTACCAACAAAGGTCAAAGCGCGATCAGTGCAACGCAGACCGGTACAACCGCTGGTTGGGTCTACGACGCGGCAACAGGTGAGATCAGTGCGAACCTCCCAGGCACAGAAGTTGATGTCCGAGGCGTTGCATACAACTCATATTAATCAGACCATCTGATTCATTCGTACACACTCGCCCCGGTCTGCTCACACAGACCGGGGCGATCCCGATTCAGGAGCAACCCATGACACATAGAATCACTCGAAAACTACATGGGTTTTCAATGATTGAACTGGTGATTGTGGTCGCAATAATTGGGATCGTATCAACCATCGCTGTTCCAAGGTTCGCGGATGCAGGTTCAGGTCGGCGGCTTTCCGCAGCAAAGAAGACTCTGATCGCAGATGTCGAAACCGCCAAACTTCGAGCTCGGGCAACATCAAAGATCCATGTGATTAAGTTCTATCCAGATGAGAACAGATACATCATCTTTGAAGGTGAAGATCTCAAGCGTGAATCCATTGTGCTTGTTCAAGACTTTGATGAAGAGCCGTACTCGGTAGAGATAAACCGCACGAACTTAGGTGCAGATCCGTATGCAGTGATTACTGCCTATGGCGATGTGAGTCCTGGTTTCCGTGTAGGAATTCTTGAGAATGGCACAGAGATAACGGTGGACATAGATGGCGTTTCTGATGTTGGAGTCACTCCATTGGACAATATCAGCCCTCTGGAAGTGATCGTAGCGCCTGTCGTAGATCTACTCTCAGGCTTGTTTGGTAAGTAGAGGTGCTAAAATGCCAAGTTTAAACCGCATACATCAAGCGAAATGCCCTGTTCGTTCAGGATTCACGCTGATAGAAGTTGTGACAAGCCTTGCGATCATGTCTGTACTGATGCTCGGACTGAGCGGTGCCGTGATGATCGGAGCGCATGCCGTACCAACGACCACCGATATTGGTCTTGCAGATCAGACGGTGATAAATGCTACCAATCAACTCAGGACAGATCTCAGATCTTGCACCAGGATTCAAGCCCGTGAGGATGGGAGTACAATTGAGATTCAACTCGCAATAAAGCCGACGGGCGCTGCTGGCGCTCCATCGAGTGTGAGTTATTCCTATTCAAAGGACAAAGATTCCTTGTCGCGAACTGTGGATGCCCTTGATCCAGTTGTTGTACTAAGCGGGTTAACCATGCTTGTCGTCGAACAAACCAAAGATGGTACCGATGCAAGCATGGTGTATGTGTTTATGGTGGTCGATGGAACCATTCAAAGAATGTACGAGATGCACATCGCATTGCCTGATAAGCCGGAGACCAATGTATGAATCGGGACTGGACTATCCGCCGTGGAATCTCGATGGCCGAGACGATTATCTCTACGATACTTGTCGGATTTGTGCTCGTATCAACACTCCAGATCGTGGGGCCAATGGTTCGATCAACCTCTGTTCATGCAGACCGATTGGTCGCGGCGAGTCTTGCTCATGAACTCGCTGAAGAAATAGGTACGAAGTGGTACACAGAGCCAGATTTAGATAGCTTGGATGCCAGGGGTGTAGACGATGGTGAGCGAGCTGCCCAGCGGACTGATTTCGATGATGTCGATGACTATCACACTTGGACTGCAAGTCCACCCAAGATTTCGAGCGGGCAGTCCAATATTTTCCTTGGTGGATGGGCTCGATCAGTAGATGTCATCTTTGTCGAGTTGAGCGATGTAAAGACAGAATCAAAGACAGATACCGGTCTCAAGCGAGTCACGGTCACAGTATCCAAGAATGGTGTGGTGCTTGCGACGGATACATCGCTGCACTCACAATCAGCGGATGATCTGGGGTTCATCGTGACGAGTGGAGGTGGGAAATGAATGTACAATGGAACAAATCACAGCGTGGTGGCATCTATGTCGTCACATTGATCACAGTCGCAGCAATCGCTTCGATGGTACTCATTGGGGTGAATCTTCGATCATCAACCAACAAACAGTCCGCATTGATTGAGCAAATGGTCGAAGGCAGCAACGGCGTACTCAATGCTGCTGAGCTGACCATCGAGCGAGTGATTTCCGATAGTGCTTGGAAAGAGACGGCAAAGACCGGAGTTGTGTTCACCGATCTTGCTATTGCTGATTCAATCTACACCAGTACAGTTGTCGATGCAGATACGAGAGCGAAACCCGATGACAGTACAACAACCTATCGTGTCACGGTCGCTGCCAATCATGATACTGCACAGTCGAAGGCACAGTTTGATATCGTGAACTCCACGGTTGATTATCTCGCTTATCTCAAGAGTTTGAGCGCACTTCATTACTGGCAGCTCAATGAGGAAGAAAAATCAAGTACCGCAATTGATCAGATGAGTGATGTTCCTTGCAATGGTTCTTATCTTGATATTAATGTACCGGGAGTTGGTACAAACACTGAAGGCGGAGTTGTGCCCGTGTTTGCAGGGAGTTCAGATCACATAGAAGTGGATTCGTGCTCAAACTTTCGTAGTCTTGCAGAGGGAACAATATCGCTCTGGATGAACTTATCTGGAAGAAGTAGCTTAGCTTACTATGGAGTATTCGGAAAGCTTGCCGAAGTGAATGGACCTGCGGCTATCAGTCTATGTATAAATGCTACTTCACTCATCGCGTATATTGATGATACTGAAAGGTTCGGAGTTTCAAATTTTGCTCAGAGTGGAAAAGGCGCTATCACTGTTGGACAGTGGCATCATGTTGCAGTGAGTTGGGGGAGGAATGGGCTCACCGTCTATGTTGATGGTTCTGTGGTTGCGGTCAACAGTTCAAATACCAAAGAGTTGTTCTCATACGGGGGGCGTTGGGGAGATACTCTCAAGATTGGCAGCGGCTATGTCGTTTCCCTTCTTGGAAACACTCAAGTAGGTTTTGAGGGTTCAATTGCCCACTATTCCGTATTTGGGAGTCAACTCAGTGATTCACAAATCGTTGAGATCGCGGGGGTTGTACCAGATTTGAATGAGCAAAAAATAATCGAAGACTCATGGGTTCAAGTCTTCGACTAAGTTGAGTGATTTATCAGAGATTGATCGATACGATCACGCCGCCTGTTGGATTGGCGCTTGTGACTTGTGCTTGGACACCATCTCGTCATAGATGCTGAAATCAAGTGCCAAGAACGGCTCGACCAGATCAGGATCAAACTGCGTCCCGGCACACTTCTTAAACTCCGCGAACACTTTATCTCTTGACATCCCTGCGCGATACGCACGGTTCGAGCTCATTGCATCAAAGGTATCCGCGAGTGCCATAATCCGTGCCATGCGTGGGATGTCCTCGCCTGCGAGGTTCCCTGGGTATCCGTGGCCGTCCCATCGTTCATGATGGTGGAGCACTCCTGGCAGAATATCATGGAGATCCGGAATCTCTTTCATGATCTCGTGCCCGATCCGGGGATGGGTTTTGATCATGTCGAACTCTTCGTCCGTCAGGCGCCCCGGTTTGCAGAGCACTGCTTCTGCGACACCGATCTTACCGACATCATGGACGAGACCTGAAATCCGAATCCGTCCTGCTTCTTCTTCAGAGTATCCGACCTTGAGTGCAAGCATCTCTGAGAGCATCGCAACACGCTCTGAATGACCCTGCGTATATTGATCTTTCGCATCGATCGCTGCGGAGAGTGCTTTTACGGTTCCAATGAATGTCATGTGCTGACGATGGTAGAGTTCGGCGTTTTCCATGCACGCGCCGAGCATGCCTGAGATCGACTCCATGAGTTTCGTTTCATGACTTGAGACTTGCGGATCGTCACCGTTCTTGCCTCCAGCGATCAGATATCCGAGGGTTACTCCGTCACGGCTGATCGGGTGAACAAGTATTTGAGGCTCAAGATCAATCAGATCATGGGTGACGGGGTAGATTTCGGTTGTGTCCGCAACCGCGATAGGATCAGTGGTTTGAATCCGTTCTACCACTTGATTAATCTCTGAGTCCGCGAGCTGTGTCGTGCCTGCTTGGAATATTTCAGTTCCGATGATCTGGGCAATCGGCGATTCGTGATTAATCAGGCACGCAACCCAGTTGTAATCAAGGGTGGATGCAATCTCAGTGATCCCATCGATGATGATACTCTCTGGTTCGTTCAATGAGCCCATTGACTTTCCCAGGTCTTCAAGCGTGGTGACCACTTCGTATGAATCACCGAGTTGCTCGGAGAAGAGTTCGATCGTGGAGCTATTTTTCTGCAGTGTCTGTAAATCTTCAAGCATCCAACTCAGGATTGTATGGATTTTGCGGGCTTGCCCTGCGTCGACCACAGCTCGTTCCTTGAGCACATGACGAAGTGCAGATATTTGGAGTTGATTCCCGGAGCATCCTTCTTCGATGTGATTGCTCTCAAGGATTGCAGGTCCAAAGCCGATGGCAACAAAGTATCCAGTCCGGCGATCCCGGTGGTGCTCAAGATATGGAAGTACCCATAACCCAGGATGAATTTCCTGAGGCTCAAAAGTATCCAGTGTCGACCAGATCATCGCAGCTTTAATAATGAGCATTCGGATAGGAGAGGAACTCAAAAATAATCCAAGCATACTCGGCGCGATCGGATCATCAGTGGGCATCCCATTGAGATCGAGCCGCCAGCATGCTAAACCGAGTTCATTGCACCTGTCGATAAGATCCGATGGGATCATGTCAGATTGCGTTGAGGATCTACGAAGATTCATGCGCATTCTCCCTTTGAATTGCCCTCTTCGAGCAGTTCGTGGATATGACCAAGGAGTTCTTTGGCGCTAAATGGCTTCGATAGGAGTTTCCGTACAGATGGAATATCTTTGACTTCATCTTCTACCGCATACCCACGAGCGGTGAGCAGTATGATCGGAATTTGCGAGCACTCATTGTTCTGTGAGAGTTGTTTCGCAAACTCAATACCTGACAGATAGGGCATCTGTAGGTCTGTTACAATTGCGTCGGGTTTGTGCTCAATCGCAGCTTTGAGTGCCATTTCGCCGTCTTCGACCACAATAACTTCCATATCCGCTCGTTTGAGCTTATGGGCAATGATGTGTGTGATGTGCGGCTCGTCATCAGCGAGCAAAATCAAAGGCTTAGACATGATTGGTGAACTCCAACAGTTGCTACTGAAAACCCGCAAAGCTTGAACTTTGGGTATTGAGTTCATCGGCATAAAAGCGACCCGTCTTCTGTCCGGATTGCTGGGAAAAGCAAGTGTCCTTAGTTCGTTACATCCTGGCCGGGCGGGGTGAGCCTGAGATATCGGACTAAATACCGAGTCCCGATCATGAACGGGATCGTGTCGAACATCGCCATGACGAGTTTGAAGACATATCCAGTGGCGATGAATACTAAGAGTTGGCGGACAATCGGGGAATCGGGATTAATTGGTAATGCGCGTGCAAAGTAATGTGTGATGAGAATCACAGCAGTTGTATCCACGAGTTGACTGACAACGGTTGACCCGTTGTTACGAAGCCAGAGATGCTTGCCTCGGGTGAGCTTCTTCCAGAAATGAAATACATGGACATCGACAAGTTGAGCGACGAGATACGCGACCATTGATGCTGCAACCGCACCAAATGCCAGCGTCCGGACTTCAAAGAACACCGGTAGACGCCCTGCAGCATCGACAGCAAGTTGACCACCTGAATCCAAAGCTTCAAACCCGGGCAAGGCACCACCGATCCAGAGGATAAAAATCACCCACAGGTTCAGAATTAACCCCACCCAGACGACCAGATTTGCCCGTCGTCGGCCATACAACTCGGATATAAAATCGGTACAGAGGAAAGTCAGTGGATAGGGGAGTACACCGACCGCAACCGCAAACGCGGTTGCACCAGGTGTTGCTTGATCAAAATCAATCTCAAAGAGTTTGATAAACCGTGTGATTCCAAGGATGTTGAGCATTGCCAATGTGCCTAAAAACAGCCCTGAAAGCAGTAAAAACACGGATTCGCGTCGGCGATGAAGGATCAGGATGGGAAGTTCATCAAGTCCATCAAATCGATGTTGATGAGTCGGCAATGGTTCGTCAAGATGGATATCGGCGTGCGTCATGATGAATAGAGCATATCCGATCGAATCATCTGAGCAAAACGCCTGCGATCGTGATAAAGTGAATACATGAGTGCAGAAACCGTTGAATCCGTACAAGATCGTTCTGAATCAGATGTCCCACAACAGATCGAAAAGGGCTCCAAAAGCAATAGCAAATGCGAAGTTGCTGAGTCAGTTGAGATCAGTTTGATACTTCCCAGTGTAGAAGCGATGCTCGTGAGTTCTGATCGCCCGCTCAAGCCTGTAGCGTTGGTTGATGCGCTTGTTGCTCATTTCGATTCGCCAATCAATGCTTCGCTTGTTGAGCGTGCCACTGAGTTACTCAACGAGCAGTATGATGCCCAGAGCAGAGCATTCCGGATCGAAAAGATATCTGGTGGGTACAGATTGATGACCTGCTCCGTGCATGCACCGATTGTTGCAGCGATGCACCGATCAAGAGCAACGACCAGGTTATCCAAGCCTGCGCTCGAAACCCTCTCGATTATTGCTTACCGCCAACCGATTACGCGTGCTGAGCTTGAAGCGATCAGGGGCGTTGCTTGCGGCGAGGTCGTACGCACACTGATGGATCGTCGTTTGGTCAAGATTACTGGTCGCGCTGAGGAACTCGGTCGACCAATGCTTTACGGAACCACCCGCCAGTTCTTGGACACTTTTGGGCTTGCTTCTGTGAAAGATCTACCCAAACCAGAGGAACTAGCCGATCAATTAGGACAGACCTCCTGATACAGATGCGGAGTATACAAAGTTTATGTTTCGCATCATGTAGGGGTATTCTGTGAGATTCGTATTTCTGGAGATTGAAGTGAACACACTGCACGCAATGAATCAAGTTATCCAATCCAATCAGCACGCAGAAATACGACGGTATCTGCGTGTACTCGCGGTGATTGCCTTTGTGTTATTGGTCACACTCCCAATGATCGGTTGCGGGGGCGCGAGCGGGAAGAGTATCATCCGTGGTCGAGTGATCGCGGGTACAGTTGGGCAGTCCGTTGGTGCATCACCCAAAGACATGCGGTTCGATGAACAAGGAATTCCTGATGCAAAGGTGATCATCCTTACAAAAACAGGGAACGCATCGCGTGGTCGAGGCGTATTAACAACGGCGACATCCGATGATTTTGGAGACTTTGAAGTTGCATTCGCAGGCGGGCAATACCCACGCGATGCAGTACAGATCAGAGTAGAAGGTGAAGGAATATTCACCTCTCGCTCGGTCAGTTTTCTCCCATCTGAAGGCGGTGAGTTGCTCTGTGTGGTGATTACTCGTCCGGGATATGTGATTCCTGATCCGCCCGAAGACGCGAAGAACATCAGAGAATAAGTTGAAGAACGGGCGGGATGCCCAGAGAAGTGAATGAACGCAATAGCTCGACAGTTCGGCCGAGGAAAAAAACTTCGGGATAAACCCCTCTCAACTCAGCCGAGCACTTCATCTTCAATCGACCAAGTATCTTCATTGATTCACAATCAAAAAAATCCAATCGGATTGCTCAAGCCCATTGGCAGAGAATCTAGACTCACCATCGGGGGCGCGGTCTACATCGGCGTGTCATTATTCCTCGCTATCGGCGCGATTAACTCACAGAACAATCTGTTATTCTGGCTCTTTGGCGTTGCGATCGCAACGCTTGTGGTTTCCGGATTGTTTTCAGGCAATGCACTCATGCGGATTCGGCTCAGTGCCCAGAGCATCCCTGATGTTCATGCAGGAAACATGGTCAAACTCCATTACACTGTGCAGAATCAATCGAAGCTTTTTCCGCTCTTTGCCGCGGTGATATCAGAAGTACCAAACAATCAACATCCCAATGATGTTCATCCTGAGGGTATGCTCAAACCGGCAGCGGTACTGCACATCGGTACACGCCAAACTATCCGTGTGTATGGATCGATCACACCGAGTCGACGTGGACGATATTCTGTTCGCCAGATCCGCCTATCTTCACGATTCCCATTTGGTCTGCTGCATAAGACTTTGATATTCGAGTGTCATCGCCAGATGATGGTCATGCCTTACCAACTCACAATAAAACCGGGTCTTGTTCGCATCGAACAAGGGGTCGGCGAGAGAGTTCGTAAGCGCACTCGTTCATCAGGTGTGAGCAATGAATACTGGGGGATGCGCGAGTACAAACCGGGTGATCCGATGCGATTGATCGCATGGAAGCAGAGCGCTCGACATGAATCGCTGGTGGTTATTGAACATGCGGTGCCGATTTCGAGCAAACTTTGGGTTTGGGTGCCCAATTTTTCAACAGGTGACCAAGCTGATGAGAATGACTGCTTTACTGAGCGATCAATTGCATTGTCTGCAGCAATTATTGGCTTGGGTTCTCGACAGGGTGTTCCTGTTGGACTTTGGATACCTGCTTTGGGTATCCAGATTCAACCAAACAACGGGCGTAGGCATGCGGGCAGGTGTTTACGGGCACTGAGTTTAATCGATACAACCCGCAAACACGAACGCGATGTCCCGCCTCCAGCGTTGATGAGCGATGATGTGATCAAACTCTCAACAACTTACTCGAGCGATCAGTCCGCACATTTTCGTTCGATAGACATCCAGAATCCGAGTAGTTGGCTTATCGATCCCAGCACATTGCCTGCAAGCCTGATGACAGAACATGAGCGGGGGCAGGAATGAACAGATCACCCCAACTCACCCCGCGTAGAGCATTTATACGATCTATGTTCCATGCGGCCCTGGCATCATTAGCATCGTTCAGTGTGGCAGACCAGAATTTAGCATTCTTCGTGTTGACCATGCTCAGCGTATGGATCGTTTGGTTGTTATCTGTCCGTGATAACAAGCCTGCGCCTCGAATAGTAATCAACACCATCCTGCTTTTGGTGCTGGGAATCGCGGGGATCGAAATGCTTCGCTCTGGTGTAGGCGTTGCATCGTTCGCGGTATTTGCAGCGTTGCTGTTGATCGTCAAAATGCTAGACCTGAGAGAGCCAAGAGACGCCGGCCAGGTCCTTGTACTCACCGTCGCGATGGTGATCGCTGCAATTTTGACAAGCAACACACTGATCACAGGCGTTTTTATGATCGTTGCTTGTGTACTTTTAATGCGAGCCGTACTTCTCTATCAGTTGTATTGGGCAACATTTCAGAGTGAAGAATCGAACTCTCAGATTGATCAATCTGTCCGCGTTGATGTCCGTTCGATTTTACTTGCGACGGGTTTCTTGTGCGCGATTCTAGGAACAATAGTTTTTATAGTGTTGCCTAGAAATCTCGGTTCACAAGCATTCGGGCAATGGGGGCAAAGTAGCGGCTCAGTCAGTGGTTTTTCCGATACCGTAGAACTTGATCGCTCAGGATTTATTTCGAGCTCACCTGTTCCGGTGCTTGACTTGACTATCACCGATCGCGATGGACAAAACATTGGGAGCGAGCACACCCCTGCGATCTACCTGCGTGGTGCAGTGCTTTATGATTATCAATCAGGGGATTGGCGAAACAGTTTGTCGATGCAGAACCCGCTCACCTCGCGGACCCGTCTGACCCCTCCTGAGACAACACTCAAACCCAGGAATCGGCGACAAGATACAGTTTGGGATCGACAGTTCAATATTTCTATGCGATCATCGAAGAGCGGGCAGGTCTATCTCTTTGCTCCGTGGAGAACAGTCGAGTTCAAAGTAGGTTCAGAACCAATGCGATTAGGGCTCGATTTTTCACGAGGGATCTTCGTCAAAGACGGTATTGGAGGAAAACTCGAATATTCCGTTCGAGCAACTGGCACGGGTGTTGGATCTGGAGTTGCATCGCTTGATGAAGGAAGATCATTAGTAACTCCTACCGAGATTGAACCTGAGATTGGTGAACTCGCCGAGCGGATACTCCTTGATTCAGGGGTTGAACCAGATCCTGTTGAACGCGATATCCGAGAAGATCAAGCAGCCATTGGAATTTTCGAGCGACATTTGAGATCGCAGTATAGTTATTCATTGGATTCACTCCCTGTTCCGCAAGGGCAAGACGCAACAAGCTGGTTCCTCTTCGATCGTCAGGCAGGACACTGTGAATACTTCGCATCGGCGCTCGCGTTGATGTCGCGATCGGTGGGGATTCCTGCGCGAGTGATCACCGGGTACATCGTTTCAGATTTTAACTCGGTGACGGGACAGTATGTTGTCCGTGAGAGCAATGCCCATGCTTGGGTGGAAGCCGAAGTCGCGCCGGGTATCTGGAAGACCTACGACGGCACACCACGGGCAGATTTTCATGCAATCCATGAACCGGACCCAAGTTTGCTCCGTTCTCTCACGAAGTTTTATGAATCGATCGAGTACATCTGGGTTCGCTCAGTCGTTGGGTATGACTCGGTGTCTCGAGAGAGTTTCTTAGGTGGAAACTCGAATGACTTTGGATTGACGAAGTTTGCAGATAAGCTCATGAGACGGTTTGCGATCGGACGCGATCGACTGATTATTCATGGATTCGTGATCGCAGGGATAGCATTCTCGATATCCATGTTTGTGGGTATTCTGATGCTGAAATATCGTTCGGTGTTCGATAGCATCCGCGATCGATTGGCGGCGTTTATAGAACAACTTCGCGGTAAAGGTGCACAGAAACGAGCACTCCGTAGAGGTGATCACTTGGCACTGATGGAGCATTTGTTGCATCAGAGATTTGACCAGCTTGAGATGTCTAAACCAGACTGGAAGCCGCTCAAAGAACATATCTCAGATCACACACTGACCATTGATGCGTTAGCAGAAACCACCAAACAAGCAATCTTCGAAGCATCATCACTACTCTACCAGTACAAGTTCACCCCTGATCCAGGATTGCCAGATCGATCACTCATTGATGAGCTTGAGAATCGCTTACGAGAGTCCGAGAAGTTATCGAATGATTCGAAATAAGGGTTGTCTTTGCTGCTCAGAAATTGTGTTCTTAAGATCTATTCAGAATGATCCGATGCGGATATATCAAGAGTTAACGCTCGAAAGGATCAATCATGCCTGCTCACCGCTCAAGAACAGATCGTTGGCGTCAAAGTCTACAAAAAATTTATGAACGCGGCGGCGGACTCGAGTTTATGATCGATCGGCACGGCGAAGATGACGGCTTCAAAGATCTCGTCTGGCGTGTCCGTGTGCTCAAGCTCAGCGAAGATGAAATTCTCATCGAGCAACCGGGCGCGATGGGGCAGTCATTTATGATTGAAAACGGGATTGATCTCGTCGGCATCATCTCGGTCGGGCAAAATAAATGGACTTTCAAGACCACCGTGCTTGGGTCAGCGTTGAACCAATCACGATCTGGCACCTTCCCCGCACTGCGTGTTGCGATGCCCGAAAAAGTAAATCGATGCATGCGTCGAGTCTCGGACCGTACGCCGGTGAATCAGGTAGAGCTACCAAGGGTTGATTGTTGGAAACTACTTGATCCCATGAGTGCTGTTCCCATCGAAGTTGCAAACCGCGTGCAGGTAACAGACTTGATCGCCAATGGGAAAACATGTCCGAGCAATGTACCAAGTACGGACGATCAGATATCGCTCCCTTCAGTTGGTCCAAAGTTCCAGGCGCGTCTATCGAATATCGGTGGGGGTGGTGTTGGTCTTGTCGTGCCCAATGAGTTTAGGGCTGATATCAGTTCTGGTACAACATTTTGGATTCGACTTGATCTTCGTCCCTCGATTCCTGCGCCGCTCGTGATGACCACAAAGCTCGCGCACTCTCATATTGATTCAGAGCAGAACACATATGCGGGCATGGCATTCGAGTTTGGAATTAATAATCCTCACAAGGAGTTCATTGTGAAGCAGATTGCGAGATACATTAACTCTGTCCAAACGATCAATAAAGCAGCATAAGTTTTGAAGACAAACAAACAATCAGCACTAAAAAACGCCTCGAATTATTCGAGGCGTTTTATCAATGAACAGTGTTGATTGGATTTAGTTTGTATTCCCAGATGAGAACATGACCGGATCTTCAACGACCATGACCACTGCATCGCCGTCATCTGCACTGAGCACAATCGAGTTGGTACCATTGTTCCAGATACCAGTCCAATGTCCAACCGAAGGCATGGAGTGATCAATCACGCCGTACCGCGAGCTGAATGAGGTCTTGCCGCGAGGTGCGATGAGTTCAAAGGTCCCTGCGGATTCTGGACCAGTGACGAGAGTCACATGTCCATTATTTGTAGTTGCATGAATTGATTCAACTTCTGAGCGTGTAGTGCGGATTTCGATTGGTCCACCCTTCTGGATATTGTTACCAGATTCCACACTGATCGCTCCGGTGACACCCACGATGATGACCTTCCCGTTTGCGTTGCGAACTTCGAGTCCGTCGCATTGTGGGATATACACGGTTAGATCAACTGGAGGTCGGTAACCTTCGATTGTGAGATCTGTCGGTTCGATGACCAGGGTGCTCAGTTCGCCGGTATTGGTGTGGACCGCGGTGAAGTATTCGCCGGTGGGGTCAAAGTCCAATCCCTGACGAGCTGCACGCCAGCGGAGTCGGCTCTCTTGGTCAACTCGAAAACTGATCCGTGCTTCTTCATGGCGTGATCTGGCATAGACCTTGACCTTGCCGTTGGGGTTATCGATGATGATTGCATTGAATCGTCCAACGGTGATGGGATCTCCCTTGATTTCAACGGTATGGGCGAGATCATTCGCTGCCATGCGTGCACGCAGGCCACCCATTCGGGTGCATCCTGGAAGCATCATGCTCCCCATAAATGAGAGCACGATCAATGGAAAAAGAATCCTGGCGTGGTGCATACTGCGATTTCCTTGGGTATTCAGATGATTTGGTTGGTTCATCATTCGGTTTCTACTCCATCACTTGATCAAATGATACGAATTGAGTGGGTCAGAGTTCTCGTATCTTGGTCAAGAGATGCTAAGATAGGTCATTGTCGTCGATTCGGTGGGCCGATTCGGCGGAAACATACGCATTTCCACCCAAATACCGAAGCGTGAGCGTTCGATTGTTGGGTGTCTATCGGGTTTATCGGCTCAAAAGCAGCTTTATTTGTACACTCGTTGTATAAGTTTTTCAGTTCAGGGCAGGATTTTTATGCAGAGATTCAGGATATTCACAATCCTGCAGCTTCTGCGCTCCCCGTCAGGCATCAAAGCAGTCCCCACAGTTCAGTAGATTGGGTGATTTGGGATCTCCTTGCTCTACCCAAAGCACAAGAAGATCCTGCTGGGGGTATACCCAATGGTTGACTGGTCCGTGTTACATCTTGCTGATATGAAATCGTTTACAGGTTTAGTTGCACAAACGGGGAATCCGAGTGGTGCAATACCTGTGGAACCTGGATCACCGATTTTGATGTACATTATCATTGGGATGATCGCAATCGGGATTGGTGCGGTCGTCGGTGTGATGTTCGCCGGGCTTCTTGGGGGGAAAAAGCTTGAACGATCACGAGTTGAAGCTGAGCAGATTGGGAGTAGGGCAAAGGAAGACGCGCTCAATGCTGCGGAGAAGATCAAGCTCGACGCAGAGCGAAAGGCGATCGATCGGAAGGAAGAGATCAATAAAGAGATCGATTCTGCAAAGAACGAACAACGTGAGTTTGATCGTCGACTTGCCAAGCGTGAAGACAATATCGAACGCAAGGAAGATGCGCTCAACGAGAGAGAACGCAAACTCTCCGATCAGCAATCCAAAAACGATTCACTCAGATCAAAGCTTCAGGAGAGAGAAAATGAGATCGATGATGTACTTGTACGTCAAGAACGAGAACTCGAACGGATTGCCCAGATTGATCGTGCACAAGCCAAGGAGCTACTCCTTGAGCGTGTGAGCGAGCAATCGCGTGTGGAAATGGGACGGGTCACCCGCAAAATCGTTGAAGACGCAGAAGATGATGCGAAGGACGAAGCTAAGGAAATTCTGATCAATGCGATTCAGCGCTATGCAAACGAGCATTCCTCTGAAGCAACTGTTCGAACTGTTGCAATTCCGTCCGATGACATGAAAGGGCGCATCATCGGGCGCGAAGGACGCAATATCCGTGCGATTGAAAAGGCGACCGGGGCCGATGTTATTGTCGATGACACCCCAGGGGTGATCGTCGTATCTTGCTTTGATAAAGTGCGTCAGACGATAGCTGTCCGAGCTCTCGAAGTGCTCGTGACAGATGGGCGAATGCATCCAACCCGGATCGAAGAAGTCGTTGACAAAGTGAAATCAGAGGTTCAAGAGAAAATCGTCAAAGCTGGTAAAGACGCGGTTGTCGAACTCGGTCTCAAAGGCATCCACCCCAAGATCATTGAAGCAATGGGGCGATTGACCTACCGAACAAGCTATGGGCAGAATGTCCTCAATCACTCAATAGAAGTTGCGTATCTCTCACAGATCATTGCAGATCAACTTGGACTTGATGGCAAACTCGCACGAAGATGTGGATTCTTGCACGATATCGGCAAAGCAATGGATCATGAGATGGAAGGTGGACATCCTAAAATCGGTATGGACTTTGCTCGTCAGTACGGAGAAAAGGACGAAGCGGTGCTCAACGCGATCGGTGCGCATCATGCGGATATGCCCGCAACCACATGGTACACCCCGATCATTATGGCAGCGGACGCAGTCAGTGCTGCGCGACCGGGTGCTCGTAGAGAATCGATGGAACGCTATATCCAACGACTCAACGATCTGCAAGATATCGCACTCGCCCAACCGGGCGTCACCGAAGCGTACGCGGTCCAAGCAGGGCGTGAAGTTCGTGTCATGATCAACGCGGACCGTGTGACCGATGATGAGGCGTATTTGATCGCACACGAAATCGCCAAGCAGGTCTCAAACGAGATGACTTTTCCAGGCGAGATCAAAGTAACAGTGCTTCGTGAAACCCGTGCCATTGAGATCGCTCGCTAATCGGATTAGTTCAACACCCATGTGAACAGTAGTACAATTGGAAGCAACCGGAAGTCCACAAAGTCGCGGTGATTTGTGTTATGACGCGTTATCATTGTTGTCATAATGAGTGAAGTGCCTACTGCAAGCAACAGTGTGACCGATTCTGTTGCGAGGGTGAGCAAGAGCGATCCAATGAACATGAAACCAGTCGCAGCGTGCCATGCTCGTTGTGAGCCATAAGCGACTGCAAGGCTTTGGGTGCGATAAGCTCGGTCTGCATCAAGATCATCAATATCACAGAGCACCGCGTCCCCCGCGACAATCAGCCAAACTCCGATGGTGATCATGAGCTCAGTACGCTGGATGTGGGCGATGTTGAGGAGTTGATTGCTCCAGAGAACGACCAAGACCAGTGCAACATGTCCACCTGCGATAATGAACGCTTTAAGTATCGGGAGATCTTTGAGTCTGGGTGAATCAGGAGTTGCGCCTCGACCCGCATAGATGTGAACAACGAGCATCGCCATGAGGGGGATAATGGCAAGCAATGGATGGATGCAACTCCCAGTAATCGTTGCAGCTATCAGTTCAATGCCGATAAGAGCACGAATAAGTTGAGAGTGCTGAGAAAAAATAATTGCGCGTGTTGGCAGTGCGATTGCATCTGCGGGATCTTGTCGATGATCAGTGAATTTGACCCGATCAAAGAGATAGCAAGCGTGTGCTACGAGCAGGATGTACGCGATGGTACGAGTATTTAGTTCAAGGTTACCATACATCGCGAGTGATGTGATCGCGTAGACGCCTAGTGAATACATCGTCGGCCAGATTGCAAGGTACCCCAAGAGTCGATACAGACGAGATGCGGTTGATAGAAGTCTCAAGGCCGATTCGTCCAAGACCAGTTGAGTGATCGGTCTGTTATCACCACATGGGCAGTATTGATCAACTCGTTTGCAAACCGTCGCATTTGCGTTTGTTCCTTTCTGCGTTTGAACTGGTGCTCAACATACTGTATTTGTTCTGCACTTGGAATGGTCGCAGAAACACGAGATTCAACAAGCAAAAATGCATACCCCGCGTCGGTTGAGATTATTGGGGACAGATCCCCGATGGGGGTTGATACTACTGCATTAGTAAGTGCATCAGGATATGCAGGGTCGAGTGGATTGAAATCAGGTATGAGTCCCCCGCGTTGTGCCGATGGATGAATGGATTCAGCTACACATACCTGAGAAATTGCAGTGATTCGATTTGTTCCTACAACGGAGCCAAGGCTTCGATGGTGTTGAATTGCCGACTGTTGATCATCAGATACAAACAATCGAACGCTGAACTTTGCTCCATATACAATCTTTGTTGCAAGTTCATACTCTGCCTGGGTTGGACTGCTGGTGGGTTCCGTCAGTTTACGAAGCATCGCGTTTCTTCTGAGAAATCGAGCATACCTTGAATGTCCGAGTCCAGATGAAACGCGTAATGCCTCGAGCAACTGGTATCTGGTCTTGGTTGAATCACCGGATTGGAGTGATTCGATAAAGATGAGTTCCTCATTACTGATATCACTTTGTGAAACCTCAATGCTCAGCTCTTGAATCTGAGACTCAAGCTGTTGATCAAGGACAAAATCTGCTAGAGCTTGGTGTCCAGATCGCTCAGCAAGATCATTCTGGATATCGAACTGAGTAATCGGCACATCATTCACAAACCCGATGATCTGTGGCTGCTTGGTCGATTGTGTCGATACATCCATTCCTGGGGAAGGTGTACCCGCGCATCCAATCTGGGTGAGTGAAATGATCGTGATCAGAACAAATGTATATACGGTGCAGAGTGTGGTGGCCATAGATGATCTGAGGGGCCATTCACCAATAGGTCAACCAGATGGACAAATCTTGCGTATGGTAAGTTGAAGGAGTCGAAAATGGCAAATGCTGATGGTCAATCAGTTCGGGCAAGCGTCATGGAGCAGGCGAAGGTGGTTGCAGGTGATTTTCCTACGCCTCAACTGCGATCGTTGGTTTGTCCATATTGTGGGACTGTGACCCCAGATTCAGGCAGATGCGCTGATTGTGCGGGGCGTTTCGATGCACTCAGTCGTCAAGCAACTCAGAATCAGATGGGACCATGGTCAATCCGGGACGATCGGCAACCACACCGCCCGGGATGTACATTCGATACGATTGAGCGATTGATTCGGCAGGATTCGATTGGTCCAAACAGTGTGCTTCGCGGACCAACCACGCGACAGTTCTGGACCTTGGCAAGGCACACACCAGGGGTTGCTCATCTTTTGGGGTTATGTTATAGCTGCCAAGCGTCGGTAAAAACCGATGCGTTCGCGTGTCCGAACTGTCATGCGTCGTTTTCTGCAGAGCGTGATCGTCAGCATCTTGGTCTTGGACCGGCAAGGCCACTGCCCGGACAAGGCCTGCCTCAGGTGCTTGCGATGAAAGCAGAACCTGCAGCGGTTCTTGGTGCAGGTCGGATAGAATCTTCGACAATCGTGGGAGGGACACCGAATGAAAGATTACCACAGCAACCGATTCCACCACAAAGCACTGGTCAGTTCACCGAAGCATCTCAACTTGCGAGACGATGGAAACGAGCATGGGAACTCGAGCGTCGGCGTGCTTGGAGTGTAATAAGTATCGCTTTTGTGATCGTCTTCGTTGCGATCGCGTACTCTGCATGGATCGCATGGCAATCAGGGGCTGATTCATCAATCTCGGTGAACACTCACTCGTCAGATTCAGTAAAGAGTGTTCCAAAGCGTGCAATAATTTGGTATACTTAGTTGTGTTCATTTATAGGCATACTCATGCGTGATACTCAAACCAGATCAGTTCAATCAATGGGCTACTCTTTGAAGAGTGGTTTTACATTAATAGAGCTCCTGGTTGTTATTTCCATTATCGCAATTCTGATCGGGTTGCTTTTGCCAGCGCTCGCGAGTGCTCGAAGTTCTGCCCGGACACTTGTATGTCAGGTGAACATGCGTCAGCTCGGCCAAGGGGCTGCAAACTACAGTGTGTCAAATCGTGAAACAATCCCAGGGTACAACTGGAAAGCAGGACAATACAAGACTCAGTATTCCAACCTTGAAGATGCCCCCAATGATGCGGTTGCGGTTGCATATCAAGGGATCAATATTCTCAGAGAAAAAACGGGGATGACGACGATTCCGCGTGGGAGTGCGCAGTCCCCGTGGTTTGCCAACTTATGGTTTACGCATCTTATTTTTCTCGATTACCTGAGTTCGAATCCAGAAGAACCAATCGCGGCGTGCCCTGAAGACGATGTCCAAGTGACACGGACAGAAACACCAATTACGGAGTATGAACCGCAGTCAATCAAACGCAAGTTCGAGAGCACCTACGAAACAATAGTTCAGGTGAACTCTGTGGATCGCGAGACCAGCGGGCAGCTGCCAATACATGCGAATAATCGTCAGTTGTATTCGTTTTTTCGAACAGCGAACTATGTCGTTCCCCGCAGATATTCCCAGGTCGCATTCCCTTCGAGCAAGGTCCATATGTATGATTCTACAGATCGGCATTTTTCAGGGAAGGATGAGTTGCATTTCTTTGAGCCTCAGGCGAAGCAGCCGTTATTGTTCTTCGATGGCTCTGTGAATGTGCGTGCCACCATGGATGCGAATCCTGGATTCCGCCCACGATCCCCGACCAGTTCGTTACCCACTTTGATTAATAATGATGAAAACGAACCATTCCCTGGTGTGTACCGTTGGACACGCGGGGGGCTTCGGGGGATCGATTTTGGTGGAAGCGAGATAAACACCGGGCAATCTCGGCCATAATAAATGATTTTGATTCCGTTTATCAGCTTCCATTGATGCCGACTTTTCACGGTATTGGTGATAGACTCTAGTGCGTCATTGGGGCGTCGAGGAGATGATGATGAGTGGTACAAACCTGCGTGTATTAGTTGCTGATAAGTTTGATAACGAGGGTATTGATGGGCTCAAAGCGATGGGGTGTGAGGTGCATGTAGATGCAGACCTCGGGCCAGATACATTGCCTGCAGCACTCGCTGCAATCGGTGCTGATGTCCTCGCAGTGCGATCGACGAAAGTCCCTGCATCAGTGCTTGAATCATCGGAATCACTTAAGCTCGTTATCCGAGGTGGAGCAGGATATGACAATATTGATTGTGATGCTGCGGGTGCTCGGGGTGTGTCGGTTTGTAACTGCCCTGGGATGAATGCAGTTGCGGTTGCAGAACTGGCAATCGGACATATGCTCAATCTTGATCGACGAATCAACGAACAAACCAATGAGCTCGTTGGTGGGCATTGGAACAAGAAAAAATATTCGAAAGCACTTGGGCTCAAAGGACGCTCACTCCTCGTCGTTGGCATGGGATCAATCGGCACCGAAGTAATCAAGAGGGCACAAGCATTCGGGATGAAAGTCTCTGCTCAGTCTCGTTCACTGGGGGAAGATACCGCTCGTGCCCTCGGGATCAAGTTGATCCCATACACTCGTGAATCCTTGACAGAAGCGCTGGGTCAGGTCGATGTGGTCTCTGTGCATGTTGCAGCCAATGCAGACACGCGGGATTTGTGTGGTCCTGGATTCTTCGGTGCGATGAAAGACGGTGCGTATTTCATCAATACATCGCGTGGTGAGATCGTCAATGAGCAAGAGTTGATCAATGCTGTAAAAACCAAAGGTATCCGTGTCGGGTTAGATGTCTATCAGAATCAGCCTTCTTCCAAGGATACTGATTGGAAACCAGAACTTGCGGATCTTCCAGGGGTTTCATTGACCCACCATATCGGTGCATCAACGGACCAGGCGCAGGTTGCGGTTGCTCAAGAGATGGTCCGTATTGTTGAAGCATACAAAGAAACAGGCGTGCCATTGCATATCGTGAATAAGGATCAACTCGCTGATTCAGTTTCAGATATGGCGAACGCGTAATCAACTAGATAAATCGTATGGTGGGCATGTCCCCATCGCATACAAATAAATCGAAGGAGCAATGTGATGAGTGATCGAGTTTATAACTTTTCTGCAGGACCAGCATGTCTTCCCGAATCCGTTCTCAAACAAGCTCAGAAAGATATCTGGAATATCTTCGATTCTGGAATTGGTGTCCTCGAGCATTCGCATCGCAACAAGTACTTCGATCGTATAACCGCAGAGACCGAAGCAGATTGTCGAGCAGTGGGGAACATCCCTGATGATATGTCGATCTTCTGGATGCAAGGCGGCGCCACTTCGCAGTGTTATATGGTGCCTGCGAACTTCCTCCCTGAGGGACGCACCGCGGATTACTTCCAGACTGGTAAATGGGCAAATGATTCAATCGATGAAGTTCATCATTACGGCAAGGTTCATATCTGTGGTTCATCCAAAGATTCAACCTACAGCTACATCCCCAAAGGAGATCAGGTTCAGTACTCTGAGAATCCTGTGTATGTTCAAATTACGAGCAACAACACGATCATGGGAACCGAGTTCAAAGCGAACCCAAAGACTCCTGGAGACGCGTTCTTGGTTGCGGATATGTCGAGTAATATCTACTCACGGCCAATGGACTTCTCACAATATGGATTGGTTTACGCGGGAGCACAAAAGAACCTTGGTCCTGCAGGCGTGACATTGTTGATTGGGAAGAAGGACCTGATTGACAACCCGGTCCGTGATCTACCAAAGATGATGCAATACGGTTTATGCGCCAAGAAAGAAGGACGGTTCAATACACCACCGACATTCGGGGTGTACTTGATGGGGCAGGTCTTCAAATGGATCATGGCAGAGGGTGGATTAACCGCGATGGAAGAGATTAATCGTGAGAAGGCTGCGATTCTTTATGACTTCATTGATTCGCAGGATTTCTTCACGCCTCATGCAGCAAAAGAAGACCGTTCGGACATGAACATTACCTTCAAATGCCCTACCGCAGAACTCGATAAGCTCTTTATTGCCCAGGCGGATGAGAAGGGATTAACCACCCTCGCAGGGCATCGGGCGATTGGTGGGATGCGTGCGAGCATCTACAACGCATTCCCTAAAGCGGGCTGTGAGGCTCTCGTTACATTCATGAAAGAGTTCGCACATACGCATGCGGGCGCAACTGCTTGATCTATACTCTATTAATTTGAAAACTCAAATCTTCCAGAACCCGATTGCTTGAGTGATCGGGTTTTTTATGATGTAGTGAGTCGTGCGATGCAGGCTTCGAACACTTCATCTGTTGTAATACGATCCATCATTTCAACACTCTTCTGATCACGGAAATGGAAGTCGTCAGAATCTACTGCATGACGGATTACATCTTGGTCATGTTTGTATGGACCGACAAGTGATGGTTCCGTCGGTCCGAGCAAAGCGATGAGTTTCCTGTGGAAACCGACTGCCATATGGATCGCTGCAGAATCGTTGGCGACCACAAGTTGTGCGCGAGATATGATCGCCATGAGCTGTGAAATGCTCGTTGAGCCCACTCGGTCGGTGATGTACGGGTGGTTCTCTGCGACTTCGAGGAGCGGGGCACAACTCAGTCGTTCACCCGGTCCTCCGACGATGATTATGCGATCGATTTCTGGTCGATCGATCAGTCGCTGGGTCAGTTCCGTGAATCGTTCGATCGACCAGCATTTGCCCGGCCAACGGGAAGTGGGAGCGATTACCGCATACCGCTCGGGATACTCGATAATGACCTGCGAGAGTTCATCATCCCCTGAATAAAGCTGCATATTGGGTTTGGATATATCTGCGCCGGTATGCTCTGCGAGTTTGAGCATCCGGTCTACAGTGTGCAGCGAGCGGGGGGCTTGGACTCGTTTGTTTAAAAAGATCCATGCGTTTTCTTGTGCGTCGCGATATCCGATGCGTATTGGGGCTTTGGTTGCCCAGGTGAAGAAACCAGATCTCGCCAGGCCTTGGGCATCAATCACCATGTCGTAGTTGGTTGCTTTGAGCTTACGTATCCACTTGAAGAGTTCACCAATGCGACCTTTTTTGCATTGCTCCCCGAACTTCTTGCGATGGAATGGGATTACTTCGTTGAGTGCTGGATGATGCTTGATCGCTTCAACAAATGAATCTTGGACCATCCAATCGATCTTCGCTTCTGGATACTGCTCTTTCACTGCGGCGAGCACGCAGACTGATCGACACACATCTCCTAATGCGCTCGGGCGGATAATTAATATGCGTTCGGGTGTGTTCACGGTCGGTATTGTTGCCTGTCAGAGTGCTTCGTGTGCATTTGCGGGGTAGATGCTTGAAGTTTTCTCAGTTTCCCATGCACACATCGAAACGAGTCGAACTCCCTGCGCGATTGTCGCAATCGTTGGGGCGAGTTGCTCAAAGCAAACCCGTGCGATGTTCTCGACGGATGGAATCACGCCTCCGATGTCTTGGTTGAACCACGGGCAATCGATGTTGAGAAACTTGTGGTCAAGTTTGTCAAGCAATACAGAGTTGACGGCTCTTTGGATTTCCAGTTGGTAGTCCCTCGATTCGAGCAGTTCAATCGGAATGTGTATACAGGGTTCGAGTTGATAGTTGTGGCCGTGACCATTGAGATTGTTGCATTTGCCAAAGTATTCCGCATTCTCAGAATCGCTCATTCCCGGCGCGTGCAGACGATGAGCAGCAGCAAAGTCAAAGCGTTGGCGGACAAGCACCGCGTTGGTGGATTGGGTGGATGTATTCATTTCGATACAATCGTATGGGGTGAGTTGCCAGCAAATGGCATGGAGTTGATGTTTGATGAGATCAGTGATGATCGGCCAGAACTCGATGAGCAGGAGTGCGGGGTTCGAGCTCGGGTTGTTTGCAACTTGCTTGGTGATCACCGGGATAAGGTGCTCACGGACGATGGAATCTATGTGTTGGATTCCGATGAGATATCCGGTTTGAGGATCAGGTTGTCCTTTGACAGCAATCTGTATTTCATAATATCTACCGTACCCGGACAGGCTTGGTTTACCTGCGTATGAGTTCTCGCCGAGGGCCGAGCCATCTGGGTTGATGGAGAATCGTACGGTTCGTTGAAGAATTTGATGGTGCGGGGTGTTGGGCATAGCAGGATTCGATTATACTCTGGTAGATACGATCGAATGTGAATCCTGAAAGGATTGAAGATATGTGTATATTGAGAAACAGTTGGTTGAACAAGTCAAAATCTTTAGCAATCGTGGGCGCAATGGCTGGCGGCTTGTTGCCCGCATGTCTTGGGATGAGTCATATTCTGGAGAATCAACAGGAAACACGATCACAACTGAGTTCAACAGAATCTTACTTACAAGCTGAACCCAAAGAGGAGAAAAAAATGGTCTCGAAAGATGTTCTGGGATACAAGATGGAAATGCTCGATGGCACGAAGCAGAATCTCGAAACCTATCGCGGGTCGGTGGTATTGATGGTCAATGTCGCGAGCGCGTGCGGGTTGACACCTCAGTATGAAGGGCTTGAAGCACTCTACCGCAAGCATAAGAAGGATGGGTTGGTCATCATCGGATTCCCTGCAAATGACTTTGGTGCTCAAGAGCCGGGCACGAACGAAGAGATCGCGCAGTTCTGCTCTGGAACATACGATGTAACTTTTCCGATGGCTGCGAAGATCCATGTGAAGGGCGATGGGGTTCATCCTTTGTACAAGCAACTCACTGCTCAGCCCGAACCCATTGGTGGCGAACCCGAATGGAACTTCGCCAAGTTCTTGGTGAATCGGAAAGGTGAGGTCGTTGCAAGGTTCTCGTCTCGTACAACACCTGGAGATGAAGTGTTGGTCGCAAAGGTGAACGAGCTGCTCGAGGAGAAATAATTTGATCTGTATTTCAGAATCAATTCGATAGACGTACTGTAAATAGTTGTCAGTACATCGATTAGGGTGTGTGAGCAGGGTTTGGGGACGAACTTCACACAACCTTAGTGTTTCAAAGTTCGCATTCAGGTTCTCATGGTGAGATTATTCTTCATAACTGGATAAGGTATCCACAACTACTTAGGAGAGACACCGTGATCAAGATGTTTAAACAGATGTCAGGCAAACGAATCGTCACAACAGTTGCGGCATTGGGACTCGTTCCACTGCTTGCGATGGGTGATGCACAGGAGACCCAGGGTGAGTTGCCTACATATGTCGCGACCAGCGGCGTATCAGGGACAATAACCAGTATCGGATCAGACACCATGAACAATCTGATGACGCTCTGGGGCGAAGAGTTCAGTGGTTTCTACCCATCCGTCAAGACTTCAGTAGAAGGCAAGGGATCATCGACTGCACCACCAGCGTTGATTGAGGGTCAGTCAAACTTTGGGCCGATGAGCCGAGCAATGAAATCTTCCGAACTTGATAAATTCGAGGCAGAGTTTGGTTACAAGCCCACCGCAATTCGCACCGGGATCGACGCATTGGCAGTCTATGTTCACAAGGATTGCCCGCTCGATGAAATCAGTATCGAGCAGATCACCGAAGTATTCTCCGTGGTTGGCGAAGACATGACCTGGGGCGACCTGGGCGTGACAGATCGTGCGTACCGGACCCGTAAAATCAACATCTACGGCCGAAACTCAGCATCGGGTACTTACGGGTACTTCAAGAAGGTTGGGCTTCAGGGAAATGATTACAAGGCGTCTGTGAAAGAGCAGCCTGGTTCATCTGCTGTTGTTCAGGGTGTAACCACTGACAAGTACGGTATCGGTTACTCGGGTCTTGGATATAAAACCGCTGGTGTAAAGGCATTGGCGGTTTCGCTTGAAGAAGGTGACGAAGCATTCGATGCGAATGCAGAGAACTCGCTCTCAGGTGATTACCCTATTGCAAGATTCTTGTACCTCTATGTGAATGCAGATCCTGAGACAGGTTTGAATGATCCGCTTCGTTCAGAGTTTGTCAAACTTATCTTCTCCAAGCAGGGACAAGAAGTTGTTGCTAAGGACGGGTACTTCCCTGTGCCTGCTTCGGTCGCACGAGAAGATTTTGAGACACTCAAGATCGATGTTGATTTTTAAGATTGAATTCTTACAGAAGATTGGCTCGCTATAATCACGAGTTCATGATGACACAAAGAGGGAGTGGGTGACAACCTGCTCCCTTCTTTTCAAGAAGAATACCTATGAGTTCATCAGAATCAAAATCTCGGAATGCAGCTTCGCGTCGGTTGCACGCGATGGATTCCGCTGCCGAGTTTGTGGTGACTACGGGCGGATTTGTGGTGCTTGCTGCGGTACTGGGGATATGTTTTTACCTTGTCTGGGTGGTGGTGCCGTTGTTTGCGTCTGGGACTCAAGAAAATGAGTTAGGCGGAGCAATCACCCAAGAATCTCGGCCCGCTCGTTTGCTTATCGATCCGTATACACACAGCGCGACTGTGATCGATGAAAACTATGCCGCTCAAACGATGATCATTCATAGCGGTGAAGAGGTAGGACGCTCTGAACTCGCTCTGGGTGCTGAGATCCCATCTGCATTCAGCTTTGCTCGAAACGGTGAGTTCATCGCGTTGGGTTTTCAGGACGGTAGTGTGTCCCTAGGAAATGTGGGTTACGCAACCAGAGTCGAATCGAATGATCTCGATACTGATCAGGTGTTCGAAGAAGGGATGATCGAAGCCGTACCTTTGGGTTATATCGAACGACTCGATCCCGAACGAGGGAGACTGGTAGAGTTTGAAGTTGAGATGGGGGAGCGGATTGCGCTTAAAGCGGGTGAGGGGGCGATCATTGCAATCGATTACCAGAAAAACCCAACAGGGAAAAAGTTCCTCGCAGCGTTGAGAGATGACGGATCTGTTCATGTGAATACCATCCGCACTATTCGCCCACTCGGTGGAGGACCTGCACGAACAAAGCTCAGCACCAAGTCATTTCAACTCGCAGATACTCAATCCAAGCCTGACTGGTTGATGATCACTGCAGATGGAAATCATGTGCTCTGTATTTGGGAAAACGGGCATTGCGAGCGATATGCAGAAGTGAGCAGGAATAAGTATGCGCTCATCGAATCCATCGAGCTTATCAGTAAGGGTGGAACTATCACAACCGCGAATATGCTTCTCGGTGGTCAAACAATGTTGATCGGTCAAGCAGATGGTACGCTTGATTCATTCCATGTCGCGAAAGATAAAACTGGATCAACCACCGACGAGATGATGCTTGTTCGATCGCACCATATTCGCTCAAAGAATGGTCCGATTGTTGCGATCACTTCAAGCACGCGAGATCGATCTGTTGCGATCCTTCATGATTCCGGGATGCTCGAACTTGTTCATATGACGAGTGAAAAACGGATACTCAGTGTTGATACAGGTGTTGATCATCCCGTTGCAGCAGCAATCGCGCCCAAGAACGATGGTGTCATGGTGATGGACGCATCAGGAAACTATTCATTCCATGAGTTTGAACCGGGATATCCAGAGTTTAGTATCGGTGCCCTCTTTGGTCGTGTGCATTACGAAGGGGTTGCAGAGCCTGAGTATGTGTATCAATCCTCATCTGGCGACGATGCATCTGAGATCAAACTCAGTTTGATGCCTTTGATCTTCGGTACGCTCAAAGCGACAGTATTCGCGATGCTCTTTGCGATCCCTATCGCGGTGCTCGCAGCAATCTACTCAAGCGAGTTTGTCTCAAAGCGAGTACGGAAAAAAGTGAAACCAACAGTCGAGTTGATGGCTTCATTGCCTTCGGTTGTGCTCGGGTTTGTCGCTGCGATGGTTGTCGCGCCGTTTGTCGCCGATCATCTCGATACATTCGTCATCGGACTCGTTGTGATCCCGCTTGTTATTCTCGCGGCAGCACATGTCTGGCAGTTGATCCCTTTGGCGTATCGTTTGCGAACACGCACGGGACATCATTTGATGCTTGTAGGGCTCGCGGTGTTTATTGGTTTGGCATCGAGTACGCTTATTGGTCCGATGGTCGTGAGATCATGGTTCGCTCCTGATGCGTTTGATGCTGCAATGGCAGCAGGAGCGGTCGAGGATGTCCCAGATGCAGAATTGCCGCAATGGTCGGGCGATGCGAGTTATAACACAAGAACTGTGCGTCGATTGCGTGCGATGGATATGGGCGTACTCGATGGTATTGTCGTTCGGGCGAACAATGAGGGCGATCAAGGTGATGCGCTCGCGGAGATTGGGTTAGCTCAGGGTAATCTTCAGCGATGGCTCAATAACGAATATGGTTCGGCACATCCGGGATGGTTAGTTGTATTTTTCCCAGTATCGTGTGTGGTCGTCTGGGTAGGGCAAGCGATATTTATTCGCCGAAAGATTGATCTGCTTATTTCATCGAAGGCAGGTCTCACCGCGAGTGGGGTTGTGCTTGGGAAGTTTGTGAGTTTGCTTGGATTGAGCTTTGTGCTCGCATTTATCTGCGCATCCGCTGTACAGGCAATGGGGTTTGATCCCCGCGATTCAATCTTTGGAACATTTAGCCCGCGGAACACATTAATCGTTGCGATTATCATGGGGTTTGCGGTGATTCCGATTATCTACACAATCTCTGAAGACGCGCTCCAGGCGGTCCCCATGACATTGCGGACCGCATCATTAGGTGCGGGTGCGACTCCCTGGCAGACAGCGAGCAGGGTGGTGCTCCCAGTGGCGGCATCGGGGATTTTCTCCGCGTGCATGATCGGGTTTGGCCGGGCGGTTGGTGAAACAATGATCGTGTTGATGGCAACAGGCAATACACCAGAGATGGACTGGAACATTTTCTCTGGATTCCGTACCCTCGCAGCAAACATTGCAGTGGAACTCCCAGAAGCACCCAAAGATGAAACGCATTACCGAGTGCTATTCTTGTGCGGTTTAGTGTTGTTTGTGATGACATTCGTGATTAATACACTTGCAGAAGTTGTGCGGAGTGTTGTGCGAGCAAGGAACGCTGGGCTATGAGCGAAACACAGTCGGCACAACCGAAGATCATCCACACGCAGAGGCGGACACTTCCCAGTGCGATTGGTGAACCAATGGTTTGGCTCACCGGTGGAGCGTTGATCGTCTGTTTATCAATGATTGTGTTCTTGATTGGTTTAGTGGTGGTGAACGGGTCCATGACCTTTTGGCCTCGTCCAATTCATCAAGTGACGCTCAATGATGGAGAAGTGATTCTCGGTATCGTGACTGAACATGAGCGCGTTCCGACAGTTGTTAGTCAAGATCCGCAATATCGAACGCTATACCGTGTTGGTAATCGTGATCTTGGTCAGGAATCATTTCGATGGGTTGATGATACCTCCATAGCGAATATTGAAATTCCTCAAGATGCAATCATGCTTGAACGCGAAGTATGGGGCGTGTGGTTTGGTGTACCCCAATCTATTCTTGAGGTTCAGGCAGAGAGTGAATCAATTATCGCAGAAGGATCAGAAGATGTCCTCAATGCGTACGCAGAGTTGCATAGACAGGCTCGTCAACGCAGGATGGAAGTTGAGGAGCTCAAGAAAGATGCGCTCGGCGCGATTAACCATGAAATGGAACAGAACCGGTTGCGAGTACGACAAGCGGAACTCGAATCTGAAAGAGGGGACGAGGGGCTGGTTCGTGCGAATGGTGTAGTCTGGGGTATATTGATTCTGCTTGCAGGCAGTGTTGGATATGTGTTGTATCGATTCCGCTCATATGGCACAGAACTCGGGTCATCCAAAGCAAGACAGGGACAGTTCATCAGGACAGGGTGCTCGATTGCGATTGCGATGCTTGTGCTCACGATTTGGATCGCCCATCCTTGGGGCGGCAATGTCATCAGCGAGTCTGAACTCGAATCCATGAAACTCAGTGTCGCACAACAAGAAACTGAGTTGCTTGTTGAGTATGAGCATGTACTCGAATCAATTGATGAGATTGAATCAGTAGATAGTCAAATCCGGATGGTGGTGGTTGAACCAACAACAGGTCAATTCGCGCCGATCTCTCAAACACTTAGCGATGAGCCCATGCTCATGAGTCAGGTCGTTCGACTGGTCGCAGCGAATGATTTATCAACAATGCAAAAAGCAGGAGTGTTTACATCTCGTTGGGTCGAATACCTGACGACTAATCCACGCGAAGCAAACACCGAAGGCGGGATCTATCCTGTTATTGTTGGTACTGTGATATTGACCTTGCTCTTGACGATCTTTGTGACACCGATGGGAGTGATCGCGGCGTTATATCTGCGAGAGTACGCCAAGCAAGGCATCGTGACCAGTTTGATCCGAATCGCGGTCAATAACCTGGCAGGTGTGCCCAGTATTGTGTATGGCGTGTTTGGTCTGGGATTCTTTTGTTACACACTGGGTGCATATGTTGATACAGGTGCGTCCGAGTCCGCGCGTATGAACGCATGGTCATGGTGGGGGATCTTTGTCCTCACTGGTGTGACGCTCATGCTTGGGTTTACTGCCAAGTTATGGAGCAAGCCCGACCCAGGCAAAGCAGCATCTCAGTTCAACAGAATCATGCAACGGGTGTCTTGGTTGGTATGGGTGATTGTACTGATCCTTGTGATTCTATTGGTCACTGGAATGCCTTACTTCCATGGGCTCTATGAAGCGCGTGCTCAGGACGGCACGCCGACATTTGGCGCTCGCGGCATGCTCTGGGCATCCCTTACACTCGCGTTGTTGACATTGCCTGTAGTCATTGTTGCAACTGAGGAAGCGATTGCAGCTGTTCCAAACTCAATGCGTGAAGGGAGTTATGGGTGTGGTGCATCAAAGTGGCAAACAATGCGGCGGATTGTTCTCCCCGGTGCACTCCCTGGGATACTAACCGGGGCGATCCTTGCGATGGCTCGTGGTGCGGGTGAAGTTGCGCCGTTGATGCTCGTGGGCGCTGTGAAACTCAATCAAGATTTACCGATTTCGAGTCAGTATCCGTACATCCATGCGGATCGGAGTTTTATGCACCTGGGATTCCATATCTTTGATTTGGGTTTTCAGAGTCCAGATTCACAAGCTGCTCGTCCCTTGGTTTGGACGACAACGCTTTTGTTTTTAGCGATTGTGTTCGGGCTCAACCTCGCAGCGATTCGCATTCGATCCCGTCTGAGAGCTAGAATGTCAGGACCAACGGTATGAGCACTATGGAATCAAAAACAACTGATACAAACTCGCCGACCAATGTAGCTCGCTCTGTTGCCTATGGGCAAAGCGAAGCGGCAGGTTCATCCTACAACGTGATTGATGCTATCCGTCGTGGCGAAGTTCCAGAGGCAACCGTGCATCCTGAGGTTCTCAAAGCTGAAGGTGTGATCGAAGTCGAACGGTTTAATCTCTGGTACTCAGAAACGAAGGCAATCCATGACATTTCAATGAGGGTGCCGCGAGGTTCGGTTACTGCCTTGATTGGTCCATCGGGTTGTGGTAAATCAACGCTCTTGCGTTCGATCAATCGGATGAATGATTTGGTCGAAGGCGTACGAGTTGAAGGCGGGATCGGACTCAATGGATCTCCGATCTATGCACCCTCGGTCGATGTAATCTCACTACGCAAGCGATTAGGGATGGTGTTCCAGAAACCTAATCCATTCCCGATGTCAATCTTTGAGAATGTGGTGTATCCACTTCGGATTGATGGCGAACGCCGAAAAGCGGTACTTGAAGAAGCGTGCGAGAAAAGTCTGCGAGCCGCAGCAATCTGGGATGAAGTAAAAGACCGGTTGAAGAAGTCCGCATTAGGATTATCAGGTGGGCAGCAACAACGGATTTGTATCGCTCGTGCGATCGTCGCAGACCCAGAGGTCCTTCTGCTTGATGAACCATGTTCAGCGCTCGATCCGGTAGCAACGCTCAAAATCGAAGAGTTAATCACAGAAATTTCTCAGCGGTACACGGTGCTGATCGTGACACACAATATGCAGCAAGCTGCCCGTGTCTCGAACTACACAGCGTTCATGTACCTTGGTCGACTTGTTGAGTACGGCCCAACCGCGACGCTATTCCAGAACCCGAAACTCATCGAAACTGAGCACTATGTGTCCGGCCGATTCGGTTGAATCTATCCTCGGATCGAGCACTTTGCTAGACAGGATTGTCTAGTGGTTTGAGACTCAAGTGATCAAAGGTGTGGGAATTGGTGGATTGACATGCTCAAAGGTCGATAAGAAGGACTACGATTGTTACGAGACAGGAAGTCCCGTTTTGTTCGTCCGATAGTCCACTCGACTACAGGCCGGAGTGCCTGATAAGAGGGTCGACTAAGGAGTGCTATGAGCTCTGTACCCAAACCAAGTGTGCCGTCGATTAATCAGTGGAATGCGGAATATCTCGAAGAGCAGTACCGCGCTTACACGGTTGATCCTTCCTCGTTAGACCCTGAGTTACGGGCTTTTTTCCAAGGGTTCGACCTTGCTCATGCAAATGAGCTGCGACTCTTTGGAGAAGGTACACCAGGAAATAAACCTCAATCAGCATCCGCAGAATCTGCGCACGTTTCGAGTGGTCCGATCAAGGTCACTCCAACAGTTGGTCGCCCTGCAGGGCAAGCATCGCATTTCGAGGCGATCGTTGATGACTTCATAGGTGCGTATCGAGATCAAGGGCATATCTGTGCTCAAATCGATCCGTTCGGTCGACCAAGGCCTCGGCCGGATTCGCTGACGCTTGCGTATCATGGATTGAATGATTCAGATCTGAACCGTCAGGTTGATGGCACAAGCATGGGACTGGGTTCACAGATCCCGCTTCGGGATGTGATCGAACGATTAGAGATGGTCTATTGTTCGACAATTGGTGTTGAGTTCATGCATGTTGCAGATATTGAGCAGCGGGCATGGTTGGTGGAGCGGTATGAAAAGATCGCTGGAAAACTCGAGCTCGACAAAACACAAAAAGCAAATATCCTTGAACATCTTACACGCTCAGAATCATTCGAACGATTCTTGGGCCGACGATACCCTGGTGAAAAGCGATTCAGTCTTGAAGGTGCTGAATCATTGATTCCGATGCTCGATCATATGATCGAATCTTTCTCTGATCTGGGATCTGAAGAGATCGTAATCGGGATGGCGCATCGTGGTCGACTCAATGTTTTGCACAATACCATCGGGAAGACACTCGAACAGATTTTCACTGAGTTCGAAGGAAACTGGTCCGAAGGATTTGCTGACGGCGGCGGAGATGTGAAATACCATCGTGGGTATTCCGGGACTCGTCGTTTGAACAACGGTCGGATGGTCCATCTTGCTCTGGCAAGCAACCCGAGTCATCTCGAAGCAGTGAACGGCGTTATCGCGGGCAGATGCCGAGCAAAGCAACGCCTTCGTGGTGATACCGCAAGAGAGCGCGTCACTCCGATCCTTCTTCATGGCGATGCCGCGATTGTTGGTCAAGGCATTGTGCAAGAAGTGCTCAACTACTCCCAGCTCGATGGTTATACAACCGGCGGGACGGTACATGTTGTAGTGAACAATCAGATCGGGTTTACGACACTTCCTGAAGATTCTCGCTCATCGAGATACTGTACAGATATTGGCAAGTTCATTGATGCGCCAATTTTCCATGTGAACGGAGAAGATCCCGAAGCAGTGGTGACTGTTGCGCAGCTCGCAGCGGAGTATCGCCAGAAGTTCAAGCGTGATGTATTTATTGATTTGGTGTGTTATCGCCGATATGGTCACAACGAGCAGGACGAAACGAGTTTTACCCAACCAATAATGGCGGATCTGATCAAGAAGAAGCCTTCGGTACTCAAGGTATATACAGAAAAGCTTTTGTCAGAGAACTCAATATCAGAAGCAGATCGTCAATCAATTGTGCATCGTTTGAACGAAGCACTCGAGAAGGCGCAGCAGTCTGCCCAAAACGCTCCGAATGATCCAACGATTGATCCCGGGAGTCAGCGATGGGCTGGTCTCTCGCACAAGTTCTCGTTCGAAGAAGTAAAAACCGCAGTCAGCAAAGAACAAGTCGAAGAGGTAACTGCTGCGATCGGATCGGTTCCAGCAGATTTCAAGCTCAATCCAAAGCTGAAAAAACTGCTCAAGGATCGTTCGGAGTTGCATAACGCTGAGATGATTTCGTATGCGGATGCAGAGCAGCTCGCCTATGGCACACTCTTGGCGGAAGGGCATCCTGTTCGCTTGTCTGGTCAGGATTGTCGGCGAGGCACATTCTCGCATCGTCATGCGGTCGTGCGTGACTTTGAGACCGGGGAACCGTATACGCCGTTGAATACCATCCGAGAGGTTGGCGAAGAGGGCACCGCGACACCTCCGGGGAGCATCGCAGATGACGGAAAAGCTCGTCAGGCGCATTTCTGTGTGCATGATTCGCCTTTGTCTGAGGTTGGAGTGCTTGCATTTGAATACGGGTACTCGCTTGGCGATCCAGGAATGCTTATTCTCTGGGAAGGCCAGTTTGGCGATTTCTACAACGGTGCACAGGCAATAGTGGACCAGTTCATTGCATCAGCTCAAGCAAAGTGGGAACGATGGTCAGGGTTGACCATGCTCTTGCCTCACGGGCATGAAGGTGCAGGACCAGAGCATTCATCCGCTCGCCTCGAACGGTTCCTTGAGCTTTGTGGCAACAACAATATGCTTGTTGTGAATCCTTCGACCGCAGCGCAAACTTTCCATATGTTGCGTCGTCAGGTCAAAGCGACATACCGCAAGCCATTGGTTGTCATGACTCCCAAGAGCATGCTTCGTGTTCCAACAAGTCCGTTGAACGAGATTTATGACAGTTGCTTCAAAGAGATGCTCGATGATCCTCGCTTTGAACAAGACGGATGGGATCGCAGCAAGGTCACCAAGGTAATTTACTGTTGTGGCAAAATTTACCATGAACTCGACAAACGCCGGGTTGATCGTGATCAACGCGATGTTGCCATTTTGCGTATTGAGCAGCTCTACCCATTCCATAAGGAACTGATCACAGAAATCGATGCACTGTATCCACAATCTGCATCGCGTGTGTGGACGCAAGAAGAGCCTTATAACTCAGGCGCGTATCTGCATGTGTGTGATATGTTCCAAGAGGGGCTCGGATGGGATCGGCCGGAATATGTTGGTCGTCCGAGATCGAGTACGCCTGCGACTGGTTCAAAGGCAATGCACAAGATTGAGCAAGAAGAAGTTATCAGCAAAGCGATCGGCGCATTGCCTGAAGGTAAAAAAACACAGACCCAGGTGGCAACCGCCAAGGCATAAGCGAACAAATCAAGTTGGCCAATGACGGCCAGAGATGGATAAGACCATGAGCACACAGATTGTGATCCCAAATGTCGGCGAGTCAGTCACCAGCGGCGTCATCGCCACCTGGACGATCGAAGACGGCGCCTATGTCGAACGCGATGAGACTGTACTGGAACTCGAAACTGACAAGGTAACGATGGAAGTTCCCGCGCCCGCATCCGGTGTTGTCAAGCACTCGGCAGCGGAAGGCGACGAGGTCGATGTTGGCGCTTCGGTTGGTGAAATCGATGAATCGGCAGCAAAGCCCGCGGGCGATTCGGCACCAGCAGATCCAGCGCCTGCACCAGTTTCCCAAACAGGGCCAACCCCCGCGCCCACATCTGAAACACCAGTTGCTCCAGCACCCGCTGCATCAGCGGTTGCGGTCGCGCCTGCACCCACCAAGTCTACAAGCTCTGAGGTGAAGGCAACACCCTTAGCTCGTAAACTTGCTGAGGATAAGGGACTCAACCTTGGAGTGATCGCTGGAACCGGTGCATCTGGAAGAATCCGCGAGCAAGATGTACTCGCTTATATCCAGACACACCAAGATGGGGCACCATCAGCAGCGCCAGCACCCTCGGGTGGGACCGTCCGTGAAGTGACCCAAGAGCGGATGTCTCCCATGCGTCAAGCGATCGCATCAAGACTCGTCGAGGCACAACAAACCGCAGCAATGCTCACAACTTTTAACGAGGTTGATATGGGGCCGGTGATGGACCTCCGCAAGCAGCACAAGGAAGCATTTGCAGAGAAGCATGGCATCAACCTTGGATTCATGTCTTTCTTTGTCAAGGCAACCACCCAGGCGCTCCAGAAGTTCCCGCTGATCAACTCATACATCATTCAAGGCGATAACGGCAAGCCTGCGATTGAGAAGCACAGCTACAACGATGTCGCGATCGCGGTATCAGGGCCCAAGGGGTTGGTTGTTCCTGTGATACGGAGCGCTGAAAATCTCTCCTTCGCGGGGATCGAAAGCACCATCAAGGACATGGCATTGCGCGCACGGGATGGCAAAATCACGCTTGAAGAAATGCAAGGCGGTACTTTTACCATCACCAATGGTGGTATCTTTGGTTCGTTGATGTCAACACCGATTCTCAATCCGCCTCAGGCTGCGATTCTTGGGATGCACGGGATCAAGAAGAGAGCGATGGAAGACCCGAACAATCCCGGCACAGTAGCTTTGCGGCCGATGATGTATCTTGCATTGAGCTACGACCATCGGATTGTCGATGGTGCTGAAGCGGTGCAGTTCTTGGTGAGTATCAAAGATGCGATCGAAGATCCTGCACGGCTTATGCTGGATCTGTAAAACATGTCAATTCGATCAGATGCAAAGATAATGCGTGATCTTATTTCATCAGTTGACGAGGTACTTTTCAACGAATGGGATCCAATCGGCATCAACGATTGTTCTGATGCATTCGATGAGTATAGTTCATATGCGCCAGGGTTATTGAGGATTGCGATGCAAGGAAACCCAGAGGTTGTTGCAGATCAATTAGCTCGTCTAGCAACGGTGAATATGGGGCTGAGCACATCTGATAGACAACATGAACTTCGAATTGCGAAAAAACTGATAGAGATCGCATCTCTAGTTTAAATCATTTCGAGCATTCCCTTGCAAGCCCGCATCAACATTTCGTAGACTTTATCGAAGCCATCGTCGCCGCCGTAGTAGGGGTCGGGCACATCGGGTGTTTTATTGCCTTTGATTGTTGGGTCGAATGATCGCATGAGGCGGACTTTGTCCTTGGGAGTACCCTGCTTGATGAGTTCTCGCTGGTTTGATACATCCATCGGGATGATCCAATCGAACTCTGTTGGGTCAGTTTCAGAATCAAACTGGCGAGCACGGAGGTTCGTCAAATCGATATTGTATTTCGCTGCGACGAGGATAGAGCGTGGGTCGGGTGGGTTACCGACATGCCAGGCGCCAGTGCCACAGGAGTCGATGCGGAATTGGTCAGCGAGTCCTTGTTCGTTGACGAGATGAGTGAATATCCCATCAGCCAGTGGTGATCTACAGATGTTTCCGAGGCAGACGAACAGTACGCTGGTGGGGGCGTTAGGCATTGATTGGCTCTGCAGTTGAGAGTCTTTGATTCGCTTCAGCAACGAGAGCATCGAGATGTTCGATGATCGGTCCTGCAACCGCGGGCGCTCTGGAGAGTCCTTCGCGTGCGGATTGTTTTAATCGAAGTACAGGGACATCTGCGTTTTCGCACATCCGTTCGATAAGCATAGATGATCCAGAACCATCAAAGCACGGATGGATCATTGCATCGAAGATCGGTAGTCGAGCCGTAATCGGATCCGCGATGACTAGGAACTGAAACTTTCCTCCGAGCCCGCGATGATGCCGACGAGCTGCTGCGATATGGGATGCAGTGTTGGGGACAATTCCGGTGAGTGGATATCCCGCAGCATTGAGTAAACCCATCAGGAATGCGAGTTCACGAGCATCGACATCCGATGGTCGATCGGAGAGCACGCCGATACAAATCGCGTCGGGATTCATTCCCAGCATTGCTCGCTCGATCGGTTGCAGGTCATCTGCGATGTCATCGAGCACACCGGGTAAAAGCGTGTCAACCTCTGCAATATGCTCACGATTTTCCCAGTACTCTCTGTCTTGTTGTTCGAAGACGCGGATGGATATGTTTTTACTGATATGTGATGGTGCGTGCGTGGGTAGAGTTGAGATTAAATCACGATCAGCAGTGATCCCCCTGAGCATCGAAGCGAGTTCATCATTCCAACAGATGATGCGTTTTGCATGTCTGGTGAGTTGACGAAAACGCCTACGGAGGAGTTTGGGGTTACCCAATGGAGGTGTGAGGCGGGAAGTGTATTGGAGTCCAAGGAGTTGAGCTTGGGATTCACATGTGCTGTCGCCAACGAGGACGATTTGCCCAGGAGGTGTGAGTCCTGCTTGAATCGCACGATGACACAGCATTCCGGGAATAAGTCGCCCGAGGGGTTTGGTATCCGGGTTCGTGCTTGGAACCGCAACAAGGTGGACAATGTCGTGATGGTCTTGATTTGTGATCACCGTCTGTTGAGTACCGTTTCTGTAATTTCATGCTTGTAGAAAAGTTGAGCGAGTCCTGTTCCTGCCCGTTGAGCGAGTTCTTGCTCAACCTCAAGGCGTGCTCCTGAGGTTGAGCTTTCAGGTGAATTGCCTGGTCGTTGGGGAATCTGAATGTTTGCGATATGCCCTTTCGTGTCGCTCGGCCACACCCGCTGTCCCTCTGCAACATCGATCACTTTGATTCGCAATGACGCTCGGGGAATGTAGGCGCCTGCCTCGGGTGAGATGGAAAAATCAGTCACTACCGCGTAGATCACGATATCCGCTCCTACGGATTTACCGAGTTCTGAGATGCTCATCTGTTCACCGAATCGTTCATTGCTTGCTGCGGTCAAGATGCCGCGAGGATCAAGCATGTCAACAAGAATGCGTTTGTCGAGAAGTTCAGATGTTGCTTGCTTGGCGATTGTATAACGGAGTCGGCGCTGTGTAATTTTACTCGATGGGTCATCTACAAAGACTACCGTTTTGAGTTCTTCATTCAGTTCATAAACCGGATTGATTTTCTGTGGGCCATGTATCGCATACGCGATTGGCGTGACGATATTGCACCCAGGTATGAGTGTGAGTATCGTCATCGCAACAGCAATGAGTATGGCGTTTTGCTTCGATCTATTCATCATGTACTCGATGTGTTTTAGTATGGGATGACATTTGATTCTTCATGAAAGTAAAAGAGCCACGCAACGCGATTAGTGAGGCGATTGGCGAGTTCCGTAGTGACTGCAGCTTCGGGGATTTCGGATCGCATGTATCCTCGAGAGTCAGGGAAGCTCACTCGGATTGCTTTCTCGAAAATAGGATCGTCCGGGAATCCTGAATCTGATTCGTAGACCGTGACAATACCTGATGCGGAACCGTCCCAGATGTATTTGTTGCCTGGTTCGTGCAGACTGTACTCGGTGAGCTCGAAGACAATCAGTCTTTCGACTCCGAGCATCTCTGCAACTTCACCCCGAGGTAGTGCTGGCCATTGTGGTGTGTTGTAGAGCACCGTGAGGAGATCTTGGCTCGGAATTGCCCAACTCGGATCTGCGTTCTGGATGAGTCGGTCGTTGATCCGTTGGGTGAGTCTTGCGGTAATTCCTGGGTTATTCGCTTCGACGAGTCTGTTCGCGCTGACCACGATAGTGAAGGTGTGTCCCTGAATGCCGTCGTACTCTGCTTCGACTTCGTGACTCTCAGTTCGATGTGCCGATTCGAGCATCCCACCGATCGCAGCGCCAAAGACGCAGCCGCTCATTTGGGTGAGCACTCCGATCGATAACAAGATCATACTGATCTTCACTATTTGGGAAGGAGTCTTTGATTTTATCGGGTTGGTGTGTGTCGTATTCATGATTGATTGTTTACCATGTGGCGATTTTGTAAAACCATGCGAGTAAGAGCAGAGCGCCGAAGACGAGGAAAGTCCGTGGTCGGAGTGTTGGTTGGATGATGCTGCCAATATGTGCACCAAAGAGTGCTTGAACTGAGGCGCCCCAGAACACGGTTGCGGTCATCAGTGCGAGCAGTGCGCCCATCGGTTGTACCTTTGCTGCTTGAATCCATGATCCCTCACCTGCGTGGGAGAACGATGTGGTCATCCCACAAGTCGGGCAAGGCTTATCGAGGGTAACTGCCCACATGCAGGGCGCGAGTCCGAGCTTTTTATGTGTTCCATGTCCCTCGCTCGATGGTGTGAGCCAGGCGGCCATCGATAAAACGCTTAGGCAGAGAATAGCGACGACGCCTGCGCCGATTCGATCACCGAGAGATGCTCGCAATGGATGGGTGCGTTCGGTCTGTCTGAGGCTGGTTTGGTTCATCTGCATATGGATGTACGCCTCAAATGCCTAGCTGATCCGTGTTCTGCGTGTATTCTGCGGTTTGTGGTGTATCAATCGAACTTGAACACGCCTTTGCGATACCCATAGATGTAGGCGACAAGTGTTGTAAAGAGGAAAAAGAGGATGCGGAGTAGCCAGACCTTTGAAGTATCCGTCATCGGATCAAGGCTGGTGAAGGTTTGCGCCCAAGGGTAGAGGAAGATTACTTCGACATCGAAAACCAGGAAAACCATCGCGATGAGGTAGAACCGAATGTTGAATCGCTTGCGAGCGGTTCCGACATTATCCATGCCTGATTCGTAGGTTTCGCCTTTGCGTTCACCCGCTCGACGCGGACCGAGTATAAACGAGAAGAGCAGGTTGGCTGCAGCGAATCCCGCGGCACCGATGATCATCAGAAGGATCGGGAGGTAAGCACTGATTTCGTTTGAAGCGGCAAGTGTGTGCATTGGGGTATCCGTTCAATGGGATAATTGAGACCGATCGCGTTCCTTGCGATTCGAGTTGAATGATAGCACATCCAAACCCGCTTTGTAGGGCGTGAATCCACCTTTCCAACTGCCAGTTTGGCATGAGAATTCACACCTGTGACACAGAGGGCAGAAGAATGTGGATGAATTGGTGATCACATAGCACCGGTAGGGGGCATTTTCGAGTTTGGGTTGGCACAGGGATTGCCACAGGTTATGGGCAGACGGTGCGCTATCGCATCATTTAAGAAGAGACACAAACCGGGCATACCGCCCGTTTCGGAGAAATCAGATCATGGCATCCAAAGAACTGACATTCGACATTGAAGCACGCCAAGCATTGCTCGCAGGGGTTGAAAAACTCGCGGCCGCAGTCAAGGTGACCCTCGGCCCTCGTGGCCGCAACGCGGTTATCGACAAATCATGGGGCGGTCCAACCGTTACCAAGGACGGCGTCTCGGTCGCAGAAGAAGTCGAACTATTGAACAAAGCAGAGAACATGGGCGCGATGCTCGTCAAAGAAGCATCCTCCAAAACTTCTGACGATGCAGGTGACGGTACAACCACCGCAACGGTCCTCGCAGAAGCACTCTTTAAAGAAGGCCTGCGGTACATCGCTGCAGGCGTTGATGCAAACTCGCTCGTCCGAGGAATGAAAAAGGGCATCGAGATCTCAACCAACGCAATCAACGAGATGGCAACCCCAATCAAGGGGAAGAAGGACATTCAGAATGTCGCGACCATCTCCGCGAACAACGATCCAGAAACCGGCAAGATCATGGCAGATGCCTTTGAGAAGGTCGGCAAGGACGGCGTGATCACGGTTGAAGAAGGTAAAGGCTTTGAAACAGAAGTCACTGTCGTTGAAGGCATGCAGTTCGATCGTGGATTCCTCTCCCCGAACTTTGTCACCGATCCAGATGGCATGAAGGTTGATTTCGATAAAGCACTCATCCTTATCCACGAAGACAAGATCGACAACCTCGCCAAACTCGTCCCGTTGCTTGAAAAAGTCATGGGCGCGAAGAAACCATTGGTCATCATCGCTGAGGACATCACGGGCGAAGCGCTCTCGACCCTCGTCATCAACAAACTCCGTGGCACCCTGCAGGTCGCAGCGGTCAAAGCACCGGGATACGGCGATCGTCGTAAGGCGATGCTCCAAGACATCGCGGTCCTCACCGGCGGCGAAGCATTTATGAAGGATCTCGCAACCGATCTCGACAAGATCGAACTCTCCCAGCTCGGGATGGCGAAGAAGATCGAAATCACATCGGACAACACCGTCATCATCGAGGGTGCGGGTTCAACCAAGGATATCCAAGATCGCATCTCGATCATCCGCCGCGAGATCGAAGCATCAAGCTCGGACTACGATCGTGAGAAGCTCCAAGAGCGTCTTGCCAAGTTGTCCGGCGGGGTTGCTCAAGTCAATGTTGGTGCTGCGTCAGAAGCAGAACTCAAAGAGAAAAAAGCACGCGTCGAAGATGCGTTGCATGCAACACGCGCTGCACTCGCAGAGGGCATCGTCCCTGGTGGTGCGGTTTCGTTTATCCGTGCACAGGATGCCATCGCGAGCAGCCGCGAGTGGAAATCAGTTTACGGCAAGACCAAAGAAGTGACATCCGAAGATGTCGGACAGAACAAGTTCGATTACGCAACCGGGATGAATGTCGTGTACCGTGCGTTGAGCGTTCCTCTTCGCACCATCGCAGAAAACGCGGGTGCGAAAGGCTCCGTCGTCGTTGCGAGAGTCGCAGAATCTGAAGGTTCTAACGGGTACAACGCGTTGACCGACACCTACGAAGATTTACTCAAAGCGGGTGTCATTACTCCTGCCAAGGTCGATCGCAGTGCGTTGATCAACGCGGGTTCCGTCGCGACGATGTTGCTCGCAGCGGACTGCATCATCACCAACAAGCCTGAGAAAGCAGAACCAGTCATGGCCGGTCCAGAAGGCATGGGCGGCATGGGTGGCGGAATGCCAGGCATGGGCGGTATGGGCGGCGGCATGCCGGGTATGGGTGGCATGGGCGGTATGCCAGGCATGGGCGGGATGGGATTTTAAGAGTTCCGTTCTAGCACTCACAGTTTCGATACACAATACATCTGCAAAAGCAGTTTGGAGAATACAGACATGGCAGTTAAACCACTTGAAGATCGCGTACTGGTTAAACCAGTTGAACCAGAAACCGTCACCGCTTCGGGGCTTTACCTCCCTGAGTCGAGCAAAGAAAAACCAATCCACGGCGTCGTCGTCGCGGTCGGTCCGGGCAAGCGCCTAGACAACGGGACAATCGCAACCATGAGCGTGTCTAAGGGCGACACGGTTGTGTACGCTGCGGGATACGGCACCACCGAGGTTGAGGTGAATGGTGTTGAGCACCTGATCATGCGTGAAGCAGAACTCCTCGGCGTTGTCCAGGGTTAATCGATACCGGTTAATCAAAAAAGGTTCATCGAACAAGCATTCAAACTCCAAAGGAGTCATCGATATGGGTACAAAACAGATTATGTTTGAGGACAAAGCGCTCCTCGAAATGAAAAAGGGTGTCGATAAGATCGCGGACGCGGTCAAGTGCACCATGGGGCCTGCGGGCAAGCATGTTGTGATTGAGAAATCCTACGGCGGCCCTCATGTTACCAAGGACGGCGTCACGGTTGCGAAGGAAGTTGAACTCCCTTCGCCGTTCGAGTCGATGGGCGCCAAGATGCTCCATCAGGTTGCCAAGAAGACCGCAGACAAAGCAGGCGACGGCACGACCAGTGCGACGGTTCTTGCGCAGGCGATCTTTACCGAAGGCCTCAAGGTTGTTGCAGCGGGTGCGAATCCGGTGCATGTCCAACGCGGGATTAACAAAGCGGCACAGGTTGCTGCGGGTGCGATCGACGAGTTGGCGACACCTTGTAAGGGCAAAAGCGATTACAAGAAGGTCGCGACTGTCTCGGCAAACCACAATGTTGAAGTCGGCGAGTTCATCGCAGAAGCAATCTCCAAAGTCGGCGCTGATGGCGTCGTCGAAGTGGAAGACGGCAAGGGCGCAGAAACAACCCTCGACTATGTCGAAGGCATGCAGTTCGACAAGGGGTACTTGTCGCCTTACTTCATGACCGATCCAAAGACGGGTGAATGCGTGCTCGAAGACGCGTTGATCCTCATCCACGAGAAGAAGATCAGCAACCTCGCCGATTTGCTCCCGTTGCTCAACAAGGTCGCGACTTCAGGCAAGCCATTGCTTTTGATCGCGGAAGATGTTGAGAACGAAGCACTCGCAGCGCTCGTTGTGAACCGTCTTCGCGGCATGCTCAACATCGCAGCTGTGAAAGCACCAGGGTTCGGCGATCGCCGCAAGGCCATGCTCGAAGACATCGCGGTACTTACCAAGGGTACTTACTTCGCAGAAGACCTTGGTCGCTCGCTCGAATCAGTCGAGCTCAATGAGCTCGGCAGCGCCAAGCGGATCGTGATCTCCAAGGACAACACCACCATCGTTTCCGGCGGTGGCAAGAAGGCAGACATCAACGCTCGCGCAAGTCAGATCATGGCGATGCACGAGAAGTCAACCTCAGAGTACGATCGTGAAAAGCTCATGGAGCGCCACGCGAAACTCACTGGCGGCGTCGCAATCATCTCCGTCGGCGGCATGTCCGAGACTGAAATGAAAGCAACCAAGGACCTCGTCGATGACGCGCTCCACGCAACACGTGCAGCAGCCAAAGAGGGATACATCCCCGGCGGTGGCGTCGCGATGCTCCGTGCGATCGCATCAGTCGAAGCAGGCGCCAAGAAGGTCAAAGGCGACGAGCGTTTCGGGTTCGATATCCTTGCTCGTGCGTTGACTGCACCTGCATATCAGATTGCATCCAACGCTGGTTTCGACGGCGATCTCGCGGTCGATACCGTGCTTGAAGAAGAAGGCAACTTCGGACTCAACGCCGCGACTGGTGACTACACCGATCTCGTTAAAGCAGGGATCATCGATCCTGCTTTGGTTGCCAAGAGCGCGATCATCAACGCAGCATCAGTCTCGGGCTTGATGCTCACCACCGATGTGATGTTGACCGATCTCAAGGAAGACACCGAGCCAGTTGTTGGCGCGGTGAGCTGATCTTGATTCATTAAACTACCCATGCCCTCGCTGGAAACGGCGGGGGTGCTGATTTATGACTTATATGATGTATGGAGTTATTTATTCATCGAGCGAAGCTCCAACATTGGAGAAGTTGCAATCTGCTATAGCCCAAGCAAAATATCCATGCTCTCTCAGTGACCTCGTGGTAACAGATGATTTCATCAAGTTTGAGGGGAGTCTGTTTGGGGAGCCAGTTGCGTTGAAGTGCTTGCACACTGCGAGATCAGAGGTTGATAAAGAAGGCGTTGATATTGATCATTTGCCAGACAAATTTGATCGATGCTTTGGACGAAGCGAGTATATTCCTGACAATTTGGGCTTGTATTTGTATTGGAGTTTTATCATTTCGGCGTTCGATAAAGTTGCTGATGCATTAGAATTTATTGAAGATTTTGGTTCTCCAAGTTCACTCAAACACGAAGAACGGTCAAGGCGAGACTACCACCGGCAACTGCTCCTGCAACTGCATTACTACAATGAATATATAGGCATACTGTCTACTGATGCCTCACTCGCAAGCCTTTCCGACAGTCCTTGGTACAGTTTTTTAGAATGGCCTTTGGGGGAGATGCACAGAAATGGCTTTCTCAAAGTCAAGAATGAATGGATTCCTGTGTATGAAGAAGGGCGTTGTATTATTCGAAAAATGTACGAAATAACAGATCAAGGAATCCAGCAGATAGAGACCATGCTCGATGGTATGAAGCAAGCGAAATAACCAGGTAAGGTGTATATGACAGCAACCCGCGACTATTACGAAGTGCTCAGTGTTGAACGCACGGCTGACGGTGATGAGATTAAACGCTCGTACCGGCGCTTGGCGATGAAGTTTCATCCTGACCGCAATCCGGATGACAAAGATGCTGAGCGCATGTTTAAGGAATGTGCCGAGGCCTATGAGGTGCTTTCGGATGATTCCAAACGCAAGATCTATGACCAGTACGGTCATGAGGGTTTGCGTGGGCGCGGTGCTGCCGGGCATGATTTCAACCGGATGAATGTTGATGACATCTTCTCGATGTTCAATGATATTTTCAGCGGCGGAGCCGGCGGCGGTGGTGGAAGAGGCCAACGCCGCGGACCTGCGCGTGGGTATGATCTCGAAACCGAGGTTGTGCTTGAACTCAAGGATGTACTGACGGGTGTCAGTAAAGATGTCGAGTTCACGCGAATGGATATCTGCGAGACCTGTACGGGTTCGGGTGCGAAACCCGGAACTGATCCGATCACCTGCGAGACATGTGCTGGCCAAGGCAAGGTGCAGCAGGCAGGGCTTGGCGGGATGTTCCGCATGGTGGTTGCATGTCCGACCTGCCGCGGGCGTGGGAAGATGATTAAGGATAAATGCGAGAAGTGTCACGGCAAAGGTCGTCAGGGCAAGAAGCGTTCATTGAGCGTTAAGATTCCTGCGGGTATTCATGACGGGCAAGCAGTGCGTGTACCAGGTGAAGGCGAGCCTCCAGGACCTGAGCAATCACCGGACGGGCAAGGCGCTCGCGGCGACCTGCATGTTGTTGTACGCGTCAAAGCACACGATTTCTTTGAACGCGACGGCGATCACTTGTTGATGGAGATGCCGATTTCATTCACACAAGCATCGCTTGGCGCGGAGGTTGAGATGCCAACGCTCGATGGGAAATCGACACTCAAGATTAAGAAGGGCACGCAGTACGGCGATCTCTTCCGGATCGATGATGCGGGACTTCCAAATCTTCGCAACGGGCACATGGGCGATTTGATTGTGGTGACAAAGATCGAAACACCAAAGAAACTCACCAAAAAGCAATCAGAACTACTCAGAGACTTCGCCAAAACCGAAGACAAGCATGTCAATCCCGAATCTCATGGGTTCTGGAAGAAGATCACCGATATCATTGGTGGCTAATTATTTGATTGAGACTTTCAAATGAACGATACACAAAACACAGATCACAATATCAACGAAGACATCACCGACAACGCAATGAACGAGCAGGAAGCTGCGGCGTTGGAGATTGAAGCAAGCCAAGAAGCTGATCGCCAAGAGCATGCTGCTCGGATGGAGTCCATTCGTCAGCTCGCCAAGTCGGGTGAACTCGAAGTGCTCCCAGAGCAAGCAGAGATTGTCGAAGCGCTGCTCGACACCATGATCCAACGCGATGAGATGCAAGGTAAACTGATCCGTGCGACTGCAGATCATCAGAACTTCCAGCGCCGAGCATCGGGCAACGAACGCGAAGCACGGACCGGTGCAACCCAAGGCGTGGTGCAATCATTGGTCCCATTGCTCGATACATTCGAGATGGCATTGCTTCAAGATCCTGAAAAGGTCGCTGCGGAACAAGTCATCGAAGGGGTCAAGTTGATCCGCGACGAGTTCCTGCGGATGCTCAGCGGATATGGAGTAAGCTCAATCGATCCGAAGGTTGGCGATGTGTTCAACCCAATGGAACACGCTGCGATGATGCAACAGGCTGTCGAAGGTATCGAGCCTGGGCACATTTCGATCAATATGGGTATCGGATACAAACTTGGTGATCGTGTTGTGCGTCCTGCAAAGGTTGCGGTCGTTCCAGTGATGGAAGAGCCGGTTGCAGAATCGGTTGATACTGATTCTGGAGAGGATTGAACGATGCCGACTTATGATTACCGCTGCAATAACTGCAGCCATGAGTTCGAGCTTTTTCAATCGATGACTGCGGGTGTGAAAAAGAAATGCCCTGAGTGCAGCAAAATGACTCTTGAAAGACTCATCGGGACTGGTGCTGCAGTGATCTTCAAGGGATCAGGTTTTTACGAAACAGATTACCGTTCGAAGTCATACACGAGCGACAAAGAGGCAGACTCGAAAGCTGCGAAGACTGAAACAGAGTCAAAGCCTGAGAAAAAATCAGATAAAGTGTCTGATACAAAGACTGAGAAAAAATCTGAAAAGCAGGCAGACTCAAAGCCTACAAAGTCACCTGCAAAGCCGAAGAAAGAATAGAACATGCCGATCATTGGGACCGGCGTGGACATCGTCGATACAGCACGCATAACGAAACTTATGGGCAATCATCCAGAACGGTTTCTTGAACGCTGTTTTACCAAAAGCGAGCAAGAAGATTCCAAGAGTACGAAGCGGAATCATGAGCACCTCGCAGCGAGATTTGCTGCAAAGGAAGCAGCACTCAAAGCGCTTGGCACCGGATGGGCGCAGGGTATTGGTTGGACTGATATAGAGGTGGTCAAAGAACAATCAGGGAAACCAATGCTTAAGATCTCCGGACGAGCAGCAGAGATTGCGAGTGAACTAGGGATCCGTTCTTGGCACCTGTCCTTGTCCCATATTACAACACACGCGATTGCTATGGTCATCGCAGAGAGCGATTGACCTATGCCTTTGCCCACGGTACTGATGACCGATGTAGTTCGCTCCTCGAATCAAGGGGATTCGCACGGCGGCGCCTACCTTATCAATCTTGAGACGAAATCATTTACCCAAGTACTCGATTGGAATCGTTCTGACATTAACTGGGAAGGTCGAGGGATGGGACGCGGACTGCGTGGGATCTGCTTTGTTGGGGAAGAGATTTTTATTGCAGCTTCGGATGAGCTCTTTGTATTCGATCAGCAGTTCAATATATTGCGATCATTCAAATGTCCGTATCTCCATCATTGCCATGAGATCGTTTATGATGGGGATCAGTATGTTTATCTCAGCGCAACGAGCTTTGATTCGATTATTCGATTTGATGTCAAGGCTGAGCGATTTGATCACGCATGGTGGATTCAAGCAATCGAGCGTGAGATGGATGGGAAAACGGTTCATTCACTCGACGCGGTGATTTATGATCCCAATCTACCCGATGGTGCTCAAGAGGGAGACACACTGCACATAAATAATGTGTGTGTGATTGGAAAAGTACCTTTGTTCTCTGGGCTGGCGATGAATCTGCTCGTCGCAATTGACGATGGGCTCACTAAACCATACGCGATGGTCCCCCCGACCACCCATAACTGTCAGCCTTTAGGACAGGGAGTGCTGATGAACTCCACTGGACAAGATGCGGTGGTCATGGCAGATCGGCAAGGAAAAGTGATCAAACAGTTTGCGTACCCAAAGTATAATTTGGCAGATTTGACCAACTCAGACATACCAGGTGACTATGCCCGGCAAGGGTTTGGCCGCGGGCTGTGTGTCGACATGGAAAATCGATTGGTGATTGCGGGGTCCTCCCCCGGGACGGTGAGTGCATTTGATGTACAATCTGAATCAGTGGTCGCGAGTGTGCAGGTGAGTAAGGATCTCCGCAACGCGCCGCATGGTTTAGAGATTTGGCCTTATTGAGAGAGCACGCATGAACCTGGGCATTGCAGTTACAAAGAGTCTCCTCCGCAGACCCATGCGGACATTCATTACCGACGATATGCGATCTTATCGCGGGATTGATCTCATGGTCGCGGGAATGCATATCGCGGATCAAGTCGACGCGAAGACTTCTCAGCCACGCGTTGGTATGTTGATTCCGACCTCTGGTATATTCGCTGCTGCAGCATATGGTGTTTGGATTTCAGGTCGGACTGCGGTGCCCTTAAACTATTTGCTTGATGAGAAGACACTGAACTATGTCATCGATGATAGTGGTTGTGATCTCATCATTGCATCACGCAAACTCATTGAACATATCGGGTTTGTACCTCAGGTTAAGACAATAGTCTATCTTGAAGATATTGACTTCAAAGCATTACCTACCCCTAGGTTGCCTAAATGGACATCTGCCGATGATTTGGGGGTTGTGCTCTATACTTCTGGAACTTCAGGAAAACCAAAGGGTGTGATGCTCACGCATCGAAATCTCTTGACGAATGCCAAACAGATGCACAGCCACATCGGTGTGAAATCGAGTGATGTATTTCTTGGTGTTCTTCCGCAGTTTCATAGCTTTGGGTTGACCGGATCGACGCTTGTTCCTTTGGTTTTTGGATGCAAGACGATATACAGTGCTCGGTTTATGCCTAAAAATTTGGTCGAATTGATTCAAACTCATCGCCCATCAATTTGCATGGCGATCCCGTCGATGTACAACGCATTACTCACGGTGAAAAGTGCATCAAAGGAAGACTTTGAATCATTCCGATTGCTCGCAAGTGGAGGCGAGCCACTCCCCGAAAATGTACGGGACCGATTTGCAGAGAGATTTGAACAACCAATTGTTGAGGGGTATGGACTCACTGAGACATCACCAGTGACCAATGTGCTTTTGCCTCACGAGAATAGACCGGGGACAGTGGGGCGGGCTGTGCCTGGTTTGATCCAGCGCATTGTCGATCCATTGACCGAAAAAATATTACCTCATTCAACCGATGGAGAACTCCGATTGAAAGGCCCCAATGTGATGAAGGGATATCTCGGACTCGATGATGAAACAAATGATGTATTTGATACAGATGGTTTCTTCAAAACGGGGGATATGGCACAGATTGATGCGGACGGTTTCCTGAAAATTACAGGCCGAATCAAAGAGATGATGATCGTTGGTGGAGAGAATGTTTTCCCGCGAGAAATTGAAGAAGTCCTCAACGCACATCCAGTGGTTCACGATTCTGGTGTGATCGGGCAATCAGATCCAATGCGTGGCGAGGTGCCCGTCGCCTTTGTAGAACTCGAAGATGGTCAACAAGTTGATTCGGATGAGCTGAAACAATGGTGCAGAGATCGTCTGCCAGGGTACAAGGTTCCCAAACGGGTTGAGATTATTGATGCATTGCCTCGCAATGGAACAGGAAAAATCATGCGGAGAGCATTATCTCCCAAACTTGAAACCGCATAGCTCGGATTCAACGATCAAATCATCACATCAGCCTAGACTCCCGTCCTGTGATTTCGTCCTGAATATCACTCACTCCCAAACATGAAAACACACGGAGCGCAAAGTGGAACTGTATATTGACACCGCAAATCTTGACGAAATCAAAGAAGCTCATGACCTGGGTATCCTTGATGGCGTGACCACGAACCCATCGTTGATTGCCAAAGAAGGCATAGATTACGGCGTGCGCCTCGCGGAAATCTGCGAAGTCGTTGCCGGTCCTGTATCGGCAGAAGTCATCGCAACGGAGTTTGAGAAGATGGTCCCTGAGGGATTGGATCGCGCGAAAATTGCACCCAATATCGTTGTCAAACTCCCCAGCACAATCGACGGGATTAAAGCGTGTAAAGTGCTTTCTGATCAAGGTATCAGGACGAACATGACGCTCTGCTTCCAGGCGATGCAGGCAATGCTTGTCGCCAAAGCGGGTGCGTACTTAGTTTCCCCATTCATTGGTCGCCTCGATGACATTTCGCAGGATGGTACAGAGTTGATCTCACAGATCCGTACCATCTATGACAACTACGGATATGAAACCAAAATACTCGCGGCATCAATCCGACACCCAAAGCACATGCTTGAGTGTGCATTGATTGGTGCTGATGTTGCAACATTACCGTTAAGTGTCATCAAGCAGCTCGCCAAGCATCCGCTGACTGATAGTGGTATCGAGCGGTTCTTGGCAGATTACGCTGCAGCTTTTGATAAATGAACAAAGACTCATTTGATTTCATGCCGCACCAAAATGGTGCGGTTTTTTATGACTTATCTGCGATCATTCAACTTCAAAAATGAACTCGATCTCAACAGGTGCATTTAAGGGTAAACCTGCAACACCGACCGCGGCGCGTGCGTGTTGTCCGCGATCCCCAAAAATTTCTACTAACAAGTTTGAGCAACCATTCCCAACTTTTGGTTGATCTCCAAATCCCAGATCACTGGCGACAAAGATTCCAACCTTAACGATCTGAATCACTCGCTCGAGATTACCTATTTCTGCCTGTAAACATGCGAGTCCATTCAGAGTGCATTGTCGAGCGCATGCGATTGCATCCTCAATGGAAACTTGAGATGGGACCAGCCCTGTGGATAAGAGTTCACCATCGGACATTGGTATTTGACCAGAGATATAGACCAGATTGCCGCTTCGACGAGCAGGTACATACGATGCAACAGGTTGAGGAGCTTTGGGGAGGGTGATATTGAGAGATGTAAGCGATGTGTTTGGGTTGAAATTCGTCATATTGCATCATTCTTTGGTAAGTTAGGGAGTTTTTTGAAGCCTGCACTCCACAAATGGAACTGTTCCAGTTGCAGCACGAATAGTATACTGATATGCTTGCAGTGCAAGTATGCACCTGCGGGTGCAAACTGGTATTTGTGAATCGGCCAAAAGAGATATCCGTCCTTATTTGGGCCTCCGATTGGAGTAAGTCCCGTTTTCCTTGATTCGTGCCGAATCACACATGCCGACAACTCGGCCTATGTGTTCACCAGGCAAAGTGTGAACGATGTGTATCTTGGCGCTGTTGCTGAGATCTATCAGGCATCTGCCGATCAACTGTGTAGTTGAAGGCATTGACTTAGGAGTCAAGGAATGAAAAGAACTAGAAAGAATGCGTTTACGCTTATCGAACTTCTGGTAGTAATCGCGATCATCGCGTTGCTCATCGGAATCCTCTTGCCAGCGTTGGGCAAAGCTCGTCAAAAGGCGAACCAGCTCAAGGATTCGGCAAACATCCGCTCAACCATGCAGGCATTGGTCATCTTTGCAAGCAACAACAAGGACAACTACCCGTTGCCCAGCCGTGTTGACCGCAATGACACAACACTGAATGATTATCGCGATAATCCTCAGCACAAGAACACCACTGGTAACATCTTCGCGATTCTTATCTCTCAAGGCGTTATCGAAACTGGTATCTGCTACAGCCCTGTAGAACTTGGCGAGTACGAAGAGTACACCCGTTACGAGTTCGACTCACCAAGCGGTGCTGTCGGCGGTAATGATGGCGGATTCAACCAAGCTATTTGGGACCCAAACTTCAAAGCGACACCACTTGACCGTGGTGCAGACAATGGTGTATTGGGCACGACAGCAACTGCTGGGCTTGGTGGCTTTAGCTACGCACATACCCCTCCATTCGCTTTCCGTCTTCCACAGTGGTCAAACACATTTGACGCACTAGAACCAGCACTCGCAAACCGTGGTCCTGTATACGACGGCGGCGGCGCTGAAGGTGCATGGGTACTTTACGAGGATGCAGGCGTGAGCGATGGCATGACCCCATTGGGTGAAAGCTCGGTCACAATCCAGATGCAGGGTAACCGGACTGAATGGGCAGGCAACATTGGTTTCAACGATGCTCATGTTGAGTTCTTTAACCAGCCAGACCCTACGCAGATCGTTTGGACATTCACTGGTGATCAGATGATCAACGAACTTCGCACACAATCAGACAATGTCTTCGCAAATGAAGACGACGCTGACCGTGATCTTGTTGGTGGTGTACCAGCCGGTGAATCAATCGTTCTCACAGGCGAGAACAACAACCGGAATGCTTTCTTGACTCAGTTCTACGAAGTAAATGTTGCTGGTGACACTGAAATCAGCCCTTACTACGACTAAGTCATCCGAAATTTGTTTTCAAAGTGTGGTCCATCATTGGATTCTGCACGATGAACATGAACTCTTAAAGACCCATGGCAAAATGCTGTGGGTCTTTTTTATGTTTGCTATACTCATCCCTATGAATCCGATTGCTCAACTTGAGATTCCAAGGTCCACACGATGAACAATGATTTTACCTCGCAGGTTCAGCGTATCACGGGTCAGATTGTGCACGATGATGATCACATGCGCGGGTTGTACTCCACAGACGCATCAATTTATCAGGTATCCCCGCTTGGGGTAGTGGTCCCTCAAAGTGTGGATCAAGTTCCTGAACTACTTAAACTTTGTACACAGTTCCGAATCCCTGTTCTTCCCAGAGGCGGAGGGACGAGCCTTGCAGGTCAATGTGTGAATCAGGCTTTGGTTATCGATCTATCAAAGGCATGTCACCTACTCGAATCTATAGATCCAAATATGCAGCGCTGCGAGGTCCAAGCAGGCATGACCATTGATGATCTGAATGATGAACTATCGCAGTACAAACTTTTCTTTGCGCCAGACCCTTCAACTGCTCGACAAGCAAATATTGGAGGGTGTATCGGCAACAATGCTGCGGGAGTACATTCTGTACTGTACGGGCGAACTTCTGATAATGTACATGCTGTCAATGTATGTCTTGCTAACGGAACTGTTGCAACCTTTGGACCTGGGTCATCGGAAGACTGTCAGGTCGTCCGAGATATCACGACACGGGTTGTGGAAGTGATTGATCGTCATCAGCATCAGATCCGCTTGAGATTTCCAAAGACCATGCGTAGGTCGAGTGGTTATCAGCTTGATGTTATTCTTGACCAACTCGAAGCAAGCAACTGGGATCACACGAAGATCAATCTTGCTCCACTCTTATGTGGTTCCGAGGGGACACTTGCGGTGACGCTCGCTGCAACATTGCGTCTACACCTGATTCCGAAATATAAAGGACTCGGAGTCATTGGATTTGATTCTTTAGATGCTGCGATTGCACAGGTTGCGTCCGTCTTGACCTTGCAGCCCTCAGGTATTGAGTTGCTTGATGATCTCATCATGGATCTCGCAAGAGAAAATACTGAATGCTCGAAGTATGTTGATGTGCTTCCAGATACCAATGCCAAGGCAGTCATCTTCGTTGAGTTCTTCTCCGATTCATCCGAGCAACGAGATGCATCGCTTGACTCCCTTGATGAACTGATGGGAGAAGTATCAGTTCTGAAGATTACTGATTCAGATGAGATGGCAGATGCCTGGAAACTCCGTAAAGCCGGTGAACCGTTGTTGCACTCCATCAAGGGTGAGCGCAAGCCTTTAGGATTTGTAGAAGACAATGCGGTTCCAGTTGAGCATCTCCAAGAATTCGTCAAACGATTCCGAGAAATTGTAGAAGCAGAGAACACCATCGCCTCGTATTACGCACACGCATCGGTCGGCGTGCTGCATGTTCGACCATTATTAGATTTACGAGACCCATCCGATGAGCAAGCAATGCATCGGATCGCAAGCAAGGTTGCGGATCTCGCCCAAGAACTCGGGGGGGTGCCTTCAGGCGAGCACGGGGATGGTAGAGTCCGTGGACCATTCATTGAATCCTACTTTGGTTCAGAACTCTTAGGAGCATTTCGCGATATCAAAGCGATATTCGACCCGCAGAATCTAATGAATCCAGGCAATATTGTTGAGCCTCAACCAATTGAATCAATCAGTCAGCATACCCGTATTCGTCCAGAGAAAAAGACGATCGAGATTCCGGTTGTTGATACCTTTTATCAATATAAATCAGAGCAAGGCTTCGCGCATGCGGTTGAGCTTTGCAATGGAGCGGGTGTCTGTCGACGCAAACAAGGCGGCGTGATGTGCCCGTCATACCAAGCAACACTTGATGAGCGTCATTCAACTCGGGGTCGAGGTAACGCGCTCCGTCTGGCAATAACAGGACAGGTCCAACTCGAGACTGGATCTTCAGTCTGTGCAGACTTTAACGATCAAGCAACAAAGGAAACGCTCGACTTATGTCTGAGTTGCAAGGGGTGTAAATCTCAATGTCCGAGTTCGGTTGATATCGCCAAGCTTAAATCAGAATACCTTGCTCAAGGCTATAAGAAAGCAGGACGAGTGCCGATCGCGGTGTCGCTGATGTCCAATGTCCACACGCTCAATCGTTTGGGGGCAATCTGGCCTTGGATGACGAATCAGGTGAACTCATTGGGACCTATCCGATCTATATTGAATAATTTGCTCGATATACACCCAGACCGTTCGTTACCAAAGTTCAAAACACCAGTGCGTAGACAGGATTTTACCGCATCAACCAAACCCAGAGTTCTCATCCTGAGCGATACATTCTCAACGCATAATGATCCGGATGTTGTTCATGCGACAGCAAGAGTCTTGGAATCATTTGGTTACAATGTTGGGGTTGAACCAGTATCAGATTTTGGACGAGCAGCCATCTCTCTTGGGAATCTTGATGCGGCAATTATGGAAGCGCATAAATCAGTTGATCAGCTTGAAAGATTTATTTTAGATGATCATGTTCATGCGTTGCTCATACCAGAACCATCATGCTTATCAGTGGTTGTAGATGATTGGCTTGATCTTAAAATTGATCGAGCACCTGAGTTGCTCCGCAAGTTAGCAATGAAGTCTGCACTCCCGGAGACATTCCTCGATACGAGGTGGAATAGACATCCATGTTATCCGCAGTTCGAGCAAACCGATGGACGAGTGAAAGTTCATGGGCATTGCCATCAAAAATCACTATGGGGTGATTCGACAACATCGGCAATCTTTGAGAGATTGTTCCCAGGAAAAATCGATGTGCTTGATACAGGCTGTTGTGGTATGGCAGGGTCGTTCGGGTACGCAGCGCATCGGTATGATTTATCGATGAAAATTGGAGAGCAAAAACTGTTCCCTGCTGTGCGATCATCTACGGAAAAGGATCTTGTTATTGCGACAGGCACTTCATGTAGACATCAAATTCTTGACGGCACAGGGCAGATTGCACTGCATCCTATGGAAGTGTTGTCACAGTTGATTCTTACTTGATAAGTTCTATATCGGGCTTTTTACTTGGTGAGAGATCGATTCAATCAACTCTGCAGCTCGTTTCCAATGGGCCCCTGTTGCGCTGCCTTCAATCACAATTCGATGTGCACACACAGGTATGAGTAGAGCACGAGCATCGTCTGGTTCTACATGCGACCTTCCGTCCATCCATGCCCATGCCCGAGCTGCCTGCGCCAATGCAAGCGAACCACGCGGAGAAAGACCAACAAGTATCTCATCAGACTCACGCGTTGCACGAGCGATATCCACAATGTACTGTCGAATCTGTTCGCTTAAGTGAATCTGATCAACCTCTTCTTGCATGGAGATCACATCGTTCGCACAAATCACAGGTGAGAGTTCTTCGAAGACAGTTGTTGCTGGACGCAAATCTAAAAGCCGAACTTCTGCTTGAGCATTCGGATACCCGATACTCACTCGCATCAAAAATCGGTCAAGTTGATTTTCTGGTAGTGGATAAGTCCCTTCAAACTCTGCAGGGTTCTGGGTCGCAACAACCATGAATGGTTTATTGAGTTGATGGGTTGTACCATCAATCGAAACCTGTGCTTCACTCATTGCTTCGAGCAAAGCGGATTGTGTGCGCGGTGTAGTTCTATTGATTTCATCTGCTAACAAGATGCTGGTGAATATTGGTCCCGGTTGGAACCGGAGTTCTGCGCCGTCGCGTGAGAATATAGAAACCCCGAGCAAATCCGCGGGGAGCATGTCTGGCGTGAGCTGAATCCGGTTAAACGGGCAATCTATCGATTTTGCCAATGTTGATGCGAGAAGTGTTTTTCCTACCCCTGGGACATCTTCCAAGAGCACATGTCCTCGGGCAAGCAAGCAGCAGATGATCCAATCTACGGCATGAGAATCACCTAGGTAAACTTCAGATATTTGGGAACGGAGTCGGCCGATAAGCTCATTTGGTTGCTGGAGTTGTTTGTTATTCATCTGAGATGCTCAGTTCTGATATTGGGATCAATTAAATGTCATATTCAAGAGTCTATCGTAAATGATTGTACATACACCCATTCGGTGCGTGTAGAGTTCGGTTCCATGCGGTATGCTGATGTTTCTTCGTTTCATGGTCTCCGGGACGACGACATGGATTCACAAACAGATTCAAAAGAACATCATATTCCGGCTCACCCCCAGCAATCCGATTCCGGAGAAGCGATCGCACGCCAACTGACTGGTCAACTTCATTGTATTGGATGTGGCTACAACTTGCATGGTTTATCAATTCGCTCGAACTGCTCGGAGTGTGGTATCCCCGTAAGAGCAACAATACTTGGCATTGTAGATCCTCACGCGGACGAACTCAGTTCATTATTCAAACCGCTGCTGACTGCGATCGGATTGAACTTATGGAGTATTGGTGCCATGATCGCGGTGCTGATGATATGGGTTTTACGATGTGCAGAAGTTTTGAGGGAGTTTGCTGGTACTACATGGACTCCAACTTTAGCGCCGTGGATTGGACTTGGAGGGTTGGGGGTTTCACTGATCGGTGCATTGACGCTTATCCGACCGCATAAGCAAATTAATCGAATGGAAGCGATTCGAACGGCAATAGGTGTCTCATTGTATGCGCCGTTGATGGTCGTCTATAACTCAGTTTATCTTGGGTACGATGCTGTATCTCCTTCGCCGATGCTTGATCCGGGTTCATCAACTGTTGAACGATCGGTGTTGCGAATTGCCATATTCATCATTGCTGCCGGGATCATCTGGTCGATTCGCCCCCAAGCAGTAGGTCTAGCGGTTCGATCGGTCGTGGTGCGGACAGGTCGCGTCGATCGTCAGTCACTCCTGGCGGTGCTTGCTTCACTGGGAGTTGCAGCATTCGGTGATATCATCCATGTGCTGGGTTCGCTTATCGCCTTTGGATTTGATGATGTGCTCTCTATCGTTTCGATTGCTGTGATCGCGCTGGGGTCAGCTTTGTTTACTGTAGGGATGGTCAATATCTGTCTCGATACGATTCGCTTGTACCCTATCCTCAAGAGACCAGGGGTGGGATTGAGCGATATTTTTGAGACCAACCAGCAGAAATCCCAACGAATTGAATGAATATGAAACAAGGGTAGTTCCTGCACGGTACAATTCGTTCTTGATATCTGTTTCCATCTGTCGTTTTTGGAGAAAAAAATGTTGACAAAACTGTACCATTTTTTACATTGTTCATTCGTAGGCTCTGCTTTGCTGCTGTCACATTCGGCTGTTGCTCAAGATGAAGTGAGTCTCGCTTTCCTCGAAATCGAAGGCTCGCCCGCAGAGGTTGATGCAGGGTACACATGGCTCGGCGAAGGATCAGATACACTGCTTGGTCTTGTGAACACAATTGATACACTCGCATATGACCGAGAGTTTTCCGGGATTGTAATTCGTCTCAAAGATTCCGGGTTGGGTGTCACGCAGGTTGAAGAAATCGGGCAAGCGATTGTCCGTTACCAGCGGACTGGAAAAAAAGTGCATGTGTACGCTGAAGGATATAGCCCAACAGATCTGCTCCTCGGTGCATTTGCTGATGAGGTGATTTTGCAATCTGGTGGTTTTATCACCTTCCCCGGATTGCACATGGAAGAGATGTACCTTGCGGATACGCTTTCATGGATAGGTGTGCAGGCACAACTCGTTCAAGTCGGGGATTACAAAGGCGCCAACGAAACAATGACCCGATCGAATCCCTCGCCCGAATGGGACAAGAACATATCAGGATTACTTGACGGCATGTACGCAAACATGCGTAAGATTGTCATGGATGGGCGCGATATGGATAGTGACGAACTTGATGATGCGATGCGCGTGGTATGGGCAGCGTCTGGAGAAGACGCAATCAATGCGAACATGATCGATTCAGTTGTCGATCTCCCCGATCTGATTACGCATCTGAGTGATGAGTATGATGCTCAAGTCAAATGGGTGCAGGATCCGTATTCAACTGGTGCTGCAGCAGAAGTTGAAATTTCTTCAGTGCTGGATCTGTTTGGTGGTTTAGAAGTTCAAGCGCCCTCAGTTCATATTGACCATCCAACGATCGCTGTCCTCCACATTAACGGCACAATCATTGACGGCGACTCAACAACCGGTGGTTTTTTCGGTGGTGGATCATCTGTCGGATCAAGAACAATCCGGAATGCAATCGAAATGATCATGAATGAGGACTACATCGAGGGCGTGGTTGTACGAGTGAACTCTCCAGGAGGGTCAGCAATTGCATCGGAAGTCATGTGGCAAGGGATCACTCGACTCAGTGAAGTGAAACCAGTATGGGTGAGTGTTGGAAATATGGCGGCTTCCGGGGGGTACTATGTGCTCTCTGCGGGGGACAAGGTCTATGTCAATCCATCAAGTATCGTCGGATCAATCGGTGTAGTTGGTGGCAAGTATGCGATGGGTGATCTTTACAAGAAAGCAAAGGTCAATATTATTGAACGATCTCGCGGGCCAATGGGTGATCTGTTCTCAGCCTCGACTCCGTGGAATGATGAACAAGTGGATATTATCCGTAAACAGATGACAACTACCTACGACTTATTCACTTCGCGTGTAGAAGCAGGGCGAGATGGGATAGATCTCGATCAAACTGCAGCGGGCCGCTTGTTTGTCGGGTCAGATGCGATCGAGCTGAAGATGGCGGACGAAATTGGCGGCCTCGATGAAGCGATAAATGGGTTGGCTGGTGAGATTGAGATGGGGGATTTCGATGTTGTGCATTTTCCGCAGCCTCAAAGCTTTGAAGATATGCTCACCGAAACATTCAGGCAGTTCATGTCATCGCCTCAAGTATCGGTAGGATCCGCAATGGGATTTGCTCAGATTGAATCGCTTGCTCGCTCGATTCTAGGACAAGATCGATATGACGCTGCAGTAGATACGCTCAACGCCCTCTCGCTCCTACGGGACGAAAGGGTGTTGTTGGTGAATCCGAGGATTCTGTTCTTTAAGTAAGAGTCGGCTTGGATGTGTTTAGCCAATGAAGATCAGACATCTGATATTTCAGCAGCTTTCTTCGAGATCATGGTCTCGATTATGCCTTCATATTTTTTGAGCAACTCTTGGATTTCATCTTTAAGGGTTGAAATGGCATCTTCGGAGTAGTGTGTGCCGTCCTGCTTAGCGAGCGTGTCGGCATGCTTATTCGCATCACGGCGGGCATTGCGGAAAACGATCTTTTGCTCTTCGCCTACCTTCTTTGCTTGTGCGACGAGCTGCTTTCTGCGATCGGTGGTGAGCATCGGCAATGAGATACGGATTTGTTTGTCTTCGACCTGAGGGTTTACACCAAGGTTTGCGAGTTCAATTGCCTGGCGGATTGCACCGGCGAGCGATGCGTCGTAAGGCTTGATCAGTAACTGAGTTGGTTCGGGTACAGATACCGCAGCGATGCTCTTGATATCAGTTTCTGATCCATAGCACTCGACCTTAATAAACTCAACCATTGCAGGGGATGCTCGGCCCGCGCGGATGCCTGAAAGCTCTGCGGTGAGGTATTCGATCGATTTGTTCATTGCTTCTTCAGCTTCAAGAAGGATGGTGTCTGGGTCGGTGCTCATGGTGTTTCTCCGAAAAATGTACTTTGTGAATAATACCCGTCCTGATGGACATCGACGAATGGTATCAAAGGTTCTCTTGTTGAGATTAAAGGATATCAGGTCGATTCTACACTCAGAAGGGTGCCGATATCTTCGCCTTCAATCACCTTGCGGATATTGCCTCGAGCTTTAAAATCGAAGACGAGGACAGGGATATTTTGTTCTTGACACATTGTCAACGCTGTCATGTCCATTACTTCGAGTTGTTTCTCGATCGCTTCGCGGAAGGTGAGGGATTTATATCGAGTCGCTGATGGATCTTTGTGTGGATCTGCAGTGTAGACACCATCGACTTTGGTCGCTTTTAGCAAAATATCACACCCTAGTTCAGTTGCACGCAACGCGGCACATGTGTCAGTCGTGAAGAATGGGTTTCCTGTGCCCGCAGCTAGGATGATGACTCTGCCTGTATTGAGATGTCGGATAGCTCGGTTGCGGATAAATGGTTCCGCGATTGCCCGAATATCGAGTGCGGAGAGTACGCGTGAATCGACCCCAATGGAATCGAGCTTCTCCTTGAGTGCTGCAGCATTCATCACGGTGCCAAGCATGCCCATATAGTCTGCGGTTGCCTGGTGGATATCACCCGATTTGGCGAGTTCAGCGCCACGGATAATGTTCCCGCCGCCGACGACAATTGCAATCTGTGCCCCCGCTTTGGTTGCATCGAGGACTTCGTCTGCGATGATCCCAAGTTCTTTGGTATCAATGCCGAACCCATTGGGTGAGCAGAATGATTCGCCGCTGAGTTTGAGTAACACTCGATGCGGTTTTCGTCGGGCGTTCGTTGGTGATGATGTGCTCAGAGTTGACTGTGGTTGGGCAGTGTCAGGCATGAAATCTCCGTGGCTTGTGTTCAACATTGAATGATAGCTCGAACCTGTAGAAAACACGCTCGAATGGTAGAACCATTCCGAACCGATGTGGTACATTATACGAATCGAGATGAGGGATTTGAGGATCATGCTCGATAGAGATTCGATCCGATATATCCCAGATATGAACCACCAAGGTCCAGGCAAGGGATGATGTAGCGATTGGCGAAAGAACCAACCATTGAAAATTCCATCGGACCCGAGGCTCAAATTTCGGAAAAATCAGCTCGCCGACTTTTTATCGAGCGAGCAACTTTCATGGGGCTTGGCATATCTGTGCTTTTTCATCTTCTACTCCTCATAATTGCAGCCATCGTGACTGTTGATTTCGGCTTCGCGGATGTGGGCGGTGGGGAAGCAGGTGATGTCGACTTTGCCATACTTACCCAAGCCGATCTAGCCGATTTGATGTCCCCTGAAATAGAGTATGAGAGTTTCGAGGTTGCGGTCACCCCAAACGAGCAATCTATCGAGCTCGATCTGCTCTCGGATATCAGTCAAGACCAGTCAGTCAGCGATCTGGCAGATTCAATCGCACCAAGCTTGGAATCTGGTGGAGGTTCGCTCGAGAGTATCAACTCGAGTACTGGCAATGCAGGTGCGGGGACAGGCGAGGGGGCGAGTTTCTTTGGGCTTGAAGCGCAAGGCAGAAGATTCGCCTACATCGTGGATGTCTCTGGATCGATGGGTGCACTCACCGGGGAAGGGGTGGTTACCCGCTGGGAACTCACAAGGTCAGAAATTATTCGATCCATCCAGAGCTTTGATCAGAATGCAGAATTTTATATCGTGTTGTATTCAACAAATACAGTGTCGCTCTTCGGGAATGACAATTGGATCCGAGCAGAGAAGAAAAACAAGAGCCTCGCCGGTGCAGGACTCTTCGGGATCTCCCCGAGCGGTGGAACCGAACCTCTCCCCGCATTTGATATGATCTTTGATCTCGATCCGAAACCCGATGCAATCTACTTTATGACGGATGGATTGCTTGCTCTTGAAGTGCCTGCACAGGTCCGTCAAAAAAACAGGCGCTTAGAAATTCCAATCCACTGTATTCTCTTTGGCGAGTTGGCAAATCAACGTGATGCGAAAAAGGCATTGAACATGATGGAAGACATCGCAAAGTATTCAGGTGGAAAAATGACACAGTTCCGAGAGGGCTCCCCATGATTCATAAGTTGGTGCTCATCCTTTCAGCTTATGTTGTATCTTCTGCGTATGCACAATCTACACAGGTGGTTCGCTGGTCAGTAGACGGGCGTCACGAAGCGGAATTCGTTTCGGTTGGAGAACAAGGTGTGACTCTGAAACTTGGGAGTGATGATTTGCCAACCATCATTCCTTGGTATGATTTGAGAGAACTTACAAACAACCAAGTGATCACCAATGATTGGAAAAAGATTAACCTTGATGCATGGCGAGCCCATGCTCGTTTGAATAGAGGCGATTATTCCGGGGCAGCTCGGTTGTACCAGCAACTCTCGCAAATCTATCTCTGGAAGGTTGGGCCAGAATCGGCGGATGTCGCAGTAGGTTTGTCAAGAACGACTCTTGATCGTGGAGATCGGGTTGATGCGGTGTTGCCGTTCCTAGGTTGGAGTGTTGCACTTGGTACGAGCAACTACGAGGATTCAAGTCCTGTTGATGGGATTGATATTCAGTTCGGATTGTTGGTTGATTTGCCTCCGATATTCGTAGGGGATGACTTTGATATTCAACTCGAACCTATACCAAACGGACAAGCTGTCAGTCAGCGAGCAAAGATCCTCCACGCAATCTATAAGCTTGCTCACGATGCTGATTCCAGGACTGATGAAGAACTCAGAGATGATCTCGTATCAATCAACAGCCAGGTTCAACAGCAAGGCCGCCGAGATCCAGGGGTTATATTTACTATTGAGATGCTCAATGCGGTTCATCATCCTGATCTGCAGAAACGCAACGCCTCACGCGCCGCGCTCAAGCGTCGGGTGCGAACAAATCCGGATTCATGGATTGAAGTATGGGCTCGGCTTGGGATTGGTGCCTCGTTGATCTCGGAGAAAGATACCAAGTCCAATGAACTCGGTGCGATTGAACTGATTCATATTGTTGTTCGATTAGCGCATGAAAGCCCAGCATTGGCACTCCTCTCGAGCCAGATGGTGAATGAGTATCTGATCAAAACGAACCGGGAACAGTGGGGGCAAAGCATAATGCTGCAGGTAAAAGAGAACTCTATGAACAGTGATGTTATCAATGAGAAGGAATCCACAGTCCATGAATGATTTACTCTTCAATGCGTTTGCTCATCTGGATTCAGCTCCGGTTGCATCGCTTACAATGGCGCAAAGTTCAGAAGAAGTGCATCGTTCACTTCTACAGTATGTCGCGCAAGGCGGACCTATTGGGATGATTATCATCCTCATCTCGTTCGTTGCGATCGGTATGATCAGTGCCCAGCTTTTTCGTGTTCGTCGCGATCGGCTCGCGCCTCAAGAACTGATCGAAGATCTCCGGGTGTTGCTCGCATCCAATGATATTCAAGAATCGATCCGTCGATGTCAGGATGAACCATCCCCGAGTTATCTCTCGCGTGTGGTCGGGACTGCACTTGTGCGTGCGTCGAGATCAGCATTTGGAATGCTTGAACTTCGTTCGTCAGTCGATGAGAGCGGTCAACTCGAAGTGGATCGACTCTACCGTTTAACAGATGGGATTGGTCTCATCGCGTCCGTCGCTCCCATGCTTGGTTTGCTCGGAACAGTGGTCGGTATGGTTGGTGCATTTGATACCATCACACTATCTGATGGCCCTGCGAGACCCGATGCGCTCGCGGGATCTATTTCACAAGCATTGATTACCACAGTGCTCGGTTTGATCGTTGCGATCCCGAGCACCGCGATGTACACCTATCTGCGGAATCGGATCGATCATCTCACAACAGAGATTAATGAGGTCATTGAAGATTTGATCTCGCCATTAGAGTCTGCCCAGGGTGGGGATAACGCACAGAAGGGAACACCACGGGCGTGAGAAAAAGGTCGAATCAATCTCGGCATATGATCTCTGTTGATCTGACATCAATGATTGATGTGGTTTTTCAACTCATCATTTTCTTTATGTTTACTTCACAGTTCAGCGAACTGCGAAGAACAGAGATCGATCTACCCCGCCAACCGGGTGAGGAAATCAGTGTTCGGCTCGAACCATCTATGATTGTCGATCTCACGCATGATGGACAATATTTGGTTGAATCGAAAAATGTTGACCTCAATGTAATTGAACAACTCGCTCGCGCTGGTGTTTCATCGCAAAATGACACAGATCCATTTGATGTACTCATACGTCCAGATCGCAATGCATCAGTGATCTATCTCGATCGTCTCTTGCTTCGATTATCAGAGACTGGCGTCCAACGCTGGAAGCTCGCGACTGTTGAAGGGGGAGAGTCATGAGTGTTGCAAAAAAACGAAATAGTAAACGATCTGCTGCGCTTGGCGCACTCCCGTTGACATCGATGATTGATGTTGTGTTTCTGTTATTGATATTCTTCCTTGTCACCGCGAATTTCTCAAAGGAAGAGCATGAACTGCCCGCAGCATTGCAAACAGATGGTGGCGGTGTTCGTTCAAGTGACCTTCAGCCTCAAGTCATACATATCAAGCACCAGAATGGAAAACCATTATTCACAATGGGTGAAGTCGCACTATCAGATGGGAAATCGCTTCAAGAATTTTTAGTGTCACTCCCCAAGGAACCAGGGGTTGCAATCAAGTCCGATCCAGATGTGTCAATTTCTGCGGTTGCAACAGCGCTTCAAGCTGCTCGGAATGCGGGTTTCCAAAGGAGGAGTTATGTGCCTACTGATGGAGACTAGTCAGAAATGGATTGCTTTATGTCTATTGGCTGTTCTATGTTCGACGCCGGCAATCGCTTCTCCAGAAGACGATCAAGTTGCAGCATTTCTTGAATCCAAAGATATGTTGAGTTTACTCGAAGCTCAGCTCGAAGATCGAATAGAGCGTGCAAGCGACGAGGAACGAGCCGAACTTGTTGATAAGCTTTCAGAGCTCTATCTCACGCAACTCCGAGCGGTTTCGAAAGATGATCCATACTATGACCTCTTGCGTGTACGCGCCGAATCATTGATCGCCAGAATGGGATCAAGGGATATGTATGAACTCCGTATCGAGTTGTTTATCGAGTTGTATCTTTCCGTTGAGCCCCAAGTTGAACTTGCTCGACTTGAACTTCTTGAGTTCGAAGAGCGAGCCGTTGCGATTGCAGCACTCAAGTCTTTAGATTCAAAGCTCAGCACGCTGATCACACAGCTCGATCCAGAAGTTGCAAAGATTGAGCGTGCTCGATCAAAGTCAACACGAACAAATGAACTCCGCCAGCAAGAACTCCCAGAGCTTCGCCGATTTCGATCGTTGGCTCACTATTACCACGCCTGGGCAGGTTATTCATTAGCGATGCTTCAGGATCAGCATGTTCCAAACGATGTGTACCATTCCTTTGGTTGGTTGCTTGGTGCTGAGGGGAACATGCCACAATATTCGGTGTTCAATGAAAGCACACTCGAGTTTGAGCATGTTGCTCGCGCAGCAATCGGATTAGCTTTATCTTACTCGCAATCCGATGAAGGGATATTGGCAAGATCGTGGGCAAAGAATGTTGTCTACTCAGAATATCTCAAGGTTTCAGTTCAATCCGCAGCGATGAGCCGGTACCTCCAAGTAATCGCGATGGATCAAGCGTGGGCAGATCTGAATCGTTTAATAGTCGCTCTCAATGAACCGAATGATGATCAATATTTGAGTGTTGCAGATGCTCGATTTTTGTCGCTTCGATCTCTCACAGCAATGAACGAATCGAGATCTACACAGGACAATACCATAGATGCTAAAAAGGTTGCAAAGCATGCCCTCGGAGCACTGGTTGCTCAAGGCGAGATTGGTCATGTACTCGAGTTATATCGTCGATTTGACTCCTTCCCAGCTTTGGCAAACAGTTTTATATCCAACTATGCCCAGGCGCTCGCAGAACTGAATATTGCAGAAACATCAGGGAGTTCTTCCCTCTACAACTCAGTCGCGATCCGCTTTGAGCATGCATTTCAGTCAGTTGATTCAATGCAGTTCCCTGCAGAACGCGATGATTGCGCACTCAAACTCGCATATTGTGAACTCCGGTCGAATCGGCCGTCAGATGCAGTTCGTGTATGTGAGGATCTGATTGAGAATACAGAATCAGATACAGTGATCGAAGAAGCACGATGGTTGCGGATCGCAGCTTTGGCATCAATCGTATCAAATGCTGGACAGTCTCAATCAATTCTGGACGCTGCAGTGCGCGAGTACATTGTTGCGTATCCTGCAACATCAAAGACTGCCAAGCTCATTCTCCGACACGCATTGCAAGGAGCGGTTGATACAAATATTGCTATTGATACACTTGAATCAATCGAAGATGATGACCCCATCGCAGTCTCAGCGAGGAGAGCACTCATTGGTATTCTGTATGACCATTCGAAAACTGTTGGATATACAGACCGAAATGAACTCGAACGAATTATTGAACTTGTACGATGGGTTTATGAAAATGATTCAGGCCTCTCGAAGGATACAGATTCAGAAATGAGTAGAACACAACTCGGTACTACGCGAATTGGCCTTGATGTCTTGTTTCGATTGGCAAATCCAGACATCAAGTTTGCCACCAAACTCATTGAACACGGGCAGAGTTTACTACAGCAAGATACAAAGCTTGGAGTGTATCGTCCTGAGTTTATGTATCGGCAAGTACAGGTCGCCTTACTTCTGCAAGACTTTCCGAAAGCAACTGAATTGATTACACAGCTTCAAGCAGTTGATTCAGACAAATCGCAAAACGCTCAGAAGCTCATGCTCCATGAGTTATTCGCTGTTTGGCGTGATCAGAAATCAATAAAAACAGCGCATTGGATCATTGAAATCGGATCAATTGTTGTCACGATGCAGTCCCCGCCGTACCCGGAAACTATCGGTATACAAGTGTCGCAAATAGCGGAAGTGATTGTAGAGGCAGCAAGCTTCATATGGAATCGCAATAAGGATCTCGATGCGAGGGACCTAGCGATTCGATTGTCCAAGCTTGTACTTGAACGGGGAACACCATCAGAATCCGGATTGGTATTGACAGTCCTAATCGCATCAGATTCAGACGCCCAAGATCTAGAGCTTAAAGCGTGGTTGTTGCTGCTTGCATCATATGATGTGAATGAGGATCGTTGGTATGAAGCGCGATATGAATCCCTCCGTTTGTTATTCGATTTTGACCCATCTCGAGCAAATGCGGTCTATACACAATACAAAGCACTCCATCCAAGTGGTGGTCCAGAAAAATGGGCGAGCAAGTTCGATGCATTCGAAGAGATTGCCCGGCAAGCACCTCAGATTGATGATGGTGCCCAACCATGATTTTGCAACGTGGTCAACAATCCCCGATTGTCCAGTTCCTTGGCGATGATGCCGGGGCTGGTGGTCCGTTTGCATTGCTTGGTTTAAAACATGAGATAGATTCTGATGATCAGATCTATCTCGCTTGCACCCGTCGTCTTGCGCAAGTGGATCGGAATCGACACCGCTCAACCCCTGATGCCGATGAAGTTCGGCTCGCAATTCATACAGCAGCATCACAGTTGCTTGACCAAGCGATGCGAGAAGAACTTCAACACCGTTGGCCTCCGGGTACGCCAGCATCATTGCCAAAGGCCTGGAAATCTGAGGGGAAGGGTAATCGCTTATCGGCGGGAATAGTTCAGAGCGCCAAGATGATCGTCGCAGCCAGTGGCGGTTGGAACTCAACTGCGCGAAAAAGATTGGTTTACTTTGCCCAAGTTAAACGTATACACGCGTTTGATCTGATAGCTTCCCTCAGACCACAGCAGCTCAAGAATCAAAGTAGTCACCTTCGTAGTAAAACGGCACAACCTGAAACAACTTCTTGCAATGTTCCTCTCGTTGAATCACCTCCATCAGGATCTTTAGTCTGGATGGGTATGTATATGATACTCTTTGTATTAGGAGCATCAGTCGGCATCACAATTTTTTTCACAAGCCAGCAGATAAGTTCAAATAGTGCGAATCAAGATAATGTTGAGCCCTCATTTGTAGACAGTTCAAATTCAAATAATGAGTTTATCGAGCATGGTGTGGAGAAGGATCGGACAGAGTTTGAGCATTACACCGCGATTGCGCATGAACTCGATCAACTCGTTGTCCAACTCCAATCAGATTATCAATCGAGTGTTGATCGTTTTCGAACACTCTATCCATTGTTCGTTCAAAGCTGGACAGCATTTCCAACACCTGCACTTGATCGGAGTGGTTTTCATATTGTAGAGTTTGTCCGGAGAGGCTTGCTCGCAAAGCCCGATGATACGAGCTTAACTGATATCCTTGTATCAAACCTACAATCATCACCAAACGAATCGCCAGATCAGCTCATGATCCAGAGTGCGATCATCAGTGTGCTGCATTCTGATGCTGAGATTGGATTCGATCATCTAAGCATACTGGCGGCTGAACATGTATCCCGTGTCGGATTCAAACCCGCACCATCGAAAACGATCTCGCAAGCGATCATACCAGTCGTCGGGCTCATCGGTGTTGCAGCACGAACTGATGATTCTGTATGGTGGACGAGTTGGATTCAAGGCTTAGACTCAGCGGTTTCAGAAGATAAAAACCAACGCGATCGCTTTGTACTTTCTGTACTTACATCCAGAGTGCAAGACCAAACTCCTGCAGGTGAAGACTGGGAGATTTCAGCTCGTTTACTCGTGAATAAACTCGCCTGGCGTGAAGGTTCTTCTGAAAGATTCTGGTTGTTTCGGCAGTTTGCGGATCAAAGAGCGAGTACCAACAGACTCGCTCCTATTACCGAGGCAATCGCGGTGCATTCGTCAGCCCCGCAAGTGAGCGCCCAGATGGTGCTCAATTCAACTGCGACGACCAAGCAGAGAGAGCAAGTTGCATCGCTCTACCGTGAAGCTTGGGAATCTGGACCAGCACAATCCGGTAATCGGGTACTCTCGAACAAGTTAGCCAACGATATGCATGTGCAAGTATCGCTCACGCCAACATGGTCTGATCAAGATCGAATGATAAAAAACATTATACTCTTGGCTCAGTTGAATGCAGCAGCGTGGACAACGCAACAAAAGAATAGTGAGTTCAGTGTTGATGACTTTGCAATCCCAGTATTGATTACAGATTCATTCACTCCGAATCAACAACTTATGCTCGGATCGAATGCGAGAGACGACCAATGGGCATTTGATGCGATCAATGCTCAAGATATACAATCATTGTCTCGTTTGTTTGCGCAGCTGGTTGAAGATGGCGGTCCAGGGGTCAACTCTGCATATGCTTTGGTGTATCTGGCAACGCTTAACTCAAACTCTGAAATGAGATCCGCTGCAGCATCGCAGATTATTCGCTATCGAGATCATCCATCGGTTTTGATTGCTCTCGATCATGCGATCGCGGGCAAACGGGTCACTTCAAGGCTCGGGCAACTTGTTTCAAGTGTTATTCCCTATCCGCTTCCAGATCGTACATCTGAGCACTACTTCATCCATACCCATGCGTATCTCATAGAACTCTTGGTTGCATCACTTGCTCGAGATGTAGATTCACCACTGCCGGCGCTCGAATTGGAGTTAATCGCTTCGTATGTCATCCGACTTGATATCTCCGCGAAGAGTGATACAAACGAGATGAACGCTGTTGATATAGTCAAAGCAGTTTACCTTCAGCAAATGATGCGGTTGAATCCATTTATCAGCGAACATTCGATCAATCAGCGTGTTCAAGTTGTAATGAATCGCGTGGCTGTTCTCTTGGCGAGATCGGTAAACCCACTTCAGAATTTTCTTGCGTATCAACGTGGAATTTGCGAACTGCTTGTGATTGAGATAGGGGCAAAGCATCCCACTGATACTCGACAACTACAAGACTCACTCGAAGAACTTGCAGTCAGATTGAGTCAATCGAAGAATGTACTCGATCAAATCGCCCAAGCTGAACGCTGTATGTCTCAACTCTGGATCATTCAACTCGAAGCGGAGGCACCATGAAGAAATCAAGATTGTCAAAGTGTGCTCGGCATTTTCGATTCATCGCAGCTGTTAGTCTGGGACTGAGTTGTACCACATATGCACATTTTCTTGAGTTCAATGTTTCTAAAAAGCATGATGTAGAAGTGGTCAGACTCACTCAACTCGATCCAAATTCTCCATCAGGATACTTTACCTATGGGGAGACATTGCTCGCTTATGCTGAGAATGCTGAGGAGAAAGCACTCGCAAAGCAAGTTCTCGCTGTAGGCATCGGGCTTGCAGCAGATAATAATTTGCCAGAACTCGCCGCAAGCATGTGCATCGTGCTCGCAGACGGAGAAGACAGTTCTGTTGACGCAATCAATCTCTGGGATCTCGCATTGATGCTCGATCCAATGCGAAGTTCGGCATGGAAAAAACATCGCAATCAGATCATTGATCAGGATTTGCAAGTTCGCCAGATTGCAAGCAGGTGCATCCATGCGGCAAGATTCTACATGCCAGAACAAGCATCTGAACTACTCAAGGTGTCAGGAGTAACTGAAGCAATTCAGACAGCTTCAGAACAATCAGCGGTCGATCCAGCGTTGGTATTGAATACTTTAAGGATGTTAATTCAGCAAGCTTCGACTGATATATGTCATGGCCGGGTCTTTGTCACAAGGCGAGGTGAAGGCGTTGTAAATCGAGAAGTCTGTCCAGATCATGCTCGACCGATTGGAACATCCATTTCCCAAGAATCATTTAATAATCTCATCCGCGTTGAATCTGTATTGTTGGCAAAATCACAGGATCATCAACGAAGTGTTAACTGGGGAGATGTCACCTATCTTCAGCTCGATGCTCCTGCCCAAGATCCATCGGTCTCTATGATCCTTAAGCAGTATGGTATTGATATTTCAATGCCATATTGGAAGAATGGACAATGGGATTCATCACGCTGAATGTGCAAAACTGAAAGCATTTGGGTCTACACTCACTCAAATAGATAAACACATCGCCAAGGAGAAATCAATGGCTTCTGATACCTCAGCACAAAGCACCGATACTCAAGATTCAAAGACCGAGCCGAAAGGCAAGCCACAGATCACATTCGATGATTTTGCCAAAGTTGATCTACGAATCGCCAAGATTATTCAAGCTGAGCCGCATCCCGATGCAGATCGTTTGGTCAAGCTCCAGCTTGATGATGGTTCTGGAGTACCTCGACAGATTTGTGCGGGAATCAAAGAGCAATACGCACCAGAGGACCTGCTCGGAAAATCCATCGTAATTGTTGCCAATCTTGCACCACGCAACATCAGAGGAGAAGAGTCCCGAGGAATGCTCCTCGCGGCGAGCAATGCTGAAAAAGGATCAGAAGACCGGAGTGTTGTCGTGATGACCCCGATGAGTGAAATCGATCCTGGTTCGGTTGTTTCCTAAAACAGCAATGACGCTTTAGTCATCAGCTTTTATCTTTGCTTTTCGTTTCGCGTGTTGCTTCGAATCTTCCAGCATCCGTTCAATCTCAATATCTCGCTGTAATTCAATGTTCTCAACGGAGTCTTTGAGTTCATTGAGTCTTGCTTCAAGTCTTTGGATTTCAAAGAGCTTTGAGTCCATCTGCGCATCGAACCGCTCGCCGGCTAGCTGATGCAGTGTATTGAGCGCATCTGCTTTGTCAGCATCCGTGGAATTTGTGTCTTTGAGGACGCGCCGATACACACCAGCTGCATCAACAAAGTTAAGCCCTGCGCGCATTTCATTGAGTTTTATCTTCGCAAGATCCGGTTGTGATTCAGTGAGTAACAGAATCTCATGAATCTGAGGCTGCATGCGGCCGAACAAGCGATCAGCACTTCGAGAATCCGCCGCACGGACCAGTTCTATGTTCTTCCAAAGCTTTGGAAAGTTCTGTTGCATGAACTCATTGGTCGCTTCTTGAGTAATCGCTGATCGGTTGCGGCTTTGTCTTTCCTGTCTTTCTATAGAAGTAGGGGGTCTGCTTTCTCTCGGAGATCCAAGCGCAGGGCGTTGATGATCTACTTCATCATCGCGTTGCTCGTTCTTTCCAGTCCCAAGACGAGCAATACCTTGCAATCGCATCTCGCTGAGAACCTCCGAAGGTGAGGCGCCTTCATCAAGCTTTGCAATAGCAGCGGTACTCCGATCAATCATCTGTTGTGCATGCAAAATTGATCGACTCAGACGATCTCGAAGAGCATCAGGATTTACCCTGATCTCGACCGCGCGTTTGGGTCGCTCAGATTTGTCGCTCTCGCTTTGATTTGCAGTATCAGGTGCCTGGTGATCAGTTGATTGCTTAGGTTGGGTGAAACCACCGATCATCATGAGAGATGCACCTACACAAGCAATGCCGAGTGTGGTCCGTTTCATTACAGTTCTCCATCGTCAGAGAGAATGTCCGTATAATCGAAGTTGTCAGTATAGAGATCAGTATCAATAGACTGTGCCCAGATTTCCCAATCGGTAATCGCTTCAGTGATCTGGCCATCGTCTACCGATTCAAGTGAAAAGTACTCGTCCAAATGAGAGCTCAACGATGCGACCGTGATTTCATGTTCAGGACTGCTTGCAGGTGAAGTTGCCCAGGGTTGAGCACTCACAATAACAAGTGTCGTTCCGATCGCCAAGACTGCGGCCGCTGCGATCCGCATCGACCATGGCTGGCTCTCACCCCGGGTAATATCGATAGGTGTAAACGCAATCGGAGTAGGGGCGATCACTTTCGATACTTCATCCATGACCCGTGATTCGAGGGTTGTAGGCATCGCATCACGATCCTGTTGAGCGAGCAGATCAAGTAATGATTCCATCTCGGCATGTTCAGGGTCGTGATTGATTCGAAAATTATTGTGTTCTTGCGAGTCGTTGATCATTGTTCGCCCCTTACTTTGGGTTGGGGATGAGTTGGTTGTGATGATTCGAGGATCGATCGGAGCTTCTTGAGTGCCCGATGATGCCTTGCTAAGAGGGTGCCGATCGGGTCGCCTGTGGTTTCTGCGATCTGTTTGAAACTCATCTGACCATGATGACGGAGTTCGATGATTTCTCGATCGGATTCGGAAAGTTGTTCCATAGCTTTTCGTAATGCATCAAGCTTGGATTGTTGATCGTCTTGCTGATGAACATCTGGTTCGGAGTCGCCTTCGACTTGGGCAAAGTGTTCAGGAGCCATCGGTTTGGCGTGTCTGCTTCGCTTTCGGCACAAGTCACGGACCCGATTCATCGTGATCCTGAATAACCAAGGTTCAAACCGACCTTGCTCGATGTATCCGGATGCGCTCACTGCGCCGTCGCTTGTTGATTGTGTCGATTGGATCAGTTTGGTTGCAACGGTGACAAAGACCGATTGTGTGATTTCTTCTGCCAGTTCATCATCATGCAACCGACTCCGCGCCATCGCAAAGACTCGTCTGGAATATAAACCTAGGAGTTGTTCCCACGCAGACTCATCCCCATCCGCTGCGAGAGCGATGATCGGTCCCAGATCGTCAGGATCTGTGTTTGGAGTGCTCGGATTCATGCTCAAAGATAGTACCATCCTGTTGGCTCAACGCATCAAAAACGAGTGTATTGCCCATCTGTGTACGATTTCACCGAAACTCTACCAAACTTCATCGGTTCAAACGGTATGGTGTGTGCAACCAAGACTGGTCGCATACTGTTTGGTGGATTCGGGATATCGAAAGCAGATTATCGGAGTTTATTTACATTTAAGCCGATAAAGAGCATTCGAACTCGTACATTCGTACGAACTCAGCGGGTACGGGTTGGCTAAAGCATTCAGTTCAACATCGAATGAGATTCGGGGTACTGTGGATATATGGGAATCACAATCAGATGAACAGGTTTTTGAGGCATTCCGAGCAGAAACACCCGGTGCTTATCGGGAGTTAATCGAACGCCATCATGATGATCTGCTCCGGTTTCTGACACGCATGGTGGGGGATCGGGCTGCTGCTGAGGATGTTTTTCAGGAGACTTTTCTCCAAGTTCACATCTCGGCCGCCACATTTGATACCTCGAGACGATTTAGACCATGGCTTTTTACAATTGCTGCGAACAAAGCACGGGACTTGCTTCGTAAGAAGAACAGACGGAAGACGGTCGAACTCTCGGCACCAATCCGTAAATCAGAACCCGGCGCTTCGTTTATCGATCTATTGGAGGTGGATGTACCATCTCCGGATGAAGCAATGGATCTCGCAGAACGCGATGAACAAGTCCAGCAGGCTTTGGGGCAACTCGGTCCTGCACTCCGTGAGGTGCTTTTGTTGGCCTATTTTCAACGAATGAGCTACGCACAGATCGCAAGTGATCTTGGGATCCCGCTTGGGACCGTCAAATCAAGAATGCATTCGGCAGTCGCCGCGTTCGCTCGAAGTTGGGAAATCGTGTCTAAAAAAAATGGTCAGCCGTAAGAATGAACCGGATGTATTCAGATTCCTAACACACTGAAATCAGCGTTACCTGTACTCGAAGGATGTTTTTATGCAAGGTGATGATCAATCAAAGTCCAATCAACAAGACCAGGTGGAGCTTTCAAAGCAAGATCAGGCAGTTATTGATCAGATATTTGAATCCAACCCCGAATCGTTCGTCGCGGAGACAGATCGCGATGATGCTGTTCTAAATGTCCTCAACCTACTCGATTCTCCTGTTGCTTCTGAACTCCAACGCAACGCAAGAGTCGATCTCATCCAAATCCTAGCATCAAGACTTGAATCTCAATCCTTGGAACTATCTCCAGAAGATAAGCGTGCACTCGATCAGTATATTGAATTTGGATTCGACTCAAGCAAGGTTGATGCAGATCTAAAAGAACGAGCGATCAAGTGTGCTCGTATCGACGCTTGTTTAACTTCTCAAGAAATTGGGTCGAGTTCGGACCTCGTTGATCGCACGCTTTCAAAGATCCAAAGCCATATCGATACTGATGCAGCATCGATGGTGCTTGATTCTGGGAGAAGAGGAGTATTCTCAGCTCGATGGTCCGATTTGGTTTCCATTGCTGCGATGCTTTTGATTATTGGATCCATCGCACTCCCAATTATGTCATCACTCCGATCTGGTGCGCAACAAGAGATGTGCTTTGAGAATATGCACGCCTCTGCCAATGCCTTTGGTTTATACGCAGGATCAAACCGTGATATGCTTCCCATGGCAACTGCTGGATTTGGACCGACCTGGATGGATGTTGGTTCAACCCCAGAGCGATCTAATTCATCAAACCTGTTCACCCTGATCCGTTCTGGAATAGCTGATCTTGATGATCTGGCATGTCCATCCAATCCAGATGCAGCAACCGGTGAGATGAAACCAGGTGCTTGGGACTGGGAATCGCTTCAAGAGATTTCATATTCCTACCGCATTATGCCTCCGGGGGGGATGCGCGCAACGATTGCTCAACCTGTCAATGTTGTCATCATGGCAGACCGATCCCCTGTCGTCCTGCGGATTGCTCGTCGACTCCCCGTGATCCCAGAAGAAAATTCCCCGAATCACGATGGTGCAGGTCAGCACATGCTTATGCTCGATGGGTCAACCCAATGGAGCAAATCGCCCATCATCAACGGTCAAGACAACATATGGCTCCCACGCCCGATCGAGCAAGTCATCCATAATGCTCGGACCAAACTTGGGATTCTCAAGGGCTCGGAGCTCCCAGATGGCCCAACCGATGCCTTTGTAGGGCCATAATGGACAACGAAAATAGATGAGAAAGTACGGTTTTCAATCAGAAATAGGGTGAACACGATCCAAATACTGGTCGATCCACTCTTGAGTGCCTAACCTTCTCTCCTGTTAACACGGGTCTCTGCAACGGATGCAGTGATCAAATCGATCGATTTCACCATCAACCGCCCGGAGCGAGTGCGATGCCAAAGAATAAAAGTCATAAAGGTCTGTCCAAGCGCGTTCGAATTTCGAAGAGTGGCAAAGTCCGCCATCGCGCTGCATACCACAAGCATCTCTCATCACGCAAGAGTGCAAAGCGTTTGCGTCAACTCCGTAAAGATCGCCATGTAGTGACATCAGAAGCAAAGCGCTTCGAGAAGTTGCTCTTCCGTCGTCTTCGCGGCCGAAACCAACCACTTACTTCAATGCGTCGCAATCCTTCGCCTGAACAGAAACGCGAAATGCGTGCTGCTAAGGCTGCTGCAGCAGAGAACTAAACAAATCATTGAATATCGAATCAGTACGAATACTGATTCGGGTCAACCATCCCCGTTTGCCGGGTCTCAAGTGTTGATGTCTCGTCTAGAAGCATCAGCCTCCGTCAGACAAACTTGGAGCATGAATCATGCCACGCGTCCGTAAAGGTGCAGCACGCACCAAAGCTCGTAAAAAAATTCTTCGTCAGGCAAGAGGTTACTTCGGTTCAAAGAGCCGTCATAAGTACCAAGCGAAAATCGCGGTCCGCCGTGCAGGTTGTTACGCATTCCGTGACCGCCGTGCGCTCAAGCGTGAAATGCGTAAGCTCTGGATTACTCGTATCACCGCGGCATGCAAAATGCGTGGCACACGATACTCATTGTTCGTCAACGGGCTCAAACTCAGCGGCAACAACCTCAACCGCAAGATGCTCTCGCAGATTGCTATTGAAGATCCAAAGCTTTTCGATAAGCTCGTAGAGCAAGCAGTCGCTGCATCATCTGCAGTACCCGCCAACTCATAAGCAAATCAATAACTCATAGATTACAAGGAACCCACACATGGGCGGTGGTTGGTGGATATCAGATATTCTGAATAACCCCAACATCAACGGCCAGGTGTGGGTTGTTTCTTGGACGGTCTGGGTTGTGCTCTCAATCTGTCTTCATGAGCTTGCGCATGGATGGACCGCGATCAGGCTCGGTGATGACACCCCTCGACTTGCTGGGCACATGACATGGAACCCGATGGTTCACATGGGGCCCTACTCATTGTTGATGTTTGTTTTCATCGGAATTGCTTGGGGCGCAATGCCTGTGAATCCGAGTAGGTTGCGTGGGAAGTATGCAGATGCGATGGTTTCTCTCGCAGGCCCGGTGATGAACTTGGGGCTCGCAATCCTCTCGTTGATCGCATTGCTCATCTGGGTGCCTCTGTGTGATGGTCAGTTGATCGCATCGACCACAATCTCACATCCGCTTTCAACGAATATGGAAACATTCCTCCGTCTGGGTGCGATGCTCAACATTGTTTTGATGTTGTTCAATCTACTCCCTGTACCACCATTGGATGGCGGACGAATCTTGATGGACGTCATGCCTTCATACCGCCGGATGATGCAATCCGATCAAGGGCGATGGATCGGCTTAGGCATCTTCATCATATTCTTCATCTTCGTGAGTCGATTCATATTTTTCTTTGCTGATGCAGCGGTCGATGGAATCTCCGGGGTATTTTGGAGCGTCGTTTTTCCAAGCCTTGAACGCTGAATTCGCAATGTTTATTTGATCATAAAAAAACACCCCATGCAGAAGCACGGGGTGTTTGTATTGAATGAAGGTTTCGTTATCCGACTTCTGTGCCTTCAGCTTCAGATTCAGCTGCGATGATTTCCTGATCTTCTTCACCTTGGATATATGTCTTGCCCTTATAGAACTGGGTGTAGACAATATAAACAAGGAGCGTAGCGATCATCAGTCCCGAGAAGAACCAGTAGTAGTTCGCGCCGTCAAGTGGGGTATTGCCTGCCTCGTCTTTTGTCTTCTCCATGATGAAGTTCACGCCTGCAACATAGAAGTTGCCCAATGAAATTCCAAGCATGAAGATGCCCATCACAAAGCTCTTCATTTTCTTCGGGCTTTGTGTGTAGGCAAACTCAAGGCAAACGATGGATACGAGGATTTCACCCGCAGTAATGATGATGTATGCGAGGAACTGCCAACCAATATTTGGCATTGATCCGAGATACGGCGCGATGTCATCAGATGTCCATCCTGCCTCTTTCACGATCTGAAGCATGTCGTTCATCTTGGTCGGCATGGTCACGCCTTCAGGAGCAGCAGCACCAAGATCAGCCCACATGGCGCTGATGACAGCAGTTGAACCAGAAGTAATCCAAGTCTCGATGATGGCAGACAGCGCGAAGGCTGCAGCGGTAAAGACAAATCCAATACCAATCTTTCGTAATGGCGTGAGTTTCCAAACTTTATCACCTAGTGGATAGAGGACATAGGTGAAAATAGGAATACTGACAAGAATAAGGATTGGGTTCACCGCTTGGACCTGTGATGGCAGCCATTGATGCCCAAGGAAGTTGCGATTCATCTGCTCAGTCTGAAGCACCCATGATGATCCTGTCTGATCAAAGATCGCCCAGAATACAGGAACAAAGATCATAAAGAGCGGAATCAGATTGAAGATTGCTCGTTTGCCATCGGGGCTGAATGTTTCTTTGACAAAGGCATCAAACCCTGCAGCGGGGACATGGATAAAGACATTGCGTCCCATCCAGAAGGTAATTGTTGCGATCGCCATCAATACACCCGGTAAACCGAAGGCAAGCCAAGGACCACCCCATGATGCCTGTAGGAAAATAGGTGTGAGGATCATCGAGCTTGCTGCACCGATGTTGATCGAGAAGTAGAACCAGTTGAAGATTTGCGTCAACATGTGTTTGTTGCCGGTGCCGAACTGATCGCCGACATGGGCAGATACACAGGGTTTGATAGCTCCTGAACCCATCGCAATACATGCGAGCCCCGCGAATAAGAACGGTTTCATACCGATCCCCATCGTGTGCGGTGCAACATCCATTAAAGCAAGCAAGCCATGTCCAACACAGTACAACAGACTGAGCCAGAGAATCGTGCGATATTTGCCTAAGAAGATGTCAGCGATGAGCGCCCCGATCATCGGGAAGAAGTAGGCACTCATGGTGAAGAGGTGATAAACGGTCATCGCCTCTTCGCGGTTCATGGTTTCGAGTTCGCCTCCGGGACCAAGCAGGTAGGTTGTCATAAAGATGACCAAAATACCTTTCATCCCATAGAAACTGAATCGTTCAGCAAGCTCATTCCCGATGATAAAGGGAACGCCTTTAGGAAACCCAGTTTCTTTGGGATCTGGTGCGGTGAGGTGTTGTTTTTTGGCCATAGGTATCGGAATCCTTTTTATACCCCGTTTGGGCGGGCTTATAGTCTAAGATCAGACACATAACTTATGCGAATCGAGTCCAAAGCACAAGCGACAGGCTGTGAAAACAACGATTTGTCACTGGATTCGTCACACGACTCACCGAGAACTCACCTATGCACGCAAACCTTGCCCAGATCATTCCCAACACGCAGACCGCACTCATCGGGATGGTCCATGTCGGCGCCCTCCCCGGCACCCCGTACGCATCCCAGTCTGTAGATGCCTTAGTCTCCCAAGCAGTCACTGAAGCCAAGATGATTGAGGACGCAGGGTTCCATGCGATCATTGTCGAAAACATGCACGATGCACCATATGTGCACGGCGATGAACTCGGTCCAGAGATCGTCGCAGGGATGACGCGAGTCGTCCATGCAGTTAAGTCCGCAGTAAAGGTCCCAGTAGGAGTTCAAATCCTGTCTGGAGGAAACACCCGCGCCCTAGCAGTCGCACACTCCACCGGCGGTTCGTTCATCCGATGCGAAAACTTCGTATTCTCACATGTTGCTGATGAAGGATTGCTCGCAAAGGCGGAGGCAGGCGAACTTCTCCGGTATCGAAAATCCATCGGTGCAGATGCAATCAAAGTATTCTGCGATATCAAAAAGAAGCACGCATCACATGCGATCACCGGTGATATTGACATTGCAGAGTTCGCCCACGCAGGTGAGTTCTTCGGTGCAGACGGATTTATTGTGACCGGATTATCAACTGGTAAACCAACAGAGCTCGATGATGTCAAAGCGGTACGGAGTGCAACCAAACTGCCAGTCCTGGTTGGATCAGGTGTCACCCCTGAGAATGTTGGTGCATTAAGTGAATTTGCCGACGCGTTGATCGTTGGTTCATGGATCAAATCGGATGGGTATTGGAAGAATGCTGTGGATGCCAATCGAGCAAAGCAGCTGATTGTTTCGTTGGGAAGTTAAACGCCAGTTTGGATGAATGTGGACTATACGGATACACATCTTGAAACGTTAATGAAGTCTTGCCCGCCTTCAAAGCGGGGGCTGTTTATCAGTAGGTCCAATGGGCTCGCGCGTTCAAAGAATCCAGATCATCAAGCAAAGATTCAAGCATCTATTATCCGTGATCTTGAGGATGCGATTTCGGGGTATGAACTCCGTCAACAATCTATGCCCGTGATTTCATATCCAGAAGAACTCCCGGTGAGCTCTCGGCGTGAAGAAATCAAGGAAGTGATCAAGAACAATCAAGTCGTCATTATCTGCGGCGAAACCGGTTCAGGAAAGACGACCCAACTTCCCAAGATGTGCTTGGAACTCGGTTTTGGTGTTGGTGCATTAATCGGACATACTCAGCCTCGCAGGATCGCGGCTCGCTCTGTCGCATCGAGAATTGCTGATGAACTCAATGTCAAAGGTGGTCAACAAGTCGGATCGAAAATCCGATTTTCAGACTCTACAAGCGATAAAACACTTATCAAAGTAATGACCGATGGTATTTTACTTGCAGAGACACGCAGAGACCCCAACCTCCGTCAGTACGATGTCATCATCATCGATGAAGCCCACGAGCGATCACTCAACATTGATTTCTTGCTTGGATACATGCACCGATTGTTGGAGAATCGGCGAGATCTGAAACTGATTATTACCTCGGCGACGATTGATGCAGATCGATTCGCGGAGCACTTTGGGACGGTCGAAGCGCCCGCACCCGTTATTGAAGTTTCTGGTCGAACATTTCCAGTCGAAATGCGGTATGAACCCGAGCACACTGGCACAGGCATGCGTCTTGATGAAGCAGCGTCGTATGCTGCTGCTCAACTGGTGAACGAACGCCATGATGATGTGCTTATATTCATGCCCGGCGAACGAGAAATTCGTCAAACAGCCCATGAGCTTCGCAAACTAGATCATCTACCAGATGGTACCGAGATCATCCCGCTCTATGCCAGATTGTCAGCTGCCGAACAACAACGCGTGTTTAAACCATCAGGGCGCCCACGCATTATTATCTCGACCAATGTCGCGGAGACATCGCTGACTGTACCCAACATCAAATCCGTTGTTGATCCTGGTATGGCAAGGCTTAAGCGGTACAACCCAAGAACCAAAATCCACGGCCTCATGGTCGAGCCAATCTCACAGGCAAGCGCGAATCAACGAGCAGGTCGATGTGGACGAACCGCATCGGGTGTTTGTGTCCGACTCTACGATCAGACTGATTATGAATCCCGTGATGAGTTCACGCAACCCGAACTGCTTCGATCGAATCTCGCATCAGTTATTTTGCAGATGGCAGATTTGAAACTCGGAGATCCTGAACAGTTCCCGTTCCTTGATCGTCCAGAGAACAGGCAATGGCGAGATGGCCGAGACACGCTTCATGAGCTTGGAGCGCTTGATGAAAACGAGCAACTCACAAAGCTCGGAAAAACAATGGCTCGGCTTCCAGTCGATCCTCGCATCGCGCGGATGGTGATCGCTGCAAACGAGGAAAACTGTCTGCATGATGTCCTGATCATCGCATCGGCATTATCTGCTCAAGACCCACGAGTACGACCGCATGAGAAACGCGATGCTGCAGATGAGGCGCACCAAGCGTTTGTTGTGGAAGGATCAGATTTTCTTGGATACATCAAGCTTTGGGATTGGTATCACGATCAGCACCAAAGTCTCACTCGACGAAAACTGGGCCGGGCATGCGAAAAACTCTATATCTCTGCGCGCCGAGTTGATGAGTGGCGCGAAGTGTATCGCCAACTCAGAGGTCTCTGTGTCGAACTCGGATACAACCCCGCGAAAGGACACGATGATCCTGATGCGGTGCATCGTGCGTTGCTCACCGGATTGCTCGCCAACATCGGAACCAAAGGCGAGAAGCATGAGTTTAAAGGTGCTCGTAACTCTGCGTTCTCGATCTCTCCTGGATCTGCGTTATTTAGCGCAAAGCCCAAGTGGGTGATGAGTGCCGAAATTGTGCGGACCAGCAAGGTTTACGCAAGAACGCTTGCATCGATTGATCCCAAATGGATTGAAGATGCCGGAGCCCATCTCAGTAAGCGGTCCTATTCTGACCCTCATTGGGATGAACAATCAGGTCGCGTTTTAGCTTCTGAGAAGGTGACGCTCTTTGGGCTCGACATTGTGCCAAAAAGAACAATCCAGTACGGACGAATCGATCCGATCAAAGCCCGTGAGATTTTCATACATCATGCCCTGGTTGACGATCAATCAAAGTCCAAATCGAAGTCTCTTAAACACAACCGCCAACTGATCGCCAAGCTCGGCAAGCTCCAAGCGAAAGCTCGTCGCGATGATTTAATCGCAGATCATCACACGCTCTTTGCTTTTTACGACAAGAAGATTCCTGAAGACATATTTGCAACCCAAGCGTTCGATCGCTGGGTGATGAAGGTTGAATCAACCCGGCCCGATCTGTTACGGATGACGGAAAAAGACATCCTGGAGTTTGCACCGAAAGATGTTACACCTGAAAGCTATCCCGATCAGATCGAGTTCTCTGGTGCCAAATCAACGCTGAACTATGCATTTGAACCCGGCCAAGATCATGACGGCGTTTCGGTTCGTGTATCAGTTGCAGCACTCCATCAGCTCACTCGTCAACAGGTTGAGTGGGCAGTTCCTGGACTTATCCCTTTGCGGATCGAGGCATTAGTCAGATCATTACCCAAGGGACTGCGTAGGCAGTTTGATGCAAACCAAGTTGCATCAGAACTCTCTGCTTCGATCTCAGAGTTTGATGGTTCGATCGAGACCCAGCTGGCAACAAAGCTTACATCGAGAACTGGGATTCTTGTCCGAGCCACAGATTTTCAGTCTGACAAACTTGAACCGTTTCTCTTTGCACGCATCCAGGTCGTCGACGAGCATGGAAAAACGCTTGATTCATCACGAGATTTAGGGAAGCTGCAAGGATTATTTGCAAAGCAAGCATCGCGTGTGGTTGAGCAAGCAGGTGCATCAATCGAACAGAAGGGAATGGTCGGCTGGACAATCGATGATTTGCCTAAGACGATCGAGTTTTCCAAGAAAGGTGTGCCCAAAGTTACTGGGTTCCCATCATTGGTGGTGGAGGATAATGCGGTATCACTCAAAGTGCTCGCAACACAATGGGAATCAGATATCCATACCCGATCAGGGATTGCTTTGTTCTATGGCTTAGCAATTCGTCGTGAACTCCGTTTACGACTCAAAAATCTGCCAGGATACACGAAACTTAGTATGTATGCTGCAGCGTGTCGTATGTCCGAGCAACTCGAAACGATCGTCTGGACGCGTGTTGGATTTATCTGCTGCTCAGAGAATCAAGCGATTCCAAGATCGAAAGAGGAGTTTGAACTCGGGCTTTTAGGTACATGGGATCGTGGAGTTGATGAAACAAATAGAGTGATCTCTAATCTGTCTCAGGTGTTTGGTGGATTGATGTCCGTGATGGGGAAGCTGGAAGAGAAACATCCACCTGCGTGGAATGCAGCGATCACTGATATGCGTGGTCAGCTAGATATGTTACTCGGTACCAACGCACTCGTAACAACACCTACCCGTTGGTTGTGGTGTTATGCGAGATTTTTGCGTGCGATGGATGCGAGGCTTGCAAAGCTGAGATCGAGCGGTCCTGAGCGAGATGCGAAACTCGCCGAGCGTGTGTATGCATGGACAAAGTGTCTTCATGAGTTAAGGGGACAAGGGGCACATATCGCTGAAGTCGCTTCCGATTTCGATACGCTCCGATGGATGGTTGAGGAGTTCCGGGTCGCGACATTTGCGCAGGAGCTGCGGACATCCATCCAGGTTTCAGAAAAGCGACTGCGTGAGCAACTCGATACGATTATTCATGCATGATGTACAAAAAAAGAGGCGAGTGCAGACCACACGGCACTGCACCCGCCGAAGAGGGGGCTGGGTTGAATTGTGTACTCAGTCTTCTGCTTCCGCCATCTCACGGAGTGTTTCGATCACTTTGTCGTAGTCTGCACGTTTCTTGTAGTCTTCTTCTACAAACGCATAAGTGATTGTGCCATTGGTATCAATGACATAGGTCGCTGGGATTGGGAGTTCCCATTTCTTGGAATCATTTGATTCAGGGAGATCAATGCCGTACTCACGGTATTTTTTGATCGTCTTCGGATCGAGTTTAAAGGACAGTGCGAGCTGTTTCGCTAATTGGTTGTCATGATCGGTACCGAACAAGAAGCCGAAATCTTTTTGTTCGACAATTTCAGCGGTATTCGAAGGGGTCTCGGGAGAGATCGCAAGCACCTTGGCGCCAGTGTCAGTAATTTTTTCCAGTCTTTTTTGGACTGAACTCAATTCGCTTATGCAATATGGGCACCAAGACCCACGATAGAAAGTCAGTAATACAGGACCGTCTTCGAGTAGAGTTTCTAGTTCCAGAGTTCCGCCTGCAGCGTTATCAATCACAAAGTTCGGCATAATGTCGCCCAACTGGAGTGGTTGATCGAGTTTGACAACTTTGGGTTGTTCAGTCATTGATTTTGTATCTTCCGGTGCTGCACTCGTGAGTGGTGCATATGCTAAAATGGGTAGAAGTGTCAGTGTCGCAATGATTGGTGCCTTGTTCATGCCAGTGCAAACAAATCAATCACGATACATATTCCCAAATGTCGGAAGAAAAGAATGTAAAATCAGGAAAATCTGTACGCTTAAGGCTTTCTACCACCAGATTGTTCGCCAGGCAGAACTTCGGAAGTATGAATAATCAGCACCTGCGATACACTTTGAGTATTAGAAGTCATACCACGACGACCACCGGTTTGCTCACCAGCATGGGCGTTCGTAGATGTGAGCCCAATTCCAACAAGCAATACGCCACCCATGAGTACCAATGGGAGTTTGCGGGCAGCATTGAGAACCTCTTGTGCCCGTTTTCGTGCACGGGATCGCATCTGTTGGACCGTATTCTCTGCGATCGCATCTCCATTGATTTGCGTGATGAGACGATCATCTTCCCGGCGGGTAGCGCCAAGCACCAACGCAACCCGAGATCGATCTTCTTTTTCAATCCATGATGCAGCAAGTTTTTGCTTGTCGTTGGCACTCAATGACTTACGCAATGAACTTAGTGCAGAGTCAAGCTCTTCGCGTTGCTCAATTTTGGTATCTACTGAACTTGCCATAGATAGGCGTTGGGCGCGGGACATCCCTCCCATGTAGTTTGTGCGGTTCTCGAGCCGACGGAAATGTGATCGACATAACCCAAGGTATGCCCACCGAGCAAGTGTCGATGCATATTTCACGATTCGTTCAATCGCCTGTTCTGGGGTCGGATCATCGTGGAATGTAGGCCAAGCAGATTTTTCGAGCATAGTCCATACTCGTGAATCGATCCAAGCCACCATATCTGCAATGTCCATTGTTGAGTCTGATTTTGTCCGGGATGTGTGGAGGCACGCACTTTCAATAGGTTGGCGAGCCTTGCGCTCGTAAAGAGCCCAGAACTGATCGTAGTCTTGCGTTTTCATGACTGACCCCCATTTGATTGTTGCTTGCCTTGTTCAGAGATTTCGCTCCAGCGAAGGAAAAGCATCGCAAGTGACGGGAGGTGTTCGCATAGATTCCGAGTGCGAATATCGCAATCAAGGTAAGCGCCCAGCTCTGATGAGGGGGTCATGAGTGATGGATTATCAAGGAATGTCTTGAAGATCGTATCCGCTTGCTCGATATACCCTGATTCATAAAGAGAGTGAGCACCTGTAATGAGCACAGGGACAGATTCCGGATTCGCGTTGATCGCGTCGAGAAAATATTCAACAGCACGATCGGCTTCCCCGACGCGTAGGCATCGGTCTGCGAGATTGCCGTAGGATATTTCGAGTCGTCGTGGAGTATCGGCATATTTGAGTGCGGTGAGTTCTAAACGGATCGCTTGGTCGATTTTACCCATTGCACTGAGCGCGAGTGCACGCTGATTGGCGCGTGCCCACGCTGGGTTTGGATGATTTTCTCCATCGGTTTGATCATACTGTTCGAGCAGTGCATTGAGTTGGTCATGCATCTCACGAATGGTGATGTTGTCTTGTCGATCCTGTGCCTCATGGAGCGTGTTGCAGCAATCCATAATCGCAGATTCAATAGGGGAGAGTTCATTATGAGATGAGGCAGTCACAATCGTTGTTCTGATATTTGACTGGGACTTTGCATTGGTTGATGACTGATTCATGTGACCTCCAAATCGGATCTGGTGTCCTATTCGCACCAATCCTTCATAGAGTTCAACCGATCTAATGTGATTTTACTGACATAAAAAGGGGGATTTGAATAATATTCTTTCTTCAGTTGCGTTTTTTGGACAAAAACGGCTATTCGTACTGAAAAATCTTCTTTCCTAAGTCAGTCATCACAAACATACGCCGGTTTTCTTTCAGCAGGCTGAACATGTATTTCAGTCAAACATAGAAAAGGAGACCAGAATGAATCGCCAAAGGAATCAACTCGTTAAAGCTACGCTCATCACAGTTTTCGTGATCGGAGGCCTTTCATCTGCTGCAAGCGCAGCTCGAAACAATGGCGGGCACGGGAACCATCGACATTCATCGACCTGTGGATGTCAGATTGCACCCCAGTATGCAGGGAAGATCACTATTGATGGATATACAAGTTCGATCCGATCTGATCGTCCGATGCAGCGTCAAATCGCAGGTGCTTTTCGGAAAGCAGGTTACGACGCTCGAGTGAGTAATGGACGCGTGGTGGTTGATTACAGTTACTGCCAACCAGTTGTTCGATGGTCAACGGATCGTTACCGTGCTCGATTCCGCTGGAATTATTCGTATGGGGAGTTATCAATCACTCTGGACAAGAACGCAAGGAGTAGGGATTGGCGCCCGAATCGCCGCAGACCTGTATCGGTTTCCCGACGATCGATTGGTTGGGGGTACTGCAACTGATCGATATCCAATGGTGCCAATACAGGACTCAGCTTACGGGCTGAGTTTTTTCATCGACGCCTGAATCTGAGGAATAAAGTCGTATAGAGTTGTATTCGAATGTACGAACAATCAATCACTCTCGGAGAACCGTATGGCTGACTCAAAGATCAATATCGCAATCATTTCAGGTAGTCTCCGTAAAGGCTCGTTCAATACTTCACTCATTCGATTCGTAGCCAACGACTTGGCATCGAACGGTGATGTGCATATCGATGAGATTTCACTTGCCGAGCTGGATTTGCCAATGTTCTCGGAGGACCTTGAAGCAGAAGGCACGCCGGCAAGTGTGATTGAGCTCAAAGATCGAATGATTGCAGCCGATGCGATTTTGATTGGTTCACCAGAATACAACGGCTCAATTTCTGGAGCCCTCAAGAACGCAATCGATTGGGCATCACGACCACGAGAAGGTGAAGCACCCTTGGCATGTTTCAAAGGTAAAGTTGGCGGGCTATTCGCGGCTTCACCTGGTGCGATTGGTGGTTTGAGAGGGCTCAGGCATGTACGCCAGATTTTAACACAACTTCATATGGTGGTTGTTCCTGCGGAGTTTGCTCTCGGGGTCGCCCATGATGCATTCGATGAGGATGGGCAGATGAAGAGCGATCGTTCAGCAACTATGGCAAAGGGCGTTGGGCTTGCAGTGACTCAGATGACTTCAGCGCTCAAGAACTCAGAATCGTAAGGGTAAATGATGAGTAAAGTAGGTGTTATTCTCAGCGGGTGCGGCGTCTTTGATGGTTCAGAAATCCATGAAGCATCCGCAACACTGATCGCTTTATCCCAACAAGGCATCGAATACGATTGCATGGCGCCGGATCGTGACTTTGAAGTCATCGATCATCGCACACAACAACCTACGGGTGAACAACGCAATGTCTTGACAGAATCTGCACGAATATCTCGAGGGGAGATTGTCAGTGTGAGCGAAGTGCAAGGCGCGGATTACGATGCGTTCTTTGTCCCTGGTGGATTTGGTGCAGCAAAGAATCTGTGTACCTTTGCAATCGACGGTGCAGATTGCAGCGTAGATCCAGAAGTAGAACGAGTACTCAAAGAAGCTCACGATGTAGGGAAACCCATCGGATTCATGTGCATTGCCCCGGCGCTAGGTGCAAAGATATTCGGTGACAAAAAAGTGAAACTAACCATTGGTCATGACGCAGGGACTGCAGCGGCAATCAATGCCACTGGTGCAACACACATCGAAGCGAATGCAACAGATGTCGTGATTGACGAAGCTCTCAATATCGTGTCAAGTCCTGCATATATGGAAGCGCAGAATCCCGCACAGGTCTTTGAGGGGATTCAGAAGTTGGTTGAGCAAGTCGCAAATCGAATTAAAGTATAACTTGTCCGTTACAGATGACGGTATCAATCGGGCATCCGCCGAAGGTATATCCGAGTTGTCGCTCGTCGGTATGTTTGAGTAATACCATATCGGCTCGCTTACCAGTTTCGATCGTACCGATATCATGCAGGCCAAGCAGACTGGCAGCATTGACGGTCGATGCTGTGATGGCTTCTGCTGCGGTGATCCCAAGGTTGCGGACAGCCAATGCAATACTCATCGGCATCGATAAGCATGGAGCAGATCCGGGATTTACATTGGTAGCGATAGCGAGTGCGCCTTTCGCATCAATAAATGAGCGGCCATTCCCATATCGACTATCAACATGGAATCCTGAGCAGGGCAACATCACACCCATTGTGTTTGATTGTGCAAGGTTGATCAGTGATTCAGGTTGTGTTCCTTCGAGATGATCGACACTTAATGCACCGAGTTCGATCGCTGCTTCAACCATGCCCAGCGCATTGAACTGATCTGCGTGGATCCGTAAGGGATGACCGAGAGCTTTCGCAGCAGTGAATAATGCAACCGTCTCGTCAACTGACCATGCGCCTTCTTCGCAGTATGCATCAATTGTGATTCCAGGGTACTTTGAGTGTACCGCAGGGAGGGTTTCTTCAATAGTCAGGTTTACAAAGTCGGCGATAGCACCGTCCTTAGCATGCCCGATGCAAGCGGTGGGGGATACTTGACCTGCCCATGACTTTGAAGCGAGTTGAATTGCATCGAGCATTTTGAGTTCGTCAAAAGTACTTAATCCATATCCTGATTTGATCTCACACGCTGTGGTTCCTTCGTGGAGCATCCAGTTGAGTCGGTGAAGCAATGAATCAGCAAGTTCCTCTACTGAAGCTTTCCGGACCGCGCTCACGGTGGACATGATGCCGCCTCCAGCTTTGAGAATATCGAGGTAGCTGGCACCGCGTTGCTTGAGCTCCCATTCATCAAGCCGATCTCCTGCCCAGCATGCATGGGTGTGACAATCAATAAATGAGGGCATGAGAACTCGCCCATCCGCGTGGATGATTTCTGTATTGGTTGGTAGATGGACATGTTCGCCCACCTGCTCAATCTGTCCATTGATGATCAGCACTGTGCCTACATCAATCGGTGAGAGTTGTCCCATCTCTAACCCGCGTCTTGGTGTGTTTCCGTGTGCAAGTGTTAGGATGCGTGCATTGGTGATTGCGATTGGGTTTTTCATGTTTGGCGTTCCGAGTAGCCTCTAAGAAATGTCAGGAACATACGAGCTGCGATGCGGGCAGTGCGATCATCCCGGTCGTATGGCGGGGAGAGTTCCATAATATCAAAGCAACGCACAAGTTCGTTGCGACCTGATTCGAGCACCCATTGTTCAGTTTGCTCTGCGGTCCACCCGCAGGCATTGTGGGCGCTGACTCCCGGTGCATGTGCTTGGTCGATGACATCCAAATCAAGTGATACGAATGTTGGTCCGGTTGGCCAGAGATCATCTTGTTTCATTTGATCGACGATTTGACCGCCGTTGGCATTGAACCAATCAACATGTTTTTGAGTATTCGAGTTTGGATCAAATCCGTGCAGACGCATCGATTTCGCAAAACCGGATTCAAGCAACTTACGGAACGGCATCCCAGACCCATCAGTCTCACGCACATCAAGATGAGCGTCAAAGTAGACGCCATGCATCGGTCCTAAGTGCATTGCGACTGCTCGAACAAATGGGAAGGTAAGATCGTGTCCACCACCAACTGCGATTGGGAAGAGCCCGAGATTAAGTACAGACTGGACTACTTGGGACACGCGATTGTGTGTTTCATGAAGATCGCCTGGAACGATGTCAACATTACCTGCATCAAAAACGGTTGGCCATGTCCATCCAGATGGATTCGCAACGCCATACTTTGCGAGTGCTTTTCGGAATGCAGATGGGCCATCTTTGGCGCCAGGTCTTCCGTTATTAAGTTGAACTCCCGTGTCATCAGGTAGGCCGATGAGTGCAATTTCACAACCTTCAGGTTCACAACGGATGAGGGATGCAAACTTTGATTGTGGGATATTGTTCCAACTCACTGAATTGAGGTGTGGAAGATTCATCGGCGGCTCATTTCCTTGAAGGACTCATCGGGATGTCAACACTTTGAGCGTCGCCGCATTGAATCGCATCTTCATATCCAGCATCCGCATGACGGAAGATGCCCATCATTGGGTCATTCTTGAGTACGCGAGCAAGGCGATTCGCTGCTTCTGGTGTTCCGTCTGCAACGATGACTTGTCCTGCGTGTTGCGAGAATCCGATGCCTACACCGCCGCCGTGGTGGAAACTGACCCAACTTGCGCCCGATGCAATATTGACACCAAAGTTGAGTAAAGGCCAATCAGACACAGCATCAGTGCCATCTTTCATTGATTCAGTTTCTCGGTTCGGAGATGCTACCGAACCACAGTCGAGGTGATCGCGTCCAATGACGATCGGTGCGCTGACTGCGTTTGCCTGGACCATGTTGTTGAATAATAATCCTGCTTTATCACGCTCACCAAGACCGAACCAGCAGATCCGGCAAGGCAATCCTTGGAATGCAAAGCTTGGTTCACAGTTTTTGAAATCGCCGGCAAGCAATGCTTCGGGATTCGCATGACAGCTTAAGATCCAGTTGTGCAAACGGTCGTTGTATGCGCCATCTCCCTTCGGGAAAAGCTGCAGAAGTGCATAGTCTGTTCTATAGATATCTTGTGGATCTCCAGAGAGTGCGCACCAACGGAACGGGCCTCGTCCCAAGCAGAACTGCGGGCGAATATATGCAGGTACAAATCCGGGGAAATTAAATGCATCCTTGAATCCTTCATCGAAGGCACGCTGGCGGATGTTGTTGCCGTAGTCGAATGTTACTGCACCCCGATTTTGAAGTTCGACCATAGCTTCGACATGTTTACGCATTGATGCAAGACTGAGTCTTTGGTATGCATCAGGATCATCGAGCCTTGCCTGATTTGCTTCTTCAAACGAGTACTCGATTGGGCAATATCCTTGCAGTGGATCGTGAGCACTCGTCTGATCGGTGAGTGTGTCAGGAGTGATATTACGCTCGATCAAACGATTCAATAGTTCGATGGAGTTGCCACACCATCCAACGGATGTTGCAGATTTCTGCGCTTTGAGTTCGAGCGATCGATCAATCGCAGCATCAAGATCATCCACGATTTCATGGAGATAGTTGTCTGCAAGTCTTCGATCGAGCCTTGATTGGTCTACATCTGCAATCAGGCATGTACCGCCGTTGAGTGTGATGGACAAGGGTTGAGCGCCGCCCATCCCGCCGCAACCACCTGTGACATTGAGGGTTCCAGCCAGAGTACCGTTAAAGTTAAGTTTGGCGCATTCTGCGTATGTTTCAAAGGTGCCTTGGAGGATGCCTTGGGTGCCGATATAGATCCAAGACCCTGCGGTCATTTGACCATACATCATCAACCCTTTGAGTGAAAGCTCGTCAAAGTGTTCCTGGGTTGCCCAGTGAGGTACAAGGTTTGAGTTTGCGATCATCACGCGTGGAGCGTCTGTATGTGTTTGAACTACGCCGACGGGTTTTCCGGATTGGACAAGGAGTGTTTCGTCAGGTTCGAGTCGTTTAAGTGTGTCGATAATCGCGTCATATGCTTCCCATGATCGTGCGGCTTGCCCTCTGCCGCCATAGACGATGAGGGATTCAGGATGTTCCGCAACCTCTGGATCGAGATTGTTCATCAGCATCCGCATCGCGGCTTCTGCTTGCCATGTTTTGCATGACATTTCGTTTCCTCGCGGGGCACGAATAGTTCTGTTTTGTGGCTGAGGAATATATGGTGATGAATTCGTCATGGTATATCTCGTTAGAGTTCGTAAATGGATGCGCCGAATGCGTCGTTTTGAATGAGGGTTTCAATCGCAGCAATATCGGGTGTTGGTGATCGGTCTTGGGTAAGACTTGGGACAACACCCCGGACTGCTTTGAGTGCGTTCTCGACTATCGATCCCGATACATCGGGTCGATGTGCTTCGATTCCTTCAGATGCACAAAGCAACTCGATGGCAATAATCGATCGAGCGAGACCCACCGCTCTCGATGCCTTGGCGGCAGAACGGGGGCCAAAGGAGTTATAGTCTTCCATATTTGCACATGTGGAAAGATTTGCGACACTCGAAGGATTGGCAAGCCCGATCAACTCGTTACACATCGCAGCAGCTGCATATTGCACGATCATAAACCCGGACATTACTCCAGGCTTGGGACTCATAAACGGAGTCAAGTTTGATTGTGGGTCGAAAACAGAGAGCATGTGATACACCCTTCGTTCTGAGATCCCCGCGAGGTGGGAAATACCTATTGCGATCGTATCCATTGGGAGAGCGACTGGCATGCCATGAAAACAGCCGGCAGAGACTATATCAGGAATGTCGCTCTCTGTTTCAAAAATCAACGGGTTGTCTGTGACCGCGCCGAGTTCTTCATTGAGCTTGGTAAAGCAAGCATCAAATGAATCAACAACCGCGCCGAGAACAAGTGGAGAACATCGGAACGAGTATGGGTCCTGCACCCTTGGGTCGTTGCTCGCATGTGAGGTGACGATTGAGCTTCCAACGAGAGCATCTGTGAGCTTTGATGCGATCAGTTTGGCGCCAGATTGATTGCGGACTTGATAAACCCGTGAATCTAGATATGAGTGTGAAGTACGAGCAGCATCGATAGACATCGCGTTGGCGATGAGTCCTGCATTGACCACGCGCTTGAGATCTTGGGAAATCAATGCAAATCGTCCCGTCATGAGATGAGTCCCATTGATGAGCGCGAGTCCCTCTTTCGCAGCGAGTTGAATGGGTTGCATCTGGGCGCCTTGTAGGGCGAGTTTTCCCGAGATGATTTTACCATCGACAATTGCTTCGCCTTCACCCATCATGACGAGAACGACATGAGCAAGCGGTGCAAGGTCGCCTGATGCACCTACGGAACCTGATTCTGGGACTACTGGGGTAATATGATTGTTGAGTAAGTGAGTGATCTGCTCGACAACTCCCAAGCGTACCCCTGAATATCCTCTGCTCAGTGATGCAGCAAGTACAAGCATCATGGCACGAACAACTTCTACCTCTAGTGGTTTGCCAACACCTGCAGCATGTGAGCGGATCAGATTCACTTGTAACGCTGCAAGGTCTTGCGGCTCGATCTTCTTGCGTGCGAGTGAGCCGAACCCTGTATTGATCCCGTAATGTGGGAGTCCGTCATCAAGGATGGATTCCAGACGCGCCCTGCAAGCGGTGATCGCGAATTGTGACGCGGAAGATAGCTCAACTCGGCGAGCACCTCTTGCAACATCTTCAACCTGTGAAGGGGTCAAAGACTGGTTCGGTTGAAGGATGAGCGGGGAATCTATGGTCATATGATTATCTCGGTGAATCCTGAATAGGGTGGAACGGTATATGATAGAACCATGAGCATCGAACGCACACAAACAGCATCACGGGTATTGATGATTCGTCCGACGGGGTTTGGGCGAGATGATGAAGCTGCCCAGACCAATACATTTATGCAAACACCCACAGAAACGGTCGAATATGTCCGTGAACGGGCGATGGCGGAGTTTGACGCTCTTTCCACTGCTCTGCTCGATGCGGGGGTTGATGTTTTGGTCATTGAAGATGAACTGCAGTTGCCTGATTCGGTTTTCCCAAATAACTGGATCTCATACCATCAACCGATTGAGCAAGCTGGGGTAGTAAATCCGATGATAGTTACCTATCCGATGCTCACGGAGTCTCGCCGGAAGGAACGAAGGGCCGAGATTCTTGATTCAGTTGCAAAGTTTACGGATTCTTCTCCGGATCATCTCGATTTGAGTGTTCTCGAATCTGAGGATGAGATACTTGAGGGGACCGGATCTCTGGTTCTCGATCGTGTAAATAATATCGCATATGCCTGTTTGTCAGGTCGGACGACAGAGCCAGCGCTTGATGCATGGTCCGATGAGACGGGATACCAAACAATCAGGTTTTATAGCGCCGATTCTGACGGCAATCCGGTGTATCACACCAATGTAATTTTAAGCATCGGATCAAAGCTCGTAGTGGTGTGTTTGGAGTCCATCACGGATCCAGATGAGTATGAACTCGTAGAATATTCACTCAAAACATCTGGTCGGGCACTCATGCAAATATCTCAGGATCAGGTCTCGCATTTCTGTGGTAATATTCTAGAGCTTCAAAATGCTGAGGGGTCGTCCGTTTTCGCGATGTCACAAACCGCATACGAGCACTTTACAGATGCCCAACGCCTGCAGATTCAAGAACTTGGAACGATCGTTCATATTCCGATCCCCACAATCGAGTATATCGCGGGTGGGAGTGTTCGCTGTATGATCGCAGAGCTTGGGATTTCGGGATGATCTGAGTCAGAATTTGCATCTTTAATCCCATTTCCCGGTATCATTCATTCCCCTTTGCATTGTGCATTGGGACCACGAGATTGATTCTGAGGAGAACCAATGCGAGCACTACGCACCGCTGCAATTTCGGCAGCCGCGATCATGATGATCCCGGCGACGACCGCGATTGCCCAAAATGTTCAGCCGATCGAGTACACGCTCGATAACGGCATGAAGTTCCTGCTTATGCCCCGCGATGAGCAACCAAATGTCATCACTGCAGGGTGGATCGCCCCCGTCGGTTCAGCAAATGAACGTCCAGGAATCACAGGCGTTTCCCATCTGCTCGAGCATCTCCTTTTCAAAGGCACCGATTCCATCGGCACATCAGATGCATCACTCGATCAGGAATATCGTGATCAACTCACTGATATCCGTGAGCAAATGCGTGCATATGCCCTTGATGTGCAATACGCACGGATGTACAAAGGCGAAATCGACAATCCATGGGATCCTGCAAATGACACTGACGAACTGCGTGAAATGCGTTCAGAAATGACGCGTATCCAGGATCTTCAGTCGAAGATCACCATCAAGAATGAGTTTGACTCAATCTACACCGGCAACGGTGGTTCAGGGATGAACGCGGGCACATCCAATGACTTCACGGTGTTTTACATCAATATCCCTTCGAATAAACTTGAACTCTGGTCTTGGATGGAATCCGATCGATTGATGGATCCATCAATGCGTGAGCTCGATGCCGAACGGTTCGTAGTGATTGAAGAACGCCGTCAGCGTCTCGAAGCAACCGCGACCGGCAAGCTTGATGAGCAGTTTGATTCTATGTTCTGGGTTGCTTCGCCGTACAACTGGCCGGTAATCGGTTGGATGAGCGATCTGATGGCATACACCGAAGCAGAAATCTTTGAATACTTCGAGACTTACTACCAGCCAGCAAATCTTACTGGTGTGATCGTTGGCGACTTCGAAATCTCGGAAGCAAAGCAACTCATCGAATCGTACTTTGGTCGGATCGAAAACAAGCGTCCAAAGGCTCAACCATTGGTAACTCATTCAGTTCCATTGCTTGGTGAACTCCGATTTGCGGGTGAATGCGATTGTCAGGATCAGGTAGAAGTCCGTTATCGTTCGGTGCCGTTTGGTCATCCAGATGAAGCGGTGTTTGATGTGATGTCAGATTTGCTCAACGGCCGAACAGGTCGCTTGTACAAAGCTCTCGTTGAAGAGCAAGGGATTGCTGTTTCTGCTGGCGCATCGCATCGGTCGATGAACTATGCGGGGAGTTTCTCCTTCAACGCAAGTCCAAAGAATAACACAGAACTCGCTCAACTCGAAGAAGCGTGGTACGCCGAGCTTGACCGGTTGAAAACAGAACCCGTTTCAGATCGGGAACTTCAAAAGGTGAAGAATGGTCAAGCAGCAGACACCTTCCGTGGATTGCAGGATAACTCATCATTGTTCTTCCAACTCGCGATAACTGAAGGATACGGCGGATTCGAATATCTCAATGAGCATCCAAAGCGGATTGCAGCGGTCACCGCTGAAGATATTATGCGCGTTGCCAATGAGTACCTCCGTTCGGATGCTCGTGCAGTTGCGAGTTACTTGCGGAAAGATTCAGGCGAAGTCGTGATGATTACGCTCGAAGATGTAAAAGCATCCTTGCCAGAAGAGATGGCAGCAATGGTCTATCCACAGATCGAGATGCAAGCTGCAAGCATTGAGCTTGAGACCGATGCTGAAGGATTAAAAACAGCGATGGCGGAGATGGATGAGCAGGCAGGTATGATGCCACCACAGCTCAAAACCGCGTTCGCATTTATGAAACAGCAGATGCAAAAACGGATCGATGAACTCGAATCAGGTGACGCATCAACTGAAAAAACAGACGAAACTACTGAGAATGGAGGTGACGAATGAGATCATTCTTCACAACAACTTGTACCGCACTCATTATTGGTGCTGGATCGATGACTACCGCTGCAGATATCCCAGGACATCCTTCAGATATCAGCTTTGAAGAACTCACATTCACGCCGCCTGTGGCCTCTGAGTTCCGACACGAGCTATCCAACGGTGTTCCAGTCTTCATGGCTGCGTCGCATGAGTTCCCACTTGTCACCATCACCTTGAGTTTTAAGGGTGGAGGATACATGGTGGACGCGGATCAAGCAGGTCTTGCTGGCATGACAGGTGCGATAATTCGCACTGGTGGTTCATCAACTATGACACCGAGCCAGCTCGATGAAGAGTTCGATTTTATGGCAGCGAACGCATCGGTCTCAATCGGGGATCGCACCGCGAATGCGTCGATCAACTCATTGACCAGCAATCTGGATGAAACATTCGCATTGTTTATGGATATGGTTCTTCATCCACGATTCGATAGCGATCGTCTTGAAGTGCTGCGTGGACAACAACTTGAGCAGATCAAGACACGCGATGATGATGGATTGCAGATCGCTTTGCGTGAAATGGGTTTCTTGATGTGGGGTGAAGATCATTTTGAAGCTCGTCAACCAACTAAGGCGTCACTCGAAGGGATCACAGTTGAAGACATGAAGGCACTTCATGCTCGAATTTTCAATCCTGCCAATCTGATGGTTTCTGTCACCGGTGATTTTGATCAAGACGAGATGCTTGCATTCTTGGATATTGCCTTCCAAGGTTGGGAATTCGGTGAAAAATCACCTGCGATTCCTGTTCCGACACATACATTCAAACCGGGTGTGTATTACTATGAAAAAGATCAGCCTCAGGTTCAAGTGCTGATTGGGCATCGCGGTAAAACGCGCGATGATCCAAACTCGGTCAAGGTCGAGGTCATGAATCAAATCCTCGGAGGCTCAGGGTTTACTTCCCGTATTACCAATAGTGTGCGTACGCGTGAAGGTCTTGCATATACCGCAGGTTCCATGATGCGATCGAATGTTGAGTATCCTGGTATTTTCATGTCTTACTTCTTTACCAAGACACCGACTGCGGCATTGGCAACTCGATTGGTATTCGATGAGTTCAATACGATTCAGCAAGAAACAGCATCAACTGAAGAAATCGAGACGATACAGAACAACCTCATCGAGACATTCCCGCGTACATTTGAGTCCAAGGGTGCGATGATGAACATGTTTATGTCCGACGAGCGTACTGCTCGTCCATCTGATCATTGGCAGACCTATCGCGATCGTGTTCGTGATGTGAGCGCCGATGATATTCAGCAGGCAGCAAATGATTATTTGCATACTGATGATATGGTGATTCTGGTTGTTGGTCCTTGGGAAGGGGTCAAAGCTGGCAATGCAGATTCAGAAGCAGACGAAGCACGCATCGCGACTATGAACGAGTTCTTCGACGGCAAAGCAACTGAAATCCCACAGCGGGATCCAGAGACGCTCAAGCCGATCAAATCAAAGAACTAAATACGGTGTATTGAGTCGTATTCTCTCACAAAATCGTGTATATTTTACAGACCCGGTCAATCGACCGGGTCTGTTTTTATGCATCAAGATCCCAGGAGAATCAGTATGTCGTTTAAGCGTCTTTTTATACTTTCAATTCTTGCGGGCAATTCTGCCAGCGTTGCCAATGCAGATGAAACGCTTGCTGGTTTGATCCAGTACCCGTCTGTATCACCTGACGGCGAACAGATTGTGTTTTCCGCAGCGGGTGATCTTTGGTCGGTTTCTGCTGATGGTGGATCGGCAAACCGTCTTACATCACATCCAGGGATCGAAACACAGAGCAGATTCAATGCCGATGGTTCGATGCTCGTATTTGAATCGAATCGGAATGGTGCTCAGAATCTTTATACGCTTGAGATTGCTCAAAATGAACATTCTCTGATCGGCGGCGAAATCTTAAGGGTGACCACTTCGGATCGTGCTGAGATGCTCGGTGGATTTTCATCGGATGGTCAATCGGTACTATTCTCGTCTTATCTCTACCCAGAGATCTATCGGCATCCACGCATGTATCAAGCACCACTTGATGGTGGACCGATGACCCGGGTAACGAATGCTTTCGGGCGCGGACCTGCACTGAATGCGCAAAGTGAGGATGTGTACTTCATTCGTGGGTATTACCATCCGCATCGCGTGGCGTATCGCGGTCCAGGCAACTTGGACATCTGGCGTTATCGACCTTCAGAAAACACTTTCAAACAAGTAACAAAATTTGCTGGCCATGATATGAGTCCTTGTCCATTGCCAGATGGTTCGGTGGTTTATATTTCGAGCCGCGATGGACAATATAATCTTGTGCATGTTGATGCGGGTGCATCGGACCAAGACTCATCAGCGGTTACACAACTGACTCATTTCAAGGCGAATCAGGAAAGTCCAACGACTATTGCTCACGGCGTACGCGATCTCTCGGTATCACAAGATGGATCAACAGCGGTATTTGTCGTATGGAACTCGCTCTACACGCTTGATCTGAAAAACTCACGGGCAACGCCTCGCCGTGTTGAAGTTTCGATCGGATCCGATTCAACTCGCAACGAGATCGTTGAGAAGAATATATCGCGGAATGTATCAGAAGCAGCAATACATCCGGCTGGTGGTTCAGTTGCTCAGATAACGCGAGGTGAACTCTTCGTTCGAAGCACCAAAGAAGATCACCCGACTCGTCGAATCAGTGATACTCATTTCCGGGAACGGGATATTGTGTGGTCGCCCGACGGTACCAAGTTGTACTTTGTCGCAGATGACGAAAACTCGCTTGGGTCGATTTATACAGCAACGGTTTCGCTCGCGATGGAAGATCTGAATCCGGAACCGGAAGATGTTGAAACTGAAGAGACTGATGAAGTCGTTGTGATGGAGAATACCGAAACTACGGCTACGGAAGATTCAGACTCAGTTGACTCCACTGATGATTTAGATGAAGACAATGATGAAACGGAGAAGGATGAAGAAGACAAGGAAGAAGAGCCAAAGATTGATTATGCGGATCGATGGGCAAATGCGCTCCGATTTGAGATTACTCCTGTTGTTGAAGGCGAAGAGCTTGCGTATTCGCCGCGACCATCTCCGGATGGGACAAAGCTGATGTATCTGCGAGATCGAGGGGATATTATGCTCCTCGACCTGCGTACTGGTGATGAAAGATTGATCCAAGGGCTCTGGTCCGATCCGGATGTTACTTGGGTTTCCGATTCTCGACACATCATATTTGCAGCGACAGATCTGGATTTCAACAGCGATATTTTCTTGCTCGATACGCAAACGCAAGATGACGGTTCATATGCAGAGCCGATCAATATCTCTCGCCATCCTGATATAGATCATTCGCCCAATATATCCCAGGACGGCAAAGTACTCACCTTTTTGTCGGATCGTGATAATGAAAATTGGCAGTTCGATGTCTATGCGGTTAATCTCGATCGAAAACTCGATGGGCTACGCGGCTACGAACTGGCAGAATATTATGAAAAAGCAGTTGCACAAGCAAAGAAGATCAAACCCATCAACCCTGTTGATTTTGAGAATGATTCTGTTAAAGAAGATGGCGATGAAGATACAGATACAGAATCCATGATGTTTGATACCGATGATGCGTATCTCCGCATCCGGAGATTAACTTCGACTCCGGAATCTGAATCAGGACTGGTCATGACGCCTGCGGGAGATCGTATTGTGTTCTCGACGGTAATTGACGGATCGCGTTCGTATGTGAGTGTGGATCATAAAGGAAAAGACAGGAAGATAATCAAGTCAGGGAACATCGGTGACCCGCGTGTTTCGATAGATGGAAAATCATTGAGCTTTATTGCAGGTGGTCAAGCATCTTCAACTTCTCCGACTGGCGGGAAGTCAACATCGTTGCCGCTAGATGCAACGATCAACATTGATCAACTCGGTGAACTCGCACAGAAGTTTGATGAAGCTGCGGATCGGTTCGGGATGAGTTTTTATCATCCGACCATGAAGGGTATTGACTGGGAAGCGACCACAGAGCGTTACCGTCAACTGGTCATGCAGACTCGAACCAAACAATCATTCCAGCGTTTGATGAATCTTCTCTGGGGAGAAGTAGATGGATCGCATACTGGGATCTGGGGAGGAGAAGGGTTCGCTGTGAGTTCATCAGCGAATGGATACCTTGGGATTGATTTCGCGCCAGTAGAAAATGGATATCGTATTGATGCGATTCTTGAAGGCGGTCCAATTCAGAGAATGAAGAATGGACCTGCAGTCGGAGACACTATCTTGAGTGTTGATGGGAATCAGCTTGGTAATGCTGCGACTGCTGCAGGGCTTGTAGATCTGCACGCCATACTTGCGGGGACCATCGGAGACGAAGTTCTGATCGAGTTTACTTCGACTGATGACTCAGGCGAGTCGAGCATCCGGATGGGTTTGGTGACGCCGACGAGCTATGCGTCAATGTCGATTATCCGTTACAAGGACGAAGTTGTCAAACGCAGAGCGCAGGTTGAGGAAATGTCCAGTGGCAAGTTGGGATATCTGCATATTCGTTCTATGGGGCTTGCATCGGTGCGTGATTATGAACGCGATCTATTTGCAGCTGCGGATGGCAAAGAAGGATTGATTATTGATGTTCGAGACAATGGTGGGGGATGGACAACTGATATCTTGCTCGCATCATTGACTGCGCCGAATCATGCGTACACGATACCGCGTGGTGCGAATCCTGATCAAGTCCGCATGGATAACTATCCACGGGATCGTCGATTGATATACGCATACTCGCGCCCGATCAATGTGCTTATCAATCAACACTCGTTTTCGAATGCTGAAATCTTTGCCCATTCGATTAGAAATACGAACCGGGGAACTCTTATCGGGACGCAAACATTCGGTGGGGTTATTTCGACCGGGTCATTTAGCCTGATCGATGGGACAACCGTTCGGCGTCCATTCCGAGGTTGGTATTTACCAGATGGTACAGACATGGAAAGCAACGGTGCCAAACCGGACATTGATGTGCCTCAAACACCTGCTGATGAAGTTGCAGGCAATGATCCTCAGCTCGAAGCAGCGATCAATGAGTTGCTTAGTCGTACGGGTGACTGAGTTTTTATTCATAATGAGTTCAAATGAAAAAGCCCAGCGGTGAAAGCCGCTGGGCTTATTTTACATCAGTATGAGATGACGAAGCTTACTTGTCTGCTTCTTCAATTCCAATCTTCGTACGGACCGGAGGTGTTGGACGCTTGGGCGGATGATATCCATTGGTCTTGATCTCATTGAGGAGATGTTCAATTGCGACATCAAGCTGAGGATCAGCACCATCGAGCATAAGAGCTGGATCAGCTTCGACTTCGATATCTGGTTCGACGCCGTGCCCTTCGATGCCCCAAGTACCATCGAGTTCGTAGAACCCAAAGTTCGGTACGGAGACCGAGCCGCCATCGATGAGTGCAGGTACAGTCGAGATTCCGACGAGGCCACCCCATGTGCGTTTACCGATGAGCTTGCCCAAGTTATGGTGTTTGAAGAGCCATGGGAACATGTCTCCGCCTGAACCTGCGTTGCCGTTGATAAGCATCGCTTTGGGGCCCTGGTGCGAATCGTAAGGCCAGTTCCAGTCTGCGCCGTCACGACGATACCACATGTTTGTCTGCGGGCGGTTCAAGAGTTCGATGAACCGGTTTGGAATTTGACCGCCTCCATTCCAGCGTTCATCGATCATCAATGCTTCTTTGCCAATCTGACCAAAGAACTGGCGGAACAGTTCGTTCTGACCTTGGACACCAGTGTTTGGTACATAGATGTATCCAATCTTGCCATCGGATGCTTCATCAACATACCGACGGTTTGATTCAATCCATGCGCGGTACCGGAGATTGAACTCTGATCCCAATGGTTTGATTGTGATCTCGCGTTCGTTGATCTCTTCTTCTTCACCTTCCGTGGCGGAGATGATGGTGAGTGTTGTCTCTGTACGAGCGAGCCCAACAAACGATGCCCATGGATCAATAGAAATATCGACTTGATTTCCATTCACCGCGGTAATGATATCGCCTTCAGAAATATCAAGTCCGTACTGGGAGAGTGGTCCGATTGCATCAGTGTCCCATGCAGCACCTCTAAATATTTTGGTGATTTCGAAACCGTCGTATCCGTTGGCGGATGTGACTGCAAAGTCTGCGCCGAGCATACCCACATTCTCATTTGGTTGACGATCGAAATCGCCACCGGATGAGTAGGTGTGTCCTGCGTTGAGTTCGCCGATGATTTCACCGATAATGTATCCAACGTCTTCGCGTGAAACCGCGTCGTCAACCATTGGGAGGTAATGTGCGAGCACGCCATCCCAATCGACACCATGCATGTTTTCTACATAGAAGAAGTCACGATAACGACGCCAAGCATCGGTTACGAGTTCTTTCCACTCTTCACGCAGGTTCACTGTCTTACGGAGTTTCATTGAGATTGGTTTAGCGGTTTGCCCTGCTTTCGCATCAACCACTGTAAATCCGACAGGTGTTGCCGCGACAAGCTTTTTGTTATCACCCGACATTGCAAACCCAAATGCCATTGCAAGCACGGTTTTTTCGGATGGTTCATCAGCTCGAGGATCAATCAGTTTGAGCGATCCAGCACGGAGATAAAGGAGTTCACCCTTATCATTCGATGCAAGGTTGGCGAAGTTGCCTGATGCTACACCAAGGTCACGGGCGCGAGATTCGAAATCTTCGAAATCAATCTCAACGGTTTCGCTTGCATCTTCGGATTCGGAAGCAAGATCATCAAGTTCTTCCTTGGAGATATCACTTGAGGTTCTGCTCGCAGTCCACGCGCCTCCCATTCCGAGTTCCTTGATCGTCCAGGTGCCCGTCATTTTATCGCCGTCAACTGTACACTCTTGGACGATGGTCATCCCTTCTTCAGATGATTCCATGTAGAGCGTGCCTGCATCGGCGTCCCATTTCACGATGTCACCGAGATCGTCGGTTTCACCCTGCGATTCTGATGTGCCGGTGATGTTGCCTTCGTCATCGATGACGAACATCAATGAGAATGCAACCTCGTCGGTGGGCATGCCGAGTGCAGCAAACCCTGTCGCGACTCCGTCCCATTTGCCCCAGAGCGGGTGATCGGTGTCATATCCTTCAAGATGAACTGCATCTTCATCGGATTCTTCTCCATCATCTGCAGCTTTGTCTTCTTCAGAGTCTGCAGAGTCTGCATCGGAATCAGTTTCTTCTTCATCTTCCCATGTCTCATCGTCAGATTCGAGAAGCTGTGGGTTTTCGACATCTGCATTCAGTGCTACAGCGAGTAGACGCCCGGTTTGGCTATACACAAATGTTGATCCGAAGTCATCATACTGTGGTGTAGTGAAGTCGCGTGCCGAGGTATAGAAGAGATAATCACCCTTCGTCGAAAATGCAGGGCTGCTGTCTGTGAAGAATCCTGATGTAACCTGGTGCATGTCACCTGATTCTGTGTCATAGATCCAGATAACTGAGTTGAGTAAAGATTCACCAGTTCCATGCGCGTAGGTGATCCAACGAGAATCGTGAGACCATGAAACGCTTGGTTGACCACCGGAGGGGTCGGTATCAAAATGATTTACTGTTCCAGTTTCCACATCAACGAGATTCATCACACCAGCTTTGTCTGCTGTATAGATAGTTTTTGAATCTGGTGACCACGATGCTTCCATGAAATAAGTCTGGTTGCCATCAGTGAGTTGTCGAGTTTCGCCTTTGCCATCAGATTGAGCGATATAGAGTTCGTACTCCCCGTCTTCATCTGAGAAATACGCGATCCATCGTCCGTCTGGGCTCCATGATGGGAGCCGTTCGGATGCGCCAGAAGTATTGGTGATTTGTCTCGGTGCACCATTCTTTACTGGAGCAGTCCAGATATCACCACGAGCTTCTGCAACCACGCGTTTACCAGTTGAAGAGATGCCACCTGATTGAAAATGGTTGCTCGCATCGACGATCTTCGGACGCAATGATTCGCGAGCGCCTGGAATCGTGATTTCTACAGCTTTTGCTTTCTTATTGCTCAGGTTGAGTAGGTGAATCTGTGATCCAAGCTGGAAAACAATTTCACCCTTACCAGAATCTGCAGGACCCATTGAAGGGAACTTGACATCATTATCTGTAAACTTGGTGATTTGCGTATGCTTATCCTTTTTAGGATCGTAACGCCAGATATTCAGGCGTGCTTCTTCACCATTGTCTGAGAGATAGTAGAGTTGGTCTTTATGCCACATTGGGATGGTATCAGTTCCTTCCCAATCGGTAACTTTGCGTGACTCATTTGTATTGAGATTGAACAACCAAATATCAGTCGCTAGACCACCTCGATAGCGTTTCCATGTTCGGTTATCGCGCGAGTTGGGCGTGTATGCCAACCATTCACCATCTGGACTTATCGACCCAGTTGCTCCGTAAGGCACAGGTGTCGATTCAGGGATTCCTCCCTGGGCATCCACTGTAAATAGTTTTTGGTGTGCAGGGTTGCCGCTCAGCCCATTGAATGAAAAAAGCAATGAGCCATCCGCATTCCAGTCTAATAGTCGCTCGTTAGCGGGGTGGTGTGTGACGCGATATGGGATGCCGCCTTCTGCATCGACTGTGTAGATATCACGATCGCCTTCATAGTTGCCAACAAATGCGATGGTGTTTTCGTCAGGGCTGAACTTTGGATGTTGTTCTTGACCTGCAGGGCTCGCAATGGGATGTGCGACTCCGCCTTTCCGATCGACCATCCAGATATCATTTGCATAGACAAACAGGATGTTGTCCTTACCAACATCTGGGTATCTAAACATCCCGGAGTTTTGGGTGTTGTCTTGTGCAAGAAGTGGGGTGGCAGCCATCGCCACACCTGCTGCACTGATGAGCAGTGTCGTTTTTTTCATTTGTCATTCCCGATTCAAGAGGAAGGTGTATTGGTGCCAAACATTCTGGCATTGACATTTTATACCGATTTATCGTTAATGAGTTTCAGTAAAACACAAAGTAGTGTTCCATTGAAGGTGGAAATTTGAAGAGATATGGAAATCCGATACAGTTCGCTTGATTGTATAAAGATTGGTGCTAATATCCCTTCCTGATTGCGGGGTAGAGCAGTCTGGTAGCTCGTCGGGCTCATAACCCGGAGGTCATTGGTTCAAATCCAGTCCCCGCTATTCTTTGACTAAACAAAGTAGGATACAAGCCGATTTTGACCATTTGACGGTCAGGTTCGGCTTGTATCTTATTGACATAGCAGGCAATAAGGCTTCTACGCTCTTCGAGTGATCCAGAAGCCATCACCTCTTCGAGATGGTCAAACTCGGAAGCAATCCGACTTCGCAGGTCTTCAACCGCTGGAAAGCTCACACTCGCTTTGCTCTTGGATAGTTCAGACTCAATCCGCTCCCGTTCAGCAGAGAGATCGTTGGCTTGCTGATAGATGCCGAGTGATTCAGCCGTGGCGGGGTCGAGGGCCAACAAATGATCTCGGAGTTTGGCAAGTTTCTGATCCAGATCGGCGAGCCGACGGTTCAACTGATCATGGCTATCAAACTGGCTGCCTTGAAGACTACGAAGTTCATCTTGGACATATTTATGAAGTTTCGAATCATCTCTGAGCTTGATGAGATCATTACGGATCAATGACAACACATGATCCTCAACCAAGTTTGCTGGCACGCTGTATCGCTTGGGACACCGATCCTTGTGTCCGGCTTGGTGAGTGCAGCAGGTGTAGTATCGTGTTCTATATCCCTTGCTATTAGTCTGGGTAGCACCTGTGAGCTTGCCGCCGCATACACCACAGAACATCAAACCGGTAAGGAGGTAGTTGCTCTTCATGGCATTGCCACGATGATTTGTCTTGTGCTTGCCTAAGGATTCTTTGCGCTTCATTTGGACGGTATCAAATGTATCTTGATCGACAATGGCTGGCCATGCTCCCTCGCAGATGATCCAATCATCTTGACCTCGTTTTTCAATCCCCTCGTCTTTTCGTTCAACGCTTGAGCCGTTCTGGTATCGGTGCCACTTACTTAGTGTTCGGCGGTTATACACACACCTACCAATGTAGGCAGGATTTTCCAGCATCGGGACAATCGTTTGAACAGTAAACCCGTTTCCGCGTGATGTGCGGAATCCCATATCATTGAGATATTCTCGCAGTTGGCGAGTTGGTTTACCTGCTGCATAATCACTAAATATTTTTTCTACTGCTCGCACACGGGATGGTTCAGAGAGAACCAAGCTGCTGACTTCATGCTCTTGCTTCTTATGACTCTTACCTTTGGGAAGCAAATCTATTTGGGCACCTGTGATTGCATCGAGAACGATCTGGCCACCGTCTTCTTTACTTCGTACGATTCGCTTTGGTGTGTCACCGTCGAGTATCAATCGATCAAAGCCAAAGGGTGGGGGACCGCCGCTCCAAAGGCCGCGCTTTGCACGATCGACTGTTCCTCGCATTGTGTCTCGGCTGAGCTTGCGAAGATAATCTCCATTTTGGAAATGCTCGACATAACTCATTAAGCCCGAAGCAAATGATTTATTTGTTTCTTGACCATTTGCTGCAAACACAACCCGTGATCCAGTTTCTTGGAGTTGGCGTTCGATGAGTAAACCATCGAGAGCATCTTTGGGGCGAGCAATTCGGTTCCGATCCCAAGCCATGACCACATCAACATCAGGAGACTCTGAAGCGAGTAGGAGTTCTTGGAGACCAGGTCGATTGAGATCGCTTCCGCTGATCGCATCATCACAATAGACTGCTTTGAGTGTCCAGCCTTTAGAATCAGCAAATGCTTCAAGCTGTGTTCGTTGCTGTTCGAGTGATTCCTCTTGTCGATCGGTCGAGCGTCGTATATATCCAATTGCTTGGGTCATGCAGTGGCCTTTCTATATGTCACATAAATTGTATCATCGAAAAGCATGAGGTGTCATTCAGGCTTGAAATCATTCCCACTTCGATTGTGCTTGGCCTGCTTCCTCAGAACGCGTTTGGTGAACTCATCATCATCTAAATATGAAGACTTCAAAGCCTCCTCAACGGCGTGAATGATGTGAGATCGTCGATCCAAAGTGTCTCCATGTTTAAGTTCATTGGTATTGAGGTCAATACTGAGATATGAGGCAAGACCACCGAGTGCTTGAGCTGCGAGTCGTTGTTTGTCCACATTGACTGATCGGTTTCTTACAAGAGGTTCGCCGCCTTGAGTATTCATGAAACCATTTTCGACAACAGACCACCAAGGAATCAGGTGTTGCTGGGTATGGTGCAACGATGCATCAGATACGATTTTGAGCCAACTCTGTGCGCAGTACAACCAAAGTGGGACAATCAAGTAGGTTAAAGCAACCCAGTTAATGAGACCCAGTTCGACAAGTGCTTCTCGTCGGATTTGGAATTCAGTTCTGATGATCCGGTGCTGATCATCAATTGATTCAATTCCCCAAATTTCATACATCCAAACCTTATTGGATTTCGCTTTTATTTCCATTGGTTTGTCGTAGAGTCTTGCACAAATCTTGCCCTTACCAATTGAGAAACCAGATAACTCTCGGCTTTGGAAGTGTGTGTTGATATTCCTCGCGCGTGTTACGAGTGATTGAATCAAGTTACTGTTCCAGACTTCGAGTGGGATCAGCGTATCTACGCAGATATCTACTCGGCTTGGTTTTATGGATTGAACTTCTCCTCCGAGTGATTCAATAAGCAACGCCACTCGCTCAACCGTGGCTTGTGGCCCATGTGTCCATAGAGTTTCGCTTCGGATATCAACCATTACGCTTGGGCGTTGATGTGGTTCTAGCCAGTTGCCGATTCTCATGCCCATCTCATGACTGGTTAAAAGCCATTCATACCCGCCTGTGCCATGGGGCTTGACAACAAAGTGCCAAGGTGATGTTTCATCATCAATGATGAGTTCAGCAGGTTCATCTTCCTTTTCGAGTTTTGCTTTGGCTTTGAGTTCTGATAATTGCTTGAATGTTGTGTCGTTGACCCAATTCACATTCAACGCGAGGACGAGCGAGTCGATCCCGCTGGCTAGCACCCGCGCAGACTCGTTTTGTTCAAGTTTCACTTTAGAGGGGGGGCTGTTAGTCATTCGCCCCCCTTGTCAGAGGATTGGGAGTGATCTGTGCAATCACGGGGCCGTGATCTGAAGATTGCAGGCCCGGATCTCTGACGACGGGCCTGTAATCTTCAGCCCCCGCCCCACCCCCTTGGCCGGTTGCATGGTGTGGGGAGCAAGACGAAGAGTTAGAGCTTTGAGCAAGGTTCTGGCGGGCGATGAGCGAGGCGAGTAGTCGACGTGCAGTGTCCTCGAAGAAGAAAACGCCTTCCGAGACTGTTTGATCCTCGATTACCCATTGTGAGCCTTGAGACCCGGTAGCAACAGCGGTCGGCGTGGGCGTGCCGCCACCACACCTTCCCGCTTCGTTTGCTGTTCTGTGCTTTCCTTGGCCCTTGTCCATAACCCGAAGGTATGAGATGGGTCAGGTGAATACCGGGACATCTGGCGAGCGATCTTGTGTCCCGTTAGTCAACATGATCTGGAATGGATGGCCAGTTCCGGTTTCGTTGAACAGCTTTTTTCATTGCATCCGGGCTTGGCGAAAGTGCGGTATCAATTCGAGCCGATCGGACTTTGGATATTGCGTCAAACAAGTCGGTAATCTCTGGAGAGGTTACTTTGCAATGAGCCTGTATTGACAGTTGTGAGATTAACCCTGCCAGTCCTAGCCGAACAGATTTCGGAGTGAGTTCGGCCTTAGGACTACCAGCCATAGCGTTACTGAATCGGCTCTTTTCGCTTCGTGTCCCGTTGTGCATGATCTCATGCCAGAGGGCAGCAATGCCAGGATCACGCACAATCGACTTATCAAGCCTCAATAGTTTGTCAAGTGCATCATGATCACCGAGCCTCGCTTGCCGAAGCAGGAGCTGGGGATAAGTGCGATGTAGAATCCAGCATGGGAGCCACACACGGATATAGAACTGGCCAGTAGCTGATGCAATAAGCTCATCGAACAGATTGGGAGAGTCATCCGTTTCAGGTTCAGCTTCATCATCGAGTTGATCAAGCAATGCCTTGAGAGTGCGATCATCTGGTGGAAACGGAATGCCTTGGAATAGCTGTACGAACTGCTTTTTTTCCTCATGTGTCATTTCCTTAACCTCAGCTTCGATCTCTTCGGGTGTAGCTTTGGCTTGCAAGCGCAGGCTTGCTTGAATGTCAGTAAAGGTGAGTTCTGCAGGGAACCCATGGGCAATGCCTATCGCATTGATGAATGGTAGGTGGTTTCGGTATATCTTCAGCCATTCGCTTACATGTGGTAGCGGTGGAAGTGGCATGGGTGGCTTTGTTCGGCTGATACCCCATGAGACCAAGCTTTGGACATTGTCAGCTCCGGCAGCGATCTGAACAGCCAGCAGGACAAAGCCGAGTGGTTTTCCATTTCCTATAAGATTGTGATAGGCTGCATTTTCGGGCTTCATCAGTCTTCAACTTTGAAATATATGAATCTCGATCATTCTAATGCCCTTCGGATTCATTAGGATTGTCTTTGACGGAGATTGTTTCAATTTTTAATGCATGTGCAATTTCAATAGCAATCGGTGCAAGTTGTTCGATTTGCTGGTCAATGATCTCGGTGATCCTAGTTTGAAAATGAATGCGATGTTCCTTTGGTGCTCCGTTGTAGCATTTCAGATTCACATTTATATTGAGTTGGTCTGCAATCCATTGGCATCCAGTTTCACTTCTCTCTTCAACAATCGGCAGCAATACAAGGTATACCAAGTTCTTGTCATCCGTGCATTCTGCCATAGGGGCAATAATTTTCCCAAATCGCGAAAAATATGTCTCTCTTGAAAATTCAAGAGATGGTTTGCAAATTTCATCTAAAAGTGATTTTCCTAGCATTATCAATGAGTCTTCGGAAATGGAATTTGTAATAGATTCCCAGTGTTCATCATTAAGTTTGCCGTCCCAATTATTTGAAATTATTTCCTTCGCAGACAATTTGATGGCCTGTTGTAGATTGGAACCCAAGTTGTGTTCGATTTTGTTATTTTGCAAAGAGGTTAAAAGCGATAATAGCAGGTGCTCGTCTTCATTATGGAAGCTGGTCAGCCAGTCGCTCTTATCAATTTCTTTAAGTTGGGCTACTAGCCAAGCAGTGTATGTCGTTGGCAGAGAATCGGCGTGTGCAAATAAATCATTGTGCAAATCGACTTCAGATAGTATTAATTCGCTTGATTGGAAATCTGTTAGCAAGCTTGACTTATCAATATAATGATATAGTAAATCGTCATAGTTGAGGGCAGTTCTATTCTCTAGTAATGAATAAATCTCAGACCAATTGGAACGCAGGTGCTGAGGAGGGAGAACGGCTAGTGGATTAGTTGTGGAAAACAATTCTGCGTAACATCTTGCTGTGAATGAGTTGGATGAATCGTTGTAGCGTAGCAATTTAGATAAAAAATCTTTTCCATTATCGACAGGTAAAATGTTAACCAATTGCTTGATCAATGGTAAATAGTCTTCAGGCGATGCCAAAGTCTCAAGAAGCCAACTGTGGCCTTGAGCAGAATCTCCAATGTTTGCTGGAACGGTTGTCAGGTCGGCATGCATTCCTATTTGGTAAATAATCTTGGCAGCAATCAAAGTCGATTTGTCATCTTTGCAGCGGTGCAGGTGGTGATGAAAATGTCCACCTGTTGATATTTGATTTCTTGCCTCGACTGAGGTTGGTTTGAGTTTGGGGTTATTTAATATACCTAAAGCGTCTATCAAATCGCCTATTGTATGTGAAGGAATGACTTCAGCTGTACTCAGAGTATCTGTTATGGAGTCAATTATCTTGCCCCAGCTTGCAGTAGATTTTGTCGCTATGAATAATGCCATTGCATCTGCTTGTTGAGAGCTCCAGTATGGAACTGATGTGGTGGGTTGTAGATCGGTTATGAGTTTGGCATCTATTATTGAAGGAGCGAGCTTAATCCATGCCGGCTCAATAGATGCGTGCTTATATAGTTCTGCAAAAATATAGATGAGTGATTTTGCTGTTGCTGTAGTTGAAATTTTTTGGACTGTGCCTGTGTGCTTCAGTTCAATACACGTTTTCATGACCTGAACTAAGTTGCTGACCCACTCTTTGACGGAGTCCGGAGTTTGTGTTTCTGTATCAGTGACAGAGGGCGTTTCAAAGTTGGTTAAAACACGGGATACATTTACCGCTTGTGCAGTAGTATTTAGTAATCGCAAGGAGTCGGATAGGCCTTTTGCAGTAGTTTTATCCAGTGAATTCCAATGCGTGTGTAGCATCATTTGGTTGATAAATTGTGGAATAGTAGATTTAGAAGCAGTATTTTGTACAGTGGCAATTTCGCTTGATTGGATCGCAGATGTAGCGGCAGAGGCGATGGATTGATCGCCGCCCCAGTCTGATGGGGCATCAATAATTGCTGTCTCTGCCACATCCCAAAATCCTCTGCGATTTGCTAGTTCTTTTAGTTCAGATGCATCCCCATTCTGTAATGCGTTTCGTATTGGAGTCGCAAGGAGTAGGTCTTGTGCTTGGTCTGTGTCAAGTGTGTTAAAGCAAATGGCAGCTAGGCTCTCAGTAATACTTTCGCCAAGGGTGTACTCATATTTTTCTTCTGGGATGGTTCCGTAAAGCAAACCGCTTCTAATCGTGACTCCTTTACGTTTAAGGATCGCATAGTACGCGAGATGATGGAGAGGGAATTTATCGTGAAACTGCCTTCTTAATGCTCCGATGTCATTTACAAAGAGTTTTAGATGGCGTGGTGTTGGTGGTCTTTTCTTTTCTTCTGCTAATAGCGAAGAAATCCTATAGGTCTTGTGTTGATCATCAGAATCAGTGTGATCGGGGAATGCCTCATGGAGCAAGCGAATCAAGTATTCTTTCCAGTCCGCGCTAATTAGCGGAGGCACTTCAAATCGAATCTGGAATGTCTTATCAAGGAATGCGGCAGGTGTTCCTGGTGATGTTTCTGGATTACTCTTATCTTTTTCCTTGTCTGGATCGTTATCCAATTTTCCCCAAAGATGATTTACGGCAGATCTGTCGTATGGGACGAGAAGCCAGGATCGATCAGCCCATTTATGCTTCTCTGTATTTTCCCAGCATTCCATAAATACTCTCAAGGTAGACCAAATCGACAAAGCGCTATCTTCTGGTAGTCGATCAAGATTGTCTAAAACAATAACAATTTTTCTATCTTTGGTTCCATTTAAATGATCAGCCATCAACTCAGTAAAGTAAGATTGAAATTCAATCGATGTTGTATCAGAAGATTCGATACTATCGCTTTTAATAGTTTGGCTGGATTTGTGCTGGAAAAAGTCGAAGAAACAAAGTTCTTTGGCTGTAAATTTATCTCGTTTTTTGATATATTTAATACGCAAGAGATTAATCGCAATGCCAAAACTAAGAAGTATCGGAAATAGAACATAGCCGAAAAATAGCCATTGCCACCAAATGAATGGGGCAACACTCGTAATAGCACGCCCGAGGACGTACACTGCAATAGGCAGTCCTGCGGTGTAGCCAATAGCGAGTGCTGTTAGAATGGGGGATTTTGGTGTAGTCTCAGTTGTGACTCTGCGAACTTTTTTCGTGAGTTTGTCGCGATTTATTGTCCATTTTGTTTTGTCCTTTATGCTCATTTGAGGCAGGCAATAATCAATCAAACTCTCGATAAAAACTCTTCGCAAAGGATCGCCTTCGTGAGCCCATGCATCGAATACAAATAATTTGTCATTCGTTTGTCTATCGAGGAGATTAACTACAGTGGATTTCCCTGAGCCCCAACTACCTTCAAGGGCTATAGCAATTCCGCCATTCTCATTTTTAACCATATGTGAAATGGCATTTGCAACACGCTCATGTGAACCAAATGAATCAGAGGATGCAGGTGTATCTCGTATCAGTTTAGTTTTTTTGGGCTCAAGAATGTTGTTGGCTTCATGGACAATATTTGCTTCTGTCATGCATATCCTCAATAAAAGTTTGATTCGATTACTACTACATTATACCAAATTCATAGACTATTGGTAGGGCAATATTCGGGGTGTGCCATAAATCCCCCTTAATTGTTCACTTCAATACCAATCTACGGTATACAAACACAACTGTCAGCGAGGCGTTAGACAAATCAAATCCAGTCCCCGCTATTTCTGAACCGGTTGCAAACGTAATCGACTCCACAGTAAACGATTAACACCATCGAGAGAACTCGGTGGTGTTTTTCTTTGTTTGCGGGATTCTGGGAAGGATTTGGAGTTGATGGGGGAGTAGTGAAAGTCTCTGATGACGAGTAGCTCATAACCGGAGGCGCATGGATGAAGAGCAGATTGGGGCAATATTGCTCCAAAGTCTCTGGTTTGGGTCAGAGATTCGCGCCGGGGTTATGAGGGGGTTGTGAGCGCTATTGCAAGCACCTGCTCCGCAGCCCTCTGATAGGGCAAAGGATCGCCGCCGCCTAAGTTGGTCATTGTTCTTTAGAAGCCCGCTCCCAGTTCAAGCCGAACTTGGCAAGGTATTTTCGTACCCGATCGGAATCGTTTGTGGATGCTCGCCGGGCGCGTGATGCGGCAAATAGCCTTCGTCCGGCATCAGAAAGTGAGTTCGATTCTCGACACACTTCCAGAACAAAAACAAGTTGAGCTTGATCGAAGAGATCAATTTCAGAGATCTGCTCTTGAGTGAGCAGCTCTGAGAGTATGTCTATGTGATTCAAATGGTATGGGTTTTTCCATAAAGTGCGAAGTCGGTCGGTCTCCTCTTCAACCGTATCAACCGTGATGCGCCCGCCTGGTGCGAGTGTTGACATGCGGGTAAGGGCAGCATTCAGGTCGCGGAAGTTTCCAAGCCAGGTTGCTTCCGGTGAGGTTGCGAAGTTGAGAAAGCGGTGATGGGCTTCCTTGCTGAAACTTGCGAGTTGATTTCGGCTTTGTGAGAGCCGTTCGATCTCGTACTCGATGTTCGGTGCGATATCCTCGGTGCGATCGCGCAGTGCCGGGAGCTCAAATGTCCATAGGTTGATCCGCGCGAGCAGATCGTCACGAAATGTGCCTTGGCAGACATGATCTATTAGATTGCGATTTGTTCCTGCGATAAGTTGGAAGTCGCTCGATACTTCTATATCCGAGCCGAGCGGGGTGAATCGTTTTTCTTCGATCGCCCGCAGAAGCATTGCTTGCTCATCAATACCGAGCTCTCCAATCTCATCGAGGAAGAGTGTTCCGCCGTCAGCTCGGCGTAGAAGCCCGGGGCGATCAGTTACAGCTCCGGTGAATGCTCCTTTTTTATGTCCGAAGAGCGTGGACATCGCTGAATCGCCTCGAATGGTGGCGCAGTTCACTTCGACGAGATGACCGCTGACGAGGTGTCGGTGTTTGCGGAGTTCGAAGATGCGATTGGCAAGCCGGGACTTGCCCGATCCGGTTGGACCGGTGAGCAGGATCGGATCGGTCGTGCGAGCCGCGACATGCTCGATGCGGTCGATGAGTGAGTTGAACGCCTTGTTGCGTGTTTTGATGCCGTCCTTGAGTGAACTGACCGCGTCTTCGTGCTCGCGTTCAAATCTTGAGGCGAGCCGGTCATACTTCGAGAGATCAAGATCGATGATCTGGATACTGCCTGGGGTGTCTTTGTTCGAGCGTGGTGGCGAAGTCTGGATGAGCTTACCTGGAAAGTAGCTTGTTTCTGTAAGCAGGAAGTTGCAGATCTGAGCGACATGGGTACCGGTGGTGATGTGAACAAGATAGTCCTCGCGATCGGTATCAAATGGGTACGCCTTGGCAAAGTCATGGAGTGTTGTGTACACCTCTTCAAAGTCCCATGCGTTACGCATCTCCACGATATGGCGGACAACTTTCGTCTCAGGTGATACCGATTGGATGTCCTTCTCAACTTGTCCGGCGAGTCTGGTTGATCGTTTGTTATGGATGAGTTCCAACCGGTCGACAATAAAATCCTCATGTTGACAAAGTGACACGGTTGGTCGCCATCGTTCCCATCGTTTGGTGCCTTTACCTATATCAAGGGTGGTTCCGAGTAGTCCAATGACCACGGTTGGTTTGTGTTGATGGGTCGTCATGGATGATTATATCGGATACATTACGATAAATATACATCAAACAATTGAATTCAAATTATCTATAAGTGACCAAAAACATGCCTGAGATCTCTTAAACGTTGATATCACAGTTTGGCACGGCAACTGCATAAGTGTATCTCAGCTTCACAAGCGACCTCATTGACAACTGAAACAACATGATTGATCAGGATCGCTTATTGGTCATGTCGGGGGGAGGGATTGCATCTCCCCCCGGCTGGGGGTTCGATTCCCTCTGCATCCATTTCGCTTTGGTTCATCGTCCAGCGGCTCACACCTCTTTGAGGTTCACGAGTCCCGCGACTTGGGTTCTCCCGGTGTACCAATGCGAGTTGCGCTAGCTCAGCTGGTAGAGCAATGAGATACAACTCATAGGTCGCGGGTTCGATTCCCGCACGCACCACTGGTAAAGAGCTTTGCTCTGGGGTTCGAATCCCCGCCAGACTCAACATCTGGATCTTTGCGTGGATTGAGGGTGAACCGATCGCATGAACACAGCGGACTGGTGGTTCATTCCTATTGCTTGCGGTATGAATGCCAAGAGTTCGCACCAATGACTCTGCTTGCGGCTGAGTGGATACCGATTCACTATTCAGTTCTTTGTCACGGATTGGCGTTGTAATCATCCGCACCGAGGTGCGGATGTGAGCACCGGACGAACTGTGTCAAACTCGGAATGGTTTGTCTTAAACCGAGTCCCGCAGAAGAAACGGGTGTCCACGCGTAAGGACGCGCTCAATCTGCTTTTTACAATCATGTTGTTTCAGTTCTCAAACAGTTCTTGTTTGATGAATTTTTGAGTGCCTCATGCACAAACGCCCAACGAAAGGAGCCAACCCATGAGAAAGACTATCCGAATCCGTACCCATGAACTCGGACTGTGGTTCCACCACGACGAGTTACACCAAGTCCTCGAATCTGGGAAGCACACCGTTTGGTCGCTTCGCAGCAAGTACCATAAGTTTGAGATCATCAACACCCTTACCCCGCGCTTCGAGCACGATGAGATCAAAGCACTAGTCCGAGATGCACGCATCGCGTCGCGCTTGAGTGTTGTTGACCTTAAAGACACCGAGCGTGCGTTGGTCTGGATTGATGGACGACTTGGGGCAATCCTCGGGGCTGGCGTGCACGCATTCTGGAGTCAGAACGCGCAAGTCGTCGTCGAGCATTTCGATGTAAGCGCTGGTCGTTTCGAACACCCAAAGCTCGAAACCGTCGAGAACTTCCCTGGTGGGATCAAGTTTTTCACCGGCGTCCGGGTCGATTCGCACGAGCGGGTCATGCTGTTCCGAGATGGTCAACTTGTTGATCAACTCAGCGCTGGGCGCTATGCGTTCTGGCGCGGCGGTCCAACCTTCACTTGGAAGTCCGTCGATCTGCGTGAACAGGTCGAGGATATCCAAGGGCAGGAGATCATGACCGCAGACAAGGTGACCCTTCGGGTAAACCTCGTCGTGACTCATCGGGTAACCGATCCGGTCAAGGCGGTCACCGAAGTGGTTGATTGGTCGCAGGCGTTGTACCGCGAGGCGCAACTCGAACTCCGTGCCGCGATCGGTGGGCGCTCTCTTGAGAAGTTGCTCGCAGACAAGGACGAGGTTGGAAACGAGATCAAGAACCGGTTGGTCAAGCGGGCCTCCGAGTTCGGGGTATCAGTTTCGGGTGTTGGTTTGAGAGACATCATCTTGCCGGGAGACATGAAGGTGATCCTCAATCAGGTCATCATCGCAGAGAAGCAAGCGGAAGCAAACCTGATCCGTCGACGAGAGGAAACCGCCGCTGCGCGGAGTCAGGCAAACACCGCCAAACTGCTCGAACAGAACCCCGTGCTCGCACGCATGAAGGAACTCGAAGCCTTGCAGGAAATCCTGCGAGGCACTCAAGCAACCTTTGTGCTCGGACAAGGAGATCTGAGCGAGCAGATCAGTACCCTCATCAAGCGTGAGGCTGTGAAGTAAAGGACGCGTCCCGCCCGTAAAGGTGGGTGGGGCGCTTTGAAAATAAATGAACACTGGGTGTAGCTCAGCTTGGTAGAGCGTGTGTCTTGGGTGCACAAGGTCGTAGGTTCGAATCCTGCTACCCAGATTTGAAGAGAGATGAAAGAGAATAAAACGACTTCGTAGCCCAACTGGTAGAGGCGTCAGTCTCAGAAACCGATTGTTGCAGGTCCGAATCCAGCCGAAGTCATTGATAATCAGATCGCAAACGCGAATACCTCGTAGCTCAGTTGGATTAGAGTGCCGCACTACGAATGTGGAGGTCGCAGGTTCGAGTCCTGCCGGGGTAGTTTGAATTTTTGGTTGGCTCTGTAGCCCAATTGGCAGAGGCGTCGGTCTAAGTACCCGAGTGTTGCTGGTTCGAATCCAGCCGGAGTCATTGATGGTGGATGTAGCTCAACTGGTGAGAGCATCCGATTGTGAATCGGAAGGTTACGGGTTCGATCCCCGTCATTCACCCTTGCATAAACGTACTAATGATAGGAGAATGCTGATATGAGCTACATCGAAAACAGAGTAAGGCAACTCATTGAGCAAGTCGACCACTCACACGACGAGGTCCGTTATCACACGCTACGAACAGTCTGTTTACTTTGCGATGAAATCTTACAATTCGAGCCGAACTTGCTGAACATCCTAATTCAGCAGCTTCCGAGGGTGGATTCAAGTGCAAGGGCGGAAAATAACTATGTTCGCCAACTCATGCTTTACTCCATTGGAATGCTTAGCCAAGGAAGAGAGGATGTTGCTAAGCAACTCGTTGAATTGAGCAATCAAGTGAACACTCGTGAATTGGGATGGATCATCGATGCAATCGGAAACACAAAGGTTGCGAATAAATCGACTATCAACTGGCTGATCAGTATGTTCAATAAGTTTGAAGAGGATGAGCATGATTACAACGATTACACTGATCATGAGCGAGTTTGTCAGGCATTCGCCAAACTCGGTCCTCCAGCCGCCCCTTCCGCCACCTCAGAACTCATCAAGCGGATTCATCGCGAAGATAGAAGGGATGGGCTTGATGATGAAGTGCTTCGCACACTCGCAGCATTTGGTCCTGCAGCCGCAGAAGCAATCCCAGTATTGGAAGCACTCGTTGCAGAATACGAGTACTTCGATATTAATGACGAATACGATTATGCCGCACGAGCACTCCGGAGCATCCGCGGCGAGGAGAAATAGATATGAGTAACGATACCAACAACCCATTGATCGAAACCGGTGAAGCCACCGCAATCTTACCCTTACCCAACAACCAAAAGCCAGTCACCGTCATCGGTACCGAGGCAATCCGTGGAACACTTGGCGTAGAAACCCTCAAGCAAACAGTCAACTCAGCAATGGCACCTGGTGTGTCGCAGGTTGTACTCAACCCAGACGCGCATGTCGGATACGGTGCACCTGTTGGATGCGTGATGGCTTCGCCTACGCATATTTATCCTGGACCGGTCGGGGTTGATATCAAGTGCTCAATGAGCTTGCTCGCAGTCGATCTCAGTGAAGATGCGATTGTGGATCGGAAGATCCGTCGCGCATTAATCGATGCGATCTGCGAGCGTACACCAACGGGTACAGGGCGCGGACAGCGCCATGTGAAGAAGGCACGCGATGTCGATGCAGATCTTGGTCGCCAACTGGTAGCCGAGGGTGCATCGGTTGATGTCTGTGAGAAGCTTGGGATCCCACCAGAGTGGGCTTTGCGTTGTGAAGACAGTGCACATGTCGGACACGATGGAACCCATGATGCGCTCGCATCACGACTCGAACTCTTGTGCAACGATCCAAAGTTTAACACCGGAAAGCGCCTCCGATTCGGAGAACGTTTCGCGGGGAAGATGCGCCAACTCGGTTCCTACGGCGGCGGAAACCACTTTGGTGAATGTGAAGTTGTGCGTGTCGGTGAGTCTGATCGTGCGAAAAAAACCGCAGAGGTCTTTGGGCTTGTCGATGGCGGCGTTGCTTTTCTCTCGCACTGTGGATCGCGTGGATTCGGGCATGACCTGGCCGCAGGTCAGTTCCGTACTTTGCAAGATCACTTTGCACAATGGGATATCCCGTTACCAGGCGGGGATCGAAATCTTGTCTACGCACCGTTGGGATCGCAAGAAGCCAACGATTACATTGACGACATGTCATTGGGTGCGAACTTTGCGACGGTCAATCATTTATTGATCAATGCGCTCGTACTTGAAGCTTTTCAAGAGATTTTTGCTGGAATTGATGGTCGGTTGGTGTACTTCATCAGCCACAACATCGCACGCCAAGAGGTCATCAATGATCGGCTCGAATGGGTGCATCGCAAGGGCGCAACGCGCGCATTCCCTGCGGGGCATCACGGACTTAAGGACACGCCGTTCGCGGACACCGGGCATCCAATTTTGCTCCCAGGTAACCCACAGGACGGGTCAGCCGTGATGGTTGCCGATGCGGGGGCTGCACTCTCATGTTACAGTGTCAATCATGGCGCTGGTCGTTCGATGTCACGCACCAAGGCAAAGCGTGAACTCGATCAAGGAGAAGTCGATCAATCGTTCAAGGATTCTGATATCCTTTCGAACTGTCGAAACTATCCGATCGATGAAGCACCCGCCGCGTACAAGGACTTCGAAGAAGTTCTGCGATCCGTCAAGGTCGCCGGGCTTGCCAGCGAAGTTGCACGATTGGATGCGAAGTTTGTGATCAAGGATGGCGATAAGGCAGACGATTAGTTGAGAGGATGATTGATGATTCATATTGATGGTTCAAATGGTGAGGGTGGGGGGCAAATCCTTCGGAGTGCATTGGCGCTTTCGATGGTGACCGCTCAGCCGTTCCGTATTAAGAATATTCGTGCCAATCGTTCCAAGCCTGGCTTGTTGCGTCAACACCTCACCGCGGTTAATGCCGCGGCTGAGGTGTGCGCTGCGCAAGTCTCAGGCGCAGAACTGGGTTCGTCTGCAATTGAGTTCACGCCGGAAAAAGTAAAAGGTGGCGAATATTCATTCGCTATCGGTTCTGCCGGGAGTACAACGCTTGTGCTTCAGACGATTCTGCCCGCGTTGATGACCGCGCCTGAACCTTCGGTTGTTGTGATTGAAGGCGGGACGCACAATATCTATGCGCCAAGTGTTGATTTTCTAAGTAAATCATTTTTACCCATTATTGAACGAATGGGGCCGCGGGTTCATGTCGAAATCGAACGCCATGGGTTCTATCCCGCTGGTGGCGGTCGGATCCGGGTTGAGATTGATCCGGTGGCCAAACTCACTCCGGTTTCAATCATGGAACGAGGCGATATCCTTTCACAAAGTGCGACAGCTACTGTTGCGGGTCTATCCCCAGACATTGCCAAGCGTGAGTTGGAAGTGATCGTCAAGAAGCTCGAATTGGATGAGGAATTACTCCGTATTGAGCAACTAGCAGATTCAGTGGGCCCAGGTAATGTGCTCAGCATTGAAATTCAAAGCGAGCATGTGACCGAGGTCTTTACCGGCTTTGGAGAGCGCGGCCGATCCGCAGAGCGTGTGGCCAAGTCAACAGTGGCACAAGTTCATCACTATTTACACAAGGGTGTTCCTGTGTGGAGTCATCTTGCTGATCAACTCATGCTCCCGTTTGCAATGACTGGGGCGGGGGAGTTCAGTACTTGTGCTCTGACCCCTCATTCAGAGACGAATGCGTCAGTAATCGAGCAGTTCTTGCAAATAAAAATTCAAACGAAAGAACTCGATTGGGGATTGAAAGCTGTCCGATTTATATAGATGGTGGGTGAGATGAGTGGCGAGTTAGTGTGTTCATTCCTCCGGAAGCTTTTCGATCACGGACTATGATCTCAAGTCAATGGAACTTCGATTGTTGTTTTTGCGAGATCAAGGTTTCTCTCAAAGCGGAATCAGTAATAATTTGTACATTCACATTCTAAACGGCAATGGTACTCAGTGGAGGCCTATGCCATGCAGCTGATCAAATCAGAATCCATGATCACCGAAGAGCGAAGCAGCGTACCCGCGATTGGTGTCGTTCCCGTTGTCCGATCGGTGCGTTGCCGCATCTCTCTATCGTTTCAGAATGTCTCATAATTTTTCCCGAGGCACTTGAAGATCCGGAAGATGCTGGCCTGAGTGTGTCGTCGCTTGGATCTATCGGTGGTTCCAAGCTTAATCCTGAAGACGAAGAGGGAGCACTCCATGGCTGATGAGACCACAACTGAAATCGATGAACTCCAATACATGAGCACCAACGAACTCGCTGAGCTTTATCATGATCTCCACGGCCAGCCGGTGGGGACGCGCCACCGACAATACTTGATCAGAAAGCTCGCTTGGCGAATCCAAGCCAATGCAATGGGTGATATATCTGATCGAGCTCGCAAACGTGCAAGGGAGCTGGCCAACGATTCGGATATCCGTGTAATGGCTCCCCAAAGCCTGATTTGTCCGCCGCAGACAGGTGAATCGAGATCAACCACGAAGCGGTATAGCAAGCGAGATCCTCGGATCCCAGCGGTCGGCTCAGCGATCGTGCGTCAGTACAAGGGCAAGACTATTCGAGTCATCGTACATGATACGGATCAGGGCTTTGAATACAACGGCCAGCGATACCGCACACTGACAGCAGTGGCGAAAATCATCACGGGCAACCACATCAACGGCTTCCGATTCTTCATGCTTGGCGGTAAATCTTGATGGCCAAGAATCAGTCCATGTCAAAGGAAACAACGCCGACAATCCGCTGTGCGATCTATACGCGCAAGAGCAGCGAAGAGGGACTCGATCAAGAGTTCAACTCGCTCGATGCTCAGCGAGAGAGCGCCGAGGCGTTCATAGCAAGCCAGAAAGCACAGGGGTGGGTGTGTCTCCCCGAACAGTACAACGATGGCGGATTCTCTGGAGGGAGCATGGAACGCCCGGCGCTTGACCGCATGCTCCGAGACATTGACGATGGCAACATCGACTGTGTGGTGGTGTACAAGGTCGATCGGCTGAGTCGTTCCTTGATGGACTTCTCCCGGATCCTTGAAACTTTTGAGAAGCAGGAAGTCTCCTTTGTTTCAGTGACGCAGCAGTTCAACACCACGCATTCGATGGGGCGGCTGACGCTCAACATCTTACTCAGCTTCGCTCAGTTTGAGCGAGAGATCATCGGCGAACGTATCCGCGACAAGATCGCAGCCCTGAAACGCAAGGGCAAGTGGACCGGAGGTGTGCCCGTGTTGGGGTACGATGTGGATCGAAGTGAGTCCAGTCCTAAGCTGGTGATCAACGCAGAGGAAGCTTTGCGTATTCGAGCCATCTTCGATCTCTATCTGGTCAAAGGCTCACTACTACCGGTTGTACATGAGCTTGCTCGCAAGGACTGGCGCAATAAGAAACGAATCACCAAGAAGGGCAAGCTCATCGGCGACAAGCCATTTGACAAGAGCACACTCTATAACCACCTGACTAACCCTGTCTACATCGGCAAAATCACACACAAGGACGAAGTTTTCGAAGGCGAGCATGATGCGATCATTGATCTCGAAGTGTTCGAGCAGGTCCAGAAAATGCTCATGGAAAACGGTCGCGGCGGTGGGGCAGAGTCCAGAAACAAATACGGCGCACTTCTGCGTGGTATCTTGCGATGTAAATCCTGTGATCGATCAATGACGCATACCTTCACCACGACACGCGGTCAACAGAAAACGCAGTACAGGTATTATCGATGTGTCGGAGCAATCAAGAGCGGGAGCTGCACATGCCCATCAGGGACGCTTCCCGCAGCAGAGATTGAGCGGGTAGTCATCGATGAGATCCGTGGAATTGCTAAGGACAAGGCATCACTCAATCAGGTGCTTGTTGAGTCCCAGCTCAAGATCGAACACGAACTCAAAGCCAAGCAAACCGAGCATGATGATCTGACCAAGGAACTCAAACGACATCATCGTGAACTCAAGCGTCTGGCGACGGATTCCAATAACTCAAACGGTACAGTCGATCGCATGGCGGATCTCCAAGATCGAATATCTAGTGGCGAGCAACGACTGCCGATCATCAAGTCTCACATCGCCGAACTCGAGCACGAGACGATCACGCCGGCTGAAGCTAAACAGGTGTTTGCCGACTTCGACACCATTTGGGCCAACCTCATCCCGCGTGAGCAGTCGCGACTGCTTCAACTCTTGATATCCACTGTGGAATACGACGCCGAACACGGCTCAATCAGCGTGACCTTCCGACCTACGAGCATCCGCGCATTGGTTAGCAAATCGAGTAAGGAAGCCGCATGACGACTGTTACAAGACAGATCAACTTCGAAGTCAAGGGACGCCACAAGCGGGCGGTGCTGGCTTTGTCCGGCGAAGCAGAGGAGATTGCGGAGAAACACGCGTCAAACAGAGCCCAAGCCACACGAGCGAACCACGGACGTATACCAAGGTTGGCGAAATTGATGGCTCTCGCGATCCGGTTTGACGGTTTGCTCAAAGACGGAGTCGTAGGGTCTCAATCCGAACTCGCGGATCTCGCCCAAATTTCCCAACCACGGATGACCCAGATCATGAACCTGCTTCATCTATCACCCGAGATCCAAGAAGAGATTCTGTTTCTGGAACCAGTGGAAAAGGGGCGCGATCCAATCACGGAGCGAGACATACGACCGATTGTTCGTGAGATGGATTGGAGCAAGCAAATCGGATGTTGGGGTCGGCTTGGGCATCATGGAAATCGATCCGGCATACTGCGGTGTGATTTTTGAGCGGTGGGAGTGGGTTTACAGGCAATAAGGTTCAGCGGGTAACGGATGCGATGAACTTAGAGTCAAAGGGTGTGTTATCAACATGTCTGCACGTCGATGTCTATTCATCATTGCCCGTCAATATCCGCATGTATTCGCTGTAGGCATAGACACGATCTCGCTGTTTGCCGGAGGTCTCATGCAGTATATTGAGCGACTCAAGGAGTTCGACGGCTTTTCGCGCGGTCGGTGCAGTAACATGCAGCGTGTCACATACAACGCTGATGGTTGTGACCGGGCTTGCGGGGAGCATATCAAGGAGTTGGATCGCGGCGACGGTCGATCGCTCATGGCCGATGATGCGGTCGCGATCTTTGCCGATCAACGCATGGAGCTCTTGGGCGATCCGTACGCCGTCATCGGCGGCCTCGCGCACTGCGTTCAAGAAGAAACGGGTCCATCCTTCCCAGTCACCCAATCGACGCACAGCCGAGAGCTGTTCGTAGTATCCCAGCTGATCGCGTTTGAAGGCGAGGCTGATGTAGAGCAGCGGCTGGTCAAGCAATCCCCAGTGTTCAACAAGCAGCGTGATCAGCAGTCGGCCGATGCGTCCGTTGCCATCGAGGAATGGATGGATTGTTTCAAACTGAACATGGGCGAGACCTGCCTGAATCAATGGCGGGAGGGTCTCGTCCATATGCAACCTGGTCTCGAGGGATCGCAGAGCGTCCCCAACTTCATCTGGCGGTGGGGGGACGAAGATTGCATTGCCCGGTTTGGTACCACCAATCCAGTTTTGGGTGGTGCGCATTTTGCCGGGTCGTTTGTCTTTGCCACGGGTCCCTCGCATCAGGATGCGGTGGGTCTTGCACAGCAGCTCAACGCCCAAGGGAAGCCCGGTTGGTTTGGCGAGTTGCTTTCGGGCGTATGTGATCGCTTCGATGTAGTTGCAGATTTCTTCGACATCATCTGGCCGGTCGGTTTGTTCGGTCGCCTCAAACTCGAGTACATCACCAAGCGTTGCTTGCGTGCCCTCGATCTGCGATGTGATGACGGCTTCCTTGCGGACAAAGCCGTAGAGGAACCAGTCAGTATCGGGAACCATCTTGCCGGCTACATCGAGCCTGGCCAACGCGAGCAGTGCGTCCATGTGAAGCTTCGTGATCGTTTCATCAATCTTCAGCGGCGGATCAGCCGGAGGCAGCGGATTGGGAACGAAGGCTTTGACCTCTTCTTCGAGGTGCTTGATTGTGCGAAATGTACCGGTCTTGCGTGGCATTGCTGTGAAAGGCCCCTTTCATTACGGCGGATACTACGAAACGAACGTTTCATAGTCAATATCGCTATGAAAGATACGCTTCTTAAGAGGAAGGGGTTGCATTTGATAAGAAAACGCCCCAGCGGTTGCTGGGACGCTGAATTTGGAGGGGGAGAAGGCTTAAGTCAGCATGAATCTCCCTTTGGATACTTTACGGAATCTGGATTCGTTCCCCTTCTTGGCGATCTCGCGTGTGATGCCCGCGTAGAGGGTGGCTTCGGGTGTCTTGCCTGCAGGGCTTGTCCACAGTCCCTGTTTCTCCATCGCTTCAACCATGTCTTTGGTACGCATGCCTTCATCGGTCGCATTAGCCAGTACTTGAACAGCCGCCTTCATCGCGCTGAGTTTGGGTGCTTTCTTGGGGCGTCTGATTGGCGTGTCGTTGGCTCGTGTCGAGTCCTTGGAAGGCTTGCGGGCGTTTGTCGCTTTGCTCGCCGCAACGCGCGTCGCGGGCTTTGTGGCGTTCGTGGTTGGGACTGTGTTCGATTTCTTCGCTTTGTCAGTACTCTTGGTCATTTTGCATGTTCCTTTCATAGCCCGCGGAGTGCGGGCAACACGGACCATGAAGGCGTGAGATGCTCAAGATTGCAAGGCGAATCTCTCAAGATTCTCAAACTCTTTGGAGGTCACCATGTCCGATGTACCTGATGAATCCAATGAACTCGATCACTACAAGCCAAAGATATCAACATCTCAGCAGCGTGCAATCATGTCGTTGCTTGTTGAACCCTCCATTGCCTCCGCTGCGGTCAAGGCCGGGGTGGGGGAGCGGACACTGCATCGTTGGATGCGGCTTGAAGAGTTTGCCAATGAATACCGCTTGGCAAGAAGAGAAGCGTTTTGTCAGGCGATCGCATTAACCCAGCGGTCTTCGGCGGTGGCCGTAGCGACACTGCTCCGCATCATGCATGACCCAAAAGCAACTTCTTCAGCGCGTGTGTCTGCGGCAACCAACATCCTCAAGTTTGCAAGAGAAAGCATTGAGCTTGATGACCTAGCTGAGCGGATCGATAAGCTGGAGATTGCAACGAAGGAAGATCAATCATGAGCAACCGATTCATGTATCGTGTGAAGCGATTGGAGCGGAGGATTACAGCGCCCGGTGGGTGTAAAGAATGCCACGGTGAGAACCGATTGAAGGTCATCATGGAGCATGATCCAGTGCCCGATCATTGCTCAAGATGCGGGAGGGAGTGGACGGTGATCCGAATCATCCGCGGCACGCCGCCAGAAGAGCGGGATATCTCAAAGACTTCCAAAGAACACCTTGCTTGATGTACAAGCGTCGAGGTATTTTTCTATGGATACGGCTTTATAGACAAAGCGTATCCATACTCTGGTAAAGAGAAGGAGAGAACCCCATGCGCTACCCGATTGAAGTGCTGACGAAGAATGAAGTGCAAAGACTGCTCGATGCGTGCGGCAAAGAGAAGTGGACCGATCGCAGGAACTACGCATTGATCATGCTCCTGTATCGGTCTGGTCTGCGTATCGCTGAGACGTTGGCGTTACGCCCATGTGACATAGAACTTGATCGTGGATCGATCCGCGTGCTCCACGGCAAGGGTGGGAAAGCGAGGACAGTGGGGATTGACCAGATGGCTGCAAAGGCACTTGGTGAATGGATCGATGAACATCAAACATTTGGATATTCGTATGGCGATGCGGTCTTCATCACTGCGAGCGGTCGATCATTAACACAGGGGTATCTCAGACGGAAGATTCCAGAGCTTGGGCAATCGGCTGGGATCCATAAGCGTGTGCATGCTCATGGGCTCAGACACACGCATGCATCTGAACTACGGTCCGAAGGAATCGATATCGCAGTGATCAAACGGCAGCTCGGACATAGCTCATTGCTGACCACGATTCAGTATCTGGATCATCTGGAGCCGCGACTGATTACGGAAGCGATTAGGAAGCGGGCGTGGTAATTTCTTGTCAAACATCAGATAGAGTTCGCGAAATGGAAATGTACCAATAAAATGAGAGAGTAGAGATAGGTTGTCTAGACGGTGCATTTTAAATCATCGATTCCAATTGAAATCAGCCCAAATCGTGACTCGTTTCTTGTGCTACAGGCAAATCCTAAGTAGACTGTGATATATATATATTCCGAATCAAGCTACCAAGGTTAACCCAATGATACCCACGGTCAATGCAAAACTCATTCTCAGCATCCTGCTCGCCCTCTGCACAGTCTTCGCCTCACAATCCAAAGCTGACGACGGAGTAATATGCCAGTATCGAGCTTATCTGGGATCCTATGACACACCTGGCAGAGCTTCTGGTGTCACCGTTATGGGCACCACAGCCTATGTTGCTGATTCAAGCTCTGGTCTCCAGATCATCGATTTAAGTGATCCAGCAGCACCAGCATTCATCGGATCGTACGACACACCTGACAGTGCTAATGATGTCATCGTTGTAGGCACCACAGCCTATATCGCTGATGACCTTAGTGGTCTCCAGATCATCGATGTCAGTAATCCAGCAGCACCGGCATTGCTTGGTTCGTACGACACACCTGACTGCGCTTTAGGTGTCATCGTTGCGGGTACTATCGCCTATGTTGCTAATGGCAGCTCAGGCCTCTATTTCATAGATGTCAGTAATCCAGCAGCACCAGAACTTCTTGGATCGTACGATACACCTGGCTATGCCTACGGCGTCACCGTTGTGGGCACCACAGCCTATGTGGCTGATGACGATTCAGGCCTCCAGATCATCGATGTCAGTGATCCAACGGCACCAGTGTTCCTCGGATCCTGCGATACACCTGACAGGGCTTTCGACGTCACCGTTGTGGGCACCACAGCCTATATCGCTGATGACAGTTCAGGCCTCCAGATCATTGATGTCAGTGATTCTACAGCACCAGCATTCCTCGGATTCTACAATACACCCGACAGAGCTTTCGGCGTCACGGTTGTGGGCACCACAGCCTATATCGCTGATAGAGTTTCAGGCCTGCAAATCGTCGATATCAGCGATTCGACCGCACCAGAATTTATCGGTTCATACAACACGCCTGGACGAGCTATCAATGTCACAATTGTAGGCTCCACCGCATACATCCCAGATGATATTTCAGTACAGATTATTGATGTCAGCGACCCAGCATCATCACCACTGCTCAGTTCATACAATACACCTAGCGTTGCTCTAAATGTCACCGTTGTGGGCACCACAGCCTATATCGCTGATGGGACTTCAGGCATCCAGATCATCGATGTCAGTGATCCAACTGCACCAGTGTTCCTCGGATCCTACGATACACCTGACAGGGCTTTCGACGTCACCGTTGTGGGCACCACGGCCTATGTTGCCGATTCCTATTCAGGCCTTCTGATCATTGATGTCAATGATCCTGCAGCACCAGTGTTCCTCGGATTATACAACACACCTGACAGAGCTACTGGTGTCACTGTTGTGGGCACCACAGCCTATGTCGCTGATGGAGATTCTGGCCTCCAGATCATCGATGTCAGTGATCCGACTGCACCAGCATTTCTTGGATCCCACGACACACCTAGCCTTGCTCTAAATGTCACCGTTATCGACACCATAGCCTATGTTGCAGATTTAGTCTCTGGTCTCCAGATCATCGATGTCAGTGATCCAGCAGCACCAGCATTTCTTGGATCCCACGACACACCTAGCGTTGCTCTAAATGTCACCGTTGTGGGCACCACAGCTTATGTCGCTGATTTTGATTCTCTCCAGATCATCGATGTCAATGATCCAACATCACCAACATTCATCGGCTCGTACAACACAACTGACAGAGCTTTCGGCGTCACCGTTGTGGGCACCACAGCCTATGTCGCTAATGACAGTTCAGGCCTCCAGATCATTGATGTCAGTGATTCTACAGCACCAGCATTCCTCGGATTCTACAATACACCCGACAGAGCTTTCGGCGTCACCGTTGTGGGCACCACAGCCTATGTCGCTGATGGAGATTCTGGCCTCCAGATCATCGATGTCTCGGACTGCCCCACCTGCCCAGCAGACTTCACCAACGATGGGGTGGTTAATTTTTTCGATGTCAGTGCTTTCTTGAGTGCTTTTGGAAGTTCTGATCCGATTGCTGATTTTACAGGTGATGGCCATTTTAACTTCTTCGATGTGAGTGCATTCCTCATAGCGTTCAGCGATGGATGCCTGTAATTCATGTAAAGTATGTTAATCCAACGCCTCGATCTTACGAACAGTTCGTAAGCGTGATGATTTCAGTTTTTCACTTGATGAGGAAGCGGCGTCGCCAGACAAGGAACTTGCAAGCATATTACTCGAAGGTCCGGCTGTTGGAATCTGGACTGCGTCTTGGTGTGATACATTGACAAATCTTGAACGAGCAGTTGATCGTTCATCAATTCGCGAGTTTGGACTGAGGGCTTTGATGCAAATGAGTGCGTCGGATTCGGCCATGCTCATGGATTCATCCACAGCTTCGAGCTTGGGTGCTAACCGTGCGATTCTTGTTGATGAAGTAAGTGGGGGGACGATGAAGCTCCGGCCTGTTACGCTTGTTGATCCTGATGCCGTGCAACAAATGAGACTAAAGCTAAACCATGATCTTTAGAAAGTGGGTCAGGATTGTGACTATTTTGGATATTCAAAGTGAGTTGCTGGGCCTCTATTCAATTTCCCCACTTTCCTCTTGCAGCGGTCCTCATCATCAAATATCATGATGCAGAACCCCAGACCATTATAATTCCGGTTATGTGCCAATTGAAAACATGATCCAGCCAAGACTAAAGAATACGGAGAGACCAATGCCCCCATTCTCAGTTTCGAAGACCCTGATCCTCACCTCAATCTTGGTCTTGCCCGCCTTCTCCAACACCCTCGGCACAGGACCATGCTTTCCCGAGCTGAAGTTTGCCGTGGGCAATTGGCCGCAGAGCATCTCGCTTGGCGACTTGGACGGTGACGGAGACTTGGACATGGCTGTGGCCAACGGAATTAGCGACGACATGAGCGTGTTGCTCAACAACGGGGACGGGACATTCGCAACCCAGACCCGCTTCCCCGCGGGTGATGCGCCGACGAGCGTCTCGCTTGGCGATCTTGACGGTGACGGCGACCTGGACATGGTTGTAGCCAACAACAGAGGCGGTGAAACGAGCGTGCTGCTCAACAACGGGGACGGGACATTCGCGACCCAGACCCACTTCGCCGCGGGCGTCCGGCCGAAAAGCATCTCGCTTGGCGATCTTGACGGTGACGGCGACCTGGACATGGTCGTGGCCAACTGGAGCAGCGACGACATGAGCGTGCTGCTCAACAACGGGGACGGGACATTCGCGACCCAGACCCGCTTCCCCGCGGGCAGAAGTCCGACGAGCCTCTCGCTTGGCGACCTTGACGGTGACGGCGACCTGGACATGGCGGTAGCCAATTTCAGCGGCGGTGACACGAGCGTGCTGCTCAACCACGGGGACGGGACATTCGCGACCCAGCCCCGCATCCCCGCGGGCAATTGGCCGAAAAGCCTCTCGCTTGGCGATCTTGACGGTGACGGAGACCTGGACATGGCCGTGGCCAACAACAGTAGTAGTAGTAACAACACGAGCGTGCTGCTCAACAACGGGGACGGAACATTCGTGACCCAGACCCGCTTCGCCGCGGGCTATTTACCGCAGAGCCTCTCCCTTGGCGACCTTGACGGTGACGGCGACCTGGACATGGCGGTGGCCAACGGAAATAGCGACGACGTGAGCGTGCTGCTCAACAACGGGGATGGGACATTCGCGACCCAGACCCGCTTCGCCGCGGGTGATGCGCCGCGGAGCCTCTCGCTTGGCGACCTAGACGGTGACGGCGACCTGGACATGGTCGTGACCAATGTCTTGAGCGAAGACACGAGCGTGCTACACAATCTGTGCTCACAGACCGCATGCGGTGCAGACTTGAATCAGGACGGCTCCCTCGACTTCTACGATGTATCAGCATTCTTCGGAGCATTCAGCACACAAGACCCGATCGCCGATTTCACCAACGACGGTAACTTCAATTTCTTTGATGTCTTCGCCTTCATGAGCGCATTCAACGCCGGCTGCCCATAAGCCGATTATTGGGCATACTTACTATATCAAGCGCGGTGCATTCATGAACATGCATCGGCGCATGCGTGGCTTTGAGTAGCGGTCCAGCGATTTTGTGTGCTTCTGTTTTGGGTGTTTGAGTGATCGTTCACGCAGCCTTCATTCGCTCCTTGACTCGTATCTCGAGCTGGAAGAGTTTCGGATCACCGCGTGCAGATTGTCGTGTTACTTTAATTTCTGGTTCGATGCCTCCTTTTGCAGTATAGAAGGTAGGGTTCGGATCTACGTCTCTGATTACATCTTCCGGTGTATGGGCTTCGTGTGCGGCATGCACCCGATGCTCATTGTACCAGATCTGATATTCATTTAGTCGTCTCTGCATTCCATTGGTCGATGGAATCATCCATGTAGATCGCATCCATGATTTCATGGTTCGGAAGAAGCGTTCAATCTTCCCATTGAGTTGCCAGATACGCACCTTACCCTTCACATGTTTGATCCCTTGCCGCTCACATGCCTCCTTAAACCGTTTGCGAAACTGTGAGCCATGATCACTGGTGAGAAACTGGGGAGTCACTTCCGATCGAAGCAGGGCTTCCTTGATCAACAGATTCATGTCATGTGTATTTGGTCTTCGAGCAAAGACTCTGATCGTCAGTAGCTTGCGTGAGTACCCGTCAAGCACAGCCGCGATCTCAAATCGCTTCCAGAGCACACGGATCTCGGTGATATCGGTGTGCCACACATGGTGGGGGTGTTTGGGCTTGAGTAGTTGGTCGACATTGTGTGATGGTGGTGTTGGAGCGAGTTGATTCCTACGCCCGGGCTTGACAAAGTCTTCTTCAAGTATTCGTCTCACTGATGCTCTGCTGATCTGGATGCCAGCCCGCACCATCTGCCTCGCGATAGATCGTGTACCAAAGTCCTTTTCAGGACAGAGTCTGCGTATCTCATGAACCGTTTGTCGTACACCTTCATGAAGTCGATTCCAGGGTGGGGATCCCAGCAACTGATCCGAACGATTCTTTTCGAGCAGCGCCTTTTTCCACGAGTTGATTGTGTTAGCATGCAGCCCAAAGTGATCAGCTGTTTGCTTCGTACTCCACTGTCTGAGGGCTGCCAGTTGCATGATCTGCGCCCGCTGCTCGGGGGTGAAGTGGGGCTGCTCTCTGGGTGGCTTTCCGAATCGATTCGATCGGAAGATTTCCAACTCTCTTTCAAGCAGAGCAGATTCGGTATACAGGTGATCCCGCTGTGCTTTCAATCTGATCAGTTTGCAAGGATCAATCAATGCACGAGCCTTGGCGATCCCGTATGTTTGAGACATGGCCGTTGCAACCGAGTCAACCAAGTGCCACACGCTTCGTGATCGAATATTGAGCATGTCGGATGCTATGTTTGATTTTTGACTCAGAATCAACGATTTGGGATCATCACAAAGTGCTGGCCCCCCACATAGGAGCTTGAAAGCACATAACCGGCGGGTCAGTTTTTGCAACCTGCTCCAGATTTTGAAGCACTCTCAGAAAAGTGACTCTGTTGGTTTTTCGAAGAGGGTTGCGCGACCTCTATTCCGACATTAACGGCGACGGCGTATTCAACTTTTTCGATGTGAGTGCGTTTCTCCAAGCGTTTAATGCTGGATGCCCGTAAGGCATGCAAGAGATCGAGAGTTCGATTATCTTCCTCTCCATTCACATAACGCCGCTGGTATAGAACCAGTGGTTTTTCTGTTTGGTTGAATGAGTTGGTTAATTTGGAGTTGACCCGCTTTGACCCGCTAGGTCATGGTTTCGTTGCCCCCAAATGGGAGTGGAACAAAATATGGGGGGCTGGTCAGATGTTATATGAAACCTCGCTTTAGGGCTTGGGCACATGCTGGTCAATCAGGATCTGGTTTCCGTCGGGATCCTGCAAAATGATGTGTGCAACGCCGTTGCTTTTGGGGTCCGCCTCATCGATCAACTCAACACCGGCGTCCTTGAGGCGAGCCTGGATTTCGCGAACATCCTCGAAGGAGTCGAGCGGCGTCTTGTCCTGCGCCCAACCGGGGTTGAATGTCAGGATGTTCTCCTCGAACATCCCTTGGAAGAGTCCGATTTTGGCCGAACCGTTCCCCAAAACGATCCAGTTTTGGGACGCGTCGCCACCAACCTGTTGAAAGCCGAGTTTTTCGTAGAAGGCTCTAGAGAGAGCTAGATCTTTGACCGTCAGACTGACTGAGAATGCACCGAGTTGCATGGGTTTCCTTTCTGAGTGTTGAACCGTGAGGGCCGTTGTGCCCGTGGAGTGTATCGCGTACCCTAGGATTCCTGAGCCCAGCATCAACGCGCTAATAATCGATTTCATCCAAGCGTCCTTTCTGTTCGAGATCCGAGAAGAGCCTAATGTCCCTGTGGCCCGTTGATCATGGCCTTATCATGACCGAAATCGAGTGTCCAAACTTCACAAATCTTGCGGAACTGTTTGAGTAACTTGAATAATCCCCACCCCACAACCCCGCCTGCCGAACCAGACTATGTGGCCCGTGTTAACCGCGCCATTGATCTGGTGATCGCAAATCTGGACTGTCCCCTGCATCTCGACAGACTCGCCCGGGCGGCGAATTTCTCGCCTTTTCATTTTCACCGCATCTTCCAGGGGTTGGTCGGTGAGACGCCAGGACAGTTCGTCAAGCGGGTGCGCCTTGAACGGGCACTTCGGATTATGTCACATGACCCGAAACGCCCGCTCACCCATGTTGCGCTCGATTGCGGGTTCTCCTCTTCTTCGGACTTCTCGCGGGTGTTCAAACAGCGGTTCGGTGCCTCGCCGCGGGCGTTTGATCTCGATCGCTGGCGGGCTGAAAAACATGATGGTTTGAAGCGTCTTGTCGAGGATCAGGGCTTGGACCTTCATGTCCACCAACTTCCCAAAGGGGCCAACCCCGACGGTTTCGCTATCGAACTTGTCGACCTCCCCCCACGATCAATGGCGTACATCCGGGTGCACGACCCGTACCGAGAGGGCGTTGTGGCAAGTGCAGCTCAGCGGCTGGTCGCGTGGGCCGAGCGGGCAGGCGTCGCGGAACACAACTGGTACGGCTACATGTGGGACGAGCCAGAGGTGGTTGAGCTCAAAGACTGCCGCTATGACGTCGCAGTCGAAGCCGACAACTTCGAGCCCAGCGGTGAAGTCGGGCGGTTCGATTTTCCCGCGATGCGTGTCGCCCGGCTCACCATCCGAGGCGGTCTCGACCTAGAGATGCGGGCGCTCGACTGGCTCTACCGCACTTGGCTACCAGAGAGCGGATATGTACCAGATGATCAACCGTGCTTCGAGGCGTGGATCGCTAGGCCATTTGCGCACGGTATGCAGCACTTCGAGCTAGACATCCATCTGCCCGTGCGTGCGAGCCACTGGGGCTAAACAGAGACTAGGTCTTTTCGGACGCATGCAACAAAGCCATTCGACGTGCTCGTCGAAGGGCTCATCTGACTTGCCCAGTATTGGTCCAGCGACTTTGGGTGCTTCTGATTTCGGGGTTTAGGCGGCCATTTAAGCAGCTTACTTCCGTTCTCTGACTCTGATCTCAATTCGAAAGAGTTTCGGATCACCGTGTGTGGATGGCCGAGCGACTTTGATCTTGGTTTCGATGCCACCTTTCGATGTATAGATAATCCCGTTGAGCTTTCAATCTGATCAGTTTGCAAGGATCAATCAATGCACGAGCATTTGCGATCCCGTATGATTGGGACTTGGCTGTTGCAACTGCCACACGCTTCGTGATGGAATATTGAGCATGCTGGATGCTATGTATATTTTTGACTCAGAATCAACGACTTGGGATCATCACAAAGTGCTGGCCACCCATATAGGAGCTTGAAAGCACATAACCGGCGGGCAGTTTTTGCAACCTGCTTCAGATTTTGAGACACTCTCAGAAAAGTGTCTCTGTTGGTTTTTCGAAGAGGGTTGCGCGACCTCTATTGGTCGTTAATGAAAAATTGAACAACTGTTTCAGATTTTTCTTTGCTTCACTGTTTGCATGCAAATATCAACGGATTCCTACGCAATGTGACGAGTCTATTCTTGTGTTATTGGTGTTCATACGGTATATTGGAGTTAAGAAAGATTTTTACGCAGCTGCACGAAGTAGTTCTAGTTGTTATCCTTAAACGGTTTGCGTAGAGCAACAGACTGAACCTGAAATGGAGATTCTGATGAACCGATTTTTATTGATGAGTTGTATATTGGTCTTATCTTGCCTGTCGAGCACAGCCATTGGCCAAACATATGATGCTGTATACAGACTTATGGCGGACGACGGAGAAGAGAATGATCGGTTTGGCGACTCCGTGGACATCAGCAATGGGCTCTTAGTTTTTGGTGCGCCTGGCGACCATGCCAATGGTGAAGATTCCGGTTCAGCATATATCTTCGATGCTGAAACAGGTTTACAAATATTCAAGCTGTTACCAACTGATGGTGCTGCTGGAGATAAGTTCGGTAGCTCTGTATCCATCGACAATGGCCTCGTAGTTGTTGGGGCGTGGGCTGACGATGAAGGAACTGGAGCGGCTTATATTTTCGATGCTTTAACAGGTCTACAGACTCACAAGCTGACAGCAAGTAACAAAGCATTGGATTCACATTTTGGTTGGTCAGTCACTATTGATGACGGGCTTGTCGGTGTTGGAGCAGGCCTCGATGACAGTGTGGCCGAGAGTGCAGGGGCCGCATATGTGTTTGATGCTGAAACTGGAGTGGAACTCCAAAAAATAACTTTAGCAACGGGTTTAGAGTGGGAGCAGTTCGGCTTTTCCGTCGATATGCACCAAGGCCAGATTGCAGTTGGGGCAAGTTGGGGAAGCGGAGGAGAGAGGTATGCAGGCGCTGCGTACATATTTGATGCGATGTCAGGCAGCTTTGTGAAGAAGTTTATTGCGAGTGATGGAGAGGAAGGTGATGAGTTTGGTTTCTCCATCAGTTTGGATAATGGCTTCATCGTTGTTGGCGCACCCACGCATGACAATGATGTCGCGTACGCCTCAGGGGCAGCATACATTTTCGATACAAGTACAGGTGAACGACTTTATAAGTTAGGTTATCCCGATCCGTTTGAAGGTGACAACTTTGGCTATTCCGTCGCAATAGACCAAGGCCTCGTCGTTGTCGGAAGACCACAATCACGTTTTTATTGGGCTGCTCATACCTTTGGAACTGCGTTCGTTTATGATGTGGCAACCGGAAAACAGATTGCCGAGTTGCGGCCTCGTATAACGCGGGGTTATGTGGGTTTCTTTGGAAGTTCTGTTGCAGTCGAAGATGGTGCTTATGTAGTTGGAGCTCCTGTGTTCTATCCTCAAGAAGTGAGAGATATAGGTGCTGCATTTGTTCTCAACGCAACATTCTGCTCGACAGATCTAAATCAAGATGGGATTTTAAACTTCTTCGATATTTCAATATTTTTTAACGCTTTCATCAACCAAGATCTAATTGCAGATGAAAATCATGATGAGCAGTTCGATCAATTCGATTGGTTTAGTTATCTTTCAGCATACAATCTCGGATGCCCTTAACCGATGCAAAAGAGTTGCAGAAGCCCCGGGGAGTTGTGGGGAGTAATTTGCGACGGTGGATCCGTAGGAAAGCTTTTGAGAACTTGATGTTCATTTCGAAAGTAGAATAGATGAAGAGCAGATTGTTGAAATGACCAAAGCCTTGAAGGGCCGTGTGTTCGATGAGTAATCGCGAGTGCCCTTTCGACCAATCAGGGGCATTCACTGCTATATACTCGCTTAAAAATCAGTGTTTGTAATCCGAGGCGATGATGCTTTGTCTGTATTTAGTTGATCGTAATGCATTACATCATTGTCTTCGCATCGCGTGCTTGGCGATCAGCTACCTTGCGCTGATGAACTCCGTTGGTGATATCTGTAGACCCCTCTAAACTATATCGAAGTACTGTATCTCCAAGGTGAATTTCATCGCCCTCTTTGAGAACCGTTTCGTTGTCGATACTCTCACCATTGATAAGTAATCCGTTCATCGCTTTGGTTGGAGCGATTGCGTGACAAGTATCGGACGGGCGAATGACTGCGTGTTTACGACTTACCTTCAGATCCAAAATCTGTATATCTCTTGATGGGTCACGACCGACAGAGAGTGGGCGATTGGAAAGCTCAAAGCTTGTGCCGGCTTGTTCGCCGGTCATAATTGTGAGATTTGACATGTGGTTTCTCCGATCGCATATTGAAATAGCGATTACTTGATGATAGTCAGGGATCATCTAGCGAATTCTAGAATCCCCGCTCTGAGTCCAACGATCAAGAATGATCACTCTATTGATTGTATACCGAATTGATTGGTGAATTATCTCGTCTCCGCCGAGCAGTTAGCATCCCTGCAAATGAAAAAATCGCAATGCCGTTCGGTGCCGGGATCATCGTGCCAGCTCGGAGATTGTCAATTGCGATCGCGTTGCGTTCGTTGTAAATGTGTGAATCCCTAATTCCAGCGGTGGCATAACTACCGATGAGTACACGATCAAATCCACCTCCTACGAGGCCGACATAGTTGCCAGTAACTGAATCGAGATCGAACTCTTGCGTGAGTTGCCCGTCGTTGTAGACCTGGATCCAGAGATACATGTGTCCGATCTCAGTGGGAGACCAGCCGCTCGATATCTGCATATCGAGATCGATGAAATCTTCGCCGTTGGATCGTGAAATTTCAACGAGCTCTAAAGATCCGGTGCCCGCGTAGAACATCTCTGAACCATCGAATCCTTGTGGATTCCAACTAAAATAACTTCGGTTGATACTCACACCAAGCCCATCTTCTTGATAGTTCATCAGTGATTGATTGTTGACAAGCCCATTAAATTCTGCGTGTCCGACGATCGAACCCATCAATGATGTATCGCTCGTGTATGTAGATATGCCGGCGATCAATACACTTGCGCTGATCGCTAGTGTACAGACAGCGATTGAAACTTGGTCGTTCATTGAGTTGGTTCCCCTTTTCACCACAGCATCCAGGAATCTGGTTCCGTGTATGTCTAATGGACACGAAGATGTCGCGGGTAACCAGTAAAATGAACATTAACATTGACGATATTATTGGAATATGCGCATTTTATTCGTGATATCACTGGTTCGATCTCGCGTATGAGCAATGTTCGAGATTATCGAAATGGAGTTTCGTAATCCATCGTGATCAACATATGAATCTTGTTTCATCCAAGTCACCATTTTGATGGCATTGGGACCAGTCCTGTTGTAGGCTCCGATAAATACGACTATTCAGTTGAACGGGGATACAGACAATGATGAATATATTTACACACGCAACAGCGTTTGGTATTGGATTTTGCATTTGGGGATCTACGGCTTTGGCTGGTCCTGACTGGATCGAGGACGGCGATGCAGGTCGCTTAATCGGCAATGCTCAGGATACGACATCGGTGGGGCGGATCAACAGCATCGCGGGGACTTTGGGTGGATTAGATACGGAAGATGTCTATCAACTGATCATTGAAAATGTAGATGATATATCAAGCCCGATTGACTTTGGTCTCATGCCCGGCGGTGATTCTGCGTTCAATCCTGCGATCTGGCTCTTCGATAGCGAAGGCTATGGTGTCCTCGGTAATAATGATGATCCGATACTCGGAGGGCCAGGCGCACGGTTAACTACGCCTTCAACCGACGGTGTGACACTTTTACTTCCACCGGGAATTTACTATATCGCGGTAACTGAGAGTGGTAATGTGCCTTTGAGTTTTTTGGAGGGGTTCTCAGACACGGGCAAGGGAGGATTTGAAGAGATTTTCTTTTTCAAAGACCTCTTGGAAGTTTCAGGTCCTGATGGTCTCGGTGGAGACAATCCATTGGCTGGTTGGTCTGGTGGGGCAGGATCCGCTGGGACCTATGGGGTCAACATTACGCCAACTCCTTCAACGGCCGGACTCTTGGCAATCGCGGGATTGAGGCTCGTCCGTCGCAAACGGTAAGGAAGTTTATGAGTTGGTACTCATCCTGATTATCAATCCCCAATCATTGATTGGATGTTGTCGAGGAGAGTCTTTGATGATTCGAGTTTCTGATCATTTGTTTCTTCGCGGATTTGGATCGCCTGCAAAGCAAAATTCTGTGCTTGGGCATACTCCTTGATATTGAAATGTGCTTCAGCTAGGCTGTGTAGTGTGAGCGCAACCGAGGGTTTGTTGTTTGAAAGTAGTGCTAGCTTGAGATCGAGCGCTTCGCCGAGCATGGATTTTGCCTCTTCGTATCGTTCAAGATGAATTAGTGTATTTCCCAAGCTGTGCATTGCTCTTGCAGTCCATAATGGCTTGGATTCTGCTTCGGGCAAAGCCTGAAGTAGATCGAGTGCTTCTCTGTAGATTGGTTCTGCGATCTCGTATCGTTCTTGTTGAACATGGTACCAAGCAATTGAGTTGTTGGACATTGCGACTTCAAGACTCCCGGCGCCAAACAATGAAATGCGGAGCGCTTTCGCGCGTGTGTACATCGCAAGCGCGGTTTCGGCATCTCCAAGTTTGACACAGGTTGATCCAAGATGATCTAGTGTTCGAGCCGTTTCTGAAGAGCCTGGATCTCCTGGCTGGTACAGCTCTTCGTACATACTGAGTGTTTGCTCATAGTGTGTCCTTGCTTGCTCCCATGAAGAAAGATAGAACTCTGCATTCGCTACTTTGTGGAGTGAGTCCGCGATTTTCGGGTGTGGCGATGAGAAAATTTTCGAGTTGATCTTGTATGCCTTCTCATAGAGCGTTTGCGCATTCTTATAATCCTCACGGCCGAAGTATGCTTGCCCAAGATTTGTATAAAATAATGCCAGCCGTTTATTATCTCCTGAGAAGAGAGCTTGACCGTTTTCTGAGTATAAATCGAGCAGTCGAAGATAGAGATCTCTCCCCAAACCTTTCTGGACATCCATCTCATTGAGAGCGGTGACCATGTTATCGAGTGCGAGTTGTCTTGCTTGAATTCGTCGAGCCCATTGATTGATGGCAAAGCCGCTGCCGAAAGCAAAGATGAGTGCGATGCAAGCGGCGGCGATTGTCATTCGTGTATTTCTGCGGACAAACTTTGATGTTTTATACACCAAACTTGGAGGCCGAGCCAAAATAGGCAAATTAGCCAGCAATCTTCGGATATCTGATGAGAGATCCGAGACCGATTGGTAACGTTGTTCCTTGTCTTTTTCGAGTGCTTTACTGACAATGATCTGGATGTCACCTTTGAGTGATGGATCGAACTTGCTTAATCGAATAGGAGAGACGCTTTCAATTGTACGAACAATATCGTGAATTGGCTTATCTTCAAGCTCGTAGGGGATTTCACCAGCGAGGATTTCGAAGAGTACCACACCAAGCGCGTAGACATCGGATCGGGTGTCGAGGTTCATGGTATCGCCCAGCGCTTGCTCTGGGCTCATATAGTAGAGTGTCCCAACGAGTTGTCCCATATTTGTTTGTTGTGTTACACCCTTGGTGTTTGAGTCGGTGGCGCGTGCAACCCCAAAGTCGAGCACCTTGGGTTCCCTGTCTGCAGTAACAAGCACATTGGCAGGTTTGAGATCACGATGGATAACACCCTTGGCGTGGGCGTGTTGTATTGCATCACAGAGTTTGGCAAAGATTACAAGCCGTTCTCTTGTGCTTAGATTGTGTTCAGTGACATACTCACCGAGTTCTTGTCCATCTACATATTCCATCGCGAAGTAAGGCGATTGAGATTGTGGATCGATTCCTGCTTCATAAATTTTTGCGATATAGGGATGGTCGAGTCGTCCAAGAATTTCTGTTTCAAGATCAAATCTGCGTATTGATTTCTTTGACAACACACCAGGGCGGATGAGCTTGAGCGCGACCTGGCGTTGAGGTTTTTTCTGTGTTGCACGGTACACCGCGCCCATGCCTCCGACACCGAGAATTTTATCGATACAGTATTTGCCGACTTGTGTGCCTTGATTTAGCGTTGGCGCTTCGTATTCAAGCGATGCATCATCGGGGAGGGTTGCCTCATTGGATTGAACCACATCTCCGCATGTTTGTGATGGCAATGTCTCTTGTAGATCAATCGGGATTGAATTCTTTGGTTTATCCATTGATCCAAGTATACACGATGAAGCGGATGATTGAGATTCATAGTATCGGTCCAGTGAGATTGAGTGCTTTGGGTTTTGATGTTTTCATGGTTTTTCAACCGGCCTAAATTCGCTCTTAGACTCGCCTTCAAGATGAATGAGACTCAGGCTGGTTGACGTACGAACACTATCGTTTGATTCAGTATGATTGGGATGTGGCTGTTACTTTCTACTCAACCAGTTGCCACACGTTTCGAGATCAAATTTTGAGCATAGTGGATGCTATACATAATTTTGAATCAGAATCTAGGATCCGGTTTTCCGAAAAGTTTGAGTATCCGTATTGGAGTTTGTAAGCACCAAACCGGCGGGGTTTTTGGGCAACAAATCACTAGTTATAAATCAGACTCAGCGGAGAGGCGATGTTGGTTTTATGATGAGGGGGATGTAATTTTCATACATCAATATATTTCTCTTATCAGATAAGTAATCATGCTACGCTATCACTAATCAAGTACTGGTAATGAGTTGATCTTGATGAATAAAAAAAGCAGTGCTTATGCACTGCTTTTTGTTTGAGTTATGAATCAAGTTGAATCATTCTGTACGGCAAGCGGAGAGTTCAAATCCACCGAAAGTTTCACCAATGTTCAATGGCTGCGAGCAACTTGTGTGGAACTCGATTGATTGAAGCAATGTCACACCGTCAGCGGTAAAGATATAGACATAAGTTCTTGAGTGGAACCGGTCTCTGCCGATCGTGTCAGCATCTACGGTGAAAAGTTCTCCCAGTGATACAGGCGATGCGAAGTAAATCGATGCATCGTCACTGTCTGGGTCTTCATCGTCACTCACCATGATGAATACTTCAGGCTCACCGAGTGTATCCCCTGAACAAACAAACTTATCTTCGTCTTGGGAGTTGGTCGCAGACAAGCAATCCATTCCCGTATAAGTCAGATCGAGTTCGTTTGGTTTGTTACCATCAGTGCAGCAAGATTCACCGACATCTGGGCCATCAGGATCTTCGCATGAGAAGATCAAGATTGAACCATACTGATCACCGGTGAACAAGGGTTGTGAGCAACTTGTATGGAACTCTACTTGTTGAAGCAAGGTATCCATGCTCTGATCTGCAAAGATAGAAACATAGGTGCGAGATTTGAAGTTGTCTTCACCTGCCATTGCAGCGGTGATTACGAAATGCTCATCAAGCATTACATTCCCGGTGAAATAAATCCTGTCAGCATCAAGCACTGATTCATCGTCAGATGCAACGATGTAGACTTGCTGTGCAAATGCGGGATCACCTTCGCAGTTGTATTTATCTTCATCTTGCGAAGTATTGGTCGCATTGCAGTTTTCACCTGTATATACGAGTTCAAGAGCTGTCGGTTTGTCGCCATCAGCACAGCAATCCTCTGGGTCACCAGTGTTTTCACTTGGTTCGCAGATGATTTTTTCACAAACAGTTTCGTTGCAATCAGAATCAGTAGCAGTCACAACCAGAGTTGCGATGCTTGTTGTGATTACCAGGCGTCCATTGATGTATTGTGAACCACACTCAGGTGTGTGATCACCGATAAATCCACCATCTGTGCTTGTTGCTCCATCGATACGAATCGAACCATATTGGTCACCAATCACAATCGGTTGCGAACAACTTGTATGGAACTCAACTTGTTGAAGCATGACATCGCATGTTTCGTCTGTGAATACAGATACAAATGTTTTTGATGTCAGTTTATCTTCGTCAGCATTCTCAGCAAGTGCTTCAAATGTAGTTCCGAGATCAACAAAGTCAGCGAAGTAGATTCTCGCATCACCATTCCATGGTTCGTCATCATCAGATACAACAATGTACGGACGTGGATCCATCATAGGATCACCGTCACAGCTGTACTTTCCGGAGTCTTGGGATGTTACGGTCGCGTCACAGTTTTCACCGGTATAGGTGAGTGTGAGTGCAGCAGGCTTACCGAATCCGCTTTCACAAATGTCATCCGAGTTCGGATCATAAGGATTGAAACAACGAACCTCGATAATCTGATTATTTTCTACTTCGATAATCTCACAACCAATGTCAATCATTCCCACTATGTTGATGTCATCAGGATTGTCAGATGAGTCTGTTGCGCTAAATGATACTTGGATTACGCTGGTTTGAATGCCATCGTCGCCATTATCATCGCTTCCGGTTGAGTTTCCATCTGCATCGAAGCATTCGAAGAGACGAAGAGCACCGAATGTGTCACCAGCGAACAGCGGCTGGGAACAACTGGTGTGGAACTCGATTTCTTGTAGGAGCGTATCTCTTGATTCATCCGAGTAGATGTAAACATATGTTCGGCTTCTGAGTTCGTCGCGTCCGCCGTTGAATGATGAAATATCGAAGAGGCCACCGATATTTACAGTTCCTGAGAACCAAACCTTTGCACCATCATCATCCGGATCCGAATCGTCGGTCGAGAGGATATATACTTCCTCATCCATCATCGTATCGCCATTACAGTTGAACTTGTCTTCATCTTGGCTGTTCGATGAGTTGCCACATGGTTCACCGGTGTATTGCATGCGAATTGTCGCAGGTTTGATTGAATCACTATCTGGACCTTCGCAACAGTCTCCATCACCGATCATCTGTCCACAGTTACCGCTTGGATCGGAATAACAAGCATAGAAATCAAGGAAATCGTAGAAGTTTGTCTTGCCGTCCATATTGAAGTCGGCATCGCCTGCGGCGAAGTTCTCAAGGAAGATCGTAATATCTGCATCGGTTACAGTGCCGTCGAGATTGATATCACAAGGGCAGAGTGAACCGTCAGCGATCAGATCGACTTCACAAACAACTTCTGGTGGAGAGTCATCTTCAACGATGTAGAGCATGTCTTGGGTGTCGGGATTCGACATGATCATGAGCCCTGCGATTCGAGCGGTAGGATCATTCGAAGCTTCTGTTTCCAGAGTTAGGATTGCAGAAGATACATCCGAATGGTTCGAGGTGACCATACTGTTATCAAACAGAACGCGCCAGATGCTTGCTTGAATAGCAGCGAGCCGTACAGTGGTTGAGTTTGCGTTTGGTGAGAGATCTGTGTTAATCCAGCCGAGCCGAATTGAAGCAGCGACCACCATGTGTAGTTCTGCTTCATCCAAGCTATCGTATGGGTCTTCTCCGTTGCCACCAAGCGGTGTTGGACCAGCGGAAATATCGATCAGGTTGTAACCACGAGACTGATTCCGAACACTCTGGAGTTCAACACAAAATGTACTAAAATTCGGATTTGCGAATTGGCCTGCGCCACGCAAACCATCCGTGTCTCTGTATGCCATATTCATATGACCGGCGCCGATATCTCCATCGAAGAATCCTCCTGTGCCGGTGTTATCAACATGAATGGCATCGGCGATACCAGTTCTTCCTAGATATTCAGCGAGGAAGTCAAATGTGCCTGCAGTGCCTGATGGGTCGATCAGTACTGGTCTGCTTTGCTGTTGAAAGCTCTGGAATACTGTTGTGCGTGGTTCATAATCGCCAGCCAATGCCGAGCTCGATAAAACGAGTATAGCGAGAGCAAAATTCCGAATCGATTGAGTGAGTGTGTTTACGAGTAGTTCCCATTAAAGGTGATATGGAAAATGTTGAGTCTCAAATTGATGAAACTCAATAGTGGTTTTAATTGGTGGAAATTATTGAGATGAGCATCGGATATGCCAGAAGAAGTCCTAGAAAGCAAAGAATAAGAGTAGAGGAAATGTATTTTGATTACAAGCCTTATCAGAATATTTAGCGTCAAAAAGTCCATGTTACAATGGGCAATATGGAGGTCCGATTGCTTGGGTTGCCTGGTTATTGAAAACAAGCAATCAGTTCACCATTTCCCATTTTACTCTCCTGTTCAAAGTTAAAGTACCTGAAGAGTACTCGGAAAATCCACATACAGAATGTCGATTTTATTTTGTATCGGCCTCTATGCAAAATTTCGTTGTGTGAATGATGGAATTTAGTAACATCCTACCATCCGGTGTGTGCGCCTCGTTCGCAGGATGCAAAAAGTGATCGCAGCTTGGGTACATAGTGGGGGCGTCAGAAGAGGTGATTACACCAATCTGTTTACGGAAGACTTTTAGTTTCCTTAAAACAGGGAGAGATCAAATTTTAATCGATCTGTAGAGTTTCCATTGAGACTGGTTGAGTTGATCATAAAAAATTCAAGACACAGTTCTAGCTCGTGGTAAAATGGTGCCACCCCATTCGGGATCGAATTATGGGGATGTCGGATGTTCAAAATATATGCTGTCACAAGTTCAATAACTTTTTGGAATCATCATAGAGTACGGCCCCCGTTTAGGAGCTTGTAAGCACATAACCGGCGAGCCAGCTTTTCCATCTGTCCTCGATTCCGAATCAAATTCAGACAATGCCCCTGTTGGTTATGAGAAGAGTGTTGCACAATCTCTCAACTTCAAGAATGAACAGACTTAAGACTTTTAGTAAGCTGTATAATAAGATACACCCGATTGGGCGGGTCAGATTTGTTCGATTTATAGTGCTGAGTTGTGGTTTCCAGCTTTGGGTGTGGTAAACATAGCGCATGGCTGGACCACTTGATATCCCGAAGTCAGATCGTTACCTGAACCCAACTTCTGCAGACCGCTTGATCGGACCATTTCAACGCTTTATGAAGTTTGAAGCATCCGGCGGGATATTCCTGATTCTTTGCGCGTTGGGTGCAGTTCTTTGGGCGAACTCTGGGTATGCGTCATCATACAACGAGCTTTTTCACAACACTGAGGTTCAAATTGGATTCGGGGAATGGGGTCTTAAGAAAGCGTTTATTCTGTGGATCAACGATCTCCTGATGGCACTGTTCTTTCTTTTAGTTGGGTTAGAAATCAAGCGTGAGGTTTTGGTTGGTGAGCTGAGAAGTCCAAAGAAAGCAGCATTACCGATCGCAGCTGCGCTTGGTGGCATGATTGTTCCCGCAGCTGTCTACGCGATCGTGAATAGAGGGAATGAATCCATCAGTGGATGGGGTGTTCCCATGGCGACTGACATTGCATTCGCGCTCGGTGTGCTTGCGCTCGTGGGTTCACGGGTCCCCCTTTCCGTGCGTATTTTCTTGACCTCACTCGCGATCGTTGATGACCTTGGCGCCTTGTTGGTAATTGCGGTATTTTACACAGAGTCTATCGGATTTGGATACCTGATGAAAGCGGGTGTTGTGCTCACGGTCATGTTGGGATTGAACCTTATGGGCGTTCGGAAGATCGTGGTATTCTTGATGTTGGGTATGGTCGTATGGTATCTGGTCCTCAAAAGCGGAGTCCATGCAACAATTGCGGGCGTTCTGGTGGCGATGACCATACCTGCTCGAACACGCGTGGACCAGAATCTTTATAGTTCCTTTGTTCGATCGATGGTTGATCGATTTGATCAAGATAAATCTAACGATACAAAAGCATGGACAACAGTCTCCCAGCAAACTGCGATCCTGGCGATTGAAGATGCTGGTCATAAAATTGAAACACCTGTCCGTCGACTTGAGCACATCTTGATCCCGTGGGTTGCATTTGCGATACTTCCTGTATTCGCACTCGCAAATGCGGGTGTTCGAGTGATCGGGAGTGGGGGAGATGAAGTTGCTGAGGGCGCCATCGACTCAGTATGGTCCAGTCAAGCATTATGGGGTGTAGTTCTTGGGTTGTTAATTGGTAAGCCACTTGGTGTATTTGGATTTGCCTGGATCGCTCAAAAACTTGGAATTGGAGTATTACCTGAAGGTGCAACTTGGCGTCATGTTTTTGGTGCCGCGTGGCTATCAGCTATTGGGTTCACTATGGCTCTGTTTATTGCAAATCTCGCATTTCAAGATGCAGATGATTTAGACGCAGCAAAAATCGGTGTGTTGGGAGCTTCAATCGTAGCGGGTTTCATCGGGTTTCTGATTCTGTTCACATCAAAACATGATGATCGACCTCCAAAGCACTCTTCTGACTGATACACCGAGCAGCAGTGGCGGTTGTCCAGTGTTAATGTGTGATTCAGTTTACGAATTTTGATGATCTGTAGAGTGGTTTTCAATCGCATTGAGGCCCAAAGAGCTTCCGCTCAACGCTCACAGAATGCTTTGCGAGTTTGACCTCTGGTTTGTTTCCATTTGAATAGAGTATTCTGTCAGTGTCTCTTGGAGATAGAAGGATTCAATCCATGCTATTGAGCATAGTCATCGGTTCTACATCTTCGATTTAATACTCTGACTTCTGAGTATGATGTTCCGTAGTGACCTCCTGATCATGGGATAAAAGCACAGACTTACAGACTTAGAAACTGTCTTCTAGTTAAATGGCCGAAGTCTTGTGGTTTCCCCTCCAGGACAGAAAGCTGGTAGGTGGTTGAACAATCGACGAGGAGTTCAGTTTGTTTCCCTTTCCATGCAACTGTTCCGCTATACTCCATCATCAACACATACACCGCACGCTTTTCTACAAATCTATTCATTACTCAATCGTCGATCGCCGCCGAGTTTTCGCGGCCTTCGTGGTAGAGTTACCATACGAAGAATGTAAAGGGACCTGTTGCACTGGTCATCGGGGAGTTTTACTTGATGATGGTTCAATACTTCCCTTTGTAAACGACCGCTGCCCACACCTGAGCGATGCGGGTGGTTGCACGATCTATACGACCCGACCTCGTGGGTGTCGTGCGTTCGACTGCTCCCACGAGCCAGGCTACCTCAGATCCAATCCTCGTATTGCTGCCTTGCTGACAGTCAATGGTATTCCATTTGTTCGAATACCAGTTCACTAGATAGAAAAAACACATCTCTCTCTTGAGCAGATCGCATAGATTCTAAAGTTGATCCCATTGGGATTATGTTTGCATCTGAGATGGCGATATAGCCCTTGTATGAAATCGAGCGAAGTCTCTATGTGCACAATTCATGTATTAGTTTCCATTAAGCTGCTTGGGAAAATGTTTTTTCTGTACTCTGAGGAATTGGCATGGTGACGAAGAAAGTTGAGCCTTCATTCTTCGCAGACTCAACCCATGCATGCCCTCCGCTCATAGATGCGATGCGTTTAACAATTGCTAAACCTACACCCGTTCCGTCTTTGGTTGTACTCATGCGTTGAAAGAGACCGAATACCTTTTCGTGGTATTCAGGCTCAATACCGGGTCCGTTATCTGCGACGAAGAGGCACACCTGATTGCCTTGAATTGTTCCTCCAACACGAACTTCACATATCCGACCTTCTTGTTGACCATAGGAAATTGCGTTTGTGATCAGGTTTTGAAATATTTGTAAGGTTCGGACACGATCAGCCTGGATATTTGGAATGCTATCTTGGATATTCACGTTTGTGTTTGAGTCCTTGATTTGTGAATCAAGCAAAGAAACAACTTCTGCGATGACTTGGCGGGTGTTGATTGTTTCTGAAGTTTGATCGCCTCGTCCAACACGACTCAGTTCGAGTAGATCAGAAATAGTGTCTGACATCCGCTGAGTTGCTGATCCGATACGGTTAGCAAAATGTTCAACACGATCGAATCGCTCATTCGCGATATCTTGTTTTAGAAAACCTGCATAACCCTGTATTGTAACGAGCGGAGATTTTAGATCATGAGATACGGTATGTGTAAACTCTTCCATTTCAGTGTTTGAACGAGAGAGTTCACAGTTTTGTCGTTCGATCTCATCGTTTTTAGATTCGATTGCTATGAGTAATTGGTGTTGGTGGGCTCTTATATCTCTGCCTGATTGAAGCATGTGAACAAGAAGTCCTGTTAAGAATGCAAATACCAAACCGATGAATAGCATCGCTTCAGGCCATGAACTCATGCTGGCATTGATGAGTTGCTCTTTCGGGTGAAGTCGTATATCCCAATGTACACCTCTATTTGTAACCTCTGATTGATCTGATGTATAATCGGCGAATTCATCTGTTTTTTGAGTACAGAATACTTTGGTATGATCATCTTCCACAAGGATGTAATGCTGAAAATCGGTGAACTTGAAAACGTTTTTCAAAAACATGTCGGTTCGAATAACACCAAGGAGAAAGCCATCGTTTTCGCCATCAGCGGTTATGGGAACATATACGAGGAAACCAAGTCCACCCTGAATCAAATTGATCGTTCGTGTGGCTCGGACTGTTCGGTCCTGATAAGCAATCTTCTGAGCGTCCGCTCTGAAGCTGTCAAATGTGCTGTAGATTCCAACTACTGCTTCGTTGCCTTCTAGGGGGACTACCCAGCGGACATGGTTTGTTCGGTCTACCCATTCGACTGCTTGTACACCAGGATAATCACTTATATAGTTTTCCGCATCAACGCTCCATGCAAACTCATCAGTGCCGTTATTTAAATTCCAACGTTGCCCCATTCGAGTGAGCGCGTTAATTTGCTCATTGAGTTTTTGATCCAGATATTGTGCTACTGCTTTGGAACTCTCTTTTGTAAATGATTGAAGTTGTTTTTTCTCAAATGTATCCATTGCTTGCCAGACACAAAGTGAAAGCACGATAATTGGAACGGTTGCCGTGATCGGAGTGAAGAGATAATTTTCACGGAGCTCTTGTGGTTGATTTGATCTCTTGTCATCTGGGTAGAGAAGGTATAAAGCTATGCCGACCATAACCAAACCAGCAGCGGTGTGTACAGCCATTCCAGAAAGTACTTCTCCCCACCCATGCAAGCCAGGCATGTCGCTCATATATCCCCAGAGAGATGCAAAGCTCAATACAAGCACGATGCCACCAACCATGCCAATCCAGCAGCGATTAAGCTTTGTAGTTTGAGCAAGTAGGGTCGTGATTCCAATGATGCTATAGCAGAAAGCAGTGTTTGCACCTATCCGTCCAGGCACAACCGGATCAACCCCGATGGTTGGTTGAATAAAGAGTAGGTCGATACCCAAATTTACTTGGGCTATATATTGGATGAGGGTGAGGACGCCAAGGGTAGTGACAATAACCGATGAAATGATTCCAACTGATTTTCGTGACTTGAGAATGAATAGCAGCGTGAGGCCAATCATCAGAAATCCGAGTGCAGTATTAAACTGCATCGGAACGAATGATGGGTGTATTTGTACGAGTGATGGTATACTGAAAAACCAGCCTGCCATGACTACAAGCCCGAGTATGATCGTACTCGTTGCGGTGATGAGTTGAAGTAGTTTTATAGTATTCATGCCGCAGATTTCAGTTCGATTTTGGTCGGAATTGATACAAGGAAAGCTGCGCCGCCACCATTTTGATTTTCAATCCATGCGTCCCCGCCATGAGCGTTTGCAATTTTACGCACGATTGCAAGCCCTACGCCAGTACCGCTTGTGTTGGTAGATAGACGTTGAAAAATGCCAAATATCTTATCATGATACTGTTCGTCTATTCCAGGACCATTGTCAGATACACATATGGTTGCATTCCCGGCGGTCAAAGTCAGCGCTACATTTATCTCAGGGGTGTTATCAGTTATGTGACCATGAATGATTGCGTTCTGAATTAAGTTTTGCAGTACTTGCCGAATTCGTATTTTATCAGCATAGAGGATGTGATCTTCCCCATCGGTCACTTTGATGACCGCATGAGATTCGACTATAGATGATTCCATATCATCGAGGACAGCGTTGCAACAATCACCAAAGCGGAACTCTTCAAAGTCGTTAACCACCATCCCGATCCGACTAATCTTCAGAAGGTCTTCAAGAGTCTGCGACATCCGAATGGATGCATTCTGTATCCGTACAACCATGCCAGGAGAGTTTTTACTATCACCATTTTCGATCGCATGTTTGAGTGCACCGGCAAATCCTTGGATGGTGACGAGTGGTGATTTCAGATCATGCGACACGGTATATACAAACTGTGTCATCTCGCTATTCCGTCGTTCGAGATCTAGCCCCATCTGCTGAGATTTCAGTAAAAGTTGCTCGGTTTCTAAGTTTCTTAATCGGAACACTTCTGCTGCCTTTGCCATTTTTCCGATCTCATCCGTACGATTTACATGTATAATTTTAGCATCCGATTTACCTTCGGATAGTTGGTGAAGTGTGCTGGTAATGGTGAGGATTGGACGAAGAACAGACTGGGTCATCAATCCCGCTGTGATGATCCCCGCAAGGACTGTGAGAATAGCAACCATATCACTCCATATCTGGAAACTCTTTGAGCCATGTTGCATAGATTCGATCATGATATCTCGCTGGGCAAGTGACTCATTGCGGATTTGTGATGATTGATAAAGCAGTTCAGAGGTCTCTCCAGCAAGTACAACATGGACAAGATGCATATATCCTTGTGTTGCTTGGACCGCTTCGAGGAAAATCTGCTTATAGTTTCGTACTAATTGTCGTACTCTGATCGCATCAGTGCTTGGATTTGCAATTTCATTAATGAGCATGTCGGCTTGCTGGATCTGAAAGATCGCTTCATTCACTTTGTCACGATTTGGGGTTTCAAAGTAACGAAGTGCAGCATTTTCGGCAAGGTAGATGTGATCGCGCACAGGGGCTAGGGTTATCTTTGCCAATGCTGGAGATGATTCAATGATCACTAAAATTTCGTTTTTAGTGGGGAACATTTGTTCATGAACAAGTTGAACTCGTGCTTCGCGATCGGTGGCTACTTTTTCAAAGTTGCTTTCAAACGATTCAAAGCGAGCGTTCATTTCGGTGAGCTGATCTGCAACTTGATACTGAGTAGTTCGTGCTTTTGCAAGTGCGATTTCTGATCGTAATGAATCGAGTAGATCGCGCACATGATCTGCGGCGCTGGTATGCCCATTGAGCATATAGGTTGATACACCTCGTTGGAGTTCAGCGATCCCTTTATCGATTGCGAGAACTCGGATTGTATCAGAGTTTACACCTTCGTATGTGGATAGATCTCGTTGTGATTTTTCAAGCCCAATATGTCCCATTAATGCAGTAAAGATATGAAGGACGAGTACTGTACCAAGAGCAAGATGAATTGTTGTTCGAATACGCATAGATTCTTCCTTGGATCTTACACTGAGCTTTCAGTTGTAAGAAACTCACCCCATCGTACGAGTGTGTGTTCATAGTCATCCATTACCGTATTCCAGACAGCAATATTTTTGAAACGCTCTGTGTATGAGCCCCCGTTACGGAGATCACCCTTTTGGGCAATCTCCCGACCATCAGAAGAAAGCATATTGGTCTTGGCGGGTTCGCCCGCGTACCAGTATGCCCATTCATCCTTCGAAAGATAGGATTTGATGGGTTCAGGGACGGAGATATAGTACCCTTGTCTTGCCATCACAGCACCAGCTCTACCTGAGAGCCACCAGTTCATGTATGCATAAGCTGCGTTGGATTCTTCCTCTGAACAAGCTGACGAGAGACACATCACCCCATGCCAAGCTCGGTAACCTTCTTTAGGAGCTGCATATCTTACAGGAATACCGTCAGCACGGAGCGCTGATGCACCAGGCGAAAACATGCTTTCAATAACAGCTCGTCCCGATTTCATAAAAGCGACGGATTCAGGTACAGAGTTCCACACGCCGGTGAAGTGACCGCGTCGTTTGAAATCGATCAAGATATCGAAGAGTTTGTCAATCTCGGAAATAGTCATATTGCCAATATTCTCGAACTGAATCAGTTCCTTGGCTTGTGCTGCCAAAGCGAGATCGAAAAGTCCGATTGTGGGTTCATTGATGATAGCGACTTTACCATGCCACTGTTCATCGAGCAACCATCCCCAGCTTTCTTCGATGTATGGTTCGCCGACCGGTACATGGCGAGTGTCATACCCGAACGAATCGACATTATGTACATAGGGAAGATAACTTACTCGATCACTGATCTGTGATCCGAGCGTGTTTCCAGGCTGTACATACAGTAAAGTGTTGGGTGCATCACCAGCACTAATGGTGTCATCTGTAGTGAGTCTGCCTGTCTTTGAGATCGGATTAATTGACGACCAATTCTTGATCCTCTCGGTGCTCAGGGGTTGGATTGCTCCAGATCGCCAGAGTATATTGATACTGTTGGACCACTGCTCATACACATGGAAGGATTGAGGGCGCGTTGATGCACGTTGGAGTACAGAGGCACTTCCGCCTGGAGTAAACTCGATATTGAAACCAAGATCGGCCTCCGCTGCTAATCGGATTTGTTCTTGTAAAGTGACATGAGTTCCCAGAACGCGAAGTGTAAATCCTCGCTTTTTTGTAGTTGGTTGACCGAATGCGGGGAGAGTTAATGCTGCTGCTCCCGCTGCAGCAGTATTCGCGATCATTTGACGACGGGTGAGCATGTAGAATCCTCCAAGTCGAATGGTTCTTCTTTTCATTTATCGGTCTGTTTAAAAGTCAAGTCCACTACATTCATATGAGTTGATGATTTCGGTGACTTTGTTCTCACGCGACGTTTGATCGATCTGTACGTTTATTAAAAACATACTGTGCAACTTCAAGAAGTCGTTCAGGATCTATGGGTTTTGCTATGAATCCAGTGAATCCTGCTTTGATAACATTTTCCTTATCCTCATTTGTGGTGCTCGCGCTGGTGGCATAGATTGGAAGTGTTGCGCCGGCTTTGCGAAGTGTTTTATATGCGGTAATGCCATCCATGGTCGGCATTTGGAGATCCATAAGCACAAAGTCCAGACAAGGCAAACTTGAATCTAAAATTCGGCTGACACATTCACCGCCATGATGGACACTCTCAACAGTCACATTTAACTTGTTGAGGTAGTATTCAAATAGTTTGCAATTGTCGCTGGAATCATCCGTGATTAGAACCCGCAAGCCGGTAAGGTCTGGCACATGAGTGTGCAGACTGCTCTGTGTAGAAACACGAAGTTCACTCGAAACATCAACTGCTTGGGCTTTAATATTGAGTGTGAGACAACTTCCGATTCCATATTCAGATTCAATTTTGATTGATCCGCCCATGATCTGTGCGAGTGCATGGCTAATTCGCAAACCCAGACCAGTTCCACCATATTTACGAGTGGTTCCAATATCCGCTTGAACAAAGGCGTTGAATTCTTGGATTTTGACAAGTTCCTCTTGACGAATCCCTATGCCAGTGTCCTTGATCTCAACTGAAATCCAATGAGTGTCTTGATCAGCAGGCGTGGAAGAAACATGAATTGACACACTACCATCTTGAGTAAATTTGATGGCATTACCGAGTAAGTTAACGATAATTTGAGTGAGTCGTGTTGGATCTAAGAGTAACTGGTTTGGTACATCAGCTGCTATGGATTGGTTGATTACAAGATCTTTTACGGATAACTGAGGTGTGACAAGCTCAATACTTGATTGGAGAATATCTGTGATGTCACAGGGGATGAGTTCAATAGTCATTGCCCCAGATTCTACTTTGGCAACATCCAGGATATCATTGATTAATGCTAGGAGATGATTGCTGTTTCTCTTTACTGAGCTGAGTGCTTCCAAAGCGAATGAATCGTTGAGTACACTCGTCGTGTCGAGGGCAATATCGAGATAACCAAGTATCGAGGTAATCGGAGTCCGGATCTCATGGCTCATATTTGTTAAAAACTCAGTCTTTGCCTGTATCCCTGATTCGGCTTTTTCGTTGGCTATTTCAAGAGCCATATTTCTCGAGTGGAGTTCTTCAGCAAGTGCCATATTTTCATTGAGAATCCGTTGACGCTCGATGGCATGCCACACTAATCTGTCGATGCGTGTAGTCGGTAGTTCGTCTTTCCGTAAATATTCCTGAGCACCAAGCGTGATGGAATCATTCCCATCAATATTTACTGAATCACATGTTAAGACTAGTAGCGGCGTGAGGGGTGCTATATCCTTGAGAGTTCCAACAGTCTGATGACGATTCGAGTCAGGTAGATTTAAGTCTGTGATGATGACATCGAAGTCTTGCTCGCGGAGAAATGATTTTGCGAGCTGCATATTCTCGGCAATAACTGTTCTACAGCCTGGGATATTGTTTAATGACATACGAATCAGCTCTGCATGATCCGGTGTGTCTTCAATGATAAGTGCGTTCACTACGTTCATCATGATGCCTGCCTTGATGGAGGATTTTGATCCAATGAAGGATGAACTATTTCTCCAGATTGGCTATGATCAGAGTTATCATGGGATGACGACTGATTCCATTGCGACCAGTATTCCTCAAGGTCACTCACTAGCTTTTGAAAGAGTGTAAAATCTAAAGGTTTGACGACATAACTATTCGCGTGCGCTTGGTAGGCACGGATCCTGTCTTGCTCTGCGTTCGATGTCGTCAGTACCACAATCGGGATTGTTCGGAAATCTGGATTAGATTTTGCAAACTTGATCACTTCGTGACCATTAACCATTGGCATGTTGAGATCCAGTAAGATGACATCGGGTCTTTTTACATCAGTAAAAGGAGCTTCCCGCATGAGATAAGCAATCGCTTCTTTTCCGTTACAAACCCGTTCAAGACTGTTCGATCCGTCAATGTTCTTCATCGAAAACTCAACCAACTCTGCATGATCGTCATCGTCCTCGACTAAGAGAAAGTGGGCCTTGGTTTTGCTTTTCATGACTTACACCTTTTCTTAGTACCATGGCCTGCTCGGTTCTCAAATATCGTCAGACGCTTTGAGTTAGATCGACCTATTGAAGGCAGATCTTGATCAATCTGAGTAGATTTGAGGATTGTGACACCCCAGCAGCTATAGCCAGAGTAATTGGTACAAAGCTCCAGTTCAGCCATAATTTCCAAGTCATTTGTTTGCTTGTAGTAGCCACATAATCTAGTTTCGTGCTATGAAGAGGGGCTTAACAGATGCAAACGGCGTAATTTACGCTTATTCCAACGCTGATGGATTACAGCCAACTAAACCGTCTCAAAGAATCCAACATGATTTGATTGTTGACAAAATCATCAATTCGAGTACCACAGTTGCCGATCAGAATAAGGACCCGAGAGCCTTCTCGGATACTCCACTACAATTTTCTGAAGGGTTCTGTATGGGAACAGTGAATGACGAGAACACACTTAATATCGTACTTATTGATGACAATCACGATCACCTGAGCCTGATGTCCGCAACAGTGCGTAATGCCTTCATATCTGAGCCATTCGAAATATCGACGCAAGAGTTTGATAACCCTGCAACTGCCCTTACGGAAATTTCAAAAATACCCAATCAGATTATACTGATTGACTATCAGTTCGCGACGAGTACTGGACTTGATTGGCTTTCAAATTTTGTAAGAGCAAATGCCGGACCTGTCATACTCGTTACTTCTTCGGGTGACGAATCAATCGCAGCAAAGTCGTTCAGGGAAGGCGCTGCGGACTATATTGTGAAATCAGAAGCTATCAAGAACCCTGCGATAATCCAACGATCAATTCATGAAGCACTACGCAAGTCCAGACTTGTACAGTTGAACCACGATCTAAGCTCGCGTCTCAAGCTTGCCAATTATGAACTCAATATCAAAAATCGGAAGCTATCGGAACTTACCGATACTGCACACCAGTTTGTAGAAGATGTCGCCCATGAGTTTCGTACCCCACTCACAGTAATCAAGGAGTTTGCTTCGATCATTGCAGATGGACTTGGTGGAGAAGTCACTGAGAAACAAAGTCAGTACCTCAATCACATCACAAGCTCTGCAAGTGATCTGGCGGGATTAATCGATGATTTTCTCAATAGTAGCAGACTCCGGTCGAACTCCATCTGTGTGAATCGCCAGCAACATACTGTTGATGAGATTTTCAATGCGGTATGGCCGATACTCGAGTCGAGAGCAGGGTCGAAGTCGATTGAGTTAGTTCGCGACGTAGACTCAAATCTTCCGGATATATATATTGATTCAGATAAAATGCAGCGTTCATTGATTAATCTCGTGGTGAATGCAATCAAGTTTTCTGAGCAAGAAAGTGTGGTTCGTGTTTCAGCGACGATGAACGATAGTTGTATGGTGGAAATAGCCGTCCATGACAACGGGCCTGGGCTTCCGCAGCAAACAATTACTGATCTATTCGAGCGATTTAATCAAGGCGGTCAAGACACATCACGATTGGCGAACGGATTTGGGCTTGGACTCAACATTGTAAAAGAACTTGTCACGATCAATCTTGGTGTCGTCAAAGTAGAGAGCACAGTTGGCGTAGGTAGTACATTTTCATTTACAGTTCCGATCGCAAATAATCAGAGTATATTGCGTGGATTAGTTTCTCAAACTTCAAAGCACTCTGGAGATCCAAGGATCGTTGTGCTCTCGGTGAACCGTACGCATGATGATCAGCCAATCGATCAACTCGCGGAATACCTCAATACAATGAGCTATCCAATGGATCTTGTGTTGTACTCTGGAGGTAAGAGTTGTTTGCTTCTGATCGGAATAACGACTGAGGAGGAATCATTCCGTCAGCGTATCCTCAAAGTTGACTCCGAAATGAGATCAAAAAAATTATCACCGCATTCAGATCTTCAAATATCAATCTGTGGTAAATGGTCAGCGGACGAGGCAGAGTCTCGTATTCTTGAACTCATTGAAGAATCTGTACAAAAGGGGCATTACCATGTCGAAGTCAATCTTAATTGTTGATGATGAACCCAGAATAACTGCCGCTTTGATGACTCGAATCGAAGCGAATGGTCACACGGTATACCACGCTATCAACGGGCTCGCAGGAATCGAAGCAGCTGCTCTTTATGAACCCGATGCGATTATCCTTGATATCCGAATGCCAGATATCGACGGATACGAGACCTGCATCCGACTAAAGCGGATGCCTCGCCTTGCGGATATACCCGTTATATTTCTTTCTGCGAATGTACAAGATGAAGCAATCATGAAAGCCAAAGCTGCGGGCGGGGCGAGATTTATCAGCAAACCGTATGAGTCAGCATCAATCATTAAGGCACTTGATGAAGTACTCGCCGATAATCAAGCAGCATAGGAGTCCGATATATGCAAGATTCAAACGCAAACATTCTGATTATTGATAATGATGAGGCAGTGGTGGAAGCGCTCACCATTCGACTTTCTGCAGAAGGCTTTAAGTGCTTCACAGCAAATTGTGGGGCTCAGGGTCTTTCGCTGTTTCATGAAATGGAGTTCGATGCTGTCCTGACAGATCTCAACATGCCCTCCGGTGATGGAGTGACAGTCATTGAATCAATCCGCGAAACTAGCCGAGTGCCAGTGCTCGTTGTGACCGGATTCGAATCAGCATACGCGGAGAATATCGCGAAATTCGAGAATGTGATTATTATCCGAAAGCCTTTTGCACTCGAGTCGTTACTCGACGAACTTGAAATCGCCATAGGCATGTCCGAACTGTCGTAATCTATCTGTTCTGAAACTTTATCCATGAGAGAGAGCTATGAAAAATCACACAATACTCATCGCCGACGACGATTCTGCCCTTCTTCAGGCGATGTCCTGCCGAATCGAGAATGAGGGGTACACAGTTTTTACCACTCAAGACGGATACCAAGCTCTTGCTATCGCACGCCGTGAAGAGCCGGATCTGATGATTCTGGATATCAACATGCCTGCAGGATCAGGATTCAGTGTTCAGCAGCGTATACAAGCGATCGATACGATCGCCGATGTTCCACTGATTTTTATTACAGGTCACGAAATGGCGTCGTTACCCGATGAGGTTTGCCAGATTGGCTCGCCAAAGCTGATCCGTAAGCCATTTGAAACCGGGGTATTGTTAGCGACAATCCGTGAGTGCCTCCAAGCAAATAACAAGCTAAAAATCGCATCCTAGATTGCATCTAGTTGTTCAGATCCAAATCACGTTTGTGTACAGTTGCATCCCCGATTGGCTGAACAATATTTGGAATCGGAGGAGATGGATCTTTCACTTCTTCGATATGATTGAGCACCTGGCCGTGTTGGTGCCAGGTTTCAAAGACATGCATTCCTGAGTTTCGACTGAGATTCTCGAACACTTTGATCCCGCGCACGCTGTTGCCACGCTCGTCGACTGGTGGAGAATAGACACAGATTCCAAACTGGCCTGGAACGACAGCGATGATCCCACCTGATACTCCAGACTTTGCTGGAAGCCCAACTGTGTACGCCCATTCACCAGCATAGTTATACATGCCGCAGGTGTGCATGACTGTCAAAACATCACGGATGTATTCTTGTTTCACTGCGCGTATGCTGGTCTTTGGATTGAGCCCGCCGTTGGCGAGGGTTGCTGCCATCATGGCCATATCTTGAGCGGTCACCAATATTGAACACTGCTTAAAATAGAGATCGAGCACTTCTTCAACATCACGATCGATGATCCCGAAGTTAAGGATAAGATGAGCCATTGCTCGGTTTCGGTGCCCCGTTGTGCGTTCGGATTCAAAGACAGCATTGTCAATCGTTGGAATTCTTCCAATTGTTCTTGCGAACATGTCGAGCATCCGATCGAGCCGGTGCTGGGGATTATCCCCTTCGATCATTGAAGTGACCGCGATCGCTCCTGCGTTCACCATTGGGTTATGTGGTCTGTTGTTGGCATCTAGACGGATGATGCTGTCGAATGAATCGCCAGATGGTTCAACCCCTACGCGTTGCATGACATACTCTCGTCCATGGTCTTCCAGTGCGATCGCGTGGGTAAATGGCTTTGAAAGTGATTGAATCGTAAACTGTTGTTTCGAATCACCAACTTCGTACACATCACCATTTACAGTTACGATGCTAATTGCAAAGCAGTTTGGATCAACTTTCGAGAGTTCAGGTATGTAATCTGCGATCCTCCCTTCATGGCATTCACTATATCGAGAGTGCAATGCTTCCAAAGCATCTATGACACGAGATCGATCGGGTGTTGGCCCTTCGGGATATATTGGATCACGCGGTTTTGACATGATTGACCTTTACTGGGTAAAGATCATGGTAGACGAATCCTTTGGCATTATCTTGATCGCTCAGTGTTCAAGAGAGTCAATGACAATCTTGTTCATGGTGGGATCAAGACAAGTCAATCATTCCGGATATATGATGCTTCAAGTGCACGCTCAATTCGCTCTTGCACATCGCTTAGATGAGCAGCACTATAATCATCAAGTCCAGAAGAGCCTGTGTAAGATTCGACCATCTTGAGAATCTTCTGAAGTTCCTGTCTCGCGAGCGATTGGATAGTCCGTCCCGAAGCTCCAGGCCAACGCATACCGGTTACGAGATCTATCATTCGAGAGAGATGCTCCATTTGGAGATTTCGATCCAACTGGTCGATCAAGGGCAATCGATTGGTATAGATTCCAGATTGCTCTGGCAAATCCCAAACCACATCATGAACGGCATGGAATACCTCTGGAACTGTGAGCGCGTCTTCACCTTTTTCGGTACGAATCTCATTATCCATGATCCAAGTAAGCCGATTAGGATTGATCAATCCAGTCATTGCCGATGCTTGGATACCGAGGATACTTGAGGCTATTGGATAGGAATGTGCAGTGCTGTAACCTTCGTCATACCAGTTGTCGCTCTGGAGGTAGGAGAGAGTTTCAGGATCGAGCCCAAATGAATCACTATCAAATGCATGCTCAACGATGAACTTCACTGCTCGGCGTTGTTGCTCTACATCTACTGGACGAACTGGTGCGGGTGCACCTGGATCGCCTTTCATGGAGCGTTGGATGTGTGATCCGCCGACCCAGTGCATTGCCATGTTCACAGCACCATATTGCATTCCGATAAGTTGGCCATAGACCTGACGAGCTTTCTGCCAGCTTTCTCCTTCTTTGACCGCTTTGTTGAGTATTTCACCTCGTACTTTGTTGACCAGGCGAATTCGTTCTTCCGCAAAGTCAATGGAGTCGCGTCCTAGGTCCCATGTTTTGGCTTGTGGATCGGGTGAAAACTGTCCGTCTTCAGCCATGTATGCATGAGCAGGTTCTGCAGCACGGGATGCAACCTCTTTGGGATCACCAGTGGTGTAGTTCCATTCAATTGCCCACATGTCATATGGTCCAATTTGCATCGGAACATAGTCGCCTTGCACGAAGCCGCGATCTGGGTCTTCCACGATGATATTTGAGAGCGCATAATCCATAACAGTTGATTGGATCGGTTCATCAAATCCTTCACTATTCATCTCTGCAATTGAATGGAGTGCGGATCCTTTCCAGTTGTGGGTCATCCCCATAGTGTGACCCACTTCGTGCATGACAACATCACGGAGCATTGGACCAACGAACCATTCTGGGAGACCATCAAGCATGGAAACATCTGAACCATTAGAATCGGTATTTTCATTGACCAATCCTAAGTCGCCGATCCCCATATCCATCGCGAGCCGTGCAGATGCAATGCTTGAAGAAAGACCAGGTTGCATCAAACACATCGCCCGTCCTGCGGGGCTATCCGAACGGTGGGGCTCCCACACGATTGGGGAAAGCGTCTGAGGAGCATCAAGAAGCAGCTCGTCAGATTGTTCAGGATGGTCAGTCATTGCTTTGGTTAATGAAGCAACACGATCTCGGTCGATCGGATCTGCGAGTCGCACGCGTGGGTCCCAGTGAGGATATTCAGCTAGCCATGATGAGAGATCTGGTGAGATCACGCTCATCGCAGTTGATGCGAGCTCGATCTGCTGATATTGGTTTGCGTACGAACCGATGAATCCTTCATCCATGACGATATCTGCTTCGTAGATCTGTCCTGTGTCTGGATGGGCATGGACAGGACCGATTGCGAATCCCATACCAGCATTCGTCCAACGAATGAACGAGTACCGGCTGTCCTCAGGATCGATGTCCATAAAACTGCCAGTCCGTGCATCTTGTTGACGGACTTCAATTGCATCGATAATTCCAACTTGTTCAAATGCTTTGTTCCAAGCAAGCACACCATCGCGTACCCAACGACGATATCTGAGAGGCGTTGTGTGCTCGATGTAATACACAATCGGCTCGCGTGGAGGGCTCATCGTCAAGTTTGGATCAGCTTTTTGGATGTGCCAACGATTTGCATAACGAACAATTTGAGATGATCCGTCATTGATAGCACGATCTTCATACGATTCAAAGTAGATACCAACTCGTCGGTCTGCTTCGCGGGGTTTGAAATCTTTCGCTCGTTCGGGCATCCCAAGTGAAAAACGGACTTCTGCAAATTGGCCGTTGGCGCGTGGGAGTTGAAAACCGATCTCCACATTGTGTGGAAATACCTTTGACTTTGTGATCTTTGCAAGTTTGGTGTTTGCACGATCGAGGAATCTACCAACGAATGCATTTGAAGAACCAAGCAGTGCGCGATCAAGATCAATGACTGGTCCGCCTCCTGGTCCCGTTGATAAAATAGGGACGGAGAGAATCACGCGATCAGTGTTCACACGCTCGACACCCGCTTTAGATTGAGCATCGCCACTTGTGCGAACAGAGATATTAGGTTCAATAAGCATGAGCTGATCTCCCCGCTTGGACCAGTACACGGTTTTCGCAGGAACACCAACAGCATTGTGCCAGATCGAATATACCCCAGCTTGCGGATGACCAGCTGAGACGGTTGCAATGAGGTAGAACTCTTTGCCTTCAAAGTTCTTTGGGAGTTCAGCAAGTATCTGAGCATCTTTGTCTCGCGTGTATAGAGAAAAGAAAGATTTTTCGCCTGCGAGTACTGAGACCTTGTTGTACCCATCTACGGCCTTCTCAAATGGGATTTCTGCAGATCCTGCCGTGGAAAGCAGTGCAGAGATTGTCAGGATTCCGATCGCTGAACTCCGTGTGATTCGTGTCTTCATTTGGCTCTCCATCAGATATTGTAATTGGGCATCCACTCACACATGCCAGAATAGGCATTGCTGTTACCGTTTAATATCGTGAAAGATGCGGCTTGGATCAATCAAAATCAAGTAAAAGTACATGCTTGTGAGGGAATCATGTATTGAATTCATGCTGGTATCGGCTTGTAAATGCTCAAGCCGTGTTGTGCTTACCCAGTGGGGAGATGATTTGGACAGATAAAGGATCATGAAAACGGCGAAGATGGTAAGTCAAAGAAAATTTCTGCGTGATTCATTGTATTTGTGGTAGTATGCATGAGCACGCATTCTACTTTTCTGGAGTTCATCCATGCTCAGGCGTTTTATCAGCACGATCTTACAAATTATTGTTCCATGTACACTGCTTATCCCGAGTAGTCTGTACGCTCAATCGCTTACACCGGTTAAGGTGAAACAAATCGCTGCTCCTCCATCTGATATGGTATCTGGATTGTTGGCATTGCCAGATCCGGCATCGATACCAGTTGAGTCCCGATCTGCGCTCATCCCGGTAAAGCATCAGCTTATTGATGGGCAATGGAAATGGACGCTGCCGATCAAAGTTCTCCCACGGGGTGCGCGAATTGTCCTACTCCCAACCGTTCATGATTCGTGGTTGACTCATCTTGTATCACCAAATCAGTCTGTGATTTCAACAGATATTTCTAAGAATAATATTCTTACGACAGATCCTCGTGTCGAAATTGGAACTGATGTTCTCGCGTGGGTAGCACCGGATCGGGAATTTGCTCACCTGAGTATACTTCCTGGCAATGCTGGGAGTTGGACCCTTACTATTCTTTCCGATCATGATGCTTCGGGATTTGTTCTCATTGATGCTGGGCCTGAGAATTCGTTATCAACCTATATCGAATCTTTGGAGACCATACAAAATCAACCGATTACTCTCGTCTCATCGTTCTCGGATGATGCCAGGTTGTCGTCACTCGTTGCTGAGATCACTACTCCAAATGGTGATGTCGTTACTGAGTCCGCGAATACTGGATCATCAAGGATAACTTTTTTTCCTGCCGAGCATGGATCCTATAGTGTCCGAGTTACTGCGATAGGCGTTGATTCACAAGGGAATCAAATCTTGCTCACGACACAACACCTTGTGTATGCTGCGGAGCCTGCCCCTCTACTCCAGTCTCCAGCCGTCGTTGAGCTTGAAAATCATGTTCAGTTTCGTTTCTCACCAAGTGAATCAACTCGTCGAACCATTCTTGCAGCAGAGGTGTGGGGAAAAAGCGATGGTGTCTTCAAACCTGTCTCGTGGATTTCGACGATTGTTGGTTCTGAGCGATCACTATTGCTCGACAAACGATGGATTTCGTTGGCGGGGGTTTCGACCAACTCACTCGAACTGCGTAATATTCGTCTTCATGATATAGATTCATTTGTTCCGATTGAACTCATAGATCGCATTCCAACGCCTATCAATAAGTTGAGCCTTCCCAAGTCTCCATTATCGATCACGCAAGATATGCTCACTGGATCGGTTATGAAGACAGTACCGACTCCTGTTCCGCCTCAGATTGTTCAATCGGTAGGCCCGGGACATCGGCTCATGTTGATTCATGGTTATTGCACCGATGCGAATCCATTTCCACTATCACATTTCTCAGGGGATCTCGCGGTCTTCGAAGATTTCAACCAAAGCCGAACCCATGATCAGTTTGCGTTGAATATTCTCGCTCAATCGGCACCGATGAAATCATTCGGAGTTGTTGCACATTCACAAGGTGGGAATGCATCTCTTCATCTCCTCAACTTTTATTGGAGTGGGCTCGATTGGGCAGATGGCGGGAATCGTCGGATTCAAACTGTTGGGTCACCATATAGTGGTACTGCACTCGCTGGCAATGCTGCGGTCCTCGGGAATATATTTGGATTTGGTTGTGGCGAAAATGAAAGCCTGAACTATACAGGGTCAGCCAACTGGTTGTCACTCATTCCAACAGCCTCGCGCCAACAAGTTTACTTCCACACAACTTCCTTCGAAGATGGATTTGGTTTCGATTACTGTAACATCATTACGGATTTACTGTTAAGTGATCCCGATGATGGCGTCATCGAGCGGTCTGCTGGACAACTTTCCAGTGCGAACAACATGGGACATCTTGAAGATTGGTGCCATACAACAGGTATGCGAGATCCCGCGCAGTGCACTGATGTATCTCGAAATACAATTATGAACCAGGAGGCGAAACGATGAAATACAAATCTGTAATAGTTCCTGTACTTCTGCTCACAAGCACAGTGTCCGCAGTTGACATTTGCGTTTCTCCCAATGATTTGATTCCTGACAATGGGTCTGCAGCTGTTGTGCCTATCTTTATTTCTGCAACTGGCAATGAAGTGATAGACACTGTTTCTCTTGATCTGATTTTGAATCATGAGTGGGTCGGAGATTTGCATATTCAACTCCGATCCCCATCGGGCACGATAATCACTCTACTAGACCGCCCAGGTTTACCCTCTACAGGATTCCCCGGCCCGTTTGGATGTGGCGGCCACGATATCGTTTGTACCTTCACAGATATTGCTGTGATTCCCGCAGAATCAGTTTGTTCGACTACGGATTCGCCGGTGATTGCTGGACTCGTGATTCCATCTCAACCAATGGATACATTTCATGGAGAGGTAGTTGAAGGTGCTTGGGAACTCATTGTCAATGATATGTCGCCTTATGATTCTGGTGAAATTGTTCAAGTATGTCTCACGATTACTACAGATACCCTTTGTACTGCAGATCTGAATAGTGACGGTGATTTGAATTTCTTTGATGTCTCTGCATTCCTTTCTGCGTTTTCAAACAATGATCCGATTGCAGATTTCAATAATGATGGTGATTACAATTTCTTCGATATCAGTGTGTTTCTCGCGGCGTTTACAACTGGATGTTGAAACTTCAGGTATAAAAATATGAGAGAAACGATAAAAAAGAGTGCATAATTATTGACCATGATCCGATAGTGAATACAGTAACACGCATGAACAATGTACAGACCATCTCGAAATCGATCAAATCGAAATCCAAAGACGCAAAACGCGTCTGGGGTGTGATTATGGTCGAGGTGGCATTGAACTAATACAAGTTCTCAAACCAAACCGAACCATTCGCACCCCTGAAACAGTTTCAGGGGTGTTTTTCTTTGTATTTCAGTACAGATCCAATCCAAACAGGAGAATCAAAATGACTCACGCAACCGCAACCGTAATCGAAGCAACATGTCCAGAATGTGATGCTGCAGTTCCCTTTGATCGTGCACCATTGAGTGGAGAGATTGCACATTGTACCGATTGTTCCGCAGAACTAGAAGTAATCGAAACAAGTCCAGTGACACTTGAACTTGCACCAGAAGTTGAAGAAGACTGGGGCGAATAAGCCCAGTTTCTACATTCCTGTTCCCTGTAAATTGAACTATTAACGACCGATCTGAAGGATCAATCATGCGTATCGCAATGACATATACCCGTCTCAGAACCGAAGAGCGAATGCTCCTTGACGCGTTCGAAGCTATTGGTGTCAATATAACTCCAATCGATCTTCGTAAAGTGGTGTTTAATCCTGCAGATCCAGGTGAATGGGGTTCATACGACGCCGTTATTGATCGTTCTGTGAGTCTGACGAACACATTGAACTCGGTAAGCATTTTAGAATCCATGGGGATTCGATGTATAAACCCTCTGAGTGCGATTGAGACATGTTCAGATAAGCTTGCAACCACATTGGCACTCGTTCGTGCGGAGGTTCCAACGCCTCAGGTACGGGTTGCAACCAATGCAGAATCAGGAATCAATGCAATCGAACAGATCGGTTACCCAGCAGTCATCAAGCCCACAGTTGGTTCGTGGGGGAGACTCGTTGCGAGGATCAATGATCGAGACGCTGCGGAAGCGGTGCTCGAACATCGCGAAACACTCGGTTCGGCTCAGCAGAGCGTGTTCTACATCCAGGAGCACATCGAAAAGCCGGACCGAGACATTCGTGTTTTCGTCGTCAATCACAAACCTATTGCTGCGATTGTTCGACACTCTGAGCATTGGGTTACGAATACTGCCCGTGGAGCAACGGTCGAAAAGCTTGAACTCAGTGATGAACTTTGTGAACTCGCGATCAACTCATCGCGAGCAACCGGTGCAGATATCGTTGCAGTTGACTTACTCGAATGCCCTCGGCAAGGGTTACTTGTCAATGAGTTGAACCATTCAATGGAATTCCGTAACTCTTCATCTGTCACCGGTGTGAATATTGCTGATCATGTTGCACGCCATGTCATTCATATTGCAGAGCAAACTTCTGTGTCACGAGCAGTTGAATCTAATCGAGAGGTGGTGGGGGCATGACCATCGAACAATCATTTACTGCTTCTCTTATTGGCGGGTCAGGATACACTGGTGGCGAAATTCTTAGACTCTTGTCAACACATCCAAACATGAATGTGAATCAAGTTTCTTCTCGTAAACTGAAGGGTCAACCGATCCATCGTTCACATCCAAACCTTCGTGGACATCTCTCAAACATATATTGCAATCCAGATGAGATCGAGTCTTGTGATGTTCTTTTCCTATGCATGCCTCATGGCAAAGCAGCCCATGACATCGAGCGATATCGATCGCAAGCAAAGCTGGTCATTGATCTTTCAGCAGATTTTCGATTGCGTGATCCAGCAAACTACCAACAGTGGTACAATGAAGAGCACCCGTCGCCTGAAACACTGAGCCAAGTGTCTTATGGTCTTCCTGAGATTGCACGCGATCAACTCTCAGGATCAAATCTGGTTTCGGGTGTTGGATGCAATGCAACAGCGATGACACTCGCGATGCTCCCACTCGCAAGAGCAGGATTGATCAAGCGGGCAATCGCGGACATCAAGGTTGGGTCGTCTGAAGCCGGCGCAGATCCTGGTCCAGGTTCCCACCATCCAGTTCGTGCCCGTACCGCCAGAACCTATAGCCCCTCAGGGCATCGTCACCTCGCAGAGGTTTTTCAATCGCTTGGCGAGTTTGATCTCGATGCAACAGTCACTGCTATTGATATGGTTCGAGGGGTGCTCTGTACTGCACACATCGAGCCTACAGAACGCCTTGAGAGTAAGCAGATATGGAAGCTCTTCCGTGAAGCATACAAGGACGAGCCATTTGTTCGCATCGTTGCAGACAGGTCAGGGCCAAATCGATTCCCAGACCCTCGTGTTGTTGTAGGATCTAATCATGCAGATGTTGGGTTCTCAATCGATGAGCGTTCAGGTCGAATCATTGCACTCTGTGCAATCGATAATCTAGTAAAAGGTGCTGCGGGTTCTGCAATTCAATCCATGAATATTGCATTGAATCTTCCTGAAACCTCGGGACTCACTTTCCCGGGTCTACACCCTGCATAAGTTCATAAACATACAGAAATGGAAAATGCCATGCACACAGTTGTAATTAAAGTCGGAGGTGGGGAAGGAATCGACCCTACAGCACTCTCGAATGAAATCGCAGAACTCGTCAGTTCAGGTATTCGTGTCGTACTCGTTCACGGCGGATCGCACGAAACAAATATGCTTGCCCAAGCACTCGGGCATCCTACCCAAACCATCACAAGTCCAAGCGGAAATCAATCAAGAAGAACAGATGAGCATACACTCGATATTTTCAAGATGGTGTACTGCGGGAAGGTGAACAAAGCTGTTGTACAATCTCTCCGTCAGGTTGGAGTTGATGCAATTGGTCTTTCTGGTATTGATGCTGGTATATGGATGGGGACTAGAAAGTCTGCGATTCGTGCAGTAGAGGCTGGGCGCACACGAATAATTCGTGACGATCTATCGGGTAAGGTAGATACGGTTGATGCAGAGTTTCTGAATATGCTCCTTGCAGCAGGACGAGTCCCTGTGCTCACGCCTCCTGCAATCACACCCGACGGGATCGCAATTAATGTAGACGCTGATCGCGCAGCAGCTGCAACTGCGAAAGCTTTAGGTGCGGATGAACTCCTGCTCCTCTCCAATGTTCCTGGTGTATTGAGAGATTTCACCGATCCTGATTCTCTCATTGAGACAGTGACATCAGATACGCTCGCTCAAGCGAATAATGCTGCAAAGGGACGCATGAAGAACAAGGTATTAGCTGCACAAGAAGCAATCGCCGGAGGCGTTCACCGTGTAACTATCGGATCAGCATCAGGTGAGAACCCGATCCAACAGGCACGCTCAGGGGCAGGCACTACCTTCATTCAAGAGATTCACTCATGATGACGCAGGAACCCATAAACATCCAATCTGCTTGCACCCAAACTCAGCTTATCCACGATTTGGTTTCTGCAAAGAGTGTGTCAGGAGCAGAATCAAATGCAGCAGATGTGTTCATTCGGTATGCAAATCAGTTAGGATTTGATGCGTCTATTGACGAGGTTGGAAACTCGATCGCACACATAGGCACGCCTTTGGATCAAGCGACCAAGCATGTTGTACTTCTGGGTCATATTGATACTGTCCCAGGTGATATTCCAGTTCGTATAGAACATACGGAAACCCAAGGAACAATCCTTCACGGGCGAGGATCAGTTGATGCGAAAGGCTCGCTCGCAACGATGTTAATCGCAGCGTCTGAGTCAGAACTCCCCGATGGGGTATGCCTGACAGTCGCGGGTGCAGTGGGGGAAGAGACAGATTCAATAGGAGCTCGTTTTCTCGTAGATCAATGGTCTCCAGATGCGTGTGTTATCGGTGAACCGAGCAGTGCAACAGGTGTTACGTTTGGATACAAGGGGATACTTCGGGCGTCCGTTTCTGCGACAAGACCCAACGCGCACTCTGCGGGGAAGGATCCGTCCGCAAATGATGAGCTCATTTCATGGTGGTCAGCAGTTCTCGATAAGATGAATGTTTTTAATAGTGAACGATCCGGTGCGTTCTATCAAGTGCAATCAACACTAATCAAAATGAGTTCGTCATCCGATGGCTTGTACCAACACGCCACTATCGATGTTGGATTCCGGTTGCCACCCGAGATGACGCCAGTTCAACTTCAATCTCAAATCGATAACATTGAATCAGAGTTCATCACAATCGAGTATCAAGGGACAGAGCAGGCGTATGCGTCGACACGTAACGACCCCGTCGTCCGAGCGATCTCATCGGCAATTCGGTCCCAAGGACTCCGGCCAGTTCCAAAGCTCAAAACTGGAACAGCGGATCTGAATGTTGTTGCTCCTATCTGGAAATGCCCGATCGCTGCGTATGGCCCTGGGGATAGTGCCCTTGATCACACGCCAAACGAACATCTTTTTATTGATGAATACAAGCAATCTATCCAGATCCTCACTATTGCCTTGAACACGCTTGCAATCGAACTTTCTGCTTCATAAACAGGTTCTCAATACACCTTGATCTTGATGAATAAAGCTTGGATACCGCTCCGCTTACGCGATACAATACTCCATAGACCCGATTTCTTCCTCGGCATGGAGTACGCTGAAATGTCCATCAATACAACTGACGCATCAACACCCAACACATCAATTTCCGGCCCGGGTATCAACCCCGCCACTGGAAAGATCGATCCCCACGCGGTCACCATTTCAGGCCTCGCCCTTGATGCGAGCTATACCCCCAACGAACTCCCAACCTCTCTTGTCAACTTTGAGCGTGACATCAACAACCCAGGTGAGTTCCCTTACACCCGAGGCCTATTCCCCCAAGGATATCGCACACGCCTCTGGACCATGCGTCAGTTTGCGGGGTTCGGGTCCGCAGATGACACCAACGAACGCTTCAAATATATCCTCGCACAAACCAAAACCAAGACCGCTGCCAACACTGGTTTATCAACAGCTTTTGATCTCCCAACACTGATGGGTCGAGATTCTGACGATGTCCTTTCCCTTGGTGAAGTCGGCAAGTGTGGCGTCGCAATCGACACCATCGAAGACATGCACCGCCTGTATGCGGATATCCCCATCGATCAAGTCACTGTTTCCCAAACCATCAACGCACCCGCGTGTGTGATCTGGGCGATGTACCTCGCGATGGCGAAGCAACGCAACATCCCATGGAACCAGTTGGGCGGCACACTCCAAAACGATATTCTCAAAGAGTTCCACGCTCAGAACGAGTTCATCTATCCACCTGAAGCATCGACCAAACTCGTCGTGGACACCATCGAGTTCCAATCACAACATGTTCCCAAGTGGAACTCTGTCTCGATCTCTGGTTACCACATCCGCGAAGCTGGATCATCGGCAACCCAAGAACTCGCATTCACCCTCCGCGATGGGATGGAATATGTAGAAGCATGTCTCATCCGCGGGCTCGACATAGAAGACTTCGCTCCACGCCTCTCCTTCTTCTTTAACGCCCACAACGAGTTCTTTGAAGAGATTGCCAAACTCCGTGCAGCTCGTCGAATATGGGCACGCATGATGAAGGATCGTTACGGCGCGAAGAACAAACGCTCATGGTTCATGAAAACCCATGTCCAAACCGCAGGATGCTCACTCACTGAGCAACAACCCTACAACAACATCGTCCGTGTTGCCTACCAAGCGATGGCGGGGGTGCTCGGCGGCTGCCAATCACTCCATACAGACTCCATGGACGAAACCCTCGGCCTCCCAACTGAACAAGCGGTCACCATCGCGTTGCGCACCCAACAAATCCTCGCACATGAAACTGGTGTCACCCGCACCACAGACCCGCTCGGGGGTTCCTACTTCATGGAAGCGCTCACCGACAAGGTCGAAGCAGAAGCACTCGCCTTTATTGAAGAAATCGACAACATGGGGCGCGGCCCATGGAAACCAGAATACGCGACCACCTCAACCATCGACGATGGAGGGTGCGTCCAAGGAATCCACAAAGGGTACTTCCGCCGCAAGATCGCGGAAGCATCCTACCGGTTCTCCGAAGAATGCGAAGCCGGCGATCGCGTCATCGTCGGTGTCAACGAATATGTTGACCCCAACGAAGACCGTCAAGTAGAAATCCTCACCATCTCCCAAGAGGTCGAAACCGTCCAGGTCCAAACCCTCCAAGAGTTCAAGGCCAAGCGAGATACCGCAACAACCGCCGCTGCGCTCCAAGCAATCCGAGACGCTGCGAGAAATAACGAAAATGTCATGCCATCGCTCATTGAAGGGGCATTAGCAAACTGCACCCTCGGCGAAATGGTTCAAGCCATGGCTGATATTTATGGGCGATACACTGGCGGCCCAGAGTGGTAAAGAAGAATCCGTCAAAGCGGGTTTGGATCAATGGGACAGATGTCGAGCGCAAATATGCGAAAGAGATTCTCGCCGAAGTTGTATTGCACAAATGGAATCGCGTGAAAATCGACGCCCACATCGGCGATCATACCCATTGCTGCATGTGTGAGATTGCAATGGGCGTACATCGTGATATCCAAGCCTTCACCAATGGTAACTGGTGGCTTTGCGATGCCTGCTGGGCACGCTTCATTCATTATTCTGATACCATATAGCTATGGCCGGTATACCGGCGAGGCGGGAGTGGTAAATCGATTATTCAAATTTCACCGCACTAAGGCACTAGATTGAAGCAATAATGCAGAATCATCGGTTTATTGCTGGCGAGCAACTTGAAAAAAATAATTAGCGACGGCGGCGCATTGTCAACAATCCACAGGCCCCCAATACTACGAAAGTTCCAGGTGTAGGAACTGCCATTGTGGGTGAATCAACTATAAATGAGCTGAATGTGACATTTTGTATATACATATATACCGCTTGATCACCCATATAGTCAAAAACAAAATCGAGATCGTTGTCATATGCCAACATCATATTGTACACGTTATCGAATGCTTCCGCTAAGTTATAATCTACAAACTCAGAAACATATTGCATAGCAAATAGCTCGGCATCCCGGTTTTGATCTATCAGATGAAGTTTCTGATTAATGGGATCAAGAACCAATCGGAAGTCGTACGCCATGTCATGAAATCCAGTTCCATCATTAAATTTGTACTCACCCTCTACATCTACCGCGTATAGCCCATCGTCGGTCAGGTAAACATTGTCTGTGTCTGCAGTAAGTAGAAACTCATAATTTCTCATGTCCCAACTGCTTTGCAAATCTTGTTCTTCATAGATCATGACCTGTCCTGTCATAGAATATGTAGCTATTTCGCTTTGAGCCATTGAAGTACAAATTGTTGTAACGATTAGAATATTTCGTATCACACTGTTCTCCTCAATTTTAATAAATAACAACAACCGAGATGTGGATTGAATGATCGCACATGGTTAACCCAGCATACCACAAAATAACTGATTGAAAAATATAAAAAATACGATTTTGGTCGACGATATGGAGTTGAATTTATCTATGCAGTACGAACGGAGATCGCGTGTTAGGGTTATGATTGAAAACAAATAGCCTTGCTAGATGCTCTGCTTACACGCAGCTTAAGCAGGTTTCCTCACTCCGCATCGCTCCCCGAATCAGCCCCGCTAACTCTTCGTTCACATACTTCCGCCGGCCGGGTGCCATGCTGGTGGCGTATTCGTCACCAGCAGGTTTTTATAAAACATATTTACCAATCTAATCCTCGCTCATTCAACCAATTTTGAGCTGGCTCATACCCAGATTTTGCTGAAAGCCGCATCCAGACAGTGGCTTTCTCAATGTCAACTTGAACACTTTCGCCTTGTTCGTACATGTACCCAATATTGTGCATTGCATACATATCCCCCTGTCGCGCTGCTTCGATATACCAAGCAAATGCAGCGTTATTATCTTGCTCCACACCTTTCCCCTGTGCATACATCACGCCAACATTGAGCATCCCCTGTGAACTTCCTAGCTCTGCTGCTTTTTTGAACCACTTCATCTCAAGCTCGGGATCCTGAGGCACTCCTTCGCCAAGGTGATATAGAATCCCAAGATTCAAACACGAATCAATAAGTCCCTGTTCAGCAGCTTGCGTGTAGTACCGCACCGCAAGATCAAAGTTCTGTTGAACTCTATCACCTTGTGCGTATATTACTCCGAGGTCATGCTGTGCTTGTGCATCATTTTCCTCTGCAAGCAACAGCCATTCCTCAATTTCAGTATCAACTGGTAGAGCCGAGATTAGTTTCGGCTCTGCCTGCTTTTCGCATCCAATTCCAATCAAACAGAATATCAATAAACTTATTAATCGTATCAATGATGTACCTTCCTTCTTATAGAATCAAAGATAGTGTACCCTAGAAAATTTTTTATTCGCTGGATGCCATGACGGTAGCTTTCCCGCTTCCATCATATTTATCACCTAAAATCCCCCATGCTCAGAATGCTCGTCCAAAACAAAGTCAAAGACTACGACACCTGGCGATCAGTCTTTGATGAAAATACATCTTCCTTTGCACCCAGCGGACTCACCCTCGAATGGGTCCGCCGCAGCACCGAAGACCCCAACGAAGTCTGGTTCTGTTTGCTTGTCGAAGATCGTGTCAAAGCGGACCAATACTTGGACAACCCAATCCACGCCGAAATCGGCCAACGCGCTGGCGCCATCTCTGGCCATATCACATACCTCTCTCAAGACGCTTGATCAACTCCTGCCTTCTTCTTAAACGCTTCAAGTCGTTCCCGCTCTCCCTCCAAATCCCGATGCTCAATCCGCACAATCACCCCATCGGAAACCTTCGCCCATTGTTCACACACATGTCGCAGCGTTTCCCCGCGATGCACCAACTCATCCCAGAACTCAATCACGATCCATCCATCCGCTCCGTCGCGTACGCTGCTCCCGTATCGAATCTCATCAAACGCCTTTGCAGCTTCGCCGTTCCCTGAATAGGTCGCCACGATCGCCTCGGGTCCTTTGTAGGTTTGATCACGGAAGAGATACACACATGTTGGTGAGAGCACACTCTTGGCTGCCGCATAATCCTCTGTATCCAATGCGGCTGCAAACTGTTGTACGATTTCAATATGCTTATTTGACATGATTCGAGTATACAGTATTTTCATTCAAACCTTCGGATGGAAAAAGGTTGGCATGGTCTTCATGAGGCATGGGGAATCCGTGCTAAACTGCGTGCATGCTTACTCTTCTTTGTGCAATGCAACCCGAAGCCGATCCCATTATTGATGCATTGGGATTGGTTTCGGTCCAAACCCCTTGGTCTGAGAGACTGCCTCCAAATCTTTGGGAGGGTTGGGTTGGAACCAAAAAACTGACACTCGTTACCAATGGGTTTGATCCACGCACCAATGCGAACCTGATCGGAACTACCCCCGCGACGCTTGCATCACTTATTATTTTGAATCATATCAATCCATCGATGATTCTTGTTGCAGGTGCTGCAGGTGGGTGTTCAAAGAGTACACAGATCGGTGAAGTATTTTCAATCGATAAAGCGTTCCATCATGATCGACGGATACCACTCGCAGAGTTCAAGGATTATGCCCACGGCCCTGAATCGCTTCATATAGATGATTCAAGTAGTCTCCGTGTTGCGACGATTTCAACGGGCAATTCACTTGATACACTCGATCACGAACTCGCATTTTTCCAAAAGCATGGAATTACTGTGAAAGATATGGAGACTGCTTCCATCGCGTGGACAGCATCTCTGTATCAGGTTCCGACCTTGGCGATTCGTTCAATTACCGATTTTTACGATCATCCGACCCCTGAGCATCAGTTTCTTGAGAACTTTGATCTTGCATTATCGAATCTTGCATCAGAAGTAAGAAAAATTGTACCTGCTCTCGTTTCATAAATCCTGAAACATTTTCTTCACAGCTTCGTATAAAGATACACACAGGAGGCTTATCTATGCACACTCATCGTGTTCTAGTTATCGTAGCATTTATCGCATTCTTCACTTGTCATTCACTTGGGCAATCCGACCAATCCTTAGTTGATCGATATGACAAAATGTACGCTGCGGAAAAATACGAAGTCGCACTGAAAGCAGCGGAACAAATTTGCGAGCGTTATCCGAAGGCAACAGGTTGGCATTTCAAAGCGGGAGCATTGCATGCAAAGCTCGGGAATCCTGACAAAGCGATCGAGCATTTACAGGTATGTGCAGATGAAAACTACACAGGGATTTCATCATTTGAACAGAACTCTGATCTTGATTCCATTCGTGATCGCAATGATTTCAAACAGATATTGGGGATCGTCCATAAAAATGCAAAGGAACGAATGGATCAGTTTATCCGCGAAGCGCTGAATCATAGACCCCAATCATATTTCCCAGAAGGGGATGAAAAGAAGCCGTTGGTCATCGCATTGCATGGAACGGGTATGGACGGGCAATCTATGTATGACGCATTGATTGATGCGTGTAAGAGCGTGGGAGCAATCTTGATTGCACCAGATGCATTACGCCCATCTGGTGATGGGTTTGCATGGACCTACCGGGATGAATCGAAATGGTTTGTGAATCATTTGATTGATAAAGCGATCAAAGAGAAGAACGCTGATCCTGAGCGAGTGATTTTGGTAGGTTTTTCCCAAGGTGCAAATATCGCACTCATACTGGGTCAGACTCAACCCAAAAGTTTTATTGGTGTAGTACCGATCTGTGGGCATTATGAATCGCAGAATGCTGAGTCAAATGATGTTCCGGCGCCGTTCTATCTAATTTCAGGCGCAAGAGATCCTTGGAAAGGAACTTATACTAAGGCGAAGAGAGACTTTGAGGAAGCGGGAGGGGAGGTGCGGATTCGTGTGCTTTCTGGAAAAGGGCATCAACTTCCAATAGGGAAAAGCGGGACGAGAGAGTATGTAAAAGCGATCCAATGGGCCTTGCGTGAAAGAAGCGGTGGATAATCGTATCAGCCTGAGCCTGGATTTTACTTGGTAAAATATGTCATAAAATACGTTTCCGTAATATGTTGTTTGATATATGTTGTATCTGCATTTCGCTTGTAGAATTGTGGATCAGAATCAATTGAATTGACCGTATATTGGTGGTGAAAGCCACTTTGTATATCGGCAAGCAGAGTTTGCTTCTGGTTCGCATTTGGTGCCGAATTTGAAAGGTGAATTGAAATGAATAATATGAACTTTGCAGTACTGACTGTTGCTCTCGTTGCGGGGACTGCTACCGGCTTGGTGTATGCTGAAGAGAGTCCAACCAAACTCGATGCGAATCAGGCAAATATTCATCAGGTAGCACATATCTATTATAATATCTCTACAGATGAACGAGTCGTCACTGTACTTGGTGATTCTCAGACACAAGGTGCAGATAACGGAATCAGTGGTCCAATCTGGACTTCGTTGGTAGGGAACCAATGTGCTGCCCAAGGTTTTAGTTCAGGTATGTACTTCGCGATTGATGCTCCGACTTCCTCTGGAGATTTTGTATCGGGCTATACACTTGTAGACTGGGCTGAGATAGAACTTGATACGGTAGTTGATTGCGTTCATATCAACTGGGTTACTGATCATGACGATACGGATCTCAATTCTGATGGGATCGGTGATGGTGTTGATGGGCTAGCGGGGCAGTGGACTTTCTTTGATGCCGATAATGGGCGAGCAATTGATGGTTCAACTCGACTGCCAGTCATTTCATTCACCTTCACTCAATTGCCAGGCGACACCACACCTTCTGAAGATGGATTTTTAGCCGGTTACTCAGCGGATGTCGATCTCGGAGTTGCGTTCGGGAGTTCGTCTCTCGTATTTGAGTTTGGAGATTCCGATGGGGATCTTCAAGGGGCAACCTTTGGAAATAATGATATCGATACAGACTCAGATGGAATAGGAGATGGAGTATCGGTCGCAAATTTAGATCGTAATTTTGATGGCAACCCTGACGGTGATCTAGACGGGGATGGATTGTTCGATTGGAGTTGGGGCGTACGGTTCTATCAGCCTGGGACGACGGACTTTGATGGTGATGGTATTCTAGATGGTGATGCCGCCGATGGAGATCGTGTGGTTGGAATCAACTTCGGGGCACCAGAAGGAGAGGCGATTGATAATGGTGATGGAACATGGACATGGGAAATTGATTCAACTCTTCCAGATGCGGGAGTAGGTGCAGAGGATCAATTCGCGATCTATCTAGGTACTGTGCACCAAGGAGTTTTCTTCCTCGGTGGTTTTTCATGTGACGCCGACCCATCAGGGCAATACACTCCCTCGGCCATGTTTGCACAACAACTCTTTGGACCATCAAGTACGGTCATGGATGGTTGTAATTTAGCGGATCTTGCAGAGCCGTTTGGGGAGTTGAACTTCTTTGATGTTTCAGCATTCTTGAGTGCATTTAGTGCACAGGATAGTGCTGCAGATTTGGCAGAGCCTCAAGGTGTATTCAATTTCTTTGATGTTTCTGAGTTCTTATCCTTGTACAGTACTGGATGTCCGTAAAACAACCTCTAGACGAACATGATTTGATATCAATATTTATGTGATGCATCCTGTATAGCGCAGGGTGCATTTTCCATTTCCATGTGGAAATAATTTACAAGAACTTCCGATATACACTCGGATTTTCGGCCATAAACAAAAATTACTACAAATACGCATCCGTTTTAAACGTTTTTCGTATAGTCTGAGTCCGTTCGGACAGAATGGCTTGATCAAGCCAAGGATTTGAGACACTATTTATGTAGGAGATTTATAAATGAAGAACGCACAAGGATTCGTATTATCATTGTCAATTTGTGCTGGTGGCATCACCAGTCTCGCATCAGGATTTGAAAGTCCGACACAACTTGACCCGTCGAGTGGTGTTGTTCGACAGGTCGGACATATTTACTTCAACATTGCAACACAAGAGCGTGTGATTACCTTGCTCGGTGAAGGCCAGACTTCTGGTGCCGACACTGGTGAAAGTGTTTCAATCTGGTCATCGCGTGTATCGAATCCATGTGTATCAGAAGGGTTCACAACAAACTTCTTCTTTGGTTTCGACAATAACACTGGCACTTCATCATTATCAACCAATGCAATCTTGTTGGATTGGGGAGATATAGAACGTGATTCAGTAGTTGATTGTGTTCATATTGATTGGGTGACAGATCACGATGATACAGATTCGGATTCAGATGGGATTGGAGACGGTGTTCCAGGGCTTGCAGGACAATGGACTTTTTATGACTCTGATAACGGCCGTGTACTCAACTCTTGCATGCGGTATCCCATTATAACTTTTATGTTTACCGATTTGCCGGGGGATACTTCTGGTACAACTGACCCTGATGATCCGTTGAATACCCTTGCAGGTTACACCGCAGATGTTGATCTCGCGGCCACATTTACCGGGACTTCATTGACCTTTGAGATTGGTGATTCGGATGGTGATCTGCAAGGCGCTAGCTACGGTAACAATGACCTTGATATCGATTCAGATGGAATCGGGGATGGGTATTCGGTCGGCGATACATCAACTGATGGTAATGGTTTCCCTATAGTTGACCGTGACTTCGATGGGTTTCCTGACTGGGATCTCGATTTTGACGGGCTCTTCGATTGGTCTTGGAGCGTCCAGTTTTTCCAGCCAGGCCTTCATGATCTGGATGGTGATGGAGTAATCGATGGCGACATAGCAGATTCTACGCGGACTATAGGTGTGAGCTTCGGGTCCCCAGAAGGTGAAGCAGTTGACAATGGCGATGGCACCTGGACTTGGGAAATCGATACAAGCTTAGATGATGCGGGAACAGGTGCGGAGGATGCATTCGCATTTTTAGATCCGATTATGAATTTCCTTGGCACTTTTTACTTTGGCGGTTTCTCATGTGATGCAAACGACCAAGGGCAGTATACCCCTCGATCAGATTTTGAGATGCAACTGTTTGGACCAGCCGGTTCATCATGTGAACCATGTGTTGCTGATTTGGCTGAACCATTTTGTGTGCTCAACTTCTTTGATGTATCAGCATTTTTAGGAGCGTTCAGCAATCAACAGATTGAAGCAGACATCGCTGAGCCGTTCGGTGTATGGAACTTCTTCGATGTATCAGCATACCTCAGTGCGTTCAGCGCTGGTTGCCCATAATACTAAGAGTCCATCCGTGGACTCATTTTTTGGAGACGAATATGAAGAACTCACAGAGTATTGTGCTGGCAATATCAGTATGCGCAGGCGGAATCACCGGATTGTCTGCTGCAACAGAAACCCCAACCAAGATTGAGCCGACGCGTGGAACTGTTCAGCATGTCGCTCATATATATTACAACATCTCCACCCAAGAACGGGTGATTACACTTTTGAGTGAAGGGCAGACAGCCCCGGCGGATACCGGTGACAGTGTTTCAATCTGGTCTTCCCGAGTTGCAAATCCATGTGCAGCTCAAGGTTTTACAACTGAGCATTTCTTTGGTTTAGACAACAACTCAGGTTCAACATCGTTAGCAACCAATGCAATTTTGTCGGAATGGGGAGACATTGAACTCGATTCATTGGTGGACTGTGTTCATATCAACTGGATTACCGATCATGATGATGTGGACAATGATTCCGATGGGATGGGTGATGGTGTTGAAGGGCTTGCCGGCGAGTGGGGATTCTGGGATTCTGATAATGGACGCCCAAGATGTGATCGTTATCCAATAGTGGTTTTTAGATTCACTGATTTACCTGGTGATATTTCAGGTACTTCACCCGATGATCCTGAAAATACGCTCGCGAAATATACCGTTGATGTTGATCTTGCATCAGCATTTACTGGAACTTCACTAGTATTTGAGATTGGCGATTCTGATGGTGATTTGCAGGGTGCGAACTATGGGAACAATAATATTGATATCGATTCTGATGGTATTGGTGATGGCTATTCAGTAGGTGATATGTCAACCGACGGGAATGGAAATCCAACCGTTGATACAGATTTCGATGGGAATCCAGATTGGGATCTTGATTTAGACGGGTTGTTTGATTGGTCGTGGAGTGTTCAGTTCTTCCAGCCTGGAATGTTTGATCACGATGATGATGGGGTGATCGATGGAGATATCGCAGATTCCATGAGAACGATTGGTATCAGTATTGCATCACCAGCAGGTGAAGCGATCGATAATAATGACGGCACATGGGTTTGGGAAATTGATTCAACACTCAGTGATTCTGGGACTGGATCTGAAGATGCGTACAAATTATATGATTCGAACTATACCGATATCGGCGTATTCTACTTCGGCGGTCTTGACTGTGATGCCAACGACCAAGGGCAGTATACCCCTCGAGCAGACTTCGAGATGCAACTGTACGGTCCATCGGATTCATCATGCAATGATGGTATTGGGTGCAACCCCGCCGACTTAGCTGAACCTTGCGGCGTGACCAACTTCTTCGATGTCTCAGCATTTCTTGGATTCTTTGCCGATCAAGATCCACGAGCAGACTTTGCAGAACCATTTGGAGTATTTAACTTCTTCGATGTATCAGCGTTCCTCAGCGCCTTTAACGGTGGTTGCCCATGATTCGTCAAGTATGAAACATCATGATGAAATCACTTGGTGAGAATCATTTTTGAAAGTAAATTCAGCAAGCATGTTCTCAATGCTATGGCATTTCGAGATGGTGTAGTAACGGATGTAGTCAGGTTTTGCTGAGCGTGTCCTCCTACACCACACATGAACAAATATGAAGTATACGGAAAGGCTCTACTGTCATGACAGGGATTAAGATTTGGAGAAAAAACAACAGGTCATTCTGATACATCGGTCTATAGCAAAAGTAAGAGTGCGATGATTCCTCGAACGCTCCAAGCAATCGTCCTCAGCCAGTTTGAAGCAACAAGCCGTTTCCAATTGGTTCTGTCGAAGCCCGTTGCTAGCTTGGCGTGCAAAGGAACCTGCAATAGAAAGGTTGAAGCCCAAATGAGGGCGAGAAGAGCCAAACCGGTCCACCGCAGCGTCATGTCCATGAACTCACCGTTCGGCAACCAGACGAGCAGAAGTGCAAAACTGGTTTCGAAGAACATTACAGGTCCGACGACCCATGTCGTTCGCCGCTGGTGGGTTCTTGCGTAGGCTGAGAAAGAGTTCGCGGGAACCGCTCCCATCAATGGGTAATGCACAATCTGGACGAACCAGATAAGCCCAACCATGAACCAGGTCGCGCTGGCATGGGCCATCGGAATCAATGGAATCAGTTGATCGGGCACACGAACTCCTCTAGATTGGGTCGATCGGATGCGGTTGTGTGACGGTACGACCGAACGACTTCGCCGCAATGAATCACAAATGCACCAGGCATCTGAAAGCCGTCGCCATTAAGCTTGCCAATACCGTGCCCCCGCAATGCGGCCCGAACCGCGTGCCACAGGATCATTGAGAATGGAATCCACCATAAAAGATCGTTCATGAGAATCGTTATGCCCATTGACCAAGGGAACTGGTCTCGTGCGGCGAACAGGTATCCCACCCCATAGACACTCACGATCATACCTATGCACGCCCATACCTGGTGCCATCGTTCAGTGGTCTGCAGCGACATTCCTAATATCTCTAATGTCCAGATCGGCGAGAGAATCATCATTGATCCCCAGACGATGTTGTACTCCCCGGCGGTCACCAGCCTGCTTCGCATCCGACTCGGACTAGACGATGTAAGTGAACTATCACTCGCCATTCTTCATCCCATTAAGCTCTAGAGCAGTGATGGTTGTCGCATGCCGATAATCAAACATCCGCGCAAGTTTCTTTCGCACATGCCAACCCGTCAGAATTTCACCGAGCCGCCCCAAAGGTAATGAATACTCGATGTGATCCTCAAGTACGCAGCTTGTTGGCCCCGTCGCCCGCACAGTGTGCCTGTGCACCCAAGATGCGAACGGGCCGGAGACCTGTTCGTCGGTGAACTCGCCGCCGTCTTCGCCACGATCGATAAAGTTACTGTGCTTCGCGACCCATCGCAACTTCACAGGACCAATGTGCAGCACGAGCACCGCGATGGCCCCATCACCCAGCGAGGTCGGGGCCTGTTCAATAGTCACTCTCTCCCACGGTGGAATCAGCATCTTAAGCGCATCTGGTGACTGATGCCATGCGAAGGTGTCCAGCGCACTTGCTTGAATCTCTGAGATCTTTGAGAAAACAGCGATGATTATGCTCCTAAAAACCTGTCTGGAATGCTCAATCTGTACTTCAGATTATAGTCAGCGCGGCCATCTCGGTGCGATCAATAGGTTCAACCATCGCCAACCGATTTTGCGTACCCCGCAAACGTACTTCTAAGCGAACTCTCACCTGCAGTGAGCAGAATGCTTGATAGGGAGGTGATGGGTTGGCATAAAAACAATCCTTAGATGACGACTATGAACTCGGTTCTCCATCGTATGATGCAGTCCAATGACAGTACATTCACATATTTCTTCAATCGCCGTCATCGGCGCTGGCGTTGCGGGGCTCGCCTGTGCCCGGCGGCTGCAAAGCCAGGGACGGATTGTCACCGTCTTTGACCGCGGGTTTCGCCCGGGTGGTCGTCTCAGTGTTCGGCGCATCCCGCTTGGCGATAGATCAATCGCATACGCTGACCATGGCGCTCCATTCTTTGCATGCTCGGATGACCGATTCCGGACGCACCTGCAAACCTGGATTGACGAAGGCATCTGCGCCGTCTGGAACCCCGAACGGCATGTCTGGAGCAACGAAGGGCTCACTCCGGATGATGTTCAGGAAGCCATCTTTGTAGGAATGCCCAATGCGCGGTCAATCCCTCATTACCTCTCCGAGAGTCTTGACATCGTCGGGGGCACAACGGTTACGGGCATGAACCGAATCCCTGCAGGGTGGGTGCTGCGCACCGAGTCTCGGGAGAATGTAGTGCTCTCAAGCGAGCCATTCGATGCGGTTGTGATGGCCGCGCCTCCACAACAAACAGCACGGGTATTCGGTGAACATTCAAAGAAGATTACAAGCAAAATAGGTTGTATCAAAGCATCCCCTTGCTGGGCACACACAGTATTAGTTTCGACAGCAGATCTCGAAATCCCCGATGTGCTTCGAATAACAGGGGATGATCTGATCGAACTCGTCGTCCACGAGAACGCGAAACCTGGACGTCCCCGGTATGATCAGTCGTCTCTATTCGTCGTGTATGCGAGAGCCGAATGGTCTGCTTCCAGGTACGACTCAGAACCGGAGGCTGTTGGCATAGCGATTACCAATCGGCTTCTTATGCTCTTGCGCTCAATTACGAGCCGCCGAGTCGAGCTCTCGGAGTTCTCGCCCATTGCCGCGCATCGATGGGGACTTGCACGCACTCTGTTGCCACTATCCAGCAGGTGCGTAGCGGATAAAGAGTCTCGTCTGGTTGCCTGTGGCGACGCCTATGGTGGGTCAGGGCTTGAGGCGGCTTTCCTCAGCGGCTACGCTGCTGCGGCCTCAGTACACTCTTTACATTGCTAGCGATGGCCGGGGAAATTCAGATACCCTGAACACAAGGCCCACATCGCTCACATCTTGGCACTCTGCAGTTTGGAGTAGCGGTCCAGCGATTTAGTGTGCTACTGACTTCGGCATTTGAGAGCTTGTTCAAGCAGCTCGTTTCCGTTCTCTGACTTTGGTCTCAAGCTTAAGAAGTTTCTGATCTCGGAGTGCGGATAGTCGAGTCGCGACAAACAGTGGCTTAACAGTCCAGTCTGAGGATATGTAACTTGACGTTTCCAAGAGGGTTTCGAGGCTTCTATTGGCTAGAGAACCACTTGGGAGTGCGTCTCTGCAAAATTCAAGCGATGATCGACCGGCGCTGGTTTACATAATCCCATAGTACAAATCGATCAAGATCCTTGCCGTTGACAAATACCACGCGGCCCTTGGATTGTTCTGCGATCCGATACGCGAATGCAATATCATCCTCGTCCTGGCTCCATGATGGGAGCAGGAACACATTTTCAATTAAATCTCGTGTGCGTGTCAGCCCGGGAGCGCCACCGGTGGTAGATAATGTGGTGTTTGGATCAATGCAAAGACCCAGTTCACGCAGAAATGCAATCAGTGGCGGCCCATCGTGGGGAATGGTAATCCAAGCTGGATCTACCGCGGCAGCGATCAGCGTCTGGTCAGTGTTCAGGGGAGCGATCCCAGCGTATCCGTTCCGGCCGTGGAGCATGGTAATCACTTTAGGATCGCATCCGCTTGGAAGTGCGCTGGCCATCGCACCAAGCCCTACGCGTGCATGGGGATCGATCCGCCAATTGAACGCCCCAATCTTGCGTAAGGCGGTGCCTTTGATCCCATCGGCAACGATGATCACGCGAGCGGTGAGTGTCTGGGTGCTTTGTCCCGATCGCGTGAGTTCTACCCTGTAATCTGGGCGGACTTGTGCAAGTGTCTCGGGGAGAAACCTTACTCCAAACTTCATCGCAGAGTGAACAAGATCACGATCAAATAAAGCGCGATCGATAATCCGATATGGCGGAACAGACAAAATCATGCTCCGAGTAGAACTGCGAAGATCAATTCGATCAATAATTGGGGAGGATGCAAGCGATGGGAGTGAGGCGAGTTTATTCGCTCCAAGCAGGTTGAATCCGGTTTGTGCAAGGCACCCGCCGCAGAGTTTCTTTCGAGGAAAGGCGGCGCGATCGGTCAACACAACTTTGGCACCAGATCGTGCCAGTAAATACGCAGCAGTTGCCCCCGCGGGTCCCGCACCGATGACGATGATCTCAGTGGATTGCATGCTCAGGCTCGCCATGTGAGGAGTATTCGTTGGGGCCATACAGTACGGATGCAAGGTTCGTTGTATCCCGCTAAGATTGCCAAATCATGCAGCTCGCTCGTTGAAAGCGCACCACGCACCGACAAGAGCGCATCGGTGTGTACTACTGGGCTGCGTGTGAGCATTCGTGAAGCAAGCCAGGCAAGTGCATACGGCGAAGGTCAGTGATGATGACGGCTTTGCGTGCTGATTCAAGCATGGTACGCAGTAGACGCACGATGTCTTGTTCGTCCAAATGGTGAAGAAAGAGATGGCACATGACGATGTCATACCCACTTGGGAGATCCTCGTTGAGCACATTGCAACGAGTCGCATCAACCCGGTCTGTGATAGTTTCAGGAAGCTCCGACGCATGCTCCCTGATGCTCTGGCATGCAAACTCACTAATGTCGCAGCCTGTGAAGTGGACAGGGATCCCCGCCGCGGCTGTGCGGCGAGCCAAGTGTGTGATGAGGTCCCCCGACCCTGCAGCGACATCAAGCACGCGCAGGGGCTGGTTATTCAGATAGGGCTTGAGGGCGTTGTACACAATGCGTTCGATTCCCGAGGCGCGATTGAGCTTCGCCAATCCACGAAGGGCATGGTCGTGTACTGTGTTCGAGATCGCAGGGTCGTCCATCAACTCGGGTCGGCGATCGCGCCGTGCGAGCGATCGTACAGTGGGGACCGGCGGGGCAGTAGACCGCGAGTTAAGCATAGGACAGTGTAGGCTATATGCCGCGAGCAGGCGGTGGCCTTAAGGGTTCTCCGACGAACGCTGCGAATTGCGAACCAGCGAGTTTGCGTATTTATGATTCGGTGTTGGGGATCACTAGCGTTTTATCAAATTACAACAAGAAGTGTATATTTATCCGCCGGTTAGTCTGTGCAACCCGCTCCAAGCTTTGAAAAAGATGCGAGATATTTAGTAACAGTAGTCATTGACATTCAGCGGCATGGGCCTGAAGGAAAAAACTCACGTCGAAGAAATTAAACATGCCATCATCGGTAAAGTCGGTGATTGGGTCTTGATTCGCAAAGCCTTGGAGGAATGCGGAAACATCAAAGAAGTTCAGATTTCCATCTCTGTTCAGGTCTGCTGGATTCGAGTTGTAATCAACCCACGCGCGCATTTTGTGGGCCTCGTTCAAAGGTTGGTCTTGATATTCAAGAACACCCCATGAACCGAAGCGCGAGGGGATGTCACATGATGCGAACGCTGCCATCAAGCCGCCTCCAAGATCGTGCCATCCTGAGATATCATCCATGTATGCGTCGTACATCCGAGGGTGACGATTGACAGCATGAAAGAGGGCAGTAAGTTGGGCATTGTTTTGCCAACTACCGACGCCAACGAGATGCTGGCCGCTTTCGTATGCAATCATATCTACGCCGTAGGGTTGAAGCGTCTTGAGCTGTGCTAAAGACTGGGTTCGTTGGGCTGCAATATCAGAAATGCATGCATCAATGATTTCATCGGGTGTCATCCCGAGGGTCGTCGGCGGATTGTTGCCGACTCCCAAGCCACCACCAAAGTATGGAGCCGTTGCATAGGCATCTGTGCTCTCGAATGCATTGTTCCAATCAAGAAGTTGTCCAGTCACCCAAGTGTTGGCTTGCCAGCCGCCCATGACGCGTACGAGGTGATCAGAATCAAGGTGGTCATCCCAGATATCAAAGATATCGACACTCCGCTGTGAGTGATACCGCATGGCGGATTGGAATGGATCGCCTGGGAGTCCGAGTTCAACTGCGCGTTGTACGGCGTAGTGATACTGAGGAAAAATGGAGTTCCAGACTTCGTTGGAGTGTTCGACATACGCCGTGAGTTCTGGTTCAAGATTTGCGGCAACTACTTGTGCAAACTGATCGACATATTTATCATCAAAGCGGTGGGACATGCAGAACCACGGATCGGCATCGAGTTGATTACAAAGATCGATCATCACTTCTACTGGAACACCAAGCCCGAGGGCATAGCCCGCGTCGGTTGGTTTTGGGCGTTGAGTCCAGTCGTGATTCCAGGTGAGGTTGGTATGTTGCCAGTCCATGAAACGGATGACATCAAATGAGCGAAGTGAATCGAGGAACGCAGGATGGAACTGCTGTGTTTGGTAGGTATCTTCAAAGCCGGGCATGATGAGTCGAATGTTACGGATGTAATCTTGGGGATCCGTGGCATCAATTTGGAGAAACATACCAGTGTTTGTTGGGACAACATCGATTTCGATTCGGCCAGCGGTGTGAGAGACGATTTGGGCATCGCCGCGGATGTGGATTTGGCCTTGACCCTCGTAGAGAAGGACATAACGCCCGCCGGGGTAATGCCCCTCGGTATTGTCATGGATGAGCGTGTGCGCGCGTTGGTCTGGGAGAAGGGATGTCACCCATCCGTCGGCGTCTTTGGGGATCGGTCTGCCATCATCCCAGCCTGATCCATCGTTTGGACCTGAGATCCAAGGTCGACGAATCTTAAAACTATCAACGAAAGGCCAGTTGGTTGTCCAACTGGTGACGTCGGTGAGATTGATGCCAGTCTCAGCACACGGGTTCGAGGTCGTTTGTCCTTGGGTAGTGAGTGCAGCAATGGCGATGAGGACGGATGGGAACAGTTTCATAGTGTATCTCCTTTGGGAAAGCCTGTGCGAGATGAATGGGTGAATCGGGATTGCTGTTGGCATCTAGCATCCTGCAGTGAAGTCTGCAAGGAATGCGGAAACATCGAAAAAGTTGAGCATACCGTCGCCGTTGTAGTCGGCTCCGGGGTCTTGGAGTGAGAATGCGTTGAGGAATGCGGAGACATCAAAGAAGTTGAGTACACCATCCCCGTTGAGGTCTGCGGGGCAATCAGGGACACAGATGATGTCATGTGCCGTGACAGCTCCGTAATTATGATTGTTGTTTGCGAAGTCGTAGGGGTCTCCATCTGCAAGGCTTGTGCCCAAGAAAACAGTCCCGCCCGAAAGCCCGATGGCGTTGCCCCAGCCATTGGGGGAACCCCATTGGTTTTGTTCTGGACGGATGGTGGTTCGGCGAACGAACTGGCCGGATGATTGGTCGAGATTGTACATTTCAACGCCACCGGTCCAAACGGATGGGCCGATATCAGAGTCTCTGAGCGAAGGCGCCCCGACCGCAATGGTGTTGTGATCGATGGAGACATCCTTTCCATAGAGCGCGGAAGTTGTTAGAAACTCTGGTAACAATCGTTGCGTTGAGTTCCACTGGTCATTGAGTTCGTCGAGTACAAAAATGTGACCAGCCCCAACAGAGTTGGTCGTGCCTTCTTCCTCAAACAAAGAGCCGACGACCATTGTGAGCCCGAGATCAGATCGGCTGATTTCAAGTGCATTCCCAAATCTCGCGCTTGCATGTGGATTTGGCGAGTACACTGTGGAATGGAACACCCAGTTTCCGAGTCCTGATCTTTTGTAGATATGGACAGCGCCGCTGGAGCTGCCGTTGGTGTCATCATCTGAGGCACCAAAGGCCGCCCATCCTTCTTCGACGGAAGCGCTCACACCAATGTGATCACCGAACAAAACGGTTGGGGGGGTCAGTGCGTCCGTAGAAACCCATTCATTTCCTGAGCGTTCAAGTATAAAGCCCGCTCCGGTTCCGACTGCGCCAATCGCAGAGTTTGAAGCTCCGACGGCAATAAAGTTCGCTGAAGAATCAAGATCAACCGCAGCACCGAACTCGCGAACAGGATCACTCCCTGGCACGCTGATGTTCGGTGGGAAAATCTCTCCAAATTCTGTCCAGCCTGTTGATCCTCGCTCGTAGATACGGATTGATCCTGATGCAATCGGACTGTTATCCAGTCGGCCTTGTATACCACCAGCGATAGCGGTTGATTGTTCGATATCGACAGACCATCCCAACCAATCAGTGTGCGAGACACCAAGCGGGGCATCGAAATTGCCGCCACGAAAGAAGGCCACAGGGGTCCATTTTCGTAAACCTGTTCGCTCGAATATGGTTGCTTTACCAGCGTTGTCACCATTGATTGTTGTTCCGTCAAAGGTCAAAGAATAATCTTCGTATGGGGTGCCGACGATGGCGAAACCTTCATCGACCTCGACTGAGTAGGCAAATAACTCACTTTGATTCGGTGCATCGTCTTGGATCCATTGAACATAATCTGAGTTCATATCCATGTCACATTCAGGGACTGTGTATCGTATTTCTAGTTCGTAGAGGTCGACTGCGCCTGCGCCGGCGATGATGTCGAGCGTTTGGTTCGGAGAGGCGACGAAGAGTGTCTCGGCTCCGATGGCCATCGCAGAACCGAATCTCGCACCTGCATCCCCAGACGGGGCTGAGATCGTCTGGAGATGCTGATAGGTGTTGCCGCCATTGATCATCACATGAGCAATAGAGGCTGAGGGATCGTCATATCCGACCATAAGCTTATTGTCTTTGGCTGCTATGTACGCCCCAAATCCTTCTTGTGTGCTGCCGGGTGGTTCAGTGATGATGGTTGGTTGCCCGAAACCTTGTTGTATTCTTGGGTAAATTGCGAGCCGGCCGGGTTCGATTCCGGTTGCGGGTACGCCGATGATCGCGTGGCTTTGTGATTGAGTGACGGCGTAACCAAAGCGTGAGCCAGATACAAGAGTTGGAGTTGTGAGCGGTGTTTGTGTGCTCCAACTGCCTGCTACCGAGTCATACTCCATTGCAAACACGCTTCCGGTTCCTGCTGCGTCATCAGGTGCGCTGATAAGCAGTTGGTTTTGATAGAGTGAAACTCCATGGCCGAAGTGTGCGTCTTGCGAGAGGTCACCTCTGCCAGTTGTCAGTTCATTTTGGAATATCCCCGCGGCATCTCTCCGCATGATTTTTACTTCGCCACCAGATGGTCCATCGGGCATGCCGATCGCTAGAGTCGCGCCAGCGAGTGAGATTGAAGCACCGAATGCGTCATCTTGTTGTGTGCCTTCGATGGATTGAACAAGTGTCCATTGGGGAAAGACGTATTCGTAGACAAAGACTGCTCCGTAGGCGCCAGGTAACCCTGGGATGGTGTAGCCTGGCATAGAGACAGCCATCTGATTGCCCTCAATCGCAATGGCTGAACCGAAGCCTGTGCCAGTTATGCCCATAGGTGGATAAATGTTTTTGTATTGAATCCAGTCATCGATTCCGAGGGAGAGCATACGAACTGACCCAGATGCACCTGAGATACAATCATTGATCGAGTTCGGTGAGCCGATGACTGTCCATTGATCTGTTGAAGCGATTGAATCGCCGAACTGAGCATTGGAAGAAGCTTGCCCTACAAGAAACAGGCTACTGGTTTGGGTGTTGAGTGGTTCATCTTGTCTCCAAATTCCACCGGCCTGATGACCAGCGAAGCTCAGTGTCGGCAAGCCCGTGAGAAAGTAGTTGCCATTGTAAGCGAGTGATTTTCCATATCCGCCGTCAACGCTCAAACCAAATGGGATTGTGTAATCTATGACATGCCCACTTGCTCTGAGTTTGACAATCTTGGGCAGGCTATTGGGTGAAGGGAGCCCGCCCTGTGGATCGCCAACGAGCACGCTTCCGTGTGAAACGGCGACCTCGCCAAGGAACTCAGTGCCCAGGAGACTGGTTCCCAAAGTCATGCTGCCATCAGCTTCGATGTTGTAGACATAAATGTCACGGTTGTCGGTGATGCCGAGTGTTGTCTCATCGTGATCAATGCGTAAACCGAACTCGCCACCAAAGTTTTGAGGCGCGGTGCTGGCTTCAACACGGTCAATTTGTGTCCAGGAACCGTCAATTATCTTGAATGAGTACACTGATCCAGCAGATCCGAGTGAGCTTGGGGTGGTATTCCGGTCTGGAGCTGCAACGATAATCACGGGCCCCGTTGGGGTATCACGCACAGAAACCTGTTGACCAAAGTCTTCGCCATCAACCGGTGTATCAGCAGTGATCTTGTCAACCAGCGTCCATGTTGTTCCATTGAACTGATAGATATATGCAGATCCTGGGCCGTCGTGAAATGAGTGTGGACTTGGTCCTTCTTGCCGTGCACCAACGACAGCGAGATCGCCGTGGATGGAAACCGAGCAACCGAATCTGTCGCCGATGACATTGTCTGCTGGTAACAGGGATGCTTCTTGTGTCCACACGCCCCCAAAACCTCGGCGGTAAATTGTTGCGCCGGGTACAGGTGAGGGGTCGAAGGTGCCTCCAATGATGATGGCATCTTCATGTATATCTATTCTATCGATGTAAACACCACCGATGTGATCGATTGAACCATCGAACACCCAGTCGTTGATGGTGGTGTCAAATCTGTAGACATGCAGACTGTCTATTGATGGACACTCTTCGTTTGAGTTTGATTTAGTGACCATGAAGTCGACATTGTTATCTGGATCAGTGCCCATCCCAAGGAGGTCGAATCTTTCGGAACCGAAGTTGCGATGCCCTTCAATTGACCGATAATGTGTTGTCGAGCCGCTGATTTGTACTTGTGCTTGGAGCATTGGCTGTAAAACCGAAGCAAACACACTTGCCGTGGCGATACAAAGGAACCGATGATGAACATATCCGAACATTTTTTGTCCTCCTGAAACATAGACTGACTCTCATCACCCATAAATCAAAGCGAACGGGATTGCTCGCACCCGCCACGGTCTTTGAGAATTTCTCATGTATCTTTGATCACCGATCAGGAAGCCAATACTTACCGGATGGATAAGCGAACCCACATCACACACTTCACGCAAGTGCAGGAGGCTCAGCAAGACTCTGCGAGTGGTTTTGGTATGCTGTTTTCTATGGTGTACACTGATCTTGAGCATTTGGCCAAAGGCATGATGCGCAATGAACGCCCCGGGCATACGCTGGGGACTCATGGTTTGATGCATGAAGCATTCGCGAGATTACTCGCGAGTTATCAAAGAACACATCAGCTCGAATCGATGGAGCAGACGGATTTGCGAGCATTGACAGCGGTGGTCATGCGTCGGGTATTGATCGATCATGCTCGCAAACGTAAGGCTCGGCTCGGGGCCAACGATGCGTATTCGCAGTGTCTCGAAGAAAGCTGTCAGCAGGTTGCTGGACTCACGATCGATTTGCTCGAACTTGAAGAGGCCCTTGGAGAACTCGAGATGGTTGATCCAAGGAAGGCGAGGGTGGTTGAGTTACGTTTCTTTGGAGCGATGCCAATGGCAAAGGTGGCAGAGATGATCGATTGCCCGTTGAGGACTGTTGAACGAGACTGGGCCTTTGCGCGGGCATGGCTTTGTGATCGGATTTATACCAAATCAAGCGAACATGGCGGCGACCGATGAATCAAGATTCATTCAAAGAAATCGAAGCATTGTTCCACGAACTCGATGGACTCAATTCGATCGATCGAAAGCATCGCCTTGAAGAACTCTCTTCGCACGATGCAGACAAAGCGATCAAACTCAGGTCCATGTTTGCATCGATGACACAGGCGCCTGGGTTTTTAGACTCAGACGCGATCAATCAACATGTACAGATGCCCATCGAGATACCTGTCGATGGAACGACTGTTTTAGCAGGGCGATATACAATTGTCGAGTGTATCGGAGTTGGTGGGTCGAGCACTGTGTTTCGGGCCCAGGCAACGAATCCAGTTCGGGCGGTGGCAATTAAGATGCTTCGTCTGGGGTTGTCGTCACAGCAGGCGCGCAATCGATTCGAAGAAGAATCCAAATCACTCGCCAAACTGACTCATCCGCATATCGCACATATCTACGAGACCGGAGTGTTTGTGCAAGATGGTGTGCGTGTTCCTTGGATTGCGATGGAGTTGATCCCCCAGTCGAGAACAGTGATTGACTATATTGAGAGCGAAAACCTCGGAAAGAAACAACGAATGGAGCTGTTCGTTCGCATATGCGAGGCGATCCAAGCAGCCCATCGTGATGGCGTGCTGCATCTGGATTTGAACGCTTCGAATGTTTTGGTTGATGCACATGGATACCCAAAGATCATCGACTTTGGATTGACAGGATTAGTGTTTTCAGCGATCTCAAAGAGCACAAGCTTTGTCGGCACTCGGTATTCGATGGCCCCCGAGCAGACGCTCTTTGGCTCGGTACCATTCGATGAACGAACGGATGTGTACGCTCTAGGATTGCTATTAGTTGAACTCCTCACTGGGCATCGGCTCCAGGCGTTCGTAGGGCAGAACGATGAAGCCGCTCGTCAGTTGATTGGGTTTGGAAAAGCACGCGAACAGGTGGAGCAAATCGTTGACATTGACGAGCAATACCGGTTGATGATCGATCGAATGTTGCGGGTTGATCCCAGTGATCGTTTTGAATCAGTAGATGAGTTACTTGCGGGTTTGAATCAATTAAAACCGCCTATAAAGAACAGTTTTAAATCGAAAGCGGTATTTGGAGTTGTGGTGGCGAGCATTGTAGTGGCCGGGTGGTTTGCACTCCAATATGAGCGAAGGATAGAGCCACCAAGATCAAATACAGTGACTTTGCCGTCCGAGGTGGTGATGAATATCTCATCGCAGAATCCACGGAACGATGAATACTCTGAGCGTGACTCGCAGGTGATTGACGCGATATCAAGCGTACTTGATTTAGATAAGGAGATCGAGCCTTCACAAGGAGCGGCATTGCATGCCACACTCGCTGATCGGTATCGGGTGAGCGGAGAATACGATAAATCGATCGAGCAGTATATGTTTGCGATCGAGTTACTCAGTGAACCGAGTGATGAGAATGACAAGAACTGGACTTTATATAGCTTGGCGGATTTGTTGATCTTCCTTGGGCGAGCAACAGAAGCGGAGTTGTACTTGTCATTGATCCAGCGAGGCAGAGAAATCGAGTCGACTCTCTTGGTAAATTTAGGGATAGCAGAAACTCAGATATTAATTTTGCAAAATGAAAATGAACGAGCCGCTGCTCAGATTCGATACACGAGAGGGCAACTCAGTGCGGCTACCCAGATCACCCAGATCGATCGGTTTGAACCATTGATGAAAATGAGTGGAATTTTCTTTGAACTCAATGAGAAGGCCGAAGGTTTGGAACTACTCGAGGATGCTCGTGTGATCGCGATCCAAGCACATGGGCCTCAGAGCGTTTCGGGAGCTTTCGTAGATGTGGCGTTCGCAAATGCGATGTTCGACCGTGAAGTGTTAGCTACTTCTGCCCAACCCAAGGAACGGCTGCTTCGCGCTATTGAAATATTTAAAAATGCAGATGACCAGTTTCATGCGATGTGGGCTCAACGCCAGCTTGGTAATATTTACCTCGCGATCGGCGACAGCCAACACGCACTCCAAGCGTTTACCCAAGCGTGGGAAGGGATGTCGGCACTGCTCGGTAACGAACATCACGAAACGATTGTATGTTTGGCTCATCGAGAAATCGTCCTGATCGCATTAGGAATCGATGCCCAAGAGCATGTTGACACCTTTGAATCCGCCATGTATTCATTGAGCCAACTGCTCGGAAATGAGCACCCTGTTGTAGAGGGGCTTTGGGAGATTGCCGATCGTATAGCTGGTTTTCGAGCACCCTAATGAGGATGTGAAAGCGGGGCGAAAAACGAATAGGACAAAAGCGTATTTTGTAACTTCAGAAGCTACGTTCAATATCATTGATGCTTGCCCTGATGCCGATCGGCGGTGAATTGTGACACTCGCTCGCTTTGGCGGCTTGAGCTGCCCCACCGAAGTACTCGGGGTTCGCTGGGGAGATATTGACTGGGCAAACATCCGGTTCCGAGTTCGTTCACCCAAGACTGAGCATCACCAAGGTAAAGCTGAGCGTATGGTGCCTTTGTTTCCTGAGATTCGGGAAGTATTGATGCATGCTTTTGAGTGCGCTCCAGAAGGTTCCGAATATGTCGTGGCGCGGTATCGAGACCAAACTGCGAATCTAGGAACTCATATGCGTCGAATCATTGAGCGTGCTGGCTTGCAGGCATGGCCCTAGTTGTTTAATAACATGAGGGCAAGTCGAGCGACTGAGTTGGCACTTGAATATCCGGCAGCTCAATGTACAGCTTGGATGGGTCACTCGCAAGCGATCGCAGAAGCTCATTATCACATGGTTCGTGATGAAGATTTCGATCGTGCGGCTTCCACACCGATTCCAGTAAATCGACCTTGTCAAAGTGGCGTAGAATGCGGCGTACTCGGGGCGCGAATGGCAGCGCAGCAGCAATCCGCAACTAACGGCAACGAGCAACAGAATGATGCGCAAATTGATAAGGGACCAGCGTTTATGCCGATCCCTTCTGGTCGTTGCGGTTCTTTGCAGAACGGTTTAATGGGCATACGCGGACTTGAACCACGGACACCGGCATTTTCAATGCCGTGCTCTACCAACTGAGCTATATGCCCGACTGCGCCTTTCGGTGCTTCGGATGTGAGATTCAACCTCACGGGTGTAAGGATACGCATGAAAGAGGGCGCGTCAACTCTTTTTTGAGGTAAAGTGGGTGATTGATTCTTTCGCAGACACTTTCGGACCTCGGGTTGATCGGCTAAGATGATTGTATGAGTGATACCCATAATCAAATACCGTCCGATTCTCCTGCGTCAACCGAAAAGCCGCTTTTGGTTGTTGATGGTTTGAAGACATATTTTCCGATCCGCAGCGGACTCTTGCAACGAGTGACAAGTCACTTCAAAGCAGTTGACGGTGTTTCCTTTAATGTGAAACCAGGCGAAACCCTCGGGCTCGTGGGTGAGTCAGGGTGTGGTAAAACAACCGTAGGTCGGACACTGCTTAGACTACAGCCAGCATCCGGTGGCCGGGTCCTCTTTGATGGACATGATGTGTTTGCAGCTTCAGGTAATGAACTGCAAAAACTTCGACGAGATATGCAAATCGTATTTCAAGATCCTGCAGGTTCATTGAATCCTCGGATGCGTATTGCTGCGATCGTTGGAGAGCCTTTAGTCATTCATGGCATGGTATCGTCCAAGGCAGAACTCCGCGAACGAGTTGAAAGCATCCTCGAGCGTTGTGGAATGCCTCGAGCTGCAGCTGATCGTTACCCGCATGAGTTCTCAGGTGGTCAACGACAACGAATCGGCATTGCCCGGGCGCTTGCACTGGAGCCGAAGTTTATTGTGTGTGATGAACCGACCAGTGCGCTTGATGTTTCGATTCAGGCGCAGGTAATCAATCTGCTCATGGATCTACAAGAAGACTTTGGATTGAGCTACTTGTTCATCTCGCATGACATGTCCGTGATTCAACATGTCTGCAAGCGGATCGCGGTAATGTATAAAGGTAAAATTGTTGAAGAAGGCTCGCGTGATGAGATCATTGACAATCCTCAACATCGTTATACCCAATCATTATTATCAGCGGTACCTGAACCCGATCCGCATCGAAAAGTCGAACGCGTGGTCTTTGACGGTGGGGCGATGTAGCGATGAATCCGATACCTGGGATCAGTCCTCCGCGTCCTGAAGAACCAAGGGCGCGTTTTTTAATTGAACTCTCACGAGCTTTGGGAACCTACGGCACTTCGGCAAATCGTCTAGAAGATGTGATCGCTGTATGCGCTGATGATATGGGACTAAGAGCACAAACATTTAGCACACCCACATCGGTTTTTGTTTCGATCGAGAGTGATCACGGTTTTTCAACATATCTTGCTCGCGTACATCCCGGCGAAGTGAATATTTCAAAGATGATGGCAATCGATACCGTTTTCAATCGAGTAACAGAACATGAAGTTACACCTGAAATGGGGACAATCGAGATCAAACAGATCATGCAGGCCGACAGTCTGTATCCGGCATGGTTGATTGTGATGACCTTTGGAGTGGTCTCTGGTTGTGTTGCACATTTCTTCGGGGGTGGACACAAAGAAATGGTCGCATCAGCAATCGTTGGATTGTGCATAGGTTTCTTAGTGTTATTTTCTGGACGATACCGAGAGTTCTCTCGGTTGATGGAGTTTCTCGCAGGGTTCATTGCTGCTCTATTTGCAGGTGCATTAGCGGTCCCTTTTGGTGGATACATGCCTGCAGTTGTCGCCATTGCTGGATTAATCGTTCTTTTACCAGGACTCACATTCACTATCGCGATGATCGAACTCGCGACTAAGCATGTCGTATCAGGAACAGCTCGCTTGGCAGGTGCGCTGATGGTGCTTTTGGTCATAGGATTCGGGTACATAATTGGACAGCGTGGGGCAGAGTTGCTTGTTGGCGTGCAAGAAGTCGTTGTCGCACATCCATTGCCTTGGTTTGTAGATGTGATTTCAATCTTGGTCTCTACAGTTTGTATGACGGTGCTCTGCCAAGCTCACATGCGGCATGCTTGGGTCATGATTGTTGCTGGTTTCCTCTCCTTTTATGCTGCTCGATATGGAACGATCCATCTAGGACCTGAAGTAGGTGGTCTTGGAGCTGCGATGGTCATCGGATGTGCAAGTAATTTCTACGCACGGATATTCAATCGTCCTGCCATGACGATGATGCTTCCTGGATTATTGATGTTGGTCCCAGGATCACTCGGATTGCGTAGTCTCCAGCTATTCATGGAGAGTGACACGGTTGATGGTGTTCAATCTGCGTTTACCGTTTTGGTTGTTGGCGTCGCATTAGTCGTTGGATTGCTACTTGCGAATGTGATCATGCCACCACGCAAGGTGCTTTGAGCATTTGTTTACAAAGCTTTTAGATTGATTCCTGGTCTTCGAGAAGACCTTTATGTTGCGCGAGGAGATCCGAGTAAGATGTTGCTATGGGCTCACCCAGCGCAGGAAGAAAAGTAGACTTGAGTTGGGTAGCAAGTTCCTTCGCTTGATCCATATCGGTATCTTTGTCAATGAGGATTTCGAATTCAAAGTACCAGCCGAGATCGATCACATCATCGATGTGAATGCGTACAGAGTTATACAGGTATAACTCTCGGTTTTTTTCAACTTCTAGCCAAACCGGAAGAGGTGCTTGCCCGAATCGTTCTTGTACTTGAGTGTGCGTATAAATATGATATTCAGAAACCTTCGCGTCCGTGCGGTTTTCTCGTTCATAGAAAATATACTCGATCGGTTCCGGAGATCCAACTGCACGATCTACTGCAACTGATGTTCTTTTCTTAAGTCGGCCGCGAGCAACATTGTAATAGACATCAGTCTGGCGGAGTTTGATGACTTTCGATGCACCAATTTTCTGACAAATCAATCGTGCCAAGTTCGGATCACGGAGTTCAGCTTTGAGTTCAAAGTTCTTCATTACTTGGTGTATCGGCAATTCTATTTGGATTCGTTGATTGAATCGAGGGTTTCACGGGTTTTGGTTTCGTCCCAGACTTCGATACCCAGAGATTGTGCCTTTGCAAGTTTGGATCCTGCTTTCATCCCTGCGATGAGCAAATCAGTATTCTTTGACACTGAGCCTGAACACTTCGCGCCCAGTGATTCAAGGATGTCGGAGAGTTCAGGTCGGGTATAGTGCTCAAGGGAACCCGTCAGGACGATGGTTTTGCCTGAGAAGGGAGATTCGATCTGAGTTGATTGATCAACATAATCATGTGAAGCAAGGTCGATACCAAGGGTTTTAAAATGGGCGAAAGTTTCGATGGCTGCCGGAGAGTGAAGATAAGAATGAAAAAGAGGAGCGGTATCGGCACCAAGGCCCGTTTCATATTCAATGTCGAGCTTCTCATCTGTACCAAGAATAGATTTCCGGTTGTCCTTGGTCATTCGGTTTATACCCATTGGCATAAGTTGCCAGAGTTCCGCAGCAAAGAGGTCGTCGTAGTCTTTGAACACCTTTGCGAGAGATTTGGCGGTTGATGTGCCCACATGTCGAATGCCCATGCCTGCGAGCAGTTTGGACAGGCCTCTGGTTTTAGACTTTTCAATTGAAGCCAGAAGGTTCTCAATTTTCTTTTCACCCATGCGATCAAGTTTAAGAAGTACTTCTCGATGATCTTTGAGTCTGTAGATGTCAGCAAAGTGGTTGAGCGGGATATCAGATGCTCGGATGATGTCGATTGTTGATTCACCAAGGGTGTCGATATCCATCTGGCGTCGGCCAACAAACCAGACAAGTTTTTCACGAATCTGTGCAGGACACTCCGGATTCATGCATCGACGGGTGGTTTCCAGAGTTGGGTTTTCGAGTGCTTCCGGTGGTTCAATTTCAAGCGGCGCATCGCATGTTGGACAATGAACAGGTGGGAGAACTGCTATCGCATCACTTGGGCGTTTTTCTTTAACTACAGCGACAACCTGAGGGATTATTTCGCCTGCCTTCTCGACCTCGACGGTGTCCCCAATATGGAGATCGCGTTGACGAACCATGCCGTAGTTGTGGAGTGTGGCATGTTGGACCTCGGTGCCAGCGAGCAGGATGGGTTCAAAGGTGGCGCGAGGGGTGATTTTACCAGTCTTGCCAACTTGATGATCGACCGCAATGAGTTCGGTCATTTTTCGTTCTGCCGGAAACTTATACGCAATAAGCCAGCGAGGTGATTTGGAGGTGGTGCCAAGCGATTCCTGTTGGGCAAATGAATCAACACGAATGACAACCCCATCAGTCGCGTAATCAAGATTGTGACGGAGTTGGTCAATGCGGTGTATCGCCTTGATGATCTGGTCAGGATTCGTAGCAGCGGTGCGATGGTCCGTTGTTGGAAACCCAATGACATTGAGTTTGGTACAGAAACTTGAAAACGAGGGGGCGTAGGAAGGGGCAGATATTTCACCTATGCCGTGGGCGATGAATCCCAGGTTGCGGGCAGCTGCGACTTTGGGATCGAGCTGTTTGATGGTACCAGCGCATGCATTCCGAGGGTTCATGAAGAGATCATCGCCAGCTTTTTCGCGTTCTAGATTGATGCGTTCGAACTCAGGGAGAGGGATGTAGACCTCGCCGCGGACTTCAAGGATTTCGGGGATTTGGTCTGCGGGGAGTTTGAGGGGGAGGGAATTAATAGTTCGGATTGCATGGGAGACATCGTCCCCGTGTTGGCCGTCACCTCGGGTGAGTGCATGGATGAAGACTCCATTTTCATAACGGATAGAGAGGGCGACGCCGTCGATTTTGGGTTCGCAGATGAAGGTGGTTTCGGAGGCAGATTCGAAAAGTCCAGATCCAGGTTCTAATGATGAACCAAGTGCTTTTTGTGTTTTCGCGATCCAGGCAGTGATCTCCTGCTCGTTGTAGGTGTTGTCGATGGAGAGCATGGGAATGGAATGGGGGAGAGTGTTGAACCCGGTAATTGGGGAGCCGCCGACTCGAGCAGTGGGAGAGTTGGGATCGGCGAGGTCTGGGTTGTCATCTTCAAGTGCCGCAAGTTCAGAGAGAAGGGTGTCGAACTCGGTATCAGCCATGAAAGGTGATGCGTCGGTGTAGTAAGCAGCATTCGCTCTTTCGAGCAAGGCACGGAGTTCGTGGATGCGGGATATTTGCGTTGGTTTGTCGAGCATTGGTGGAATGATATGGGCATTGGGTGACGGATGGCTATGATGATCCGTATGACAGCACAGATCATTGATGGCAAAGGACTGGCGCTCGCGTTTCGTGAGCAAATTACCCAACGAGCAGGCGTTTTACGCGAACGCGGGTTCACACCCAAGCTCGATGCCATTCTGATTGAATCTGGGGACAATGGTGCTCGGGTGTACGCTCAAAACCAAGCACGAACCTGTGAAACCCTTGGGATCGAATATCAACTGCACACGCTCCCAGTCGGATCTGACCAATCAGCGATCGTGGCAAAGGTACAGGAACTCAACACGGATGATTCTGTGCATGCGATCATGATTCATATGCCTTTGCCTGAAGGTGTGGATGTGTACCACATTCAAGAACTGATTGATCCGGTCAAAGATGTGGAGGGTGTGAACCCATCAAATATCGGGAATGTTGTCTACGGCCGATCCATGCGGGCGCCCTGTACTGCATTGGCTACATTAAAATTGATTGATTCAACCGGAGTGGACCTCAAAGGGAAGCGATGTGTGGTGGTCGGCGCATCAGCGGTCGTTGGTCGACCTATCGCGGTGCTGCTTATGAATCGTGAGGCAACGGTTATCAGTTGCAACAAATATACCGATGGACTCAAGGAACTTTGTTTAACTGCTGATGTTCTGATCCCCGCAGCAGGGGTTGCAGGACTGATTACCGAAGAGATGGTCAGCAAAGGCTCGCTCGTCGTCGATGTCGGGGTAAACCGAGTAAAAGATTCCAGTGGGAAATCAATAACGGTTGGCGATGTTGATTTCGAGGGTGTTAAGAGGGTTGCGGGGTGGTTAAGTCCAGTTCCAGGAGGCGTTGGGCCGATGACGGTTTCGGTCCTGTTGCATAATGTAATGGAAGTCGCGGAAGAACGGGCATCTGGGATATGACTTGAAATATCAGAATGGATGAATCGTTTCGCGTTCAGCGTTGACTCTTGGAGGATTGAACCATTGAATCAGAGTATGGACACACAGCAAACACTCGCTTTTCTTCCGAATGTCGGTTGGCTCGAAATGACAGTCATCGGGGTAGTCTTGCTGCTCTTGTTTGGTCGAAGATTGCCTGAAGTTGGTCGGAGTTTGGGTCAAGGGATCGTTGAGTTCAAAAAAGGACTCAAGGACGTTACTGATGACATCAAACAAGAAACCTCTGAATCAGAGTCTCGCGGAGCCAAGTTTGATTCTGCTCGTCCTCCAAAGAACCCGGATATGCTCAGTTCAGCACACACTACATCGACGCCCGTTGCAACCCCTAGTGAAGCGGAAACAGTGAAAGAATCCCCCAGCGAGGGCTAGTTCAAGGTATTGAATCAACTATTGGTTGATCGTAATACTCGATTTATCAATAAGGTGGGCTATGATAACTGCCCAAATAGGCGAGGTAGCTCAGCTGGCTAGAGCGTAGGATTCATAACCCTGAGGTCGAGAGTTCAAGTCTCTCTCTCGCCATTAATGGAAAAAGAACGCATTTTCGGAGTAATCCGGCGATGCGTTTTTTATTTCAGAAAATTTCACAAGATTCTGTTATATTGGGCAACTCTGTGCGTTCAACAGATAACTTTTGGAGGTTTCGCTATGGATATGAAGTTCGTCGGTATAGGGGTATTAGCTTTTGGTGCAGCAGCAATCGGCGGGATCGTGCTCTGGACTGGGGATGAAGATAAAAACTCAGTCTTAGATCGTGAGATAGCTCTGCGAACACTTGCGGATGATTTGGCCAATTCGACCGAACAATCAAACTATATCGAAATGCCTGTTATTGAACAAAGGAATCCAGATCAAGAAGGCAGAGGCCGAGGTGGTTTTAACCCTGAAGATATAGCTGCGAGACTTGCCCAGTATGATGCGGACGGTGATGGTATCTTATCCGATGAAGAACGAGCCCAAATGCGGAAAGATCGTCGAGATGAAATGCTCGCGCGTTTGGATCTTGATGGCGATGGTGAGATATCACGCGATGAACGCCGTGCTGCAAGACAGGATCGCTTTGAACAAAGCGATCGAGGTCAACGTTTGATGCGCGAGTTTGACCTTGATGGCGATGGTAAACTCAGTGCTGATGAGCAAGCTGCAATGGATGAGCACATGGCTGCAGAGCGGGATGCTCGTCGAGCGGAGCAACTCACTGAATACGATGCAAATGGGGATGGTCAACTTTCGAGGGACGAACGCCAAACTCAGCGTGAAGATACTATGTCAGACTTAACATCAGAGTTCGATCTCGATGGTGATGGTGAACTTAACATCGAAGAACAAATGAATGCGATGAATACATCACGCGAGCGTCGCGAAATTGATCAGTTTGTCAATCGGTATGATGCGAATGGTGATGGCGCCATGGGTGCAGGCGATTACAACTCATTCCTGAATGATTACAGCAACGGTAGCCTCCGCGCAGATGTCAATGGCGATGGGACTATCAATACGCTTGATATGACTGCGTACACTGAAATGGTGACCAGATCAGGGAATCGTCCTTAATCATTCTTTGCCTTTTACATTGATCACTCAGAATCTGTAGGTGCAGTTGCGAACATGCTCGCTTTACTTTCAAAGATGCTGTTCTCGAAGTAGTTCCCCGCAATCGCGCATTGCCAGGCGAGGAAATCACCCGCAACCAGCTGTGGCCCAACTGCTTGATTGCTCTGATTTATATATGTGTTAGTCTGACTCTGAGTAGCAATTTGAATGAGATTGCTGACATCAGTGGGCACATTTGTGTTAAGCATTATTTCTACTGGTTGAGTATCCATGCTTACCAGATGCTGTTGAGTGCACCCTGTGAGCATTATGGCAGGAATAAGTGGCAGGGTGATCTTTGTGGTGCGAATAAACATGGTAGACAAATCGGCAATATTTGCGTGCCGGATTCGTGCGGGTTAGTGAATCAGTAAATTCGTATGTCCAATGGGTGGTTATTGCCGAAATAATTCATCAAAGCTGGATTTTCATCTGGTTCTCGGACTGGATCAGGAGGCACTCGGGACATCTTGTGGTAGACTATTACTGGGGACATAAGTTCAGTAGCATCTGTTCATGGGCTGATTGAGAGATATATGTTTTCACTACAAACAAAGAACCGAATGATTCTGAGCATAACCTGTCTTGTTTGCTCGAGCGGAGCGATGGGGCAAGTGATGAACGCCGAGCCAGTTGCTCCGGTGAGCGAGCTTGTGGAAGCAGATATCAATCGCGATGGATATGTCTATCCAGTAAGCGATTTGTCGTACACTTACCCGTTTTCACATCCTGATCTTCCTGATCTTCTCGTTCTTGATGACATTGTGGTGTTGTTGAGCCAAGCGAAGGATGGATGGGTTGGAGTGGTCGAAGATGCTGAAGTATTTGCTATCCGATTAGGCGATATCGGATCATATGGAACAGAAGGTGTTTATGGCAGTGCTTTGGCAACAATCACCCAAAGTATTCGAGATCATCTTGAATCCCAATATGGATTGATAGGGCATTTGGTTACTCCTGATGCAACCGAGGTGGCGTATCAAACTGACCGACGAGATCTGAGAGCTCCAAGCGACACGGAACTCACCATCATGGTCTGGCGAACAGCAGTAGGCGATGTCCGAACCGTCGCGCATGGTGAGCGTCTCGCAGAGAAAAAAGTTCCAGAAGGCGAAGAAGACACAGGGAATGTAAACCGTGAAGAGCATGCTCGCTTGCGAGATCGGCTCCAGGTAGCATCGGGTGATTTGTTAACTCGTGATTCGATTGATGATGAAATCCATCGCCTGAATCGTCATCCTGGTCGCAGGGTTGATGCGTCGATTTCGCCATCCTCCCAACCTGGTGATGTGATCATTGATTACCTGATTACAGAACCAAAGTCTTGGAATACATATGCACAGATCAGCAATACCGGTAGTGAAAGCACCGATGTCTGGCAACAGCGGTTTGGATACATCAATCGTCAGTTGACCGGTCGCGATGATGTGCTTCAGCTTGATTTTGTGACCACCGCATTTGATGAAACAAACGCATTCCTTGGATCGTATACATTTGATGTTGGTCCCAAAGCAAGATTGAAGTTGTTCGGACGATGGAACGAATATACCGCTCGCGATGTAGGGTTGGGGTTCGAAAACTTTAAAGGCGACGGGTTTGCACTTGGTGCTGAACTCGGGATCAATGTCTGGCAAGACGGTGCCAAGTTCATCGATGTTGTAGTTGGTGCGAGATTTGAGCATATCCATGTAGAAAATAGACTATTCCTGATTGAAGGTGAGGATGATTTCCTCTTGCCTTATGTTGGAATCAGGTACCAGAAACGAACTCCTGTTCATTCAGCCTACGGCGAGCTGATTCTTGAAACCAACTGGGGATCAGTGGTTGGATCGAGCAAAGAAGAAGTCCAGGCGCTTGGTAGGTTTGGCGCAGACGATGATTTTACAGTACTCAAAGGGCAACTGTCTCATTCATTCTACCTCGAACCGATATTCAACCCCGCTGGATTCAGAGGCGATAAAGGTCCTGATGGGATGACGCTTGCCCATGAAATCGCATTGAACTTTCGTGGTCAATATGCATTCAATAGTCGACTGGTACCCAACTTTGAATACATCACAGGGGGATTCCATTCAGTTCGCGGTTATCAAGAATCTGCGGCTGTTGGTGATGACGGGATTATGGGATCGGTAGAATATCGATTCCATTTAGGCAGATCATTGCCCGCCAGTGAGGACACGGGAACTTTGTTCGGCAAACCATTCAGGTCTGCGAGAACCCGTCCGTATGGAAGTGCTGACTGGGATGTGATTTTAAAAAGTTTCTTGGATGTTGGATTTGTAAGTCCAAACGATGCTCCGTTCTTTGAACAAGCAGAAACTCTCGTTGGTGTCGGTGTCGGTGTAGAAACCCGTCTGAAACAGAACCTCACTTTAAAACTAGATTATGGGATGGCGCTCACCAATATTGGTGAAGGTGTGAATCAAACGACCAATGTTGGTGATACTCGATTACATTTTTCAGCTCAGGTTGTGTTTTAACTCTTCCTGGAATCCTAAACAGATACTCACCAGAAAAATCTAAATAAAGGAATATGCTATGACAACTCAAGATAAGAACTTCAGCCGAAGGTTTGTACTACTCAGTGCATTGGCGATATCGACACTCGCGGGTTCGGTCTATGGATCACCTGAAGGCGGTGATGTTATCGAGGGTGAAGCAGATATTGATTATGGCGATTGGACCCGGGTTGTAACCGGTGAAATCACTGTCATTGAATGGTTGTCATTCCAGATCGCAGCGGGTGAAACTGTTGAGTTTATTATGCCGAGCGAATCATCTCGGGTGTTGAATCTCATTAACTCGGGTGTTCCAACAGAAATCATGGGAACACTTTTAGGGAATGGTCAAATATTCTTAGTCAATCCATCCGGAGTCATCTTTGGACAGGGCGCCGTGGTGAATGTAGGAGCTCTGTATGCAGCTGCAGGTAATATGGCTACGAATGACTTTGTCAATGGCGTATACCGATTTACAGATGCTCGCGGAGTAGTAGAGAACAGAGGATTGCTGCAAGGCGATCTAATCGCTTTGGTTGGTGGTCGTGTTGCCAATCACGGGACAATCTCCGCACCCGGAGGCACAGTTGTAATGGCTGCCGGGGAACAGGTTCTCATTGGTGAGCATCTCGGGAACTTGTTTGTAGATCTTGAGCGTCCCACAGACTTAGCGAACACCGATGGGCTCAGTGATCCTTTTGGTGAAGGACTTGATCTGGCTGCGGGTGATGTGTTTTCGTTAGCTGCTTGGAACACAGGCACAATTGATGCGGCCCATACCACAATGGCAGTAAGCGCTGGGTATGCTGCCATTGATCATTCGATTGAAGCTCAAGATATAACACTTCAAGCTACAGGTGATTCGTATATTGAACTCAGCGCTGACCTGATTGCCAATGGCGATGGTATTTTTGTCGATGGTGATCTCGTGCTCGGCGATGATGTCATGATGACACTGACTGGCGATCATGGTGATGTCGTCTTTGACGGGGAAGTTGATTCGTCGGATGGCGCTGAAAACAACCTTTTCATCGATGCTGGCAATGGCGTGGTTTCCTTCATAGGTGGGGTTGGTCAAGGGGCCAAGTTGGGTGTGCTCGATGTGACCGCATCACGAGTTCAGATCCATAGCGATGTTTCGGTGAATCAAGAAATGAACTTTTATGCTCCGGTTGAAATCATGGGTGATTCAACCACATTTGATGTTGGTATGGGCACAGCATTATTCGGGGATCGCATCTATTCACACATTGACGGCATGAGTGATGTTGCATTCCTCTACGAAGGTGAAGCATGGGTCGGAAATGGTGAAGCGAGGACTCCGTATAAGTTTCGTAACGGGATCGGCCAAGGACCAGCACTCTCCACAAACCCTGTGGGTGGTGCGTTTGGCAACATTCAATTTGGAAGTGATCTCAACGGTCCTTCGCGTGTGAGTGCATTTATGTTTGGTACCGGCGCGATGGCAGGCCTTGAACTGATGAGTTCTGATAGTGTAGATCTTGGGCATCATTTTGGCATAACCGCACGCGAATCCATTGTGATGGGGAACGGCCAGAAGATGCTTTCTTTTGGTTCATTATCACTCAATGCAAAAGGGAATGGGGAAACACTCATACAAGTGGGTGATTTGAATGTGATCGGGGATTTGCGCATTTCCTCACTCGGCCGACAAGGCGGTGTTATTCGGATACTGGACCGGGCGTCAGGGGAAGTCGATTATACAGGAAATGAAGAGGATCGAACATTAGACGGATTGTTTGATGAAGGGACAGAGTTGATCGCTTCAGGTTCAATCACACTCAATGCAGATTCACTGGAGATAGGCAGTGGGGGACTGAAACTAGGCGCAGCTGAGGTTTTCTTACTCAATAATCTTGGAGATGGGGATGGCGCAGGAATTGATATTGGATTGTTCCCAGGCGGCGTATCGCTTGATTTGTTTCGGGGTGTGCTTTCTGGAACTGCAGGCCTGTTGTATCCGTACGATTTGACTACACAAGATATCATCGATCCAGTATCCCAAGCAGAACTCGCGACGAGTTTTACGAATGATGATGATATCAATCTGAGAACCATTGATCCCTTGATTGCTGGTATGGTGGTTCTGGGTGAGTTATCAATGAACCCACGAAACACAGATCAGGGTGTGATCCGTGAAGGGCTCAACGAAGGCGGACTACGACATATTGAAAACAATGGTGACCAAAACTATCTAACAATGGATCGTCTCTCGCGCAAGAGCGTCGCTCGATTAACTCAATCCTATCTTGCGCTGTTCGGTGGAGTTCAAGATGATTCATCAAGCCAGCGAGCAAACTCCGAATCAGTACAGAAGGCGATTGGATGGCTTTGGATGCAAACCAACGGGCAGGATATAGATTCGGTCTTTGCGTATGCGATCGAACATGATCATGATGGGCTTGAAGTGCTTACGAAGGCCCAAAATGTATTGAATGCGATTGAGCTTTTGGAGTTAACCCCTCGAGAGATTCTTCGTGCCAAAGACGAGTTCTTAAAGAAAATTGTTCCCAGCGGAGTGCCTCAACAATCAGTCTTGAGTTGGTTCGCCCAATAAGTCGCATATGATCAATCATGCCAACGATTGACGCAGTCGCTTTACCAGATCATCTGATGAGTAATCAACTCAACGGAAAGATTGCGGTCGTAATAGATATTCTTCGTGCGACAACAACGATTGTTGAAGCTCTAGGAAATGGCGCAAGGTGTATTGTGCCGGTCGCATCGGTGGACGGTGCGAGAGTTCTGTCGCATAAACGAGCAAATTCGATTCTCTGCGGCGAACGATCTGGGATCAAGCCCGATGGATTTACCCTCGGCAATAGCCCGTTGGAATACGACCCTCAAACTATCCTCGAAAAAGACTGTGTATTAACCACGACTAATGGTACCAGAGCGATTCATATGGCAGATGCCGCAGATGAAGTGCTTATCGGTTCGGTCAGCAATGTTGATGCACTGTGCTCTTGTATTCGAGACGATGGACGCGATGTCGTACTCATTTGCTCGGGGACTGATGGTATGGTGTCATTTGAGGATTGTCTCGGTGCAGGGCTCATCATTGATCGGCTCAGCTATGCTGCAACAGATAACGCCGCGATGATGTACCATGCGATGGAGGGTGCGTCCATACGATTTGGGGGATTCCGATTTGCGGTTGAATCCAGTTTTCATGCCAAACGACTCATCGAGATGGGGTTCGGAAAGGATGTCGAACATGCATGCCAAATGGGCATAAGTTCGGTGGTTCCTGTATTTGATTCTGTGATCGGTGAGATAGTTACGGACTAGAATAGATGAAACATCCCACCTGGACCTCTAAGGAACAAAGAATGTACACACTTGTATTGATCCGTCATGGCGAGAGCACCTGGAACAAAGAAAACCGGTTCACAGGGTGGAAAGATGTGCCACTATCCCCCAAAGGGCATAAAGAGGCCGCAGCCGCAGGCCAGTTGCTCAAAGCTGAAGGTTTCGAGTTTGATGTTGCCTATACATCAGTACTTAAGCGCGCGATCCGAACACTTTGGTATGTGATGGAAGAAATGGATCTGATGTGGATCCCGGTTGTCCGTTCATGGAAACTCAACGAGCGTCACTATGGAGCGCTCCAAGGATTAAACAAAGCAGAAACCGCAGCAAAGCACGGCGAAGATCAGGTACTCGTCTGGCGAAGAAGTTACGACACGCCGCCCCCGGCGCTGGAACTTGACGATGAGCGTCACCCACGCAATGACAAAAGATATGCGGAGTTGTCGGATTCAGAAACTCCTGGCGCTGAATGTCTCAAGGATACGGTCGAGCGAGTCATTCCATACTGGGAGAAAGAAATCGTCCCTGCGATCAAGTCAGGCAAGAAAATACTCATTGCTGCCCACGGTAACTCGTTGCGCGCGATGGTGAAACACCTCGACGGAATTAGTGATGAAGACATTGTTGGTGTCAACATTCCAACAGGAATGCCTCTGGTGTATGAGCTCGATGCAGATATGAAACCCATTTCGAAACGATACCTTGGTGACGCAGCTGCGGTTGACCAGGCTATGGCTGCGGTTGCGAATCAAGGCAAGGCCAAATAACCCCGTACATCTACCAGTGAAGACCTGTTGGTAAGGTATTGAAGTTTTCATAACCTGTTTTGATGACGGCAACCATGTCTTCTATACGCAAGCCGCCAATCGCTTTGCAGTAGAGTCCAGGTTCTATAGTGATCACATCTCCGACAATGAGCTCAGGACCATTGACATCGAGCAGCGGAGGTTCATGGACATCAAGTCCAATCCCATGCCCTGTACCATGCGCCATGGTGCAGTGGGAGTCTGGATCCGAATCTTTCGCGATGCCAAAGGAGTAACCGTGTTCCTTAATCACATCTACCGCTGCTCTATTGACATCTTCACCGCTTGAACCTGGTTTCGTTGCTTCCTGCGCGGCATTCTTTGCTTCAAGAACCGCACGGTGCATTCTGGCTAGCTCATCCGGGATATGACCATGGCAAATGGTTCGGGTGCAGTCTCCGTTGTACCCGGTTGCTCGGATGTGAGGGAAGATATCGATGATAATGGGTTGAGAAGTGTGAAGAATACCAGTTCCACGGTGATGACAATCCGCTCCGATTGGTCCGCCCGCAACTATTGATCCGTGTGGTGTTGTTGCTCCCCGTTCAAGAAATGCAATATCAATGAGGGAAATCATGTGTTCAGATGTGAGTGGGGCACCTTTGTGGATGAGTTGCCCATTCTCACCAGCGTCCGTCGCGAAAATAAGCTCGCAAGCATACCGCATAACTTCTTCAGTCGTTGCCTGTGCATTGCGTAGATGAGTCAGTTCGGTTTCATCTTTAGCTCTGCGTTCCATAACACCCAAATTCAGATTACAGGTGAGTTGAATCCCTGCCTGCTCAATCATATGTGCATACACAAGAGGGAGAGTTCGATCAGAGGTGACTGAGGTGATGTCATGGCGTTTGAGGCACTCGCCGAGTGCTTGAGCAGTTGCGATCTCCCGATCACCAGATAACCCAGTTTCAGGAGCAAATTGAGAGTTGTCATAGAACTCGTCTGCATGCGCAGTTTGTTTCGCACGAGCAATTTCAATATCTCGCAGGATCAGGATTCTTTTTCCGGATGGGAGTTGAATGAATACCGTCGGATCACCTACTGAAAATCGGATCTTGTGAAAAAGTGAAAGATTCGTCTGGGGGATACCCGCGAGCACGATGGCATGGTGTTCAGTAGTCATTCAAAAGGATAGGTCCAACGTGCTACGATGTGGTATGAGAATAGCGACTTGGAATGTGAATGGTCTCAGAGCAGCAATCCGCAAGGGGTATGGCGAACATATCGAACGAGTCGGCGCAGATGTATTGCTGCTCCAGGAAGTTCGAGCCCTGACGGATCAACTCCCAGATGAGTGGAGAAATCCTGAAGGCTGGGATGTTCTATGGCATCCTGCAGAGAAAAAGGGATACTCGGGTACTTCGATCTGGGGAAAAGATTCAGTCAAAGAAGAAGAACGAGGTGCCGGAGAACCAGATTCCGAAGGTCGCGTGGTCGTCGCCAGGGTCAATGGGGTGCGAGTGGTCAGTGTGTATCTGCCCTCTGGATCTTCGGGGGAGCATCGTCAAGCAGAAAAGGATCGTTGGCTGGGATTCTTTGCTCAATGGTCTCAGAAGTTCATGCGATCACGAATTCCGACGATCCTCGGAGGGGATTTCAATATCGCCCATCATGAACGGGATTTGTATTATGCGAAAGGGAATGCGAAGAGTTCCGGATTTCTACCTCACGAACGAAAATGGATGGGAGATTTGCTTGATGCAGGGTGGAGCGATGTCATCCGTGAGAAGTATGGAGAAATCGATGGACCATACTCTTGGTGGTCAAATCGAGGTCAAGCACGGGCATTAGATCGTGGATGGCGGATAGATTATATGTTGCTCAATAAAGCTGCGAAGAAAATCATGACCGATTGTCATATTGATCGTCAGAGCGGGCTCAAAGTTTCAGACCACGCAATGGTGATCGTCGATTTGGATATTTAAATCTACGATTCTGATGCGTCCTGCCCATTATCTTGTTTCGATGGGGATATTTCTACACCGTACTTCTCTACCGGGACTGCGCCTTGCTTTGCAATCAATGTGGCAAGTTTGCTGTAAGCTTCTCGACGACTACCTTCTTCGGTTTCAGCTGCTGCTGTACGACTGAAGCGTTTGCCTGCAATATTACAAGTCGCAATGGCTTTGAAATACTGCTTTTTGGGAGGCTGATATGGTTGATTCGGTGCTGGCTTTGACAGCGTAGGACGGTCAACAATTCGGACCCCGATTTTAACTGCTTTCTTGCTCATGCTGATACCTCGGGATTGAATCGTAATGGGTATGGTAAATCTAAACTTTGATCTGTAATTAGTCCAGAATCCATGGAGTGATGTGCAACCAGATATGGATGCTATTGGTAGGATTGTATCCACGAGGAATGAACAAGTGGTGGGTTAGATGATGATCAAGATTCATGATTTGGGGATGCTTGCATGGGATTACAAGTTCAGAAATTCTGTTTTCCGGGATTGGTGATTGGAAGCGCTGTTTTGGCACTTTCAGGCTGTAGATCGCCCGATTCCTACAGAATCGAGGCAGACGATGTCGCGGCAAAGATTCTGGATGATGCTTGGCTCGCATCAATGGGCAGGACAGAGGATGGATTCACAGTTGAACCTGCGAGTGATTCACTCCGTCGCAGACTCATGCTCGACCAATTGCTGCCGATGAGCGCTCCTGCAAGTGCAAGCTCGAGTGATGACCAACTCATTGAACAATGGCCAGACGAAGGGTATTTTACCCAGCGTCGCATTGGCGATTTAGAAAATGAATCAATTCAGATTGAGCCCCCCAAACTAACGCTCATCGACGCACTGCATGTCGCTGCGACAAATAGTATTGTCTATCAGCGACAAAAAGAAACAGTCTACCAATCAGCTCTCCAGCTCGACATTGAACGGGATGCATTTAGAAACACATGGGCAGGCGTGATGAACTCGGTATTGAGCACGGATCTGGACTCGAGTCCTGATGCAACGCAAATAGCAAATCAAGATTCAGTCAGCGTGTCCAAGCGGTTCAAAAACGGATCTCGATTTATGGGCATGCTCGCGTTTGATTTAACGAAGCTCCTGACCGGCTCACGGAATGAATCCTCCGGAGTCCAGCTTGACACTAGTTTATCTATTCCTTTATTGCGTGGTTCAGGTGAGTTTGTCGTCACCGAACCATTGACACAGGCCCAGCGAGATGTTGTCTATTCCATCTATGGCTTTGAGCGTTTCAAGAGATCTTTCGCAGTCTCGGTTGCAAGTGAGTATCTATCAGTCCTGCAAAGCATTGATCGCGTTGATAATGCTGTAGAGAACTATACAAGGGTGGTCGCATCGACAAGGCGTGCACGCAGACTTGCTGATGCAGGGAGATTACCTGAAATCCAGGTTGATCAATCGATTCAAGATGAACTTCGAGCGAGGAATGCTTGGGTAAGTTCACTGCAGAGTTCAGAGCAAACTCTTGATCGATTCAAGATGACCCTTGGTCTACCAACCGATGCAATAATTGAACTTGATTCGCAAGAGTTTGCAGTCTTACTTGAGTCAGAACGGTACGCGAAATATCTATCTCCTGTCGAAAAAGTACAGCAAGATGGTGAGTCTTCTGCAGATACTCCCGTGGTGCTTGAAATTCCGTCAATGGAAGATGCTGGACCTATGGAAATGGTGCAAGAGGATGCCGTGCTTGTTGCATTGATGAATCGTTTAGATTTGCGGGTTGCAGTTGGGCAGATTGTTGATGCTCAACGTGGAGTAGCAATCGCAGCAGATAACTTACGAGCAGATATCACGCTTCTGGGCTCTGCATCACTGGGTGGAAGTGCAGGTTCAAGTAATAATCAAATCCGCACAGATCGAGGTTTTTACTCGTTACTGCTTGGGATAGATCTTCCTTTCGAACGAACTGCTGAACGTAATAGTTATCGCAATGCGTTGATTTCGTATGAAGGCACTGTACGGCAGCTTCAAGGGATAGAAGATTCCGTGAAGTTTGAGGTGCGGAGTGTGTTACGATCTTTGTTAGAAGCAAGAGAATCGATAAAAATCCAAGCAGAATCAGTACGGGTTGCTCAAAGGCGGGTTGATTCGACAAACTTGTTCCTTCAAGCTGGCCGGGCTGAAATCCGAGATTTACTCGAAGCACAGAACTCTCTAAACTCAGCCCAAGATGCTTTAACGGATGCGGTTGTGAACTACCGGATTGGCGAGTTACAGTTCCAGCTAAACTTAGGTGTATTAGAAGTTGGGAGTGATGGTCTTTGGGTGGAATTTGATCCAAACGATTATGATATCGAGCAGATTCGTGAGGAACTAGATACCAATCGCCCAGCGATGTCAGAAGAAATAGCGAACGCGACCAATTGAGCGTATACAAAATATACAAAGAGGTTGAAGATGAATCGAAACACAAAAAAAATTCTCATAGTAAGCATCGGAATTGTATGCTTAGTGGGCGCCGGTGTTGCCTTGGCTTACAAAACTGAAGAAGGTAAATCTGCAAATGCGGTGAATGATTGGTACACAGTTGAGCGTGGTGATTTGGCAATAGAAATCACAGAAACTGGAACGATAAAATCCCGGGATCAGCACATCATAAAGAGTGAGGTTGAAGGGAGATCTTCAATAATTTATGTCATCGACGAAGGTGTACATGTTACCGAAGGTGAACTTCTCGTCGAGCTTGATTCGAGCGAACTCGAAGACCGTTTGGTCGATCAACAAATCCAGGTAGAAAAATCGGATGCTGATTATGTGTCTTCGAAGGAAAATCTTGAAGTCGCTAAAATTCGCAATCAGAGCAATATCGCTCAAGCCGAACTAGCTAATCAGTTTGCGATCGAAGACAAAGTAAAGTATCTTGAAGGAGAATGGCCAAAAACTTTGATGGAATCCGAAACCGAACTGACACTTGCAAAAGAAGATCTCAATCGTGCAACAGATAAGTTTGATTGGTCAGAGAAGTTATTCGCAGAAAAGTATCTATCAGAAACCGAGTTTCGCGCAGATGAACTTTCTCGTAAAAGAGCTGAGTTACAAGTTGCGCTCGCGGAAGAGAGGCTGGACTTACTCAAAGAATACACTCATCCCCGTAAGTTGGCTGAACTCGATTCTGAAGTAACACAGAAAGAACTGTCACTTGAGCAAGTCAATCGGGAAGCCGCGAGTGATTTAGTACAGGCAAAGGCTAGATTAATTGCTATCGAGGCAGAGTTCAACCGTCAACAGGGGCGACTTAAGAAAATTGAAGATCAAATCTCAAAGACAAAGCTAGTTGCACCTGTCGATGGAATGGTTGTTTATGCGACAAGTGCAGAGTTCAGCTGGCGAGGTGATACTCAGCCCTTGGATGAAGGGCAGGAGGTTAGGGAAAGGCAAGAGTTGATCCATCTTCCTACGATTGATTCTATGATGGTTGTGATACGCATCCATGAATCCTCGCTTGGCAAAATTAGTCTCGGCCAATCAGTCCAAGTTAAAATTAATGCACTCCCAGGGAAGCAATATATGGGAAGAGTAACAAAGATTGCTCCTTTGCCTGACGCTGCATCTGCATTTATGAATCCAGACCTTAAGGTCTATGACACTCAAATCATGATTGATGGCATCTATCCCGAAATTAGAACTGGTATGAGTTGTGAAGCGACAATCTTGGTTGATAAATATGAGGATGCTTTGTTCGTTCCTATGCAGGCAGTGGTCGGCCGAGGAACTGACACAGTCGTGTATGTAAAGAATGGGAACTTGCAAGAAGCAAGAGTCGTGGAAACTGGGTTAGATAACAAAGCAATGATCCATATTCTGAGCGGGATCAATGTTGGTGATCAAGTGATGATGACACCGCCTCTGGGGGGTGGGGATGGAAAGAATAACCAGTCAAGCAAAACGAAATCAAATGACAAGGCCACAAACAAAACAGAAGCTAGCAGCGATTCAACACCGCAAAGAAGAAGATCTGGTGGCAGACCAAGCGGTGGTCAACCTTGAGCAATCAAACTGAAAATATGAATACACAATCAACAAAGAGTTCAAATAATGTAATTGAGCTGAATGAGGTTTGGAAAACTTATCGCATGGGCGATCAAAATGTCCATGCGCTCGCTGGTGTTGATCTCAAGATTGAAAGAGGGAGTTTCTGGGCTATCTCTGGAACTAGTGGTTCAGGAAAAAGCACGATGCTCAACTTACTGGGATGTCTTGATCGACCCACCACAGGGGACTATAAACTTGAAAGTCAAAGTATCGCTTCGATGAGTGACAATGAGTTGAGTGATCTTCGGCTCAAACACCTCGGGTTTGTTTTTCAAAGTTTCCATTTGATCCCTCAGTTGACTGTACAAGAGAATATTGAACTCCCATTATATTATCAGGGCATAGATGCGTCAATTGCAGCCGAACGAGCGTGCGCTATTGCTGAGCGTGTCGGTTTGGCAAATCGATTAGGACATCGTCCTACGGAGCTCTCAGGTGGTCAACAACAACGTGTCGCGATCGCCCGCGCACTATCAAACAACCCATCGGTTTTGCTCGCAGACGAACCAACCGGAAACCTTGATACCGCCACCGGTGAATCGATTATGAATCTTCTCACTGAGTTACATGACCAGGGAAAGACAATTATCATGGTGACTCACGAACCCGAAATCGCTGCGTATGCACAGTATCGATTAACCATGAGAGACGGCAAAGTACAATCCATCGAATCAGCTAGCACAGATCAAATCGGTAATGGGGAAGTTGCATCAGCATGTTGAACTCACGATTTATTCGCGATGTCCGTTTGGGCGTTAAAACACTTTTGCTTCATAAGATGCGATCGGTGTTAACCATGCTTGGCATGGTCTTTGGTGTTGGTGCAGTTATTGCGATGCTTGCAGTGGGTGAAGGGGCGAGCAAGCAGGCATTAGATCAGATTAAAAAACTCGGTAGCCAAAACATCATTATTACTTCACAAAAACCGATCGGTCAATCGGGTTCCGGTACAATGCAGGTACGGATGAGTATCTATGGATTACTTTATGACGATGTTGATCGTCTCGAACAGAGCTTCGAAACAGTAATCCGAACAGTACCCGCAAAATTAATTCGAGGACAAGGTCGAGTGAATGATCAATCACTCGAACTCCGTTTAGTTGGTACAACCCCAAACTGGTTTGAACTCGTATCTCGTGAGCTGTTAGTTGGTCGCACAATTACAGATGTAGATATGGAAAACAACGCTGCAGTTGTTGTTCTGACCGAGCATGGGGCTCGGAAGCTGTTAGTTGGTAAGGCAACAATTGGTTCGCAGGTCTTAATCAACCAAGGATACTATACAGTTATTGGTGTCATTCAGTCAGAAAGTTCGCCGTCAGGGAATATGCAAACACCTGATCAGGAAATTGATGCGTATATCCCGCTCGCGGTGGCAAAGGAACGGTTTGGAAATATTAATGTAACCCGTTCAAGCGGCTCACAAACACGTGAACTCGTTGAACTCCATCAGATGATCGTACAGGTCGATTCACTTAAAAATGTAGAATCCACCGCAGCAGGAATCGAACGGATGCTTTCGAACTTTCATCCAAAAGGCGATTATAAACTCAGTGTGCCGTTGGCATTGCTCCGACAAGCTGAAGCAACCCAGCGAACTTTCAATATTGTATTGGGATCGATCGCAGGAATTTCATTGTTGATCGGTGGTATCGGCATTATGAATATCATGCTCGCTTCGGTCACCGAAAGAACAAGAGAAATCGGAATTCGTCGAGCAATCGGTGCCCAACGCAGTCAAATTGTAAGCCAGTTCCTTATCGAAACCGTTGTGCTCTCAGTGACAGGTGGATTGATCGGGATTGGAATCGGTATCTTGATCCCTTGGTTAATCACCAAGTTTGCTGATATGCCAACCGTTGTCACCGCCTGGAGTGTGATGCTATCGGTGGTGATCAGTATTGGTGTTGGGGTGATCTTTGGAATGTATCCTGCGATGCGAGCTGCTAGGCTCGATCCGATCGTCGCGCTTCGTCACGAATGATCATTCATGTGCAATACATTGTGTTTTGTAGATGAAATAGCCCCGCCCGGATTCAAACCGGGGACCGAGCGATTATGAGTCGCGTTGCAATATGCCAAAACCACAGTGGGAAACAGCATGTTTTAGTAGACGGCGTAGCAGAATCCGTAGCACTCTCAGAAAACGCCCTCCGAGTCGCCCTAAAAGCCCTTTGGCCGGATCTCAGGGATACTGAACTTGAATCAGTAATAGAGTATGCAGAACGCCTTGCAGCTGCGAGTGGGGGAGTTTCATAATGACTCCTTCTTCCAGTACAGCGCTTTTTCAAATTGGGAGAGCAGATTATGCCTTCCTCATCGAACTCCTCGACACACGAATTAAGAGTGAACGAGCAAGAGCATCGGCTTATCGCTGTCGCGCTGATAGCTCGAATGAGATGATCGCACAAGGCAACATGGCTCGTCTATTCACTCTTCGAAACACAATCGTAGAGAGTTGCCGAATCGAGGTGGATGATGTCTGAGCATCTACCCAAAGCAGCTGGGGAGAACATTGAGCAGGCCAGCGAGGATCGCGGGCCTGCCTGCTCCCCTTGTGTGTCTTTGCCCGCCCGTCGGTCGCCGTCGGAGTCTCGCCCCTCGCCTGCGAGTGGGGGCGAGACGGAGCGGGGACTGATGGGTGGGCACCCCGCCGGTTGTGAGCCTGAGGGGTTGAACCCTGAAATTACAAATCCCCGCTCTGTAATACCGGGGATAGAAAACCAGAAAACACCAATTCAAGTCCCTGATGCGGGTACAACCTGTAGGCCAGATTGGATCAGATTAGTTGGGCCAGAATCGATGTACGACTTCGCGTATTCGCTGCTTATCGAATGCTTTGGGGAGCCTACGGGTACAAGCAAAGGCGGTCAACACTTCGAAAGTGGTCAGGTCTGGCATCCGGGCGTGGTATTGAGCCAAGGTCATGACTCAAGGATCATCATGGTCGATTTCCAAGGGAGTCGGCTGGCTGTAGAAGAGACCAGCGACATGCTCGATTTGGTCATGGAGTTTTACAAGCGAGGCTTTTACGCCACCCGTATTGATCTTGCGATCGATTGGGTAGATCAGGATATGGATATTTACAACAATGCCCTGGCATCTTGTGAAGCGTCCGAACTGTGCAAGCTCCGAAGCTTTCGCTTGGGTTCCGAATACACCAAGGATCAAGAGGCGAAAGGCTTGTTGTTGTATCTCGGCAAACGTCAATCAGCCGTGTATATACGCATCTACGATAAAGGGCTAGAAACTGGCGCAGCCGAAGCTGGTAGATGGGAACGATTTGAAGTCGAGTTCAAGGATGATCGTGCTCAATCTGTGATGATGGCGTTGCTCGAAGAGGGTGACTCTTGGCCTGACGAACTCTGGTCGCGCGTGACGGGTGCTGTAGACTTCCGAGTCAACAATGGTCGATCCGAACTCAACCGCCGACCGCGATCCAAGTGGTGGAGCGATTTGATCAGTTGTGTCACACCCAAGCCGACAAAGCCAGTACCCAAGGCATCAAGCTTCAATGAGTACTGCCAGTGGTTCAGGCGATCGGTCGGGCCAAGACTGTTGCAGCTTGCAGATTACCTCCAAGTTTCACCACCACAACTCTTTCGCCAACTCGTAAACGATCTCGAAGCGGCTGAATCAGAAACCCCAGCCACTATTGAGGCGATGATCATTGGACAAAGAAACAGCCTCGGGCTCTAAAATGCTGAGTCATAGAAAATTGGCAGTGTGAATGAAGCATGGGATAACAGAAATAAATGCTAATATGAAAAAACATTAATCTCAATGTGTAAGGCATTGTCAGGGATGGAAAAGGCAGCCTATTGCTGGTAATCGCTTCAGTAGAACATTTGTGCTATCCTTTTTGTATGCAGAAACGATACATTTTGAAAATGCACGAAACGGCAAACTGTTTGCGTTAAAAAATTGGCCATAATTGGACTCGTTCATGAAGACACCAAAATCAGATAAATTCTCAGCGAGTGAACAAGGATTAGGTTACTTATACCAAACACGCCTTGCATTATTGAGTTTGCTGGAATTTTCAGAGGACACTACAGTTTTTTTAGAGAAGTACGACGATCTGGATTTCAATGGCCAGGACGGAATACAGACCCTCGCATCGCTCAAGCATAAATCTAAGGGAGACCGCCTTACTGATCTGTCACCTGACTTCTGGAAGTCCGTCCGTATTTGGCTTGATCGATATAATAGCTCCGGCCGTAGTGCATCAAATCTGCGATTCTTCCTGTTTACAACTAGCGAAATTCCTGAGACTTCAATTTTTCTTAAAGAGATTTTGCGCACTGATAGCAAAACAGAAAATAAAGCTGAAAGCAAATCAGACAAAGAAACGAAGACGCTGGTAGAACTAGCGGAAGAAACTTTAATAAAGTCGACGTCGAAAGAAATCGTACCAATCGCTAAGGAGTTTAACAAACTGACTCCAATGGAGAAGCACGATTTTCTAAGTCGCATACTGATCTTTGATAAAAAAATTCGGATTGAGGACATTCCGGAAACCATAAAAAATATACATATGCGCACCGTCCAACGAGATCGCCGGGGCGACTTGTTCGAGCGGCTTGAGGGATGGTGGAACGAAGAGACAATATCGCAACTGACCGGCAAAAGGGATGAAGCAATTTCGGGCTATGAGGTATCGGATAAACTCTCTGCTTTATCTGATGAGTACAAGGCGGATAATCTCCCTATCACATTCCGGGGTAAGGAGCCAGAAGGTGAAATCGATACAGGGAACGATCCAAGGACTTTCGTGGTTCAATTGCGGGAGATAGGTATTTCTTCTGAGCGCATTCGTATCGCAATCTTGGATTTCTACAGGGCGTATGCAGAACGTGGAGAGTGGGCACGCAGAAACCTACTAGTATCTGGAGAAACCGAAGAATATGAAGATCGTCTTGTTGACGAGTGGAGTCGCTATAAGGCCATTGCATTCGAAAATCTTGACCAGAGTACTACCGAAGACGAGCTGAAGCAGGTAGGCAAAACATTGTACCTGTGGGCTGATCAGGAGAGTCCGAAGATCGAAGCACTGCGAATCAGAGCACGCGTGACTGAATCTTATATAACTCGTGGCTCTTACCATATGCTAGCTGATAAATCGCCAATACCAAGAGTTTACTGGCACCCTCAGTTTCTCATTCGAATCAGTGAACTATTGGAGGCAAAGAAATGAAAAGCTGGGATCAACGCCCAATCGAGATTAGGAACTTGTTCAATCCTGCATTCTGTGGCTTGATTCTTCACCGTTCCATGAAGGGTTATGAAGAAGAAAAACCATGCGGTATGCCCTTTTCACTTTCACTACTCATCCTCCCCTTATGTTTACACAAAGATTCCCGTGATCTATTTAATGGGGGTAGTAGATACCTGCTGAAGATCACGGAAAATAATCCCCAAATACTGATTGGCTTTGCAAACAGGGCCACCGTGATGTTGCCTTATGCATTCGAAGGCTTCGGTCTGTTGATGGAGATGGGGTGCATCTCGGTAACGGATGATGGCTGTATTCAGACTGTTCCTAAAAAGGTTCGGAAGGCTATAAAAGGAACAGACGAAACTAAGGACTGCCAGCGAGCGGCACGCTTCTTAGGCAAACAATTCGCACGCATCGCTGATCCAGTGACCGTCTATACAACATTCGGAGTACGCCCATGAAGATTAAATCTATTCATATTTATAGCCATTCCGGACAACGTCGCGATCTACATTTCAATGTGAACGGCTTGAATATCATCACTGGGCGGTCTTCCACCGGAAAATCTGCGATATCCGAGATCATCGAGTATTGCATGGGGCACTCCACCTTCAATATTCCGGAAGGAATCATTCGTGACAAAGTGGCCTGGTATGTCGTCATTTACCAATTCGACAGTGAGCAGGTACTCGTTGCTAAACCAACACCACAAAAAGGCGTAGCGAGTTGCAGTACTGCAATGTTGCGTCGCGGTACCATTCTACACGCTCCTGCCTTCGAAGAGTTGGTGGTCAATACAGGCGATAATACTGTCGTCACCCTGCTCACGCGACTACTCGGAATTCCAGAGAATCGGACGGATGTAGCCCTTGAAAATAGTCGGGATAGCTACGGAGTGAACATAAAACATACATTATACTATTTATTTCAAAAGCAAGGATTGGTAGCTAACAAAGATCAGCTCTTTAACTATCGCCAAGACGATTACAACCCAGGCCAGACGATTCGTGACACATTGCCGATACTGCTCGGCGTCTCTTCTGATAATCGTTACCAACTCGAGTACGAGCTTCGCGATGCAAAACGTCAACTCAAACTCAACGAAAAATTGCTTGAGCAGCCAAGGGATAAAAAAATTATTGAAGAAAAACAGGCAATCAACCTCTACTCTGAAGCCATGGAAGTTGGCATATTTATTAGTGATAGTACTTCTGTAAATATGGATAATAGAATCAAATTTTTGAAGAGGGCCCAATCCTGGAGACCCGATAAGATTCCTTTTGAAGATGACAGCCGCATATCGTTTCTCGAAGAAAAACTGAGCCTGTTACGCAAAGACCGTCGTGAAGCGCAGGCACGAATTGATGCCGCTCGCCAGTTTTCCAAACGCGCCGGCGGCTACGAAAACGAGGCTAAAGAGCAATTAGACCGAATGGACTCTATTAAAGCCCTACCAATTAATTCAGAAACTGGCAAATGGCAGTGGCCGTTCAGTGAAAAAAACCTAGCAATGGAATCGCCTATTGCAAAAAAATTGCTCAAAGAATTACAATTACTAGATGACAACTTAAATATCGCCATTGGCCAACGCCCCAAGCTCGATGCTTATTTGGTGGACTTGGATAGCAGGGCGCAGAATATTAAAAATACCATCATTGAAATGAATGCCGAACTTTCCGCGGCTATAGCGACCAATGAAGTAATCGCTCAAATGGGCACTCGCAATAGCGCTGCGGCACGTGTAGTCGGGCGCATCAGTTTGTTCTTGGAAAATCTCATTCCTGATGAAGAACTCGCTCGGCTTGAAGACGAATATCATCGTCTTAAACTTAGAGTCGACGATCTAAAACAACGCGTCGGCACCGAAGACAGCGACGAACGGCTAAAATCAAAACTGAGTATTATCTCCTCACAAATAACGCAATTTGTCCAAGAATTTGGTGCGGAATTTGGAGATCATCCGGCGAGATTGGATTTAAAAAAACTCAGTGTCATCTTTGATCGTCCCGACAGCCCTGTACCAATGTACCGAAGCGGCGGCGGCGAAAATCATTTGGCTTATCACCTTTCAGCACTGTTGGCCCTCCATCTTTTTGCCTTCGAAAATAATCGCCCTATACCGCGATTCCTGCTGATCGATCAGCCAACGCAAGTTTATTTTCCGTCCGAGCAGGTTTATCAGGAAGCCGACGGCTCAATACAGAATACAAAGGATGGCTCCGATATTGAAGCTGTTCGCCGATTGTTCAAGTTTTTGCTTAAATTTACAAAGGAGGAAGCGCCTGGCTTCCAGATAATTGTGACCGAGCACGCAAACCTTGAAGATTCGTGGTTCCAAAAAGCACTGGTGGAACAGCCGTGGACCAAGCCTCCGGCGTTAGTTCCTGAGGATTGGGAATAAGCGAGAGAGTTTCGCATCATTATCAAATGAGCACCACCCTTTCATCCACATGGAAAATATAGCAAAGATTTTATGAGCAGCCAATCAAATAAAATTCATCTTCCGGCCTCGGCTCATGTCCGTTCTGAGAATATCAAGATCGGAAAGAGCCTTCAAGATAAAGCGAAAATATACCTCGATCAACGTTGGTGGATCCATTGTCGTCAGGCAATGTTCAATGAGACTTGTACTGATAATCAGCGAGAAATTTGTCATTTACTACAAGCACTTGTAAAATCAGGAAGTGCTGTTTGCCCGATGGCTGAACCAGTGTTTTCCGAACTCCTCAAGATACCGGATGAATCAACACGCAAAAATATGGCAGTAGTCATTGACGAACTCAGTTTGGGATACTCTCTTCAATCCGATGCCACACTTGATCGGATTGAACTATTGGATGTGCTAACTCGGATATTGAAAATAAAGACAGAGGGTCATAACATTCATAATTTAGTATGGACTCATCTGTCCTGGGTACTCGGTCTGAAATTGCCTATAGACCAGGAAGCTTCGTTGGTGGACACCGCGAGAATCCAATCCGATTACTTCGATAACCGGGTTAGCTCTACGACGATGGTTGATTTCGTGAGCGAATGGGACCCTGTCACAGCTAAGGCCGCTATAACGGTTGATGATCGTCAAATTATTGAGGCAGCAAATAATGAAATCGACAGTTATGGTCGGCAACGCCCGCTTTTCTCAGAATTGTTTTTGCGCCAATGCGCTGTTGCGGTGGAAAAACTCAGACCAGCACTGATTAATGACGTGGCGGCATATCTTTGGACAAAGATGAAAGGCGAGTCTGCTGGTATTTTGCCTATTGCGTCCCGTGACAACGTGGCTAGTAAATTTATCTGTATACTGATAAATCGATATGTCGAAGCTGGCACTGCGTTCGAACTGCCAGCCGTACAAATCCCAGCGGCCATTATCGCGGCCAAAGTATCATCGGGGCACAAGTTCAGACATGGGGATTATTGGGATATACGCCACGCGCGATTTGCGTTGCCCTATTGCACTCACTTCTTAACTGAGCGATCCTTGGCCAGTCTGGTAGTAGGCAAGCCGGGCAACGCTGCGAATTTATATCAATGCAAGGTGTTGTCTGACGAAGAAAAAATCATCAAGGAACTACAAGCGATCACCTAGTAACCATGTTCTTATAATTTTTATCACAATGAGGCAATGGGGTAGATTGGCGATATCTGCATATAGTGTAGAAAAATCCATATTATCGCATGGCGCCATAGACGGCGTCAAATTTGGCAGCTATATTGATGTCATGAATGAAAAGACTAGATGCCAGATTCGCCTTGATCCCGCCGTACATGAGCGCCTCAAAACGCTCGCTAGCGGATCAGATCTCAGCCTCAATCAGCTAGTTGAGGGCATTCTTGCGTGGTCTGTTAATAACGCATACTCTGGCTTACCGAGCATCAGAGAAGATCCTCCGATCGTTGATACACTTTCAACCCCCAATGTTATCTGGTTCGGACATGACGGCGCTGAACGCGATGAGAACGGCAAGATCGTTGATATCTATGGCGAACCTGGCCAGGTCTGCTTCATGCTCGATTTCCGAGCTACCCGTGCGCCCGTAAACGGATGGGAGGTCGGGAATGTCTCGTAAGCAAAGAAGAAATCAATGCCGAAAAAACAAGCTGGCAAAACAGCAACAGCCATTGCAGGCACAGATTCAAGTGCCAATGGCAGTAGAAGAATCCGCTCCTGACCGCTTTGTATTTGTCAAAGAGATAGCAGAACGATTCGAAGTTGGTTCGCCAGCTGTGAGACAGTGGGGGCGGCAAGGGAAGATCAAGCTGCGAAAGATCTTCGGAACAAGTGGCCGGTATGGTATGCTTGAATCAGAGCTGACCAACTTCATCAACGGCGAAGGTGAGGCGTAGAAAATGGCTAGTCTCACCAAAGAAACTCAACAATCTGGTAACATCACATATGCTGTGGATGTCGTCGTGCCAGACATCGGACGGAAAAGGATTCGGCTTGGCTCAATCAAGAATCGAGCTGCCACCCGCTTCCTGATGCGCATTCAGAGTATTGAAGATGTAATCCGTCTTGGTTCCCCTGTGTATCGCGAGGATGAAGAATGGCTTCGCAATCTACCATCAGATCAGTTTGATCGTATCCATCGTTCAGGATTGCTTGATCGAACTTCGATCCCTTCCCGCCTGCTGTCTTTTGGAGATTGGATATTGATATATCTCGAAAGTACTGCTGTTCGGTGTAGCGAGCGAACTGTTGAGCTTTACAAAGACTCAGTGGATCGTTTCTGTGAGTTTATTGGAGTTGATACATCGTTAGCGATGATTACTCGGGATCATACTGAGAGCTGGAATGATTCACTGATCCAAAGTGGAATTGCGACGGCAAGCGTCCGCCGTCATATTCGGCATCTAAAAACATGCATCAATGCAGCGATCAAACGAGATTTATTGATCAGGAATCCATTTGACAGGATTGATTCGGCATCAGTCGCAGCCGAGCGTGGAAGAATCCTTCCAGATGAAGAATCTGAGCGTGTGCTTACGGAACTACCCTCGCTCGATTACAAAATCCTATTCGCACTTGCTCGCTTTGGTGGATTGCGATCCCCAAGTGAAACAACCATACTCACTTGGGATCACATTGATTTAGAAAATAATCGGATGGAGGTGTACGCGCCTAAAACGGGTCAAACAAGGACAGTGCCTATTCTGCCACAACTTCGAGAAGTGTTGGAAGAGCAGGCATCCAAGTTCGACGGCAAGCCAACTGGATTAGTCCTGAGCGTTTCGAAGAGCAATCATGGCCGGACGATAAAGAATGCCGCAATGCGTGCAGGAGTTGAGCTCTGGAAGAATACCTTCCAAACTTTGCGTCAGTCTTTCGAGACCATTCTTTGCGAACAGTTCCCGGAGCATGTAGTTGCGGCATGGACTGGCCATTCGCTAGAGGTGTCACGCAATCACTATCAGACTATGCGTGATGAGTATCTTGACGATGCGGCGCGCCGTAGCACATGGCGTAGCACTGATGGTCGCAATGAAGGGGAATTCGACGAAACAGAGCGTAATGGGGCAGGCTCAGTCGCTGAATGTAAAACGCAACAGCACAACATGTTAAGTAATAGCCCCGCCCGGATTCGAACCGGGGACCGAGCGATTATGAGTCGCGAGCTCTAACCGCTGAGCTACGGGGCCGATGCTTTAATTGTATAATCATCGTAGGCGCACAGGACTGTTGGAATTAGAGTTGATCCATCGAAATCAACCCGGTCGCGAGTTCAGTAATCGCGAGTTCTGCTTCAGCGATATAATCCTTATTCTGCCTGTGTGATTCAAGCAATCTGCGGACAAGTGCACTGCCAACGATTGCACCATCAGCTGATTTAATCACTTCGCTGACATGCTCAGGTGTTGAAATACCAAAGCCGCAAGCGATTGGTGTTCTGCTTTTCTTACGAATTTCATTTACGCGCGGTGCAATATCAGGGATGGATCGTTGTTCGCCGGTTATCCCTGAGCGTGCAACAAGATAAGCAAACCCTGTTGAAGCGTTGGCGATTTCAATTGCTCGCTCAATAGGTGTAGTGGGGGCGATGAGCAGGGTGAGCGTGAGATTGTGCTCTTTGAACGCTTTGGAATAAGCGGCATTATCATCATGTGGAAGATCCGGGATGATAACGCCATCGAATCCAGCCTCAGAAGCTGTTCTCGCGAAAGCAGCGGGGCCTCCAAGTGCAATAACAATACTCACAGACACCATCGCGACAAGCCCGATCGTGAGTTGATCTCGAACAGATTGGACTTGTTCAAAGATCAGCTCTGGTGTGATTCCTCGATCGAGCGCATCATGCATTGCTGCAGCAATGGTTGGACCATCTGCGACCGGATCGGAATAGGGGAATCCAATTTCAACAATCGCAGCGCCCGATGCTTGAAGTGCCGGAAGGAGTTTAACCAGCGAATCAAGCTCTGGTGAACCCGCGCAGAGAAATGGAAGGAGCGCGGGGTGTCCGGATTCCTTGACTTGATCAAATGCTTCTATGATTCTGTTCATCGTGTGATCACATCCGTAACGGTTTGAAGACCGTCCGTTAGAATTCGTGGTCCGTCAGCGGTAACAAGCACATCATGCTCATAGTGAACTGAGAGCGTGTTATCCGCAGAATAGATCGGCCAATCGCGTGGTTTCTGAGCAATCTCACTCGTACCGACGCTAATCATTGGTTCTACTGCGACTAGAGAACCAGATTCGATGATCTTCTCTCCGTCAGGCCATTCGTGAGCATACTCTGGTACGACATTTGATATCCAAGGTGGTGTATGGAGTTTTCTGCCATAACCGTGCCCTCCGAGCCCTCGGATGAGATGGAACCCGTATTCATCTTCAACGATCCGTTGAACAGTGCGTGCCCAATCAGACCATTTATTTCCAGGTTGAAGTTGTTCGATACCCTTTGCAAGCGATTCTTTTCCAGAATCCGTCAGTTTCTTCACCTCAGGTGTCATTTCATCAAAGACATATGTCCATGCCGCATCACCCATCCAACCCTTGTGTTTTACACCGATATCGATGCTTAATACATCGCCGGACTTGAGTGGATCGAGGTAATACGCTGCGGTCCCGTGGACGACACAGTTATTGACACTCAAACAAGCTTGGGATGGGAAGGGGGGGAGTCCGCCTGTGCGATACTTATGGAAGCATGATTTGCAACCAAGATCCTCGAGGGTTTCGAATACGAATCGATCAATCTGTGCCAGTGTAACTCCTTTATGGAGAAACTCGGCGATACGATGGTGCGTCTCCACAACTTTTTGAGCTGAGGTGTACGCTGCGTCGACATCATTATGGGATTTTACCGCGGTTTTCATAAGGTTGGATTGTAGGATATGACCATCTTGTGTTCCTTTCAAAGCGATGCATTCATCAGAAGAAACAGCGATATCGATTTGAAGGATATGTCATGAAAATCATTCTCGTGGTGAATCCAAAGTCAGGAAGAGGAACCGGGCACAAACTCTGTGTCGAACTGGGTAACGAACTGCGATTTCGTGGGCACAACATTGAAGTTGTAAGAATCGGCTCAGATGCGATCGTGGGGGACATATTTGTCGCACGAATAGAATCCGCTCATCGAATCGTCGTAATCGGTGGTGACGGAACCGTCCATCATCTTCTCCCAGTATTATCAGGTCTAGAAACTCCGATGTATCATTTGGGAACTGGAACTGCCAACTTGATCGCCCATGAGTTTGGGATGTCAAAAAACCCCAAGATTGTCGCGGATCATTTGGAGCAAAATATAGAGCCATTTTTCGCCGATTTACCGACATGCAATGGAATCCCATTTCTGTTAATGGTTTCGGTCGGAATCGATGCATCAGTGATCCATCGACTCGAAAAAATCAGTTCAAAGAAGCGGGGATATCGAGCGTATATCAAGCCTGTTTTACAAGAGTTACGCTCTCCACGTATAGGCCGAACTTCTCTATGCATAAATAATGATGAACACTTTAAAATTCAACAGCAAACCGTGGTCATATCGAACTGCAAGTCCTACGGCGGCGGATTCAATCCATCTCCCAAAGCCAAGCCCAATGACCATAAACTTCATGTTGCAATCATTCCTATGAAAACTTCTATCGGTGCATTTTTTCAGTTTGTTTTTCTCAAATTGAAACTCTCAAAGTTGATGGGAGTTCAACACGATATCTGCAATCAAATCTCCGTAGTGACTGAAGAAACGGTTCATGTGCAGGTAGATGGTGAACAAGCCAGTAGTATCCCCGGTTTATCAGATGGTAAACTTGGTCCTAGGATTAAACTTAAGATATCTTCATCAACAGCACCCAAGCTAGCGATTCATGTTCCGAATACCCATGAATAAGTCAAAGAACAGACTCCACACCAAAGGTCCGATAATGTATCTTCTGTTAAATAGATATAGATCCATCTTCTCTTCCATGCAATCATAACGATCTCGATAACAAATCAGTTTGAATACTCAACAACTATTGTAGAGCAGATGAGTCATTTTTAATAAATCAATGTGAATGGACGACTAAACTGGCTAGCTCGAGAGGTCGGGATACAAAGGCAGCATATGGACAAACCGCATAATCCTGAACCACCAATATCAAACGATAATCGAAAAGATTTACGATCAAACTCTCTCAACAACTGTGACCAAGAAGCTATGGTTGGGCAACCTACTTTGGCTCAGCCAGTATTGATCACTACACCAAAAAATCTGGACGATGGGAAGTTTCGTACAGGGAAACTCAAAGGCCTCACGATGGGTGCCGCCATCTTTGTGCTTGCTTGGCCTGTTGTGCTTGAATCATTCTTGAACTCACTTGTAGGACTCGTCGACACAAAGCTCTCTGCATCTCTCACACATGGCGAAGCCGCGACGGACGCGATCGGTGGAGCAAGCTACATTATGTGGCTCATCGGCCTTGTCATCATGGCCATCGGTGTTGGTGCTACTGCATTAATTGCTCGATCTGTAGGAAAAGGACGCATCGGTGTTGCCAATGTTGTGCTTGGACAGACGCTCACAATGGCCTTGATTTCAGGATTCATAGTCGGCGCAATCGTGTTTTTTCTTGCATCTCCGATCACCGGATTACTCAACATGACGCCTCAAGCTGCGGAGTTTTTCAATGATTATATGAAGATCATCGCCCTTGGGGTCCCTGCTGCTTCGGTGCTCTTCGTGATGATCGCTTGTTCGCGTGGTGCAGGAGATTCCATGTCTCCATTGAAGGCAATGATCGCACGAAACATCGTGAATATCGCAATTAGTTGGTTGTTCTCAGGGGTGACGATCGCTGGGATGACCAGTCCCTTAGGCCTCGATTGGGGCGTCAAAGGTATCGCATTCGGTACGGTCATCGGCGATATCGTTGGTGCATTGATGATCCTGTCAATGGCAGTAAGCGGCCGATGGTCAATCCGTCTAAAACTCAGAAGAATGAAGATTCATTCAGTGATGCTTTCTCGTCTAGTCCGTCTTGGAATTCCCAACTTCTTTGAGACATTCGGACTCTGGATCGGCAACTTCTTTATCATTGCATTCGTCGGATTGCTAGCACGTCAAACCGCGTCTGACGGCTTACTCGGTGCCCATATCATCGGTATTCGTATCGAAGCATTTAGTTTTATGCCAGGGTTCGGAATGGGGATTGCAGCAGCAACCCTCGCAGGGCAATACCTCGGGATGGGTCGTGCTGATCTCGCAAAGAAAGCGGTATTCCGATGCACACTCATCGCGGTACTCATCATGGGAACCATGGGTATTGGATTCATCGTCTTTTCCAAACAAATCACCGGGATGCTATCAACCCAACCTGCGCATTTAGAGATGGTTCCCCCACTGCTCATTGTGTGCGGAATTGTACAAATACCATTCGCAATTGGGATCGTGTTTCGATCCGCGATGCGTGGCGCAGGTGATGTGAAATGGGTCCTGGGACTGACATGGTTCTGTACCTATGCGCTGCGATTGCCCTTGGCATATTTCATCTCAGGCGTTGATATTCCGATCCCAGAATGGTTGGGAGGCGGGTTGATCAACAATCCGCGCATCGGGGATGCATGGTTCGGTATTCAACCTGGACTCACCGGGATGTGGATCGCTTTGTGCTTTGAGATGTTCCTGAGAGGATGCATATTCTCCGCTCGGTTCTTCTTCGGCGGCTGGCGTGACGCAAAGGTTTGAACAACCTACAGCGGATCGGTTCTGATTCTCGATAAGTGATCCATCGGTTTGATATGTACAAAAACAAGAACCCCGAAGCCGGAGCTTCGGGGTTCGTTGAGTTTGTATTGTCGATCTGTATCAAAGATTCAGATCTTCAAATCATCAAGCTTCGATTACGGACATCCGTCGCCGAATTCGCCGAGGAATGCGGAAACATCGAAGAAGTTGAATACTCCGAATGGTTCTGCAAGGTCAGCTGCTGGTTCCATAGCACCGAATGCACCGAGGAATGCAGAAACATCGAAGAAGTTATGAGTATTGAAAGGCTCAGCAAGGTCAGCAACGTCACAACCAAGCATGGTTATGTTTGATGGACCGAAGAGCTGATGCTCGAAACCGGTCGATGGGCCGTACTGACCGTTTTCATCAGCTACACATGAGAGACCACCAAAGAAGAAGGTGCCGATGTGAGTGAATGCACCGTCGAAGAGTGCGAATGCATCTTCGTAACCAGTACCAGCGTCGCCAGTTGCTGGAGCAGTATCGATTTCCCATGTCCAAGTGGTGTCGCCATTATCAATAGCGGTACCTTCTGGAACTGCAAAGCTCATACCGATGGTCTTCATTGAGTCAGCGATGTCGCCGTCAAGGTTGCCGTCGGAATCGAGGTCCGCTGTACCAGGCTGGAAGAAGCGAACTGACCAGCCCCAGTCAGAGAGACCGTCAAGGTCAAGGTCCCAGTCTGGGTTGCCGTCGAAGTCACGGTCAACGGTTGGGTTACCATTGCCGTCGGTTGAAGTGTCACCGATTGAAATGCCGTCGCCGATATCATCTGAGTCGATGTCAACATCGTTGTTGCCAAAGAAACCTTCTTGGAAATCGCCGTCGGAATCGCCGAGTTCGAATACGAGTGATGTACCAGTGAATGTTGCCGCAAGGTCAACGTCAGCGGTGTAACCAGCAAGTGTGTTCAACGGATCGTCAGGATCAGTTGTTCCTGAAGTATCACCTGGAAGATCAGTGAAGATGAATGAGATGATTGGAAGACGAGTCGAGTTGTTGAGAACGCGACCATTTTCTGAGTCCCAGTATGTCCACTGTCCAGCAAGACCTACAACACCGTCACCGAGACCATCTGAGTCGGTGTCGACATCGTCATGATCGGTAACCCAGTCAAGGTGAACACAGTCAACGACTGTGTCTAATGGCAAATCGCCCCACTGCATCGATGTAGCATCGGTTGCGAGTGAAGTTGTACCTGAGTTGTCATCAAGACCAAAGAAGTATGATGTTGAGAAACCCTGAGCAGCACACATGTTTGCAACGCGTGATGACCAGATTGGACCACTCACGCCGTTGTCTACAGGTGCTGTTTGGCCGTCACCGAGAAGGGTAACGACTTTTTCGCCTGATGCGATGTTGAAGTAGATATGAGCTACTTTTTTCACCGTCGTGCTTGATGGTGAGAGTTCTGTTGGTGTGTTTGCTGCGACTGACGCACCGGCAAGACCGGCAACCAGGGCAACACTTAATGCACTCTTCGCTTTCATGGAAAAGCTCCTCTTTTTTGTTGTTATTGAAACAGTTAAAACCACAACTCGATATTGATGTCCAGAGTGGACATCAAGAAACGAACAAAATGAGACTTATACAAGCAAAGCTCGATAAGTCTTCAACATAAATCTGTACCGCGTTGGGTTCTCTCTCCCCTAGAGATCTGCGTGATAAACCTTCATAGAAGAGTTATCAGAAAAAAAACACAAATCTCGGCGGTACTCTCCCCGAAGGAGAGTTTGCTTTGCATTATGAAATGGATTCATAATCACATTGCTGATTCCGTATCACTACGGTACCCATACGAATATACCTCAATCAAGATCCCATGCAAGGGGAGAACTGCGGAAAATGCAGAGAATTTCCCAATTGGTGTTATTATCGTACTCTATTACAGTTTTAAAGTACGGGGCATGTATGGGTTTGCGCTCTTAGCGAACACTAGGTAAGCTGTGTCCTGCATCTCTGCACGGATTCAACGAAATCTAGAAAGAACTGGTGGGCATCATGAGGACCCGGTGAAGCTTCTGGATGAAACTGGACAGCAGCGATCGGTCGAGATGCATGCCGGAACCCCGCAACCGAGTGATCATTCAGGTGAATATGCGTAATAACCCCCCCTGCTTGGAGGAGTGCATCTTTATCGACAGCAAATCCATGATTCTGGCTCGTAATCTGGATTCGACCGCTTTCAAGATCATGGACGGGGTGATTGGCACCCCGATGACCGAAGGGGAGTTTGTAAGTTGTTGCACCGATCGCCAGTGAAAGCAGCTGATGCCCGAGACAGATGCCGTAGATTGGGAAATTCGACAGAGCATCATTCCCAATGAGTTCTTTCAATGTGCGAGTGACTTGCTCTACTGCTGAAGGATCCCCAGGACCATTTGAAAGGAACAGCGCATGCGCCTGATCACTCTGGATCAATGATACAATTTCCTGTGATGTCGTCGCCTGTGGAATGATCTGGACTTTGCATCCCATCTCTGTAAGACATCGAGCGATGTTTGATTTGAGTCCAAAGTCCATCACAAGGACGATTGGTGAGGATTCTTGAGGATTCTGAGTCCCCCACTCTCCACGATCTAGGGTCCATTCGTGTGCTTGTAGGCAACCCGCAGCTTGAGCAAGGTTCTGTCCGCACATCGATTGTGCTTTTTTGGCGAGTTCAAGGAGTTCAATATCCGTTATATCTGTACGATCAGTGAGGACGCCTTGAACAGATTCAGTTGATCTGAGCACTCTGGTCAGTGATCGGGTGTCGATTTGTGCGATTCCAAGAATACCAGACTCGGCAAGATACTCATGCAGAGATTGGTTCCCGCGGTAGTTTGACCATTGCTTGGTGTATTCATGGATCGCGAATCCCGCGACCTGCACACTGGAGGATTCGGTATCACTCGGGTTTGTCCCTGTATTCCCCATCATCGGTTGGGTCTGGACAAGAATTTGCCTCATATAGGACGGGTCAGTCAGCGATTCCTGATACCCGGTCATCGAAGTGTTAAAAACCACTTCTCCGGTCGCGATGATTCCTTGCCCGATTGCGCCAAAGCCGGTGCCGGCATAAACGGTTCCTGTAGAAAGAGCAAGTCGTATGGGGTGATCTATGTTTTTGTCATGCATAATGGTTTACAGTATATCTCTATGGATCTGTTTCCACACCATCTTGAGCAAGACGACACCAAAGTTTCGACAGAGGGATACGAAGATTGCATCTTTGCCCGTGTTGCGATCGAACGAGGGATCGATCGTATGGGCGGATTGACCTATATTGGAGATCAACATACACAAGTCGGTCAACGCGTGGTTGTTCCCGTTGGGAGAGGTAACACTCCCACAGGGGGGGTTGTCATCGAGATCGGGGACATGGATTTGCTCGACGGGTTTGATCCTAAAAAGGTGAAATCTATCCGAGAATCAACATCGACAATTTTGCCAACCTCCCTTGTTGAACTGGCAAAGTGGATGTCAACATATTACATGTGTCCACTAGGGATGGTGTTCTCTTCAATGATTCCCGCTGCGGTAAAAGCCAAGACTGGATTACGAAAAAAGAAACGCTTACAACGAACTGTGGATGCGGAAGAGTTGATTTCGGATCTGACTCCCAAAGCAAAGGATGCTTGGAAGAAAATTCGGGCGATGGATTCATCGCAGTTCCCAATCGATCCAAAGTTACTAGCAAGCAGAATCGAGCACAAATCAGTGGGCGCGATCAACAAGCTCGTCGCTGCGGGGATACTGGAAGAGATAGAAGTTGAAGTTTTTTCTGCCCCTAAGCAGTTTGAACTCCTTGATGCTGGTGAGTCGGGGACACACGAACTTACTCAATTGCAAACTACAGTGGTATCTGGAATTGGCGAAACCATCGGGTCATTTTCGCCGCACCTATTGTTCGGGGTTACCGGATCTGGAAAAACCGAAGTCTATATCAAACTTATTGAGCAAGTGTTAGCAGAGGGCAAGCAGGCAATTGTCCTGGTTCCTGAAATTGCACTGACCCCACAAACTGCAGGACGATTCGTGAACTGCTTTGCAGACTATGGCGTCGCGGTCTTACACTCGGGGCTCACACGATCTGTTCGGAATCAGCAGTGGGCACTTCTATCGGGTGGCCATGCACGCGTGGTGGTCGGCGCCCGATCCGCGGTGTTTGCACCCATGGAAAATGTCGGGATCATCATCGTTGATGAAGAACACGACGGGTCGTATAAACAAGATCAACTCCCTCGATATAACGCAAGAGATGCTGCTGTTAAACGAGGACAAGTCGAACAATGCCCGGTGGTTCTTGGATCAGCAACCCCATCGCTTGAGAGCTGGTCTAATGCACGAGCCAAACGCTATAGATTATGGTCCATGCCTGAACGAGTCGGTGGTGGGCAAATGCCTCAGGTTCGAATGGTGAACATGGCCATTGATGAAGAGCGAATGAAACCCAGGACCGATGGGAACAAAGCTCGTTCTGAATATACGATCGGCAGATCACTTGGTAATGAACTCGAGCAGTGCTTAAAAGCAGGAAACCAAGCAATCCTTCTGCTCAATCGGCGGGGCTTTGCATCGGTTGTCGTCAGCACCGACAAAAAATGCGGATGGAAACTCGAATGTGATCAATGTGATTCAACAATGGTTGTACATCGCGGATCTGTTCGAACCCAAGGCGGACGACGATTCGTTCGATGTCATCACTGTCAAAGTGAACAACTGATTCCAAAGAGTTGCCCGATGACCGGAAAACCAGTGATCGAACTTGGTGTCGGTACACAGCGCGTCGAAGAAGAAATTGTTGAACGATTTGGTGAACGACTCGGGCTTGTGCTCGGTGACACTTTCGAGCGAGTTGATGCGGATACGATGAAACACGCGAGAGATTACTTCGATGTGCTCGAACGATTTGCAAGCGGAAAAATCAAACTACTACTCGGAACCCAGATGATATCAAAGGGGTTAGATTTCCCCAATGTCTCGCTCGTTGGTGTGTTGAGTGCAGACACAGCATTGTACTTACCAGATTTTCGAGCTGAAGAACGGACCTATCAGCTTGTGTCACAGGTTGCAGGACGTGCCGGCCGGGGGAGTGTGCCTGGAAGGGTTGTTGTCCAAACTCTGAACCCAGGTTCTGCAGCAATCACGCGAGCTGCTCGCCACGATTACCCAGGATTTGCTAATGATGAACTCAATGCCAGACGAATCGCGGGCTTGCCTCCAATTGCTCGGATGGTTCGATTAGTGATCAGAGATGAACACAATGATGTTGCTCACAAACATGCATCAATACTGGGTGATCAACTCAGATCGGTCGCCGATACTTGCGTTCAGATTGTAGGACCTATGCCTTGTTCGATCACAAGGATCGCCAATCGCTATCGTTGGTGTATCGAGATGCTTTCTCCCACCCCCAAGCCAATGCAAGATGCGATGGCGCATCTGCGAGCACAAGGTTTGCTCAAGAGTGATTCAAGAACCGCGATCGATGTCGATCCGATTTGGTTGATGTGAATGTTGGTGGATCTATTGCAGCTTTTCTTGAGTATCAACTGAATCCACTGATTCTTGTTCTGATTCAACGCGAGTTTTCACAATACGGATACGAACTGTTGTATGAATTTCAGGTAAGAGTTCATTGTTGGCAATCCAAACTGGTTCATCGATGTCCGCTTGAGGTGAGAGTGACCAAGTTGGCGATATGACTTCATCACCAAAGGGTGTCAATGATATTAAAGTACCCGATTGATCTGCTGCATACCCTGAGTTGTTAAACGACGAGCCCGCAAAGACCAAACTTGGTCGATGATCAACCTCGAGCAAGGTGTCTCTTGTATGCAGATCGATCACAAGCGATTCAATCGGTAGATACTCGGGTTCAGCATCTTTATTTTCAACAAGCGAGTACAACACCTGAAGTTGATCCCCAGTTGCATTTGTTGTGGTGTGATTGTTAGATTGAGTCCCCCAACTGATCGGTTCGCCAGAGTTGAATCCAGCAGCGAGCAGCGCCCCATGGAGAGATGAAGGTTGTATGTCTGCAACAAAGAGTGCTTCATGTTCTCTTGAATCGGGGGCGGTGACAAACATTTCTAGATAGACATCCGGTGATTCTGGATGATGACAATCGATGGATACTTTGGCTTCAAACTCAACCATTCCCTGAGAAACATAGATGCCGGGGAGGAGTTCTGTAGGATCAGTGGTTACTGCTGGTGGTGTGAACAGAATTATTGAAGTTACAAGTTGGATATACATGAATCGGTTCCTGTCAACATGCGAGCGAGTTTTTCGAACTCTTCGCCGCGTTGTTCGTAGTTATCGTATTGATCCCACGATGCACATCCCGGTGAGAGTAAGACAATATCACCCGGAGTTACGCGTTCAATAACGGCTTCCATTGCCTGCTGGAGTGTGTTGCAGGTAATCGAGTAGTCCTTTGATGCGTCAGTTATTGATTGTGCAGTGGCGCCAATTGTGTAAGTTCCTCCAAGTTCTTTCGCACATTGAGCGATGACCGAGAGATCAGACCCCTTGTCATATCCGCCGCAGATAAGATGTATTGAACGCTTGGGCAATTGTTCAGCAATTGATTCAATCGCAAGAACTGTTGCTTGAGGGATCGTTGATTTTGAGTCGTTATAGAACTTCAAACTGTCAGTCTCATGGCACAAATTGAGCCTGTGCGGTAATCCTGTAAATCTGCGTACAGATTGTACATACTCCGTTGTAAGCTCTTCTGATGACTTGGTGATTGCTGATACTGCAACAACTGCCATACCCGCATTGATCGCATTATGTTGACCCGGAAGCACACAATCACGGATCGCATGTTCATCATGAATGACATGAACCTTTGAGCGGAGATGTTTGCCCCATTCTTCAAGTGATTGGTTCAGAACTGCTGTTGAATGTTCAGGAAGAATATTGAGCAGGCATTGTTTCGATCCTTTGTAATGCTCTTCCTGACCGTGCCAATCTATATGATTTGGTGAATAATTTGTCAAGCAAGCTACAGCGGGCGCGATTACTGGATGTGCATTTTCTTTGCGTCCCCAAAGCCAATAGATCATCGCACTCGAAAGTTCTAGTACAACATAGGAGTTTGGTGTGATACATTGTATCTCTGATAAAAGTGATCCACCGATATTGCCGCCGAGGATCGCATGATGACCAGTGGATTGAAGAATCGCATGTGTCATAGCACTGGTTGTACTTTTACCGGCAGATCCAGTGATCGCAACAATTCGTGATGGGTCGAGTTGTCGATAAACGATTTCAATTTCTGTGGTGAGATCAATATTGCGTGATTCCGCTTCACGAACAAACTGATTATTCCACGGTTGAGGGACCGCGGGGTTAACAACAAGAACATCAGCATTATCTAAATGGAAATTGCTATGAGGACCAACTTGTATTTCTAGCCTATTCGTAGAAAGTAGATCTCTGAGCTCTGCTATAGAAGACCTTAGTGTTTCTAGATTCGCAGTATCAGTGACAAGCACATCTGCACCGGATTCAATCAACCAGCGTGTAATCCCGACTCCGCCACCGAATCGACCAAGCCCCATGACAACGACACGCTTACCTTTATACGCATTGGGACTTTGGGAACAACTATACATCAATCCCATTACCTTTCTAGGCGGAGAGTGATTGTGTCTTGTGTTTGATCCATCCGAATGATGGAAAAGGTGACTCTTGAACCGGTAAGTATGCCTTCATCTGCCAGTAGGACAAAGAATGAAAAGTAGTCATCAAATGATTTGCCATTGATTGCAGTGATTACATCGCCTTGAGCGAATCCCGCATTTTCTCCAGGAAAACCAGGCCAAACTGTTCGGACGAGCACTCCAGTATCCCAAGGTTGTATAGACATTCCGAGTTGAACCATGATCGGTTCGAGTATCCGCCTGGCAAGTACTTCCGCTTTCATTTCCCCAAGTGTCACGGGCAGATTGATTAGACGTTGATCTCGATAGATCTCAACAGTTATCGTGTCACCGGGTCTTCCTGAACTGATTAATGAAGAAAGCGATTCAGCATTCAGTGCCGGCGAGCCCTGGATAGAAACAATGACATCATTCATTTCTATACCTGCATCATAAGACGGACCATCCACTTCAACGCTGGTCACCAGAATACCACTCATATTTGAACCATCATTGAGTGTAAAATTGATTCGATCAGTTGGGTCAGAGTCATACCGAATTCCAAGATAGCCTCTGGAAACTTTGCCGTATTGAATGATTTGATTGACGATCGGCTCAATAGTGCCAAGAGGGATTGCAAATGAAATCCCGGCACTATCACTTTGTGATTCCTCTGGTGATTGCCCAACAGATCGAGAAGTTGCAATGGCAACATTCATCCCAATGATGTGCCCATCGGAGTTCACGAGCGGTCCACCGGAGTTGCCAGGATTGACTGCGGCATCAGTTTGGATGTAGTTCGTGTAACCACCCGTAACATTCGACCCCCCTGCTTCTCGACCAAGCCCTGAAACAATGCCTTCAGACATCGAGAACTTAAATCCAAAGGGTGAACCGAATGCGTACACCCTTTCGCCTGTTCTTGGCAAACGGGCATTCGCTCTACGAGCCGAGAAATAGGTGTTACCTTGCTCAGCCTGGATCACAGCGATATCGGTGTATGGATCGATGCCAATCACTTTGCCTGAGACAACCTTGCCTGTTGAAAACTCAATCGAAACATCTTCGGTGGATTGAACGACATGTGCGTTGGTCACGATGTGTCCTGAGGTATCATAAACCCACCCTGCACCGGTTGAGAGGGATGATTGTGTAGGTAAAAGTTCAGATTGTTCACGCCTAGTTTCAATATGTACAACGCTTGGTTCGATCGAATCTGCAATAGCGGATGTTGCACGATCAATTCGACGGAGGATGTCATCTTGGGCGAGCACGCCGCGAGCGAGGGTGATCTTTGCGTTTTGTTGTGCATACGCATATCGTTCGATGATCTGTGGAACAGCGAAAAGCGATACGATCACGCAAAGTAGCACGACGATTGCGGGCGCATAGGATGCAAATTTTTTCATGATTCGAATCCTTTGGGTGAACGAGATTTTTGTCTCGTACTTAGAATTATTTCACCAATGAATCAATCGACATGGGCAACCCGGTGCCTTGAGCATTGATCGTATTAATTCGTAGGCTGATGATCTTGAGGAAGCTCTGATGGTGATAGTTTTTCAAATTCGCCATCTCGCATGGTGTATGCCTGGCCGCCGATTGTGCCGCTGCGGACTCTTTTGACCCATTCTTGTCCCGCAGCTTTTAATCGCGGACCGAATGTCTCAACTGCCTGTGCAAATCTTGGAGGCTGATCCGTTAGTCCCAGCAGATCGTTCACCACAAGGATTTGACCGTCGCAACCTGTTCCTGCGCCAATACCGATGACCGGGATGCTTACAGCGTTCATGACCGCTTGTGTGACTTGTTCAGGAACTGCTTCGATCAATAGGAGTACAGACCCTGCTTCTTCGAGTGCTTTTGCATCTCGTACCACCTGAGTCAGTTGGTCTGCGGTGCGTCCCGCAGCCATCGGCCCACCGGTGACAGAACTTGTTTGAGGCTTACACCCAATATGCGCGCAGATCGGAATCCCTGCTCGTGTCATGTGAGCAACAAGGGGAGCAAAAGTTTCATCAGATTCAAGCTTGATGACATCCGCATTCCCTTGTTTCATGAACCGGGCAGCATTTGTCATTGCAGTTTCCACGGATGTGTGGTAACTCATGAATGGCATGTCGGCCATAATCAGTGTCTGAGGTGCCCCTCGCTTTATAGCCGCCGTGATCTCGATCGCGAAATCAATCGGCATGTCGATGGTGCGGTCGTACCCAAGGACAACTTGTGCTGCAGAATCGCCTGCCAGAAGCACATGAACCCCCGCTCTTTCGAGCCATCGAGCGGATGTCGCGTCATAGCAAGCAAGGCAAGCGAACGGTTCCGCTTTGCGTTTCATCCGCTTGAGGGTCTTCAGAGTGACAGGTTCAGCAGGATGTGCTTCAGAAGTACTGGACACGCTTGGATTTGTGGGAGATATGCTCACGCTTGAAGTATAGCGTTAGGTCTGCGTAGGTGAATATGGAGATTGGTTTTTCAACCGAAAAATGACGCTACAGATCATCAATATCAGGTTTATGGTCTAGTGTCAGAACCGGAGCATGCAGTGAATACATCAACAAAAACATTGCCAACACCAGATTTAAGTGATTCCCAGATAATGGGTGCGGTTTGCGGCTTAAGGCCTTGCCGACGCGGTGGGTTAAAGCTCGAATTGGAACACATCCAAACGAAAAAAATCGTTCACAACTACGGGCACGGCGGATGCGGCGTCACCGTCTCATTTGGCACTGCTCATATTGCCTCTGATATCGTTGATCAAGTTTCTACTTCAGGAGATCAAATTGCAGTTCTTGGTGCGGGGGTCGTGGGCTTAACCACCGCGAGGGAACTGCTCAACCGAGGGTATCGTGTATCTATTTATTCGGATAAAGTAGCAAACGAAACCACAAGCGCGATTGCAGGAGCTCTTTGGCTCCCTGTGGGGATCGAGTTCGGTGATACACCCGCTCAGACTCGAAGAATGATTGATATTTTAGAGCGATCACAAAGTGTATTTCGTTCACTCGATTCGAATCGCTATGGAATTGAGAACCTCCCGATTTATGAGCCCGCGACGAGTAATACTGAGAGCTATCTCTTCGAGAACGGCCTGATTGATCCGCCTACACCGATCGATTCTTTTCCCTTTGAGTGCATTGCCGAACCAGGCAGGATGTTCACAACCGAGTTCATCCATACCAATCGGTTTCTTGATTCCATCTATGATGATGTAATCAACCTAGGTGGGCAGTTTCACAAGCATAAGTTTGAGACCATAGATCAGGTTCTAGAGATTGATGAAATAGTGATTGTGAACTGTTTGGCACTCGGTTCTCGGAAGCTTTTCGCAGATGACGCGGTGTATGCCGCACGAGGGGTACTTGTTCATTTGCAGCCTCAAAATTTAGGGTATGCGGTTCATGATGGGTATAAATATATGTTCCCCCGTGAGAACGCGCTCGTTCTTGGAGGTTGCTTTGAGGAAGATGTGTGGGATAACCAACCGAATCAAGCAATGATTGATGAGATTTTGAATCATCATCGTCGATTCTTCGGCCAACTTGACCACATTTAGGCACTATACACGCGTACACTCTCTGCCCATGCCAGTACTCACCGGAACCAACTTGAAACTCTCTTATGGCGAAGTAGAAATCCTCAAAGGGATGTCCTTTACCGTAGAACCCGATGAAAAAATTGGCGTGGTAGGACGCAATGGATCTGGGAAAAGTACCCTCCTCAAAGTGCTCAGTGGATTGATCAAACAAGATGAGGGAACGGTAGTTGTACAACAAGGATCACGGGTTGGCTATCTCCATCAAAACCATGATCTCAAGATGAATGACACGCTTGTTGAAGCTGCTGCCAGAGCATTCCAGATCGTAGAAAAGTTGCATGCAGAACTCGAAGTTGTCTATGAACAAATGGCTGACGCGCAAGATGAGCAACTTCAGAAATTGCTCAACGAGCAAATCAGATTAGATAAAGCAATTGAAAATGCTGGTGGATATGCAAACGACCACAAGGTAGAACAGATACTCCATGGACTTGGTTTCACTGATTCTCAGTTCGAAATCAAAGTCAAGGATCTCTCCGGCGGACAAAAAGCACGCGTTGCACTGGCCAAACTTCTGCTTGAAAACCCAACAGTGCTCTTGCTTGATGAACCGACCAACCACCTTGATGTTGCAGGGCGTGAATGGCTTGAAGAGTTTTTGCGTGATACATATCAAGGCGCTGTAGTGTTGATTTCTCATGATCGCTATCTGCTCGATAAGGTTGTGAAACGGATCGTGGAGGTTGAAGACGGTCGGCTGGTTGAATATCCAGGCAACTACGCTGCATTCCGGAAACAACGCGTCGAGCGCCGTGTCACCATGCTGCGAGCATACGAAAAACAACAAGAGGTATTCAAACGCGAAGAAGCGTTCATCCGCCAGTTCAAAGCGGGACAACGGGCCAAGCAAGCAAAGGGTCGCGAATCTCGATTAGACCGTGAAAAACTATCCGCACTCGAACGACCAGTTGAACTCGATGATATGAAACTGAGTCTCCCGAAAGCTGAGCGGACCGGCGACATCGTCGTGTCAGCTCGTGAAATTTCTAAGTCTTATCCTGCGACTGATGGGAGCACGAAGGTTCTGTTTCACGACCTTACATTCCATATCGAACGAGGACAACGCTGGGGAATCATTGGCCCCAACGGTGCAGGGAAAACGACACTTGTAAGATGCTTGCTCGAAGAACAAGAAATTGACAGCGGAAAAACAAAGCTTGGGTCAAAGCTCGCTGTTGGACATTTCAATCAAACCCATGAAGGGCTCGACCCGGATATCACCGTGTATCGTCATATCCAAAATACCATCCGCAAGGAAACTGATGAACGAGTGATGATGAGCGAACAAGACGCTCGAAACCTCGCGGGCGCATTCATGTTCTCTGGGAGAGACCAAGAGAAACAAATCGGTGTTATGTCAGGGGGGGAGCAAGCCCGAGCGGTGCTCGCAGCATTGCTCGCAAGCGCTAAAAATGTATTGGTGCTTGACGAACCAACAAACCATTTAGATATTCAAGCATCCGAGAGACTTGAAAAGACAATTGCCCGAACGCATGAGAACCCGAAAACCGGTGAAAAAACGGAAGGCGATTTTGAAGGAACAATCATCGTGATCTCTCATGACCGTGCATTGATAGATGCAGTATGTGATCACATATTGGTACTCGATGGAAACGGGAATGCTGAAGTGTTCGCAGGGACCTACACCGATTGGAAGCTTTCCAAAGATACCGAGAAGGGTGCATTTGTTCGTACCAAGCAAGCCAAACCAGTTCCTGTGATTAAGCAAGAAACTCCCGTTTTTAAGCCAGCTATATCACAAGAGAAAAATAGATTCTCGTGGATGTCGATTGATAAGATCGACGAGCAGCTCAAGGCACATGATATAGAGCTCAAACGAATCGATGCCGAACTCGGTGATTCGGATGTATGGAACGATTTTGAACGAGCGAACAAACTCACCGAACGAAGAGACATCATCAAGATCGAGCTTGGTGAACTTGAAACGGAATGGCTCAACAAATCGAGCTAGTTCGATGAATGTTCAAGCACTTTTTCAATTTTTTCAACTGTTTCAGCCATAGATACTTCTGCGGTACGCTTCGATTTTTTCATTGCACTCTTCCATGCAAATGGCGAAGGCAAGACAGTTAATGGCAAATACCAGTACCAAGTTTGAATGCCTGTATTGGCAACAAACCGTTCGTACCATTGAAAAGAACTCAAGAACACATCAGTCAATGGCAGCCCAGGCCATATAGAAACGATCAACAGAATGCAAAAGATTGCAGGCATTGTTGTCAGGAGCTTGGGTGTAAATATCAAACGATTGCCTTCATGCGTAAGGATGAGCTTAGAATCAAACGGTGTACCATGAGCGGCAACTTCTGCGATCCCTTCAGAAACATCACCCTGATAACCTGGCAACTTGCCTTTTTTAGACATCTTGGAGAGTGCGTCTTTAATTGTCTGCGTGCTCAATCCAGTTTGAATCGTGTTCTTGATATTATGAGATGTTTGATTCAACATTTGCTCCTGAAAATAAGCATAATCGGTACAATCGATAGTTCGGCCCGATAGGGCATGAGACTTGACCAAACTTGGTCCACAGATTGCATGATTCACTTTATGCAAACACAAAATCTTATACTGAGTGAATCTGGCAAGAATCCGTTGACATTGGGCAACATGCAACATCCGATGTTGCGTGAAATGGACAATGATCATAGCAAACTGGTACAAACAGTACACATGGATCAAACCGATCCTCGTTGGCAGTTTGCTGCTCGTGTTCAAATGACTCTGGGTCGTCACCACAGGGTTCAATCCATCGGTCAATACGAAGAATTGGTAGAAGCTGCGTCAAAATCCAACATATCTGGAATTCATGCGCGATCAATGATCGCGATCGTCGAAGATGCCCAATCTCGAGGTGGGCTCGATTATCTAGTTATGGAAGAGTTAATGAGTATCCCCATACCGAATGAGAATCCGAGTTCATTGCCTGAGCGACTTCATTGGATGACCTTTGGCGTGCTCTTTCTCTGGGCGTTTGTCATCGCTGGAATGATGCAGTTCGTATAAAAACGCCGCCCGAAAACCGGGCGGCGTGGATTGTTTTTCAATCAGTTGAATTTATTCGATATCTTTTCCTTCGACGACATCACTTATTGGTGGAGCATCGTGCGGAGTGTCTTCTCCTGCTTTCATCCTTCGGAAATAGTCATGATATGCACTCATTGATTTCGCAGCAAAGATCCACATAATAGGGATATTCGCAACGAGCATGACTCCAAGACCCAATGTTGTCCACATATCAAGTTCATGATCTGTGGCAATGAATGCCTTCTTTTCAGGACCGAACAATGGCATTGCAAGAATAGTGGTAAGCAAGATGAGCAATGCGTATATGATTTTGTAAATGAAAGCAGCGTTCTTGGCGAACTTGTCCCCCATATTCCCAACGAAGTAATAGATTCCTTGTTCGCCGTAGTACGACCAAGAGATCATCGTTGAAATCGCAAAGAGCCAAGCCGCGATGGAAACAAGCCATTTACCAAGCCCTGGAAACTGTCGATCGAATGCGTATGCAGTCAATGATGCACCTGCATACTCGCCATAAATACCAAGGTCTACAGTGCCATCTTCGTGTTCACGAAGCACTGGAATTTGCTCTGAATCAAGTGTTCCCCAATTGGCACTCCATACATCCGAATCATCACGACTGACTAGACCCGATATCTTTCTGAGGTTTCGGCCTGTGTCGGTGTTTTCGTCGGCTGCAACAATGAAGAATACAACTTCGCCGTCACGCCATCCTGAGTTGTGTTCAGGACTCTGTCTGATCCGTCTCGCATCTGCGGTCATCGCAGGCAATACTGGAGTTTCTAATGTCCAAGAAGGGTTTTCAGGAGTCGAATCTTCAGCTTGTACAATTTTAACTGAACTGGCATCGAGAAACTCTGATTCCGCTTCTCGGTTGTAAGCACCGGTTGATAAGATAACGAGAGCAGTGAGGGTACATACAACAATCGTATCGATGAACGGTTCGAGACCTGCGACAACACCCTCGCGAACTGGTTCATCAGTCTTTGCAGCTGAATGTGCGATCGGGGATGAACCTTGTCCAGCTTCAGATGAGAACAGCGCTCTTTTTACACCCCACATCGCGGCATAACCAAAGGTGCCTCCAAGGAATGCACCCGATGCATCAGCATTTGCGCCTCCGAGCCAATCGGGGAGGCCGCTTCTCACGATCAATCCAAGCATCGAAGGAATTTCGCTGATGTTCATGCTCAAGACCACCAACGCTGCGATCACATAGATTGCACACATAAATGGTACAATGCGGCCTGCGACCGCACCGATACGCTTGATCCCGCCCAAAATAACCATGCCTACAAGAACAGTAAGAACGATTCCTGTAACAACCTGTGGCACTTCAAAGTAAGTGAAAGTAATGTCAGCAACATTCCAAGCTTGGAACATGTTGCCTCCAGTGATCGCTGAGATGATGAGTGTGACAACGAAAACCCCACCTACAAACGTACCAATGGGACCCAAACCCCATTCTTTGAAACCTTTTTTGACTACAAACATTGGACCACCATGTGGATTGTCTGGGTCATCCGTGTTTCGGTAGAGCATCGATTGGGTGACTTCAGTCATCTTGAGTGACATACCTAGCACCCCGATGATCCACATCCAAAATATTGCACCCGGTCCACCCAGCGCCACAGCTATGGCAACGCCTGCAATATTGCCCAGTCCTACTGTCGCTGAGAGCGCTGCTGAGAGCGCTTGGAAATGATTGATTGCCCCTGGATCATCGTGATCATCGTATTTACCTCGAACGACTTGGAGGCCATGAGTAAACGCACGAAACTGACCGAATCCTGACCAAACGGTGAAGGCTAATCCGGTGAAAAGTAATGCGTAAACGGTGTAGTCTGAAAATAGCACGCCGTTAATCGAGTTGAGTATATCGTTTAGTGCCATTTGGCCCTCTTCTGATGTGACAGGATTATTGTTTGTGAGGGCTATATTCTCACAGTTATTTACAGAATGCAAGTCCAATCAAGAGAGGCTATTGTCATCGCGTGTGGAATCCAACAGAAATTATGAGCATCCTGTACAACGGACTTCAGCGTTTAGAAGCAGACTTCTGTGAACAACATGCATATCAAGGATTGGATTCATACACCGAGACACAACTGCATCCTCTTCTAGCACAAGCATTTGCGAATGATGCCGCAACCGTCTTGCGTGAAGTTCGCTATCCTTCAGCATTGGTCGATTTACCAAAGGATTCCCATCGGCAACGTTGTGATTTGGTGCTTATACCCAAGGATAAATCTCGTATTTTTGATATTGTTGATGAGCAAGTTGCTCAGAATAAGGCGATTGGAACACTGTTTGAATCGCAATCCACCAATGCAATCCCTGATATAGATCAATCCATGCCAGAGGATGCTTATTGGATTGAAGTCAAATCTGTTGCTCAGTTCAGCTATATCGATGGTGTGCCTGTTGCCAATGGGAAGTACACCACCGATCTACTCAGTGGACCACGGAATGATCTGGTCAAACTAGCTGTAGATCCATTGATTCAATTTGGATGTGTACTGGTATTGCTTTTTCATGAAGAACAGATCGCTGGCTCTCATGACTTAGCGGTGGTGAGCAACTCGATTTTAAATCAAGAACTTCCGATGGGGTTACCTGAAATTGAAAGTTTTCCAATAGCTGACCGAGGAGGCAACTCATGGTGCACAGTTGGGCTGTTGCCTGTAAAGCTCTAGCCTAAGAAAACTTAAGCGGAAGGTTCGACTCCTGCATATCGAGCGATTATTTTCGCAGCATTGGCAGATGCGTTTTGTTTATCGAAAACTTTGCACAAAGCTTCAAGGTTATTGACCTGCTCACTAAATGCATCAGGGTTCTCGAGTAACTCAACAACCTGATCTGCAATCGGATCAGCACCACCAAAATGAGGAACAAGCTCCGGACAAATTTCCCTTCCAGCAATCAAGTTCGGTAGAGTAATAAACTTCGTCTGAAGCAACCAACGAGCAAGAAGTGTCCACATGACGCGCCCCAGTTTGTACACGATAACCATCGGGCGATGCTGTCTTGCTATTTGCATTGTGACCGTGCCTGAAACGACAATTGCAAGATCACTCCAATAAATAACTGCATCCGTGTTAGAGTGCACTATTTCAAGAGAGTCAGGCCAAGCAAGATTCGCATCACTTGCCAGTTTTCTAAGCACAGGTTCGATCTCTTCACGGGTTGCTGCAACCAAACCACGCATATCTGGATGTTCATTCGCGAGTTTAATATATGCACCTAGGAGTAGCGGGAAGTTCTTCCTCATTTCGCCTGGACGCGAGCCCGGCATCAGTGCAATGCTTTGATTTCCTTTGGGCCAATCTTTGATCTGTTCTTCAAGTGCTGCAGTGTCCACTTGTTCATCAAAGAGTTGGTGCCCGATGAAAGTTGCCTCAACTCCCCTCGATTTAAACCAATCTTCTTCGAATGGCAATACACACATGACATGATCTGTGAGTCGACGCAACTTGCGAATACGCCACGGTGCCCACGCCCATAACTGAGGCGCCACCATATGAACAACGCGAGCGCCGGTTGACTTAGTCAACTTACAAACCGGAAAGTTGGCTGCGGGAGAATCGACTGGAATGTGCACCGCTATTTTATTGGTAGTTAACCATTGTTCAATCGAAGCATTGATTCGCCGATGCTCTTTAATTTTTTCAATCCCAGGAACCCCCATCACGGCATCATCGCCAGTGAGCTCAATAATCTGGGCCCCTGCTGCTTTCATTTTCCTTCCACCCCAACCATAGACTTGTATGTCAGGGCAAATTTTGAGTAGTTCTTTGATCACTGCAGCCGCATGATCGTCGCCTGACGGTTCAAAGGCAGTGAATAGCACAGCAGGATTGGTGTTGGAATTCGTCACGCACAACATTAGGCTCATACCACGAGAGAACAAATCGCTCATCGGCCGACAAATATCCAATTACTAAATGTTTAAAAACCTGCAGCCGCAAACCATGCGCTCGGGCTTGAACCCAATGCGTTCGAAATCGCAACGAGTGATTCCACACTTGGAAGATGCGTTCCGCGTTCAATCGAACTCAGTTGTGATACTGAAACCGAGCTCACCTCTGAAAGCTCTCGAAGTGTCCAACCTCGTTCCGTCCGGGCAAGCCTGATCTGTCGTCCAAGGATGGATCTAAGACGATCCATGGGTCGTTGTCCAAGCCCAAATGCTGTCGTTGCTTGTGAGAGAACACGACGCAAATCATCAAGGGCAAATGGCTTGGTGATATAGTCAAATACATCCTGTTTAAAGGTTTCACGCATTGTGTCGAGTGATGGATAACCAGTAACAACGATCACACACTGCTTCGGCCAACGGGCTTTGATCTCTTTAAGCACTTCTCGGCCTGAGTTAACACCCATCTTGATATCAAGTAACACAATGTCTGGATGATCGGACTGAACTTTGGAATAAAGCTCCTCAGGAGTGGCAACTGTCTGGACACTATGGCCATCGCCACTGAGAATCCCATTGATATACTCACGAAAATCTTGGTCGTCATCGAGCGAGATGATATTGAGAGGCACCGTATTGAGATCGTGATGAGTGGACATAGGGAAAGATGATATACTTGGACTCAGACGATTACAAGACCTTGATGTCCGTTGATTAAAATCAGGACAGTGTTTCATCTGATGGATAAGCAGTGTATTGAGATTCTGTTACGCCTTGAATTGGAAGCGTAACTTCAAATATGGCACCGGTTTGATCTTCATCTGCGGGACGATTTGTTGCTACAAGCACGCCACCATGTTCACGAATTATCCCATTGGTGACCGCTAATCCAAGGCCTGTACCATGAGAATCGAGTCGAGTCGAAACGAATGGCTCAAACAATCGATCAATAACATCAGCATTGATTCCTGACCCATTATCTTGAATCCGTAGAATTATCCAATCAGACCCGTCACGAGATTCTTGTACAGATGAAATTTTTATTTTGCCATCGAGCACCTGTGTATTTACGAGTTCGTCTACCGCATTTCGAACAAGATTCACAAAGACTTGGACTATCTTACTGGGATCACATGTGATCATTGTTCCAGATTCGATCTGGTTAAGAACATTAATATTGAACCTGTTTATGTCAATTGCCTTGTCGATCATGACGAGCGTCAATGCTTCCTCTACAAGTATAGAAATATCAACCAGTTTATTGAGTGGTGGTCGAACCCGGGCAAAATCGAGTAACCCATCAGATAGTTTCTCAAGCCTGGATACCACTCGAGATAGCAACGCGATTTCCGTTGGTGAGAGTTTCTGATCTCGATTCAGTTTTTCAACTAATCCTGTAACGACTGCCAACGGTGTATTCAACTCATGTGCAATCCCTGCACTCATCATTCCCAATGATGCAAGTCGGTCTGCGCCCTGTAGATTTTTACGAGCGGTTTCGAGTAGATGATTCTTTTTATGAAGATCCGCTGCTGCATGTTCGAGTCGATCGAGTGCACGAGCGAGGTCCTTTTCATGAGTCCGCAATGCAAGGATTGATTTGTTACGAGATCGCATAATCAACCCAAGCTCGTCTGCTGGGATAACATTTTCCGGGACAATTTCCGCAGATTTATCACCATCACGAACTGCTTGATCCGCAGCTAGAATTGAGCGAATTGGACGATATACATGTTCCGGGAGTATGAACACCTCAAGCGTGATCGCAACAAGCATGTACCCCGCTAGCAGCGTCAGAATGACCAAGGTATACACAAGCTTGATCTTCTCACGAGCATTGATCGATCTTGCCCGCACTAACAGAAAAGTATCTGTTTCGGGCAAATATTTCAAAATCCCTGCAGCAAAATTGTCCGACGGTAGCAACAAACCAGAATCAGATGCTTGGCGGGCTTCAAAAGAAATCGTTTCAGATATACCCAGCTCAGCTTCAGAACCAATTTCAATCCTTACAGCATCGAGATCCAGTTGATTTGTTTGCGTCAAGAGACTGTCCGATTCCATGAAAAGCTCAATCAACAACTCAGCATGATCGATATCTGCACTATAAATCACCTTCGACATCGCAGGGCGAATCGCCAAAATCAGCACTACCCCGAGACAGAGAGAGAAAACTGTGTGAATAACGATCAGTTTCTTACGGATTTGCATTCCGCCGAGGATTCGGCTTGAACTCAGTCTGTTTTTAGTCGGATTGGATTCACGCATCAGTACTGACATTATACGGGATCATTGGACCTGAGGGTCCTAATCTTCTAGTCATGTCCAGAATCAGCAACGATCATTCTCATCAATCCGGCCAAACCAGCAAGCGAACGGTCACAGACCCACGCGATGCTGCCTATCGATACCTCTCACGCCAAGCGAACAAGATGCCAGACCTATCGCTTTCGGATCTCAATACAGGATCGCTCGATGTCCGCGATGCATCACTCGCTCATGCAATTGTGGATGCGGTGCTCACCCGTTGGTTGACCCTCGATTACATAATCACCGGACTCAGTGGAAAAAACCTGAGCGAACAAGAACCCAGAATGCAGGCTGTGCTCCTGGGTGGTGCTGCTCAGTTGTTGCTGATGGATCGAGTGCCCCCACACGCGGTGATTGATGAATCTGTCGAATGGGCGAAGACCACGATTCGCCCCGGAGCCGGCGGTATGGTCAACGCTGTTCTCCGTAAAGTGTCACGCACAAAGGGCGAACGCACAGATTCTTGGAATCATCACCTCGATTCAATCCCACTCTCGGATGGGACAGGATTAATGCTTCATGGGATCGAACTCCCCGCTAACGGCCGAACCCGGCTCGTATCTGCCTGCTCACTACCAACACAACTCATCCGAAAATGGGAAAAACAGTTCGAAGACCCTACCCAACAAGCTCTCCATACCCTGAGTAAAGCGCCAACAATTATCAATGTAAAACATGCACGAAATCCAGACGATATCTCAGACTTAGGGGTTCACGAATCCCCAAATCATAAGGTATATACCGGAAGAAGAGCGGACCTCATTGACTTGCTCGCTTCAAGATCGGACCTTTGGGTGCAAGATTCTGCCAGTTCCCGTGTCGTTGATGAACTGAAGTTTGAGAATGATCCCAAGATAATCATTGATTTCTGCGCCGGGCAAGGCACCAAAACACGCCAACTGCGTGCCCGATTCCCCGATAGTGAACTCATCGCAACAGATGTAGACGAAAAGCGTTTAGCGAAATTGAGCGATGTTTTTATTGATGATGAACAAGTTCGAATTCTCCATGTCGATCAGATTATGAACCGAGAACTTGGGTATGCAGATCTGGTTCTTGCCGATGTCCCCTGTTCAAATACAGGTGTATTGGCCCGCCGTCGAGAAGCACGGTACCGTCCTATGCGTCAACAACTCGCAAGGATCACACCTACTCAGCAAGAGATTGCAGGAAATGCCTACTCACTCCTTAAGCCTGGGGGGCGTTTGGTCTATTCAACCTGTAGCCTTGAAGCAGAAGAGAATGAAGTTCAGGCAGAATGGATCAGCTCACAACTCAATATGTCCCAAATAGATGGACATCGAGCAACTCCCCAAGGTTTACCAGGAGGCGAAGCTTGTCACTATACTGATGGTTCGTTCTCAGCATCATTTGTGAAATGAGTATCATGTGAGTAGTTGAACCAGCGCCTATCGTTCTCGAGAAGAGAGTGGTTCTTGGATAATCATACCTTACACTCATTTCTCTGTCTGCTTTGGTATACCGTGTTAAGGATTGACCCATGAATCTGATCGAGCTAATTAGTCCTGAGAGCATCCGAGCACCACTTATTGCGTCTGACAAGCAAGATGTAATTAATGAGCTTGTTGATCTCCTTGAAGGGTGCGGGCAAGTTACTGATACAGAGTCACTCAAAAATGCGGTTTGGACCCGCGAACAGACCCGAACCACTGGGATTGGTCATGGTTTGGCAATACCACATGGCAAATGCGCAAGCATGAAAGGCCTCGCGATCGCAATCGGTAAACCCGCAACCCCGATCGATTTTGAAGCAATTGATTCCCAACCTGTCCAGTTGATCGTTTTGCTGGCATCACCACCTGATAAAACAAGCGATCATATTCAGGCATTGGCTCAAATAAGTCGAATGATCAATGACTCTGCATTTAGAGAATCGATCTATCAATCGAACTCATCCCAAGAGATCTATGAGTTGATCAAAGAACAAGCTGGATAACTATTCTCAATCAGATGAACTCAGAATCCCTGCGAGGGTTTCGAGTCTACCCAGCGCACGATCTGCACAAGCTTTGAAGTACACATGCGGAAAGAGGGTGACCAGCGCGATCGTTAAACCGAAAGCAGTCGTGTAAAGCGCTTCCGCGATCCCCCCAGCGACTACGGCAGGGTCTGAAACCGCTGACGCATCACCGAGCAGATCAAAGCTACGAATAATGCCCGTCACCGTACCGAGGATACCCAATAATGGCGCAGCAGCAATAATTGCACCAATCATCGGTATGAATCGCTCAATCTTTGGGCGCATGGATTCGATGTGACCAATCAACAGAGTTTCATCTCGATTCTCTGATCTGATTCCCTGGGAGACAAAGTCCCCTTCGAGGGTATGGTCGTCTTTGGCAACTTTGGAGACCTGTGTATATTGCTTCGTATCAAGCAAGTTGATATACACTCCGAGCTGATGTTGCCCTCGTCTTTGAGCGGAAAATATCCAAAATATTGTTCGCTCAAAGATCAAAGTGAGTGAAAGCACACTCATAGCAAGCAACGGGTACATCACCCATCCGCCGGCACGAAAAAACTGGAATGCGCTATCGATCATTGAATGAATCGTAGCACAATTATCTCCATTGGTTGTCTAGTATCTCGTGTGAATACTTCTCTCAACCAAGCTGAACCAATTACTCCCTCGGATCTGGATCAGGTAATTGCATGCTTTGATCGAGAGATTGAAGCATTTATTGAATCCATGGCATTCCCACAGAATCTGCATGATGCCATTCTGTACTCAGTTCTTGGTGGTGGAAAACGCCTCCGTCCAGTACTTGCTTGGTACAGCTCAATCGCTTGTGGCGGAACCGGCCAAGATGCAATCGCTGCAGGAATCGCAGTCGAACTCATCCACGCGTTTAGCCTGATACACGACGACCTGCCTGCATTAGACAATGACGATCTACGCAGGGGCAAACCTACACTTCACAAACAGACCAACGAAGCAATGGCAATTCTCGCGGGTGATGCGTTGCTTTCATTGGCATATGAGTCGGTGATTTCACACAATGAGAGCGAAATCGGGAATCAACTAGTGAAAGAACTCGCAACAGGCACCCGTGCGATGATCGTCGGTCAGGTCTTTGACACACTTGGTGGGATGGCGGATTCTGTCTCTGTGCGCGAAAAACTAGAACTCATCCACACCAACAAGACTGGTGCACTCCTTGCAGCTGCCTGCAGGATGGGTGCAATTTCTGCACACGCAAGCACGCAGCAACTCGAATATGTGACGAAATATGCCAATGCAATCGGTTTGCAGTTCCAAATTGTGGATGATTTACTCGATGTTGAAGGATCACCTGAGCATGTAGGCAAAGCGATCGGGAAAGATGCACAAGCTGGCAAGCTCACATATCCCGCGGTTCTGGGAATCGAAGGATCTAGAGAAATCGTGTCTGAACTTGCAAATGAAGCATCAGCCTCGATTCACCAACTCGAAACACTTCATGCTCACGGCTCAGAATCACTCAAGCAAATGGGTGACATGCTCACTTCTCGGACCAAATAAGCACTTGAAGATTGAACCGACTGTTCCCACGGAGCGTACTCCGGGTGGTTTAGAGTTTCAGTCTGTACTATAATCTGTGAACCGTCTCTCTCAAATTCCTCATAAGTGAAATGCATAGAGAAGCGACTGATTTTCGCCTAAGAAAGGGCACGATGGCACTGCTTGAAATTATTCAAACTCCTGATGATCTGCGTGCTCTCTCCATTGCTCAACTCGAAGAGTTGGCAGAAGAAATACGAACAACAATCATTGAGAAAGTATCCCGATCTGGGGGGCATTTAGCGCCCAACCTTGGTGTGGTTGAGCTCACAATAGCGATGCACCGAGTGTTCAACTTTTCCCAAGATCGGCTCTTGTTTGATGTCGGGCATCAGTGTTACCCCCACAAGCTGCTCACGGGTAGATTAGATCTGTTTGAAAACTTACGGACTGGAACTGGCATGTCGGGTTTCCCCGAGCCTTCAGAATCTAAATACGACCTGTTTCGTGTTGGGCACGCAGGGACTGCAATTTCAACCGCTGTTGGGATGGCACGAGGTGATGACCTGCTCGGGACGGGATATCGTCCTGAATCAAACCCTGAAGGACGACGGGTTGTGTCTCTGATTGGTGATGCATCGATTGTCAATGGTCTTTCCATGGAAGGGCTCAACAATGCGGGAACCCTCAAGCGTCAATTTTTGGTCATATTGAATGATAATGGGATGAGTATTTCTAAGCCTCAGGGTGCGATGGCGCAGTACTTTGATCGTGTACGGGTTTCACACACCTATACAGATTTCAAGAAAGGCGCCCGTGAACTACTCAAGCATGTTCCGGGGGGTGGGATTCTCCGCGAAGCGTACCATCGGATGGGTGAAATGACCAAAGCTGCGATTTCTGAAGATTCTTGGTTTGAGAAGTTTGGACTTCTCACTGTTGGTCCGATTGATGGGCATGATCTTCCGACATTGATTGAGTTCTTGACCGAAGCAAGAGATATTGATCGCCCGATGGTTTTGCATGTGAAAACAATCAAAGGGAAAGGACTCGATATTGCAGAACACGATGCAACAAAGTTCCACTCCCCAAAAGCTTTCCAGATCGAACGAGATGAAAAACTTGGTTGCAGAGTTGAAATGAAATCTTCTGGAAGATCGTTCACTACCGCATTTGGTGATGCACTCGTTGCACTGATGGATTCAGATGAATTAGTAGTCTGTTCAACCGCAGCAATGCCCGATGGTACGGGAGTCGTCAAAGCAATCGAAAAACATCCCTCTCGGAGCTTCGATACAGGGATCTGTGAATCCCACGCACTCGATATGATGGCTGGGATGGCAAAGTCAGGGCTCAAACCATTCTTTGCGGTCTACTCAACCTTTCTCCAACGCGCTTTCGACCAAGCATTTCAAGAATCTGCACTCCAAGGATTACCTGTCCGATTGTGCCTTGATCGTGCTGGACTCGTCGGTGAAGATGGTGCAGTACATCATGGATTCTGTGATATCGCATTACTCCGAACCTTGCCTGATGCGGTCCTCCTCGCAGCGATTGATGAACCAAGTCTCATCAATGGACTCGAGTTTATGAATGCATGGGAAGGCGGACTCAGTGCGATCCGTTATCCGCGAGACAATGTTTCTGTTCGATTTGGTGAATCCCCCGAGTTTGAACTTGGGAAAGCTCGATTGCTGACAACCGCATTCGCTGACTTAGATCAGCATACCCCGGATGTTGCAGTTCTCGCATATGGCACACCGGTTGTGCAAGCGGCAGAAGCAGTCGAATCCCTCGGAGATGAGTACAAGGTATCCCTGTACGATGCACGGTTTGCAAAGCCAGTTGATCGCACAGTTATCCGTGATTTGCTCATTCGTAAAATCCCAATACTTACGATTGAAGATCACTCGGTAGTTGGTGGTTTCGGGACTGCAGTCCTCGAGTGTGCTCAAGAAATGGGACTCGACACATCCGGAATTGTTCGACACGGTATACCAGACCACTGGATCACACAAGATTCCCGGAATGACCAACTCGCAATTGTCGGTCTCGATTCTGTTGGCATTGCTCGCATGATTCGACACACCTACGCACCAGATCGTCACGAACGATTTATTGCTCAATCAGGAGCGAATGTTGAATCCAAGTCATTTAGTCAAAGCAGATCCGATGAACAACTTGGTGTCTAAGACAGGGATGGATCGATAGATGTCCAGTTCAGTTGTACTGATCACAAATCAAAACAAACCCCGCGCGATGGCAGCCGTCGACGAAGTCCGTTCGCTTATTACAAAGCACGGCCGACTCGTAGCAGAACTGCAATCTTTTGAGAAATATGATCTCCCTGATCCTGAGCAGGTTGACCTTGTGATTGCTCTGGGTGGAGATGGAACTATTTTGTCTGCTGCCCGTCAGTGCTTGGCATTGGGTGCCCCACTACTGGGCATTAATACAGGTAAAGTCGGATTCATGGCTGGGTTTGAACTCGACTCCTTCCGAGATCATGCCGAATCATTGCTCGCTGATGGCAAAATCAATATCCATCCCGTGACACCCATGCAAGGGATTGTTACTCGGAATGATGGTCATATTCTACATGAATCGTTCGCGATCAATGACTTTGTGGTGAGTGCTGGTCCTCCATTCCGTATGATTACACTTGATATCTCAGTCAATAATCAACCAGGACCATCTGTGTCAGGTGATGGATTGATCGTTTCTTCGCCACTGGGGTCCACCGCATACAACGTATCCGCCGGCGGGCCAATTGTATCGCCAGGAGTGAACGCGATGGTTGTGACACCGATCGCTGCTCATTCACTGAGTTTTCGACCGATCGTAATTCCATCGGATTCAGATCTCAGTATCAAAATCAACTCTGTCAATTCTACTGAATCCAGCGGCACAAGTTTGATCATTGATGGACAAGTCAGTTTCCGCCTAAATGAAGGGGATAAACTGAGCGTAACCGCTGCGAAAGAACAAATCAGGTTCGTGCTTGATCCGCAGGTCAGTTATTGGCAAACACTTCTGAGCAAGATGCATTGGGCATCGGAACCCAAAGCAAATGGCAACTGCAAGGAATAGTTCAAGTTTCTGCGGGTTTACTCCATAGTTGATCCTTGTGCAAAATAGCGCAAGTCAACGATCAGGAGATACCCTTTGACGATTGACACTCATATTTCTGACAACTCGAACCCTGACCGCTATCAACTCAGTTGCCTTGAAGTATGGGGTGGTTCGAGTGCTGCTGATCATCATGCAACAGTACCTGGACTCAACATTCATGTACATGCTCGCCCGATTGGCGACGCACAAGGCGGAGATTTATACTTGATCTCTTCATGTTCGAGCGGGTGGATATCACGCATGCTCCTTGCAGATGTTGCAGGACATGGACAAGCGGTCAGTCATTTGTCTAGTCAACTCCGCAAAGCTATGCACAAGTCGATCAACACTGTAGATCAATCAAAGCTTGCCAAAACACTCAACAAGTCATTTGATGAATTTTCGAACGGATCAAAGTTTGCAACCGCACTTTTTATGACCTACTTCGCACCTTCAGGACACCTAGTTCTTGTCAATGCAGGACATCCCCCGCCACTCATATGCAGGTCTGGGCAAACATCATGGGTACCTGTCGATACACATCATCAAGATATTATTACTTCATCAAACAGGACGAGCATGAAAAGCCTGTCCAACTTGCCATTAGGCGTTATACGGTCCACCGAGTATGAACAAATTGCGATCGCATTCAATGAGGGTGATCAGATTTGTGCGTACACCGATGCCTATATAGAAGCAATCGCTGATGACCATCAGATTTTGGGAATGGATGGACTTGCGGATATTCTCTCTGGTATCAGCAATAACAAAGTTGCACCAGAAGAGTACTCCGAATCCATCGCTCAGGAAATCAAGGCACGGGGTTATGCCATCGCGGATGACGATCACACCTTGCTTTGTTTTCAACATAATGGTCAACGATCGGGTGGTGTAGATTTTGATACAGTTAAAAACTACATCAAAAACACCTTCGGTTTTGGTCATATTGATACGCTGGCATAATGTACCGATATCTCATGCATGGTCATAACACAAAGAGTGATTCAGGATTGACGAGTGCAATGACTGTATCGCCTGGTGTTGGTTGCACAAACTTTGTATCACTTGATACGACCATTGTCCCGCCTGGGTTTATGGTAAATAATGGTAACGCTGATGAGCCGTAGAGTGTAAGGTAATCTTCATAAGTGAACTCTTCAGAGATGGTCGTTGCTTTTACAATCCATCCGTTCTTGATTCTTGATTCAAGTCCAGCGTAATCTGCATCTGGGCCGAACAGTGTCCGCCAACTTCGATCATGCGATGAATCTTCAGAACTCTTTTTATGGCGCTTTGTAGGGAGTTGATACAGGTTAGAAGACTCAAACAACCCTTTAAATCTTTGAAGGGCAAGCGTATTCACTTCATCGTTGGGAGTCGTTGCGAAGACTCGACCGATACCACGGATGTCAAGAGATGATACGTCATTGAGTGTCAGGATGTTATCAGATAGCGCTGGCAAATGGGCCATGCGAGCATCTCGTACATTTTGACGATTTGTATCAATCATCAATACCTTGAACCCTCTCTCGGTGAGCACTTTACTGATTGCACGAACCCATACCGGCGCTCCAATAAAGAGAATGCCTTGCGGGTTCTGATCCGCTACTCCCAAGATTTTCGATGCCCATGGGGTAGTCAAACCGTAAAATGCTACGGTACCAATGATGACGGAGAATGTGAGCGGGACAAGATCTTCGCCTCCTGGGATGGACTGGCTATCGAGTCCAAGGGAGAAGATCGCAGCACCCGCAGCCGCAACGATACCTCGCGGAGCGATCCAAGCAATAAACATCCGTTCTCGCCAAGTCATCCCTGCCCCCACCGTTGCCAAGAACACAGCAGTTGGACGAGCAATCACGATGAGTACGAAAAGGAATCCGAAAACAGTCAACCAATCAAGGTTTGCCAGTTGGTCCATCCTCAGTCGAGCGGCGAGGACGATGAAGAGAACGCCGATCAGTAAAACACGGAGGTTTTCTTTGAACTCCAGTATGTGATGAACATCAAATTTTTTCTGATTCCCAAGAGTTATACCCATTACTGTTGTTGCCAGCAATCCTGATTCAGGCCAAACATGATTTGAAGCTGCAAATGTTGCGATGACCAACATGAGTGAAATAGGGTTTTGAAGATAATCAGGAACCAAGAATCGTGTGATAAGGAACTTGAGTAGGTATGCAGAGAATACACCAAACCCAATACCTGCAGCGATCGTGAATCCGATTGCTTCAAATACGGTTTGAATGCCGGTTGCTGCTGTACTTGATGTGATGATTTCAAAGACAAGAACTGCAGCACCAACCCCGATCGGATCAATTACGATCCCTTCCCATTTGAGAATGACACCTGAATCACCTGTGGGTCGTATATGAGCGAGCATCGGCCCAACAACAGTTGGCCCTGTGACGATCAGGATTGCCCCCAGAAGGACTGCGATCTGCCGATCAAGCCCAAAGAGGTAGTACGCGCTGATTCCCGCGATAATCCATGTGACGAGCGCACCGGTAGTCACCAGGAGTGTCACCGGTTTCCATACGCCTTTAACTTCATTGAAGTTGAGCGTGAGTCCACCTTCATAAAGGATGAGTCCAACTGCGATACCAACTAAAGCAAGCAGAACATCAGAGTTGAAAAGCTCATCTGGATGAATGGCAATTGGTGAGTTCGGGAATACCGATCTCATGACTGGTCCTGCAAGAATACCAAACACGAGCAACAGCAGGATAGAGGGGATTTTGATTTTCCATGCCAACCACTGGGCACCAACACCCAGCACAAAGATCATCGCAAGCGATATTCCAATCATTGAATCTGTAGAAGCAAGTGTGAGCATGAATTCATCCATGAGCTGTGTAGGCCAATCCGTGACCTATTCATACATAATCCTACCTATTGTAACAGAAATCGATCTCTATGCCTAGATTTTCTTTCCCGGATCATGAGAAAATGAGTGCTGTGTGTATAAAAGAAAACCCCTGATAAAAGCTATGCTTTATCAGGGGTTTTCAACAAGCGAGGCGGACGGGAATCGAACCCGCAACCTCCGGATCGACAGTCCGGGGCTCTAACCAATTGAGCTACCGCCCCATTTTGGACGAGCACGAATCGTGCTTGCTCACTTGCGAGACGATGATATGTCACCGACTCAGATTGTCAAGTGAAGTCAGCATTGAAATATGCTGTTTCATCACTTGAAGGTATATCTTTTGCAATTCGAGGAGTACTCGGACGAAAGATATGCCGATTCCAACAGCCGAGAACTCACGACTTGAGTTGGATCTTCTGATCTTGTATCTTGAGTGGATTGCCTTCGGGAGCAACCTTTGTTCCCGCGATCCAAAGCATCGCGACTGCGACACCCATTGCGACAACTCCTACGAACATAAGGGCGGTGTAAACATCTGGTCCTGCACCTTTGTTCTGACGACCGCCGGGCATTTGCATTCCAAACTGAGTCATGGACTGCTCCTTTCGTGTATAGCTCGTCTAAGGGTTAGCCACCGAGTTTGCTGGTGACTTGATCGCCAGCACGGATAGTGTAGTTTGCAACCTTGAGATCAATCCGACCTACTGCATGATTGAGATCTGCACTGAAGATGATCAACTCACCAAGATAGATGTCTGTACCACGATGGATGTACAGGCGTGTATTTTCTACGATTTGATCGTTTGTGCCAAGATTGACTTTTACGATCGTATCGCCTGTATTTGAATCGTTGAGTACTTCATCGATTGTGCCGCGAACTAAGCGATCTGCTTCGCGAGGCGTATTGTCTCTCGCATTTCCGTTGGGATTACCACCGTTTGCCATGTTCTGTAATGAGGTGATCGATTCACGGAGTGCACGATTCACTTGCTCGAATACAATCGCTTGGCTTTCTAGATCAGAGATTGATTTTTCAAGATCAATCTTCTCATCACGATAGTTGAGCTGATCTTCACGCAAGCGACTGAGTTCGGTTTTGTACTCAGCGATGATCTTCGCTTGTGTTTCGGTGGTCACACCGAGTTGTGAAATCTTTGAAGTGATCGATTCGCGACCAGCTTCTGCTTGTCTCAGAGCGATACGAAGTTCTGAGTTCGATGCTTCGAGTCTGCGCGTATCTGCATCTCTGCTTGCAAGTTCATCTTGCTTTGCATTGAGATCCTCTTGAAGAGTTGCTCTTTCTTGTCCATGAGCCGCTTTTTGAGCAGCCTGATCCGCTTGAGCGGTATCAGCTGCAGCGCGGGCATCATGGAATCCCTCTGTGATCTTATCCGCGTTTACAGAATATGAAATGGCGAGTGATGCCATCATAATGCTGAGTACAGAGGCGATAAGTACGAAAACTTTAGTCAATATATGCACGATCCGCTCCTCGAGTCCTAGCTGGAGTGATTTACCTGTTGCTGTCCAAACCCCTCATCGCGACTCCTTGCGACTTAGGGCATCTGATTCTGGGTATCTAGTGTAGCATCATTTATGCCCAAGTGTGTCAAATGAACATGCTCTCTTAAAATGCATTTTCATCCCACGAGTGTGGAGAGCCTGAATCTACGCAACCAAGTACGACCCGGATCCCATATCAATGATGATTCGGGTGTCAATTTCGTGATTCTGCGCTCGAACGAGCAGTCTGTTGATGGGTATATTGAATAATTGCCCCTGCAGCAGCGACTTGCGTGAGTCGAGATGGGTCATTCAACATCATCATTTCTAGGTTGCCCAGATTGCCTCTGCCTCGGGTCAATCCATAAACCGTTGCGGATTGAGCACGGACAGTGTCAATTGGGCTTGACATGAACTCGTCTGCCACAAATGCCCCCTCTGTATGTCCCATGCGTGCCAAAGCTTGCGCAACCCCAAGCCGGACCTCTGCGGGCATTTGAGTGTCTGAGTTCGGATCTGAAAGATAAATGAGTTGATCGATCGAAGTTTCGTCTTTGAGTTGGCCGATGATTTGTACTGCTAATGCGGTCGCTTCGAGATCTCCTGGACGCGATGGATAGAGGGCTGCACGGATCGAATCAATACGTTCTTCGTTACCTAATTTTATAAGCGCTTCTGAAATTTGTAGCCAATAGAGTTTTTTCTCAATTGGTGAAGCGTTTGCCAATGGTTCATGAAGAGCATTTTGTAATAATGGGATTGCAGATGTTTCACCGAGTTCACCGAGAATAAAAGCAGCATGAGAACGAACACGCGAGTTTTGATGCTCCAGGAGAAGGACCGAAATTTCACTAATATCAATATCTTCACCGAAGGTATTGAGAGCATACATCGCTGATGCACGAACGAACGGCGAAGAATCATTGAGCAGCATTCTGATAGAGGGTGCCAAAGAATTCAAATATTCACGAGCTGCAACCATCGCCGCGACAGAACGCACGCCGTCATTAGAATCTGTAAGCGCGATCGCAACAATTGGTTCTACACGCGCTTTAACTGAACTCAGAGCCTCGATCGCATTGGCTCTGATCTCTGGAGCATCGTCCGAGGTCATCGTCATCAGTTGATTGATTGCATGCTCTCGGAGTTCAGTTGCTGGAGAGGTCTCAACGATCCGTTGGGTTCCATCAGGCTGAGTAAACACAACTCGCTTGGGTCCATCAGGTCGAATCTCTGCGCCACATCCCGCGATCGTGAATACACACGCGAGGGAAAGAGCTGTGTTGATATATATGCGATTGATCATGATGTTGTACTCCCAGATATGATGGATTTATTCTTTCTCCGCATGTGTATCGACTGGTTGTACGCTGAAAGATCGAAGAAAGATCAGACGGAGCGACCAGAAACACATCCATGCAAAGCATGCCCATCCAAATATGTCACCAATTTTACTGTAAATCGTGAAGCCTTGAGCCAGCGTGACATTGCTGATTATATGTCCCTGATTGCTGTTAAATGGCTGAGACTCAGAGATGAGTGGGACAAGTGCCCGATCAAGAACACGACCACGATGATTGATTACCGCTGAGATTCCGGTATTTGCACTGCGAACCATCGGTGTATTCAGTTCGATACATCGCCAACGAGCGTTCTGGAGATGGGAAATCCTACCAGCGGCAGAACTTCCAAACCAGCCGTCATTTGTGATGTTGACCATAACCCTGGCACGCCGTTTGCCGTCATCAAATACGAGTTTTCGACATACATTCGGAGTTGTCGCTTCAAAGCAGATTGGGGTGGCGATTGCGAATGAAGTTGTCCCAGTATCAACGTTTACAGGTACAGTAAGGGTTCGGAGTTCCTTTGCAGGATCGAGAACAAACTCCATGCCATTGGCACCGAATGCGAGCAGACTCTGCTCCAACCTTTCCCATTTGGATATGTAGGGCATCACTTCACCGAATGGGGTGAGATGAGATTTGTCGTACCAAACAGGTTGTGGGCGACCGTTTGCAAGTATAAATGCACTGTTGTACATTGCATCCCGTTGATATTCGATCCCGTCTTCTGTATCCACAATCTGCAAGTTGTCAAATGCGACTGAGCCCACAAGCATTGGGATATCAATAAAACCCTGATAAGCAAGTAAATCATCAACAATCTGGGTTGCGCGTATTTGCGAAGGTGTTGTTGGTAAATCGGGAACATCCTCTTCGTTGCGAGGCGCCATTGACCATCCGAGTTGCGCTGCTCGTTCAGTTTCTAGAGAGAGCGGATCCAGGGTCCAACCCGGTACAAAACCTTCTGGCCAGATGATCAGATCTATTTCTCCAGGATTCTGAGGATCATCAATTGCAGACTGGGTAATGTCTCGTAGGGTATACCAATCTCTTAGCCTTTGACGAACAGTCCAATCCAAATGGCTGTCTTGAGGGATATCGGGTTGGATAATCGCAACTCGGATTGTTTGTCCGTCTGTCGGAGTCGATGGAATCAAAATGTATCCAACTGTGATCCAAAGCGTAAAGAGCCCCCCCGCTTTTGATCCTGCAAGCAATCGCTCTTTACTTGAGCGTGCGGAAATTGCACAGAGTAGTAGTGAACAATATGCAGCACATAAAAATGAAACGAAATATGTTCCCCCCACTGATGCAGGCATCGCAAGGATGCCCAATGGGGAATCTATGAGGGGATGCGAGATCAAGTACCAGGGATATCCGCCCCAGAGAATTGAGCCTCGAAAAAACTCGATTCCAACCCATGCAATTGGAAGCACAATCGCTGCTCGACCAAGTTTGTTTACGAGATGCGATGCAATCCATAGAAACATGAAGCTATAGAACGAAAGCATGATGACAAGAGGAATCAATCCAGCAACTGAAACATCACCAACCCAGAGATGTGTCCAAGTCCATGCAGGTGAACACCCCAAAGCACCCCAGAATGCTCTTCTCGACGGAGCAAGCTTGTTCGATTTAGCGATGATAAAGAGCGGGAACGGGATTAAAAATGCGAATCCCCAAAAAGAAAATGGAGCAAAGGCAAGTATGAAAAAAAGTGAATGCACAACCCCTGCGATCAACGCACTGAAAGCCGCTCGTGATTTGGAATGATTCGGAGGGATATCGGTTCGTTCCGTTTCCTGATCATCAGCAACGCTGAGATTGAATAAGACTGACTGCGTACTTATTTGCCTGCGTAATCGATGAGTCGAGCGAGTTCATTGCGTAGTTCATGACGATGAACCACACGATCAACCATCCCTTTTTCACGCAGAAACTCTGATCTCTGGAAACCCTCTGGAAGATCTTGTCGGATTGTTTGACGGATAACACGCGGACCTGCAAAGCCGATGAGTGCTTTGGGTTCTGCAATATTAAAGTCACCTAGCATCGCAAACGATGCTGTTACTCCGCCTGTGGTTGGATCAGTGAGTACAGAGATGAATAATCCATGAGCATCATCGTGACGGGCAAGTGCGGCGGAAGTCTTTGCCATCTGCATCAGACTCAGCGCTGCTTCTTGCATGCGAGCACCGCCTGAACATGAGATGATAATCACGGGCAAGTTTTCTGCGGTCGCGTGTTCAATCGCTCTTGTCAGTTTTTCACCAACCACTGATCCCATCGACCCCATCATAAAGGTGAGATCCATACATGCGAGCATGGTTTGTCGGCCTTTGATGAAACATTTTCCCGCTTGACAGCCTTCAATCTGTCCTGTTTTGATTTGTTCACGCTTGAGTCGTTCCGGGTACGCTTTGAGATCGGTGAAGTTGAGCGGATCCTTTGGACGAAGTTCTGTGAACATCGGGACGAAAGTGTCGGGATCAACAAGTTGTTCAATTCGCTCTTTCGCAGAGATCCGGAAGTGATGTTCGCATTCTGGGCAAACATGGAGATTGGATTCCATTTGTCTGCGATAAATCATTTGAGCACACGATGGGCACCGGAGCCATAACCCTTCGGGGATTGATCGGCGTCCTGATTGCTTGCTTTCGTTGAGCTCTTTTGAGGTCGTTGCTGTCTGTGTCATAAATATTTCCTGAGCTTGCCTTGATAAATAATCATGTCGAGTTGGCAAAGCGAATATATTGATTAGGCGCTTGCTTTGAGCTTCTTCTGGAAAGCTTCGAGCGAAGATTTGGTGACCTGATAGGATTCTACCTGTATAGGTTGAGCAAGTTGGTCCCAGATGTCGGATATTTTCTGATCATTGAGCCAACAGCGAACCGTAACCCATGCCCAGGGACGGAGAACGAGTAGAAAAACGGGGTTGGAGCCCTTCGCTTTGGTGGTTGCCTTCGCGATTGTCGAAATGAGTCGATCAAGTGCAACTTCGAAAGATTCTCCCTCTGGAGGGACTATTCGTTCGGGAGTTTCTTGCCATTGGGAATAAGCGGAAGGGTATCTATTTTCCAGATCTGATTTCAAAACACCTTCCCATAAACCTTGTCCAACATTATTGAGCGAGTCAAAAGCTTTGATTTTCATATCTGTAGAAGATCCCACCAGCTTTGCTGCTTGCTGGGCAGCTTCCTCGTGACTGGTCAATAGGGTTGATATTAGACTTTGATCTTGAAAAATTCGTATCGCAGAAGCGACTGCTGCAGTTCCTGCATCAGTCATAGGAAGGTCAGTATCACCGATTATACGATCATCAGCATCCCAAGCAGTCTCTCCCACACGAAGTAGATGAATAGTGTATTGGGAGACTTTGCTCATCCGGTGATACTCCTGCGTTGTATCAATAATCGATCTTGGATAGACCCTTCTTGGGTATCGGCTAGGAAGCAGTCGAAGCAAAAGTGTAGCGTAGAGTGCCCGTATATGTGGTCATTTATCTCAAATGACGCGGATTGTTTGTATTATGCTTGGGTTTTCACAAACGTTTTGATGTTTTCGGACGCTTGAGATCGTCCACTATTTCATACCACCGATCTCGTGGCTGCCCGAAGAATGAAGAACCGGCAACCAGCATATCAACCCCAACATTGGTTGCAAGGGGAGCTGTTTTACTGGTAATCCCACCATCTATTTCAAGCCTTTGATTTGGCTTGAGCAACGGCTTGATTGCTTCAGCCTTGCTAAGCACTTCAGGGATAAAGGCTTGACCACCGAAACCCGGATTTACACTCATAACCAAGACTAGGTCAAATGCATCGATTACAGGGAGGATTGTTCGGACATCCGATGGGGGATTGATGACGATTCCTGGGTTACAACCAAGCTCACGGATTTGGGCAGCATAATCTCGTGCTTGCTGCTCAGAATCCATCACTTCGATATGAAAGCTAATCGCATTTGCTCCATGATCTCGAAATGGTTTGAAGTACATCTGTGGATCAGTCACCATCAAATGCACATCAAGATATGCATCAGGACAAGCTTTCCGGCAAGCGCCACACACCGCGGGTCCCATCGATAGGTTTGGTACAAAATGCCCATCCATCACATCAACGTGGAGTAAGTCTGCGCCTGCATCCATAGCATCTTGACAGTCCTTGCCAAGATTGGCAAAGTCAGCTGCCAGGATAGATGGTGCGATCAATGGCGAATCAATGTTTTCAATAAATGGGTCGATCATGGCAGAGTGTAGTGCCATTGATGGATGGTCGATGTACCATTGACCAAATCAATTTTGAGGAGATGATCACAATGAACCTAAAGACAAATCTTAACACAAAGCTCTCCACATGCGGGCAGGAACATCTGATTGATTATCTTTCTAAAATTAATCCTGAGAGCGTTAAAAATTCAATCTGCTCCCAGCTTGAATCCATTGACTTTGAGGAACTCAAAGCACTGATCGAAAAGTATGTCCGAAACTACACGCCCTCTCCTTCACCAGACTCCGTCGAACCCGCGAAATATTACGGCTTGGACGGAGATTGGGACCGTGAACTTTTTACTAATAAAGGTGAGGATCTCATCCGTGAATCAAAGATTGCTTGTTTCACCGTGGCGGGTGGACAAGGGAGCCGACTGGGTTACGAAGGACCGAAGGGATGCTACCCAACTTCTTGTATCAATGAGAAGCCATTGTTCCAGATATTTGCAGAAGGAATACTCGCAACTTCGAAAAAATATACTGCCAAAGTCCCTTGGTACATCATGACCTCCCCTTTGAATCACCAAGCGACGATCGCGTTTTTTGACAAACATGATTACTTTGGTCTCGATCAAGATGATGTCATGTTCTTCGAGCAATGCGTTATGCCTAGTCTCGATGCAGAAAACGGTCAAATCCTGATGGCTGATCCGATTCATCTTGCCACAAATCCCGATGGTCATGGTGGAGCGTTCAAAGCTCTGGCGGTTTCAGGAGCATTGGAAGATATGCATCGCCGAGGCATTGAACATATGAGCTATTTTCAAGTAGATAATCCGCACACTCGCGTCATCGATCCGACATTTATTGGTCTTCACGCATATGCGGATGATAGCTCCGCAGAGTTTTCATCAAAGATGGTTTCCAAAGCATCTTGGGATGAAAAGGTCGGTGTGTTCTGTGAAGTGAATGGATCAACTGAGATTATTGAATATTCAGATCTTGATGTTGATCTTGCTCAGAAGATGACCACTGATGGGAAACTTGCGTTTAACGCTGGATCAATCGCGATCCATGCGATCAGCGTTGAGTTCATTGATAAAGTTTCTTCAAATCCAGAATATGCATTACCATTCCATCGGGCTCTCAAAAAAGTATCATACTTTGATCTCACAACAGGTTTAGCAGTTTCTCCTGAAGAAAATAATGCCGTGAAGCTTGAAAAATTTGTCTTTGACGGAATCCCTTTGGCAACCAAATCTATTGTTGTAGAGACTTCGCGTGTTGAAGAGTTTGCACCAGTTAAAAATGCATCGGGGAGTGACTCCATCATTTCTTCAAAGCGGATCCAATCCCAGCGTGCAGCAAATTGGCTAGAGAATGCTGGAGTTGAAATACCATATGCAAAAGATGGGTCCGTTGATGCGGTGATTGAGATTTCGCCCTTGACTGCTTTGTGTAGTGAAGATCTCCAAGGAGTCAAACTTCCAGATCGTATCGAATCGGGATCGCAGGTGATTTTGTAAATGGATCCAAGATTTAGTCAACTCCCAAAGTCATTACAAGCGAAGAGTCAATCAATGACACTTGGCGACGGTGTACCATCACTTGTTGTGCATTCTGATTGGGAGAAAGGAACATCATCACCAATACCTGCGGTGATTTGGATGCATGGCCGTACTGTCAACAAAGAACTTGATTCTGGGAGATATTCCAGATGGGTTCGTTCAGGGATTGGTGCTGTTGCGATTGATCTGCCAGGACATGGTGCCCGGTATAATCAAGAGTACATGCAACCAGATAGAACACTCGACTTGATCGAACAAGCGAGTAGTGAAATAGACGGTGTGCTCAACTCAATGCGAGCGCTCGGAGTGTTTGATATGTCACGCCTTGCAATCGGTGGTATGTCCGCGGGTGGCATGGTAACACTCAATCGATTGTGCAGACCACATCCATTCCTCGGCACAGTGATTGAAGGCACAACTGGCAATCTACACGAACTATACTTCCCATCCAATGAGAATCCGGGTCGTAAATGGCCAGTAGATCATCAGCCTAAAGATGTCGCGAAGGTTGATCCAATGGGACATCTGGATGAGTTTCGCCCATTGCCACTCTTGGCTATTCACAACGAAGGCGATCGGGTCGTACCCATAGGAACACAACGGCTGTTTCTTGATAAGTTAAAAGCACATTACAAATCCCGTGACCACGATCCAGAACAGATCGAGTTGATTACATTCAAAGAAACCGGCGCACCAGAAGAACATGCAGGCTTTGGGCGATTTGCCAATGATGCAAAGAATATTCAACTGGCGTTTCTTAAACGGTTGTTCCGGATGGACGCGTAATGCGTGTCCCATCTCCATTTCGTTCATTACCCAATCCTAAAGAAGTATGGGCCTGGGGCATGTTCGATTTGGCGAATCAGTCTTTCACATTACTCATCATCACCGTTCTATTTCCGATCTACTTCAAAGCCATCGCGGTAGGCGATTTAACTGATGCTGCAAAATCGAAGGGGGATGCATTATGGTCTGCAGGAATTTCTATATCCCTGTTTATTGTCGTGCTTTTATCACCAGTTGTTGGAGCGCGAGCAGATTCAAAGAGCAATCGCAAGAAGTTCCTGATGGTTTCGGGGGTGGGTTGCGCTATTTTGACCGCAGCCCTGTCATTGATCCAACCAGGATCAGGTTGGATCGGATTACTCATTTTTATCCCCGCGAACATTCTGTATCAGCTTGGTGAAAACTTACTCGCTAGTTTTTTGCCAGGCTTATCCACAACTCGCAACATCGGCAAGGTTTCTGCCATCGGCTGGACCATGGGATATATTGGAGGGTTACTTTTACTCATCATCGTCGCAATCCTATCCAAGTTTGCAGGATGGAATTCACCTGCCCATTGGCGACCAATTTTTATAATCGCTGCAGTATGGTTCATTCTCGGGATATTGCCAGCGGGTTTGATTCTGAAAGAACCAGAATCACACAACTACTCATCTAAAGCGCAAGAGGGAATATTTGATCGATTGAAATCAACACTTCGTCACGCATCACATCACCGTGAGTTATTCCGATTCTTGATTGCGTTTTTGGTGTATGGGTTTGGTGTTCAGACCATGATTGCATTCGCAGCAATCCTTGCAGGCGACTTTGGAATTATTGGCAACCAACTCATCCTATTCACTCTCCAACTGACGATTACTGCTGGTGCAACAGCGATTATGGTCGCGAAGTTTCAGGACAAGATTGGTGTGAAGGCAACAATAATTGGATTTCTTGTGGTTTGGATTCTCAGTTGTGGAACGATGTTCGGAGTGAAGATCATGATCCCCAACGATCCGCCACAATGGATATTCTGGGTGATCGGAAATGGAATTGGAATCGGACTTGGAGGAATCGGTACTGCAAGCCGGGTGATAGTGGGCATGTTTGCACCCAAACAACGCACAGCAGAGTTCTTTGGACTCTGGGGGATGACCTATAAACTCGCAGGTGCGATCGGAGTGCTTGCTTTCGGTCAGATCAAAGCGTGGGTAGGTGATGCAGCAGCACTTGGGCTTCTGACTGGGTTCTTTGCTGTCGGATTGGTACTGATGATGCGTGTTGATGTGCTGTCAGGGATTCGTAGTGCACGCCGTGCAGAACGAATAAAACTGGATTCCTGATACGATACGATGGACTAGAATCAGATGCCTGATGTTTAATATGGTTCAATGAAGGAAACCTACCGCGATGAGTTCAGTAGATACACAACAAGATCAATCTCTTCAACCAATTTCCGCGGTCCCCGATGAAAGAGGTCGATACGGAGCTTGCGGCGGTGTGTATGTGCCTGAAACGCTCATTGAGGCATTACATCAACTCGAAGCGGTCTATCAGAAGGTCTGTCGTGACGAGCAGTTCTGGGATCGTCTCGGTGATCTCAATAGGTATTATGTTGGGCGAACAACTCCGTTGTATCAAGCCAACGGTCTTACAAAACGTTGCAGAGCAATGGAAAAAAACAAGGAACTGGGTGCAACCATTTGGCTCAAACGAGAAGACCTTGCCCATACCGGTGCCCACAAAATCAATAACACACTCGGGCAAGCACTGCTTGCAAAGAAGATGGGTAAGAAGAGAGTAATCGCTGAAACCGGCGCGGGACAGCACGGAGTTGCGACTGCGACGGCCGCTGCGTACTTTGGGCTCAAATGTGATGTGTATATGGGCTCTGAAGATATTCGAAGACAACAACTTAATGTAATTCGCATGAAGATGCTCGGTGCTCGTGTGATCCCTGTGAATGAAGGCTCTTGCACGCTTAAAGATGCCACAAATGAGGCGATGCGAGATTGGATGGGTTCGGTTGAACACACGCATTACATTCTCGGCTCGGTCGTAGGACCACACCCTTTCCCGATGATTGTTCGTGATTTCCAATCGGTAATCGGAAGAGAAACAAAGGCACAATCGCTTCGCCTTCTCGGGGCAATGCCTGATGTAATAGTGGCATGTGTCGGCGGAGGATCGAATGCTGCGGGGATGTTCTATCCATTTGTGAATGAAGCAGATGTACAGTTAGTTGGGGTAGAAGCTGGTGGCCGATCAGATCAACCAGGCGATCATGCTGCTCCGCTGACCCACGGCAAACTCGGAGTGCTTCACGGATCGATGAGTTATGTTCTTCAGAATGATGCAGGACAAACGAGTCCGGTACATTCATGCTCTGCAGGATTAGATTACCCTGGGGTAGGTCCTGAGCACTCATATTGGAAAGACCTTGGACGCGTTGAATATACGACGATCAATGACGAGCAAGCACTTGAAGCTTTTATCTGGACCGCAAGAGATGAAGGGATTATTCCCGCGCTCGAATCATCCCATGCGGTTGCATACGGTGTTCGGATGGCTTCGGAGATGGGGAAAGATCAACATCTCATTGTGAATCTGTCCGGCCGAGGGGATAAAGATGTTGAAGAAGTTGCACGATTGCTCGGCGATTCACTCTAAAGTTAAAACCCATTCAATATATTAGCTGACATACGCTGGTCGAATCGGGCGACCAAATATCGAGATCACGAATCTTGACAGGTTCGCGACTCGTTGTATGCACCAAGAGGCGACACTTAACACTGTATGAAAGCGAAGTTTGAATCGGAGTCTACGAAGTGTTGGATCATCGGCATCGACCCGTGATGCTTGCCTTACCCAATAACGAGCTTTAATCCATTGCCCTTGATTGAGATATGCTAATGCGAGATTATGCATCGCAGGAACAAATCGAGGCTGATACTCTAATGCGTTTTTTGCAGCAGCGATCCCATCCTCGATGCGATTTGCTTCGAGCATCGCGACACTTAATCCATGATGCGCTCGATGGCTCGATGGGTATCTCTCGATCATATCGGAATAAATCCGAATGGATTCGGAGGACATTTCTGCATCAAGAAGAAGGCGACCGAGTTCGTCAAGATCGTCTGCATTGGATTGAGTTGATTGAGCGTCTGAAAGACCAACCACTTGCTCATCACGATGATGGGCTAGAGTCGATTTGCATTCAAGTTTGAGTAGATCCTTGATACGATGTGAGTCTTCTTCTCTACCTCGTAAGAACAATACTCTCGCAAGGCGCCTGCGGACTCCCGGATATGCTTTGTCTAATCGCAATACGACATCGTAATACACCAGAGCATCCGCGATACGGTGTTCTATTTCTGCGAGTTCGCCTAGCAAAAAATGTGCATCTGGTTGATCAGATTCAAGCTCCAGCACCCGCTTAAACTTTTCACCAGCTTCGGTGTAACGGTGCATGTCCATAAGGAGTTCACCGATATCGAGCAGCGTATGAATGTCACCAGGATCAAGTCGTAGATCACAAAGGTAAAGTTGACGAGCTCGCTCGTGGCGCCCGGATGATGCGTACGCCTTGGCGAGTCGAGCTTGCACTCTTGGGAGTTCTGGATCAAGCTTTGCGGCTTCTCTCAGGCACCACACAGCTCGTTCATTGTGTCCGGTTTGCAAAAGCGACTCTGCCATCATCGCGTAGAGTTCGCCGTGCTCAGGATCAATTTGTTGTGCCAGATAAAAAATTTCCTCAGCCTGTATGTGACGAGCAAGGCGTGTAAGCGCATCAATCTGATGAACAAGCACAGTAATATTCATGGGCTCGATCTTGGATGCAATATCGAACCATTGGAGCGATTCTTCACATTTTTGGGCATGAATAAGGTTTACCCCGACGAGCAAGGCTGAGTTCGCATCTGGCTGATCATTGTCGTTATGGAGCTTATAGCAGTTTCGGAATGCTTCGGCAGCATGATCAAATCGGCATGCCGCTTCGAGTGTGAGTCCAAGATTGAAGTACCATTCAGCTTGATATGGGTTGAGTGATAGTGCTTGGCGGAGTTCATTTTCCGCTTCGTCCCAGCGTCCAGCATCGTAATGCTCGTGGGCGCGTTCGACATGATGTTCTGCATCAACCCAATCGTTCATGAGATACCCGGCTCCTATACATCTAATCTCGCCTTCTATCCTAACCACATTAGCCCATCGCATCAATCGTTGATGCTACACTCTCTGTATGATTCTTCGGCATTTTGCCGAAGAAAGACCGAGAATCATTTCTTGCTCATCCATTGAAGTATCATGAACACCAATACTATATACGATAAATATATCCGCATTTTAGCGACAGGAGTCGCTGGGATACTGTTTATCGCAGGTAATGCCTGTTCTGGGGGGGTGGCAATCGAGCAACATGAGCATTCAGATGAGCCGTCAATCAAGACTGAACCCCAAGAAAGACCTCCTGAATACATTTTGACGGAAAATCCCACCGAAGCTCAAAGCGATGAAGTTTCAGACTCAACACCGCCTATTGATTCACATATCGATACGATTGACAGTTCTTCAGCTCAAGAACAAAGTTCAGTGAATGGCATTATCGAAAAACAACAAGCTGAAATTCTTACGCTTTATCGTCGGCTTCATATCGAACTCAATGCCCAACGACGATCCGAGTTGATTGTAGAACTTTTTACTGATAATCGTTTCGTCTTCCGCTCTCTTGGATTTGAGCTTGCAAATCGTGATTTATCCAGCAGTAACAAACTCGATTCAATCGTTGGACAAGCAGCACTGGGAATGCTTACTGATTCCCATCCTCTCACCCGAACGAATGCAGCATTGCTGATTCTCAGAATTGTCCCTCCTGATGCAATGATCGCATTTACAGAGTCTTTAGCGATTGAAGACGATCCTACTGCTGCAGATCCAATGCTGCGTGGAATATCTCGTTGGCCCAATAGAGAAGTAGCAAACGATGTCATTCGTTGGTTTACACGAACTGAAGTGCCACTCGCTTCGGCTTCTAATGCAACATGGGCGCTTGAGCAAGATGGCTTCTTGACACCTGAGCACCAGCAAGTTGTATTAAATCATCTCAGAACTATCGATCGAGCAAAGCTAAGCGAATCAAGTATGAAACTGTTCGCGTTGCTTGGAAACGCAAGCGATCTAGAACTACTTGTTTCAGTGCTACTCGCAGATAATGTGGCCCAGCAAAAGTGGGCTGCGAGCGCACTCGTCGAAACCCCACGAGCAGTGGAGCTTATTGTTCAAGCTGCTGAATCAAACCCAAAGCTTTTTCAAGCTGCCAGTGATGCATTAACTCGACATCGCCATACTCCAGAAGGGCTGCGTCGGCTTGTTTCCTTACCATATCCAGACGAAACAACTCGACTAGCTGCGATACAAAGAATGGGTGCAGCGTTAGATAACGATCGACTTGCTGAAGCAATCCGACTCGCGGGACTCAACGATTCATTGGCTGCAATGCTTTTGAATCGACTGCTCAATGGGAATGTTGAAGTCACTCCTCGTGTCGCGAAAGGAATTTTACGATACGCTGAAATAGAACTTGACGGAGCTCGCCCTAATAGAGCTCTCGAAGCTGCGATCTCATTGGATAATAATACAATCGATCCATCTGATCGACGACGAGCAGATGCGATGAAAGGTGTTTCCTTGATTCTGCTTGGACGATTCGATGACGCATTCCTCGTCTCGAGTCCTATCGAGATATGGTTTGCAGCTTTAGAATACAAGCCCGAAACTGAACTGCTCGTTAAAATTGCAAGGCAAATGATATTGAAATATCAAGATGTTTTAGAACCTGAACAGAAAATTGCACTTGAAAAAATCATAGGCAGGCAAGAAGAAGTATCTGTTCCAACAGCGAATACTGTGGATCCCTAGTGGTATCAGAAACCCTAAATAACTGTTTATTGATTCGGGCGAGCCTGAGAAGACTGAGAAGATCTAAATCGTCGACGGAGCAATGACCCAACTTGAACTGTTGGAATGATCCGGGCTGATTTCTTTACAAGCCATTCTGGTGAGTTAGAGTTGGTCGGCATTGCATTGATTGCATGCTCAACACTCTCAAATCCATCGAGAGGATCAAGTCCAATGTCGAACCAGGTATCCCACGCACGATCGAGTCTCTTGATAACCCGTGAAGGATTTATGCGCTCGCCAGCTGTGGTGAGACCTGTCAGCATGGTGTACCCGTGATCAATAATTGAACGAACTTCATCATTGATATCTGATGATTTCGATGCCGACTGATCTTCGGAAGAACGAATAGAAGATTCGTATCCATAAAACTGAATCTGCAGACAACCATACCGATCAACCAGGAGGTCTTCCTGTTTGATTGTTCCGTTTACAATACCATGTTTATGCGCGTGAGCTACCGCTCCGAGCAGGTGTTCAATTGCTCGAGATGCTTCTATAACACCGAACTTACCATCTTGTCGGTGAAGCAGATCATCAAGCAGGACAATGCCTTCATGGTTTCCTGTATACGGAGTGATGACACAGAGCTGGCCCCGATCATCGTATGTTGCAGAAATGATCTTGTGAATATGCGGATGCTCAACAGCGCTCATCTTTAAGAAGGCATGAAAAGCTTGGCGACGAATATGTTGATTATGAATATTCTCAAATCGGTAGAGGGTGTAGTTTGTATCTGTGCGATTACAAAGTACTATGTACCGTGATGCACCATGAACTGATCCGATTGAACGAATGAGCTTGTACGGGCCAAAGTATTCATTTCGGAGCGATTTGCTCATAAAGTAATTGCTCGATTGCAGAGAGTTTGGCGATTAAATATCGTGGTCTGCAAATTTAACTGTTCTCAAAAGATTCAACATCTCGAAAGTGCGTGAGGGGATTATAGCTCCACCAAGACGCCCTGACAGATGATTGGATGAAACTACTCCATCTATCGGATTAGTAGTTGAGTATTCTCCATATATGACTCATAATCAGTTTGACCCCTTACAACTCCCAATAGGAGAGTCTTACAGGAAGTTTCCATATTTACTGAATCTGTGCTAGAATAGAGTGTGATTCGTACGCGAGTATATCGCAAGAACACATGATTCAACCCCCTCCCCACCGCTCGATTGTTTATCAACGCGATTTGGGGAAGAATGAGGTCGGCAACATGCCGTATTACATGAAGATGGGCAAAATGCCCAAAAAGCGTCATACTCAGTTTCGAAGACCTGACGGAGCACTCTATTCTGAAGAGTTGTTCGGCACAGAGGGGTTTGTTGGACCAAGCTCAATTATGTACCACATTCATCCCCCGACCCAGGTCACTGGATGGAAAAAGCTTTATTCAACCAAAGTAGAATATGTCGAGCAAGATGTGATGCGGATGCGTCATGTCATGACTCAAAATCTGAAGTCCCAAGGTGATCCGGTTCAAGGGCGTGTCGTGATCTTTGGGAACAATGATGTAGAGATGTCGCTTTGCCAACCTGTGGATCAACAGGCGTATCACTACAAGAATGGTCAAGGCGATGAATGCCTATTTATCCATTTTGGATCAGGCAAAATCCATACTATGTTTGGAACCCTGGCCTTTGGTAAAAAGGACTATGTAGTCATGCCCAAAGGCGTGATTTATCAGATCGTTTTTGACGAGCGACCAGATGATGGTTCAGATGCTGATGAGTTCGGTGGATATTCAAAGTCAGACATGCCACTGGGTAAGTTTGTATGCTTCGAAACATGCAACGCTTCGCATATCATGCCTCCGCCTGGATATCTTGCAAAGAAAACCGCTCAGTTCCTTGAACATGCACCCTATTGCGAGCGAGATCTTCGTGTTCCATTTGAGGATGCAGACAACCCACTCGCGCACGATGAGAAAGGTGAGTTTGAGGTACGAATTAAGGCTCTCAACTCTATCCATTCATACACATACCCATACCACCCATTAGAGGTCGTTGGTTGGGATGGATGCTACTACCCGTACTGCTTCAACATCCATGACTTTGCGCCAATCACAGGCCAACTGCACATGCCTCCACCGATCCATCAGACCTTTGAAGGGCATAACTTTGTGATTTGCTCATTCTGCCCGCGTGCACTCGATACGCATCCCAATGCGATCGTCGTTCCATACAACCACAGTAACATCGATTCTGATGAAATTATGTACTATGTTGAGGGGAACTACAAAGCCCGACGAGGGATATCATCGGGTTCAATTTCAGTACACCCGCAAGGCATAGCACATGGTCCACATCCAGGGACTGTGGAAGCGTCGATCGGTAAAAAATGGACCGATGAGATGGCGGTCATGTGTGATACTTTCCGTCCGATGTTCCCCACACAAGCATGTCTCGATCTTGATGACGCCCAGTATCCAGAATCATGGCGACAGAATCACTTTGCCCCTGGTGAAGTTCGTAGCGCGGACGCCGAAGAATCCGATGCAGGGATCAATACTTGGGATTGATACTGTGAACTTGGATTTGAACTCTAAGCCTGTGCATTTATGCATGGGTTTTTTTATGCACCCGTGTTCAACTGCAACCTATGATTCGAAATGAATAATGAAAGCATTGTCCAATCAGAGTTTTCGATATACGCACAACTTGCATCATCTTTTTCAAGCGATCTCCAGAATGCCCTAAGCGTAGAAAAACTCGCAAAGACATGTGTCGATCGAGTGAAAGCAGGAGGAAAAATTCTTGCAATAGGGAATGGTGGATCATGTGCAGACGCGATCCATTTCTGTGAAGAGCTCACCGGGAGGTATCGTGGTGATCGCCCATCGATCCCCGCGATGGCATGTGCGGACCCCGGACACATTACATGCGTAGGCAATGATTATGGATTTGACGCGATCTTCTCGCGATGGATCGAGGGTGTTGGATTCGAGGGCGATGTCCTTGTCGCGATGTCCACCAGCGGTAATAGCGACAACATCGCGAAGGCGGTTGATGCTGCAAAATCGCAAGGCTTGCATGTCGCACTCTTGCTTGGAAAAGAAGGTGGTAAACTAAAGGGAACCGGTGATAGTGAATGGATCGTTCCAGGCGACACAAGCGATCGAATCCAAGAACTCCATATGCTCATCTTGCATGCACTCGTCGGCGCAATCGAACGAAGTATGTGAATTCACTTCTTCTACCGTGGTTCGTGATAGAACCCACTGCCCGCATCAATCAGTTTTCCTGCTTTGACGAGCACTTTCCAAATTCGTGGATCAAACTCTGATGCCGGCGGAGGCTGGATCGAATCAATATTGGCACTCTTGCCTGTGGTAACATCGCGTTGTGAAATCTTTGATTCGTCATCGAGTTTCTTGAACTTCAATCGATGACGAAACACACGCAACGCCTCGTTAAGATCTGCCTGTGAAAAATCAGGGAGTGGTCCTTCCTTCGCCTTAAACGCATCCGGGTCTTCGAGCTTAGAGATCATCACATCAAGCCCGATCGCATCGCGCTCTTCGCAGATGCGTTTGAGTTCAGCTTGATCCACAGGCATTCGACCAAGCAATCGTCCAAGCATTGTCCAAGATTCTAACTCTTTCACCGGATCGGTTTGAGCACGAAGTTTCGTTTCAGTGTCACGGATTTTTTCGATGATATTCATAGCGCATGAATAATAGCGTAAAAAAACCAGGCTTGGAAGGCCTGGTTGAATGGACATAAGTTTTAGCCCCTAAACCTTAGAGATTTCCACGTCGCTCTTGTTCTTGCTCGAGGCTTTCGAACAATGCCTTAAAGTTGCCTTTACCGAAACTCTGGCTTCCACGACGGCAGATGATTTCGATGAAGAAGGTCGGACGATCTTGCAACGGCTTAGTGAAGAGTTGCAACAAGTACCCCTCATCATCGGCGTCGATCAGGATACCGAGATCCTTGACCCGTTTGTGATCTTCCTTGACCATTTCATGGCCGTTTTCTTTGAGCATTGTGTTCACACGATCCCAGACCTGTTCGTAGTAAGTATCTGGCATATCGAGGAAATCAACCCCGCGCCGACGAAGCTCGGCAACTGTTGCGAGTTCATCATTGGTACGGAATGCAAGGTGTTGAACACCCGGAGTCATATTGTGCCATTCGAGGTATTCAAGAATTTGTGACTTTTTCACGCCATCAGCGGGCTCGTTGATTGGCATTTTGATCAGGTTGTTGCCCGATGCCATCACTTTGGACATGAGTGCAGAGAACTCGGTCGAGATATCTGCGTCATCAAAGTGCTTAAACATCGCAAATCCCATGACTTGCTCATACCACTTCACCCATTCGTTCATCTTACCTTCTTCGACATTGCCCACTAGGTGGTCAGTGAACATCAAACCACAAGGATGATCTTCGTTGTACTTATTCAAAGGCGAGTTGAACTTCTTGAAGGTCGGCATGAAGAGGCCACCTGAGCGGAAGTTCTCGTGTGCATATTCACCTGTCCGAGAAACAAATGTATGAATCACTCGGCCGTAGGTTTTGATTGAAGCAACCGTGACTGTACCCTTCTCGTCGGACAGGGTCCGTGGCTCGCAGGCAGAAACTCCGCCATTCTCAATTGCCTTGTTGTATGCTGCAGTAGCATCTTCAACAGTGAGTGCAACATCCTTAATGCCATCGCCGAAATCTTTCAGCTCCTGAGCTGCTTGATGTTCATTGTTTAACGGAGTGGTGAGGAGAATCCGGATATTACCTTGAGTAAGGAGATAGTCGGCCTCATCGCGTGATCCGGTTGTTAAGTCTGCTATCTGGTCAATACGGAACCCGAAGGTGTGGGCATAGAAATAAGCAGCCTGCTTGGCATTGCCCACATAAAAACGGACATGGTCAACATCGATCAACTGCAAAGGATCCGCAGAGATTGCTGGGCTTGTGGTCGAAGCGCTCGTCATTTTGATATCCTCAAATACTCTTGGGCAGACAGTGCCAACTCGCCGTGAAGATCGACGATCGGCGGGAGCCCAGGTCCCTATGGATATATTGTATCCATCAGTAGAGGAGAATGGTAAACTGGATTTAGAGTGGACTAGAACCGTGTTTTCGGAGTCTATACGATGAGTTCACGGAATCCTGATGATGCATCACCCATTCTGAGGATACTCACCGTGCTCTGAGCAAGCAGGGCACCGAGTGGCTTGCCTGCGACGAGCAATACCGCATCTCCGTCTTCCGTTATACCTTCCGATCGTATCAGATTCTCAACCTGATTTGTCCAATCACGAAGTCGACCAGTTTCGGGCGGTTGAGTGTAAATCGGCGTCACTCCTCCATAAAGCGCCATCCGGTGCGATGCCATTTTAGATGATGTATAGCCATAGATCGGGACTCGGAAATCAAACTGACTGAGATAGCGAGCCATCCCTCCCGCTTGCGACCAAACCACGATAGCCTTGGCATTGAGTTCCTCTGCCATGTGCCAAACACCCTTGGCAAGTGCCGCCGAACGGAACGGATACTCTTTCATATCGGTCGGTACACCGTTGGTATGGATGATCTGATCCATACGAGATTCAGTCACTTTGATGATTCGTTGCATGGTTTCAACAACGATTTCAGGATTCTTACCAACCGCAGTCTCACCTGAGAGCATGACTGCATCACAACCATCAAGTACCGCGTTGGCAACATCTGATGCTTCAGCGCGTGTTGGCGTAACCGATTCGATCATGGTTTCGAGCATCTGCGTTGCGACGATACAGGGTTTTCCCAGTGCGTTACAGCAGGCGAGTATATATTTCTGAATGATGGGCACCTGAGCAACATCCATTTCAACTCCAAGGTCTCCGCGAGCGACCATGACCGCATCCGTAGCTTGTAGAATTGAGTCTAAATTCGTAATCGCTTGAGGCATCTCAATCTTTGCCACAACAGGAATCGAGGTGCCCATATCTGAATCGCCAGGTATTTCGCCCGGGCATTTCCATTCATCAAGCTTTGTTTTGAGTTGTACAATTTCATCTGCGGTTCTCACAAATGAGAGTGCAAGATAATCGATTTTATGTTCACAAGCCCACTTGGCGCATTTCCAATCCCGTTCTGTAATCGCAGGCATATTCAGATCTGATTCAGGAAGATTTACTCCCTTGGCACTCGTGACTTTTCCACCAACGGTCACTCTGCATCGGAGCCATTCGCCTTTTTGTTGTTCGACTGCCAACATCCGGATCAGTCCATCATTGATGAGAACACGCTGTCCAGGCAAAACATCTTCGTAGAACGCATCAAAGGTGACATCAAATGAGGGAGAACCGTCAATTATCGCCGCATCTCCTTGTGCTTTACGGAAAAAGACATCGTCCCCAGGCTTAATGGTGATCCCACCACCTTCATGGATATCAGGAACTTTGCAGACCCGCATCTTTGGCCCCTGAAGATCACCGAGAATCGCGATACATCGACCTGAGTTATCGATTGCTCGTCGAACATTGTCAAGACGAACCCCCATTTCCTCGAGTGAGCCATGAGAGAAGTTGAGTCTAAAAACTGAAACACCTGCTTCGATAAGTTTTTCGAGCATTTCATCAGAATCAGATGCAGGCCCAAGTGTTGCCACAATTTTGGCGTGTGCGGGTCGTTTAGAGTCGGCAGGCATCCACGCCGGGGCGGAAGAATGGGACATTGAGTCACTCCGTTCGGACAGGTATTCATTACGCTCAGTAGCGTGTACTTCTAGTTATCGGTTGTATGCGGGATCATACATTGGGAATCCTAGGGATTCTGCCCAGACAAATGGGGAATTGATCACTTAGTATGTGTTATGAAAAACTCAAACATGCCAGTTGCGATCATTACAGGTGCTGGATCTGGAATCGGTCGGGCAGTTGCTCAAGCTCTCAGCGCCAAAGATTACCGCCTTGCACTCGTTGGGCGTAGAGAATCTGAGCTTCTAAGAACCGGACAGATCTTAGGACGGGATAAATCAGACTGGATTGCGATCAACAGCGATCTCACTAAGAGCGATGATCGGTCACGAATTATCGATCAAACCATGTCAAGCTTTGGTAGAATTGACACTCTTGTGAATAATGCAGGACTTGGCACCTGTAAAACGGTTGGTGAACTGAGTGAATCTGAAATATTGGAGCTCTTTGCCGTTAACGCGACAGGTCCTATTGATCTTGTTCGTCGAGCAATCAATGAACTTGTCCTATCAAAGGGAAGCGTGGTCAATGTTGCGTCCATAGCAATTGTTGACCCATTCATTGGGCTAGGAATCTACGGCTGTTCGAAAGCTGCAGTTGATGGGCTGACAAGAGCGCTGCACAATGAATATAACAAGCAAGGAATTCGAGCCTACACGATTGCGCCCGGAGCTGTCGAAACAGATATGCTGAGATCTATCGTTTCAAAAGACCTTCTCCCAACAGATCAAACCCTCACTCCGCAGCAGGTTGCAGAGAAGATTGTCGCGTGTATTACTGGTGATGTATCTGAAAACTCTGGATCAACGATCTTTGTGAATAGTCAATCCGATTAAGGCACCGCTCATTCCCCTGGGATATAGGAGATCGCGCCTTCCATCGGCGAACTCGCGGTTGCATATAACTTCTTAGGTATTCTGCCCGCGAGATAGCTCTGCCGGCCTGCTTCGCAACTCTTACGCATTGCATGTGCCATCATCACAGGGTCTGAAGCATGAGCAATCGCGGTATTGAGCAACACACCATCTGCCCCAAGTTCCATAGCCAATGCAACATCGCTTGCACATCCGACACCGGCATCGACGATGACGGGGAAGTCTGGATCATTTTCCTTGAGCAGTTCAAGGCAAAGCACAATATTATTTACATTGAGAATGCCCTGCCCTGAACCGATCGGCGAACCCGCGGGCATCACCGCTGCAGCACCAGCATCTTTGATGCGTTTGGCACTGATCGGATCATCCGATGTGTAACAGAGCACACCAAACCCATCTTTGACCAGTGTTTCGACCGCTTCAAGCGTGCCTACAGGATCTGGGAGGAGTGTTTTTTTATCACCGAGCACTTCGAGTTTGACCCAGTGAGCTCCTGGATTCTCGACCTGCTCGAGAAGTTCTCTCCCGAGTCTTGCAACCCGGATTGCATCTTCAGCAGAAAAACAACCTGCAGTGTTCGGGAGAATGGTGTACCTATTTAAATCAATGTACTCGAGCAGACTCTTACCTTGTTCATTGAATAATCGCTCACGACGAACTGCAACCGTAATCACCTCAGATTGGGAAGCATCAAGCGATTCTTTCATCAGTTCCATTGAGGAATATTTACCTGTACCGACGAGCAGTCTTGAATCGAATGTGTGCCCTGCAATACTCAGGGATGATAAACCGGGTTCAGTCTGTAGGGTAGTCATCAGTTAACCTGTCTCAGGAGTGAATCTTGGCGGTTGATCGAACATGAAGCTCTGTAAGTTGCTCATCGTCGACAACATTGGGCGCTTCACACATCAGGTCTACACCGGTGAGTGATTTGGGGAATGCGATCACATCGCGGATATTTTCGGTGCCGATGAGGTGCATGACCAAACGATCAAGGCCAAATGCGACCCCGCCGTGTGGTGGTGCGCCATAAGTGAGTGCATCCATCAAGAAACTAAACTTGAGCTTTGCTTCTTCTTGGGACATACCCAACATTTCAAATACCTTTGCCTGCACTTCTTGTTGATGGATACGGATCGATCCGCCACCAATTTCTGAACCGTTACAGATCATGTCATAACCATCGGACAGAATCGATTCTACCGTATCTACATCTTTGATATCAGCAGCCATGAACCGCTCGGTTTCTTCCTTTGTGGGTGCAGTAAACGGATGATGGAGTGATTGGTATCGCTCGTTTTCTTCATCGTATTCAAACATTGGGAAATCATAAACCCAAAGGAAGTTCCATTTGCCTTCTGGGATGTAATCATGTTCACGAGCGATCTTAAGTCGAAGTTCGCCCAAAGCTTTGGTACATACATTGTACGTATCCGCACCAAATACAACCGCATCTCCATCTTCGAGGCCAAGGCGCTCAACAAGTTCATCTTTTACATCACCAAGGAACTTGGCGATACCAGTCGCGAGCTCTCCATCGACAAACTTGACGGTTGGAGCGCCACCTGCACCGAACTGTTCGACGAATGGATTGAACTTGTCAGTTACTTTGCGAGAGAATTTTGTGGCTGCGCCAGGCACACGGATAGCTTTCACAACACCCTTGTTTTTTTCGAGTGCTTCGTTGAATACCAGGAAATCCACTTTGGATGCGAGATCTGAGATATCGACAAGTTTGAGATCGAAGCGTGTGTCCGGGCGGTCGATGCCATAGGTATCCATCGCTTCTCTGTAAGTAATACGAGGGAAATCTGGAAGTTCAACATCGAGCATTTCTTTCCAGATATTCTTCGCGAATCCTTCCATGAGACCAAGAACTTCATCGCGATCAACAAAGCTCATCTCAAGGTCAATCTGTGTAAACTCTGCTTGGCGATCTGCCCGTGGATCTTCATCTCGGAAACACTTGACGATTTGCAAATATCGATCACATCCGCCGACCATCAAGATTTGCTTAAACAACTGAGGCGATTGAGGCAACGCATACCACATCCCCTCCTGGTTTCGTGATGGAACCAAGAAGTCACGCGCTCCTTCAGGAGTGGATCGACAGAGTACCGGGGTTTCTACTTCAATGAATCGATGCTCATCGAAGTAATCTCTTGTCAGTTTGGCGACCCGATGGCGTGTTTGCAAAATACTCTGCATCTTTGGGCGTCGCATATCTATGTAGCGATAGCGAAGTCGGACTTCCTCATTTGGAAGATCCTTTTCGTTACTCGGTAGAAACGGGAGTTTGTTCGTTTTTGAGAGCACTTCAAGTTCAGTAACCAGTACTTCAATTGCACCAGTTTCAATCTTCGGATTCGATTTCGCACGAGCACGAACGACACCGACGACTTTTATACAGTCTTCATTGCGGAGACGATCCCCCGCTTGCATCGTGGATTCGTTCCCTTCTTCTGAATCAAATACGACCTGTGTTACCCCATCACGATCTCGCATATCAACAAAGATCAATCCCCCGCCGTGTCCACGGAATGCGTTGACCCAGCCGCAGAGGGTGACTGTATCGCCTATGTTGTTTTCATTGAGTTGGCTGCAGGTGTGGGTACGCATATGAGATTCTGCCTTGTATCCATGGTTTACTGGAAGATTTGAGCAGAATCATATCCCTTGGATTATTCAAAATCGGTGATCTATGGAAATTCGACGGATCACCAAGGCAATGGTTTCCCCTGGTTATCCATGAATCTGCCAGAGTCACCAATCTCAAGAGTCTCAATGGTATCGAGTATCGAACTCACTGATTCATCCGTCGATAACGGTGCATGAGGACCGCCCAAATCAGTCTTTACCCATCCGGGATGCAAAGCAACACATGTAATCCCCATTGGTCTGAGTTCATGTGCGATCGTCGCAGTCACCATATTCAGGGATGCTTTAGATGTGCGGTATCCAAGGAACCCCATTTCGCCTATCGATGCGTCATGGATACTGCCCAGATTACTCGAAATTTGGACAACAGTTTTCTGATCTGATTTCTTCAGATTAGGAAGCAATGCACGCGTGACATAGATCGGGCCTAGCGTATTTGTTTGCATACAGCGGATAAAAGCTGTGTCATCGAAATCCACAAGCGAATCGCATTCGTGGGGGAATATGCCTGCATTATTAATGACGATGTCGATCGGGACGTCTACAAGTTTTTGAGCAAGTGCTTCAACCGATTCTGAAGAAGCTGAATCAAGTTGTTCTACCCGAACAGCCCCTTCAGGTCCGGAACTGGCATTCAACTCATCAGCTGAACCAGGATCTCTCGCCGTCCCGATGACTTTGTATCCGCGCAGAGCAGCATGTTGAGCAAGACCCAACCCAATACCTCTATTGGCGCCGGTAATGAGTATTGTTTTTACCATTGGATTCCTCGGAAGTATGTTCAAGAATATGAGATTGTTTTCAGTTCAGTTCTTACTGATCTGGTAAATCAATACATTTCGATACAAACCGCAACTGCATTTCCACCACCGAGACAGAGTGCAGCGACGCCCTTTTTGCCGCCGGTTCGTTTGAGCTGGTGGATCAGTGTGACAAGGACTCTTGCCCCAGATGCACCAATCGGATGCCCCAATGCAACACCACCGCCGCAGAGGTTGAGTTTGTCTTCGGAGACTCCGAGCTCTTTGATGTTGCAGAGGAGTTGAGCTGCGAATGCTTCGTTGATTTCGAACATGTCGACTTCATCAATCGACCAGCCTGCTTTTTCGAGAGCCCCTTTGATACCAGTGATCGGTGCTGCGAAGATCTCCTTTGGATCGACACCCGAGGTGTTGTAGGCGACAATTTTGCAAAGTGGTGCAAGTCCCAGTTCAGACGCTTTCGATTCACTCATGACCACAGTCGCAGCAGCGCCATCAGAAATTTGCGATGCGTTCCCTGCGGTGATTGTGCCATCTTTGGTGAACGCTGGTCTGAGTTTGCCCAAACCATCAGCAGTGGAATCCGCGCGAATACCTTCATCGATGTTTATACCACCTTCAACACCCGGATTGCGACGGTTACCGAGTTGTTCGCCTGTGAGTTTGACGACTTCTGCGTCAAAATGACCCGCATCCCAAGCAGCAGCTGCTCGTTGATGTGATTGTGCTGAGAATCGATCTTGCTCTTCGCGTGTAATGCCGTAGGATTCAGCGATATGTTCCGCAGCGTTGCCCATCGGCCATCCCTCGAACGCACAACGGAGTCCGTCATAGGCCATATGATCTTCCATCGTTCCTGGGCCGTACTTCACGCCTGCTCTTACATGGGCAAAGTGAGGTGCCCCAGTCATATTCTCCATACCACCCGCGATGACACAATCATTATCGCCAGCTTTGATGGACTGAGCAGCCATCATGACCGCTTCGAGTCCTGATCCACAGACCTTATTGACCGTCTTCGCTGAAAGCGTTGAAGGGAGCCCTGCTTTGAGACCAGCTTGACGAGCTGGATTTTGTCCTACTCCAGCTTGGAGCACACATCCCATAATGCATTCATCGACATGATCCTTGGCAGAAGGCGCATCACTCAGTGCAGCTTCGATCGCAAAGGCACCGATTTGTGGTGACGCAACGCGTGAGAATGAACCAAAGAACTTACCGATTGGGGTTCGACGAGCGGCAACGATGACAGGCTGATTTGACATATTGTGTATCTTTCTTTCCAAGTGATCAGATTTTGGATCATTATTGTGATGGGTCTATATTCTAGGTACTCCAATTCCCAATACCAACCAATGAAATGAACCGAGTGGTCTGTATTCGATATGATCAAATCCGAATTTAAAAACAGACCGCCCCTTACTCAGACTTCTGCAATCAAGCAAACATGCCTATGGGTTGAGTTATTCTTGATATATGGATTTGTGCCTGGATTCATTGCTTGTCTGGTCCGTCCTGAAAAAGGGAATGTGGTCCTGGACACAATGGGAATCAGCTGGTTTCGCTTTGGAACAGGACTCCCCAGGGGCCTATTCATATTCCCTGCACTCTTGCTCACCTTCCTCATCATGTTCTTGGTGCTTTATCGTGACCCGACATTCGATAATCGTCGTTTCTGGAACATTGAAGGCTTCAGGACTGCAGTCCCGAAAATTATCATTGGAATCACGATCGCAGGTCCATTGATCCTGTTTACATCATGGATCCTTGCAACGCAAACCACATTGCTACCAACACAAGGGTTTTTATATCTACCCAGAGAACAGCCCGTACTCATGCTCGTAATCGTGCTCTTTTACCCATGGATCAGTGCATACCCCCAAGAAATGACGCATAGAGCTTTCTTGTTCCATCGATACCAACCAATTATTGGCACGGGTTTCATCGCGATGAGCATAAATATTGTTGCCTTTGCATGGCTACATGCGCCCATGTGGAACTTGATTGCGATTCTGATGACCCTCCCCGCGGGTGCACTGTTTGCTTGGACCTATCGCAGGTCAAACTCAGTTCTTGCTGTAGGATTTGAGCATGCGATCTATGGAATATGGGTGTTTTTCACCGGTCTTGGGTATTTCGTGTACGCGGGGCGTTGAAGTGTCAAAAAGTGTGCCACAAAGGGCAACTTAAGGACTATAATTCAAGCCTGCCAATAGGCTGATATACAGAGAAACACGAAGGAAAACGCATGTCCACCACCGCTGCCGACACCCATGTCAAACTCGAATCCAACACCAATCAAGCATTAGGGATCGCTCAGTTCGCGATTGATTTCCTTTCCGATGATCCTGCCAAACGCGGCGAGCCAGACGCATCCGTGCTCGAACGCACTAACATGTTCTTCACCGACGCGGTCTTGTGTGGGCTTTCAGCTTTGGCGCTGAAAACCAATGCACCTACGCTGCTTCGGGATGAAGCATTGCAATACCCAGTAACAGACGCTACCCATCGATTGGGCAAATCAACCCAGCGCGGAGCAACCGTATTTGGTTCGAATGTGCAGGTCCAACCTGAGAAGGCGATCTTGGCAAACGGCTCGGCTGTTCGTGAATGGGATTCCAACGGCACAAACTTTGGTTATAACCCACAACTGGGATTCACCGCGGGTGAGTTTGGACATAATGATTTCTACGGCGTATGTGTCGCAGGAGCTCAGATGACTGGTCGCGATGGTGCATACGCACTCAAAGCAATGGTCTGTTTGGACGAAATTCGCGGAAGATTGTCCGAAGTGTTCTCGTTAAAGACATACAAAGTCGATCATGTTGTCCACGGTGCAATCGGTTCAGCAGCAGTCTTTGGCGCAATGCTCGGTGCAAGCCCAGAACAAATCGAATCCGCAATCGGGATGGTTGTTGCTCACTACATCCCATTCCGCGCGATCCGCGCTGGGAAGCAACTCTCCGATTCGAAGGGCGCGAGTGCTGCAATTTCAACTGAAGTGGCAATCATGTCTGTCCGCAGGTCAATGAGTGGATTCATGGGGCCTCGGGATATCTTCCGAAATCCAGAATCAATCTTCCGCATCTTTGAAGGCCCAGGGCAGATGTTCGAAGCGGTTGGCACAGATAACGCAAACACGAAACAAGCAGACGAATCACCCTTCCAGCTCGTCCTGGGACGCGCAGGTTCAGACTTCGCAGTCATGGGTATGCATTTTAAACTCGGACTCTACGAACATCAGAGTGCAGGTGCTTTACAAGCGTTGCTAGATCTCTTGAGCAAGGCACCACATCTTCTCGATGATGAGTCCGGATCGAAGATCAAGAAAATCAAAATCACTGCGTACGAACCAGCATTTGGTATTATCGGTGATCCTGCCAAGCGGAATCCATCGACTCGCCAAAGTGCCGACCACTCGATGGTCTACATTGTGGGAACACTTTTGCGTAAAGCGTTGAGCCAACAAACATCAGACTGGAAAACCCTGATGCTCGAGCCATACGACTTTGATGCAAACGCAATCAATAATGAACGAACCCGATCGCTCATGGAAAAAATCGAGTTCTTCCATGGCGGTGATGATTATGATAAACGATATCCCGATGGTATCCCAACTTCACTGATCATTGAAGACACCGATGGCACTGAGTTTGATTCGGGGATGGTCATGTATCCTGCGGGCCATGCACGGAATACGGAAGCGGATCTCAAAGGGATCCTCGCTCACAAGTTTGATCTCTTGGGCAAACTCGCATTCGAAAACCCAACCCCGATTGTTGCCCGCTTTGATGGGTTGATGGACAAAACCGCAGAAGAAGTCGCGTCTATGAATGACTTTGAAATACAGACACGCGATGGTTTCGAATAAATAATCGAAACCTGTTCACCAAAGAAATAATCTACACGAATCAGTGATAGAGCTTGCCGTTGTGCTTGATCCATCCTGATTCGTGTTTTTTCATCGGGTCACGATGAGTCCAATGGACAAGACCGCCTCGATCATTGAACTCATACTCTCCTTTGAACTCAACGAGATCACCTTCGCGAAGAGGGATACGGTCAACCAGATCAATATTGTGAACGATAAGCAAAGTCTGATTGCAGCTGAGATTGATGATAAAGCGTTGATGTTGATCGCCTATAAGATCATCAGTGAGTTTTTTAATGACCACACCCACATCTTGGATCATGGTCGAATCATGATCGAAGGTATACCGATACGAAGTGCGTGACATATCGGGTTCCTTTTTACATCTCCCAGGGAGTGCCTGGTGTGTAGTCGATGAGCTCGTAGAGTTCCTTGCGTGTTTGCATGTTCCCAAGCTGGCCTTCAAGGGTGCCAGATTCTTTAAGTTCGGTCAATGCTTTGGTCACTGCCCCCATGGCAATTCTTAGTGTCGATACCGGGTAGATAACAAGTGAATAACCCATTTCACCAAACTCATCGAGCTTGATCATTGGAGTTTTACCGAACTCAGTCATATTGGCGAGCATATACGGCCGATCATCCCCGAGTTCATTCATTGCTGACGCAAAGTCCCTGAACTCTTCTGCGGTCGTCAATCCCTCTGGGAAGATCATGGATGCCCCGGCATGCACATAGGCCTTTGCTCGTGATACAGCAGCTTCAAATCCTTCAACTCCTTTGGCATCAGTTCGAGCACAGATGATAAAGTTACCATCCGAACAATCTGCCGAAGCTTTTGCTGCCCATTGGAGTTTGGACACTGCCTGTTCGATTGGAATCAATGATTTGCCATCCAGATGCCCACATCGCTTAGGAAAGACCTGGTCTTCGAGATGCATCCCTGCAGCGCCTGCATGGTTATATTCGAGAACCGTTCTACGAACCATTTCTTCTTCACCAAAACCAGTATCAGCGTCTGCGATGACTGGTAATCCAGAACCTGTACAGACTTGCCGTACAACATTGGTAAAATGATCAAGTGTGAGTATTCCGACATCGGGGACACCCGCAGCGACTGATGTTGCTCCGCCTGAGACATAACACGCATCAAACCCACATTGTGCAACTGAGCGTGCAACGAGGGCGTTAAACGCGCCAGGAGCAGCGATCACCCTTTGGTCCATCAATGTACGGAGAATTGTGCCGGGATGTGGATTGTTAGGCATGATTCATGATAGGTCACCAGAATGAGCATTCCATTATTCAATACGATACAATCATGATATGAAAACATATCCACGAGCATTGTTTGCGACGACAGTTTGTGCCACAGCACTACTTTGCACAACAGGTAGAGCTTTACCAATCTCAGAACCAGAGACAAGTAGTTCTGAACATGTTGAGAATATAGATTCAATCAACATCCCGCTCACATGGGATACCATTCGAGGGGATGATAAGGTTGCAGGCCGGATTTCCTTTTTCGCTCAACCCACAAAGGAAGAAATCCAAGCATTCGCTCGTTCAGGTGGGAAAATCGTTATCTCCGCACGCACTGATGCTGAAATGGAGAAGAATGACTTTGACGAACAAGAGTTCGTAGAATCACTTGGAATGAAATATATCCACATTCCGACAAGTAGTTCTACTTTCGGATATTCGATGCGTGATGATCTTGCGATTGCCCTTGAATCTACACAAGGCGAAGTACTCTTTCATTGTAAATCGGGTTCACGCGCAACCGCGATTTATGCGTTGTACATGATCGAAGAGTTTGGCATGAACCGTATTGATGCTATCGATAAATCATTAGAACTCGGTATGAGCAAAGTGATGGTCCCATTGATTGAGAGAACACTTATGGAAGTCCCCGGACGAGTAATTGATGCGGTCGATCCAGAGCAAATTCAAACAACAATTGATACGCTTGTCGGATTTGGCACCCGCCATACAATGTCTGATACTGAATCGGACACACGAGGGATCGGTGCTGCTCGAAGATGGGTGAAGTCTCAGTTCGAAACCAACATTCAAGGCCATGGAAAATCGGGTGATGCAGCCCCACATGTGTACTTTGATTCACACACGGTCGAACCCGATGGCCGACGGATTACAAAATCAGTAGAAGTTGTCAATGTGATCTGCGAGATCCCAGGTATAACTCCAGAATCACGCGATCAACTGTATTATGTACTTGCACATCTCGATTCAAGAGCGAGCGAAGCAAACGACTCTACCTCGGATGCGCCTGGCGCGAATGATGACGGTTCTGGCGTCGCCGCATTGATCGAACTCGCACGCGTATTATCTGCAGAACATCTCGAATCAACCATCATCCTCATGGCAACCAGCGGCGAAGAGCAAGGGCTCTTTGGTGCACGACTCCACGCACAGCAAGCTGTCGCGGATGGAAAAGATATCAGAGGAGTGCTCAATAACGACACCATCGGTGATCCTACAGGTGTCATCGAAGGACAAGATGGCAGCAAAGTCATTCGTGTCTTTTCGGAAGGACTCCCCGCCACTATGCTGTCACTTGAAGATGATCAAATCGGGAGCGCTGTTCGTAAACTTCGGCTTTACGGCACTGAATCTGATTCGACATCACGACAACTCGCTCGGTACATCAACGATATCGCCCATCTTCATCGCACAACTGTTCAGCCAAAGTTGATCTTTCGGCCTGACCGCTTCTTGCGTGGGGGCGACCACACCCCATTCAATGAACTCGGATTCCCTGCGATTCGTTTCTGTGAAATGTACGAAAACTACGACCACCAACATCAAGATGTCCGGATTGAGGATGGGGTGCAGTTTGGCGATCTCGGGGATTATGTCGATGCGAACTACCTCGCGGATGTGACTCGTCTCAATGGTGCAGTCCTCGCCCATTTGGCGAATGCGCCATCTTCGCCTGGGAATAGCCGTGTGTTGATTGCAGAACTGACAAACGATACCACGCTTCGTTGGGATCCATCTCCAGAATCAGATGTCATGGGGTATGAAATCGTTTGGCGTGAATCCACTTCATGGAAATGGGAACACGCTGAAGATGTCGGCAATGCGACCGAGGGCACGGTCCCGATGTCTAAGGACAACTATCTATTCGGCGTACGGGCATACGACAAGGATGGATACCGTTCTGTAGTGTCATATCCCCGCCCTGCCCGAGATTAATCTGGTTCTAATGAGCTTTATTGCCTAGAATATAGTGTTTCTGTGAAACACAACAACCACACTTACCCTCTGGACTATGAGCGGGTAAACAAGTACAAGGATAGAAGACATGACCACTGCAACACATGCAAAGGGCCTCGAGGGTGTCATTGCGGGCGAAACCGAAATCTGCAATGTTGAACAAACTTCATTGATCTATCGTGGGTACGAAATCGCAGACCTTGCCGCGAACGCGTCATTCGAAGCAGTTGCTTTTCTCCTGCTTGTGGGACACAAACCATCTGCAGATGAACTTGGCAGTTTCAAAGCAGAGTTGATCTCCCAGAGAGCACTGCCCTCAGCGGTCAAGGATTTCCTGAGAACATCCGGCGAACTCGTCAACAATCAGTTCGCTGTCCCGATGGATATTTTGCGGACCGCAGTGTCCATTTTGTCCCATCTTGATCCAGATTGCCAAGACAATGCGGCGGATGCGAATCTACGCAAATCCAAGCGTTTGCTTGCTCAAATCCCAACGATCATTGGACACATGCAGAACTCGATCGAAGGCAAAGACTTTGTTGCACCAAACCCAAGTCTTTCACATTCAGCAAATCTGCTCTACATGATGACTGGTTCAGAACCCACTCCAGAAGCAGAAAAGGTAATGGATGTATCGCTTGTGCTTTACGCAGAACATGATTACAACGCGTCAACCTTTACCTCACGCGTAATCTCAGGGACACTGGGCGATCTGCATGGTGCGGTCACCGGTGCGATCGCTGCACTCAAAGGCAAACTCCACGGCGGCGCCAATGAAGCAGCAATGGACATGCTCGCAGATATCCGTAAGGATATTGGTCCTGAAAACGACTTAGGCAAAGTCACTGATTGGATGCATCAGGCATTCGCTGATAAACGTAAACTCATGGGCTTTGGTCATCGTGTGTACAAGAATGGTGACCATCGAGCTCCGATTCTTCATGGGCTTGGACGCAAAGCTGCCCAAGCTCGTGGCGAAGAGTTTGTCAAGCTATTCGAACTGGGTGAAATGGTTCAAAAGATTATGGACGATGAAAAGAACATCTATCCGAATGTCGATTTCCCTTGTGGCATGACCTACTTCACGATGGGAATTCCTGTACCTCAATATACCCCGATCTTTGTTGCATCACGGATCACCGGATGGGCAGCTCATATCATGGAGCAACATGCCAATAACCGCTTAATTCGCCCACGCGTGGCATACATCGGACCGGCACCTCGAAACTGGAACGATTAATATTCTGCCAAATACAGACATGAATGCCGCGGTCTCAAAGGGACCGTGGTTTTTAAATTGAGATAATTTCGAAAGTTCTTGTTCATGATTCCGTATATAATACAAAGAGTCAATGCTGAGGAGTGCAGTTCATGATCAGGTTTGAATGCGACAAATGTGATATGGAAATAGAGGTCGAGAATGATCTCGCCGGGACGAAATACGAGTGCCTCGGTTGTGGTGATACCAATCGGGTGCCCCTTGTTGCTTCTGAATCAAAGCATGACCATGAGAGACTCTCTGATGATACTAACTCAAGGAGTATTGACCGAGCAGCAAAAGCAGGATTCCCCCCAGACTTTGGTCCTGAGGTTCGTGTTCAACTCATTCGGCGGTGCTGGTTTCGTTCGAGAATGATACGATTTTCTCTCGTTGTTTTGCTTATCTTGGCAGGTTCAATCGGTACACTTTGGATCTTATTATCAGATAAAAACATGCTCTGGTTGGCTCTGAGCGTCCCAGTCGCTTTGATTTCAATTGGACTGATTGGCTGGTGGTGGTTTGACCGTTTGGGAGCATCAATCGAGATCACAACCAAACGAACGATCATGCATCTGGGTATTTTCTCTAAATCTTCCTCTGAAGTTGTGCACGACAATATCCGGAATATCCAAATTGATCAGACTTTCCTCCAACGTGTAACCAATGTTGGCAAAATAGGGATTTCATCATCTGGACAAGATGGGGTAGAGCTTCAAGTTAATCACCTTAAGGACCCTGATAATTTGCGGAAAATCATCGACCTCTACCGTCCGCTTTGAATCCTCACTCTGTGAAGAACATATCACCGATAATGAGCGTATACTCGTACAGGCAGATGGATCTGCTCAGTGATTGTTTGAAAGCCGGAGGCTCGTAGTTCATGCGATGGATGCTTAAACTTAGATTGCGTGTATTTGCACTCCTGGTCGCACTCACTATACTTGTCTTTGGTGTAGTTGGCGTGCTCTCCGTTGGGGTTGTTCCTGCTGTTGGTGCAGCACTCGCAATCGCGGTTACAGTGGTAAACTCGATGACATCTCGATTGGATACCATGACATGTGCAGGGTGTGGCAACAGTATTGATGCACTCCCTGCAGGTACACACGGGATTGCATGCAAAGGCTGCGGCACGGTCAATCATCCGTTTCAGTCGAATGATTCCGCTCTCGCGATCAATGTCTCGGATACTGATTTTAACTTCGATGACGAAGAAGATCAGCAGGTATAAATCACTCACTTTTATACAAATCAATAAAAAAGGCACCCCGTTTGGGACGCCTTTGTGTGTATCTGGTCTGAGACAAATTTATTTATCAGATTCCATCTTCTTGTTGAACTCTTCTGCACTGATGTCTTCAACTTGAGCGTCCGACAAAATCGAGTCAATCGTTTTGTGCTCGCGGATTTGCTGGAGAAGTGTCTGTGCTTGACCTGACTTGATGAGTTCGTCACGGACTTGCTCTGGACGCTTGCCTTGCTGCATCGCCATCGAAACGATCCGTGAGTTGATCTCAGGTTCTTCCACCTTGATATCTAATGACTCTGATATCTTGTTGAGAATAAAGAACTGCTTGAGTTCAGTCGAAGCACTTTCTGCAGACGCGCTGCGGAGTTCGGCCATGTGCTGCTCAATCTCGGTTGGGTTCACACCTCGGTACATCAGATCCATTCGACGACGCTCAAGATTACGAGCTGCCTGTTGAGCGGTGAGCCCTTCGGGGAGTTCGAACTCTACATTGTCTGCAAGGTACTTACTGATCTGTTGACGCATAACTGATTGCTGCTGGACTTCTGCACGCTGAGTAAGTTGTGCGGTGACCATTTCACGGAGTTGTTCTTCATCATTGAATCCATACTTGGCGACCAAATCATTCATCAACGCAGGAACAATGCGGTATACCTTGACCACTTCGTACTCGATGGTGAGGTCTTTGCCTCGGATTGCTTCTACTTCGTGGTTCTCAGGCCCAGTAAGCTTGATCGTGAGTTTGTCATCGATCTTTGGTGTTCCAATTTGCTTGGTGAAGTTTGGAACGATAACACCCAAGATCATGCCTTCATTGCTATCCGCAGGTATTTGAACAACTGCACCCTCAATGTTGTAGTGCTCAACTCCATCAGAATCAGTCATGACAGCGTTGCCTGTGATGTAATCACCCTTCTCAGAGTCATCACGCTCGTCGAGCGAACCTTCATTGATTCCAATTTTCTTAATTTCCTCATCAACCATATCCGCGGGGAGTTCGGTATCAGGTTTAAGAACCTTGATACCTTTTAGTTCTGGGAGGTCGAACTCTGGCATGACTTCAACTTCAACTTCAAAGTGAACTGGTTTCCCTGATTCAACTTCAACATCATCCATTGATTCTGCTGGGGGCTGGGAAAGGACTTTGAGTTCATTTGAACTGACTGCATCCTGATATGCGGATGAGATCAAGCGAGACTTGGTCTCTTCTTTGACATATGAGCCGAATCTTTTTTCGACCAGGCGCCTTGGAGCATGCCCCTTACGGAAACCCGGGATATTTGCTTCGTGTGATACAGAAGCGAATGCTGATTCAATCTGTGCATTGACGGTTTCCGCAGGGATATCAATCGTGATACGCTTGCGGCAAGGTCCAACATCTTCGATTTTAACGGTATTTGAAACGGTGTCTGACATGATATTCCTTTGGTTCATGTCGCGCACAGGACTGCTGTCGATCCGCCATCGTGCGCCTGAGTCCCGGATCGACCCTGCCGAACGTCGACAGGACAGGAAGTGTAGGCATCGGTCGTTTCAGATGCATCATTTGATATAATCTGGATTGGGTCAAACTCCGAGTTATTGGATCATAAAGGGCTTGAAGTTGATTCTTGTTAGGCTATGATCCCGTCTGGTTATGACACAAGTCATGATCATCCTCAGCCGAGGTGGCGGAATCGGTAGACGCGGTGGATTCAAAATCCACTTCTGGAAACAGAGTGGGGGTTCAAGTCCCCCCCCCGGCATTGAATATACATCGTACACAGTATCCAATACACCCATTTGAAGGATGGTCAACATGGCAGACGAACAACCACAACAACAGCAAGTTCAACTTCGGATTGATGAATCCAAGATGACCAGCACCTATGCCAATACCATCCGCACATCGAACACCCAAGATGAGCTCGTTATGGACTTTGGTATGAACATCCCGATGCAGATGCCTGGTCAAGCACCAGTCATCGTGTTCAATGTCGGATCACGCGTGATCATGAACTGGGCTGGCGCAAAGCGTTTAGCGATGTCGCTCGGGCAAGCAGTTCGTCAATACGAAGAACGCAATGGCGAAATCGAAATCAACACTGGTGGCACCCCACCACCGCCAGCAGCCAACTAAGCTCGTACACAAATTTTTTATCAACCCGAACTCTTGCGAACCTGCTCATCGAAGCGTGCGTAAGAGTTTTTTCATAGATATTGTAGAATGGGCAACTCTTGAACAATGAATTCAATAAAATATGACAGCCTGAGCATTTTGAAGCATCATCGAGATTATGCCTTTGCGTCTTACGAAACACGAATGGCCCACTATGAATATGGGCTTGAGGAATATGAGAATGGCAATAGAAATTAGTGGCCCGGATCAACTCACCGATGAAATGATTGCACGCCATGCTGAACCGATTATGGAGTTAATCCGGACGGTTGGCACGGTCGTTGTCGGTCAAGAACACATGGTGCGTGCATTGGTGATCGGTATGCTCACTGGTGGGCATGTTCTGCTCGAAGGGGTCCCAGGATTGGCAAAGACCCTCACAGTGACAACCTTAGCACAAGGCTGTAAAGCAGATTTTTCCCGGATTCAGTTCACCCCAGACCTCTTGCCTGCGGATGTGATCGGAACACTGATTTACAGTCCCAAAGACGGTACATTTACACCGCGCAAAGGGCCGATCTTTGCCAATATTGTACTTGCGGACGAGATCAACCGAGCTCCTGCGAAAGTCCAAGCAGCACTGCTCGAAGCGATGCAAGAGCGATCCGCAACCATCGGGGATACAACCTACAAAGTCGGAAATCCATTCCTCGTGCTCGCAACACAGAATCCAATTGAACAAGAGGGCACCTACCCACTTCCAGAAGCACAGATCGATCGGTTTATGCTCAAGCTCAGTGTTGGGTACCCGTCCAAGGAAGATGAACGTGTGATTGTTGATCGGATGATGTCAACATCTGATCCTGAGCCAATACCATCAATCCTCAACCTGGAACAGATCGCTGAAGCTCGTGAAATTGTTAACCATATCTATGTTGATGACAAAATCAAAGACTACATCGTCTCACTCGTTCATGCAACACGCGAACCGGAATCATACAAAGTCGGTTGGCAACTCGACCTATCCAAACTTATCGATTTCGGTGCTTCTCCAAGAGCAAGCTTGTCATTGGCAAGAGCAGCAAGAGCGAATGCTTTCTTGGAAGGGCGATCATTTGTAACCCCTTCGGATATTAAAAAGATTGGTTACGATGTACTCCGTCACCGCATCATTGTCAGTTATGAAGCAGAAGCGGAAGGCATCAGTAGTGAAGACATCGTTCGTGAACTTTTTGCAAGGATCGCGGTGCCCTAATGCTCACTCATGAGCTCATGCAGGAAGTCAAAAGATTAGAAATCCGTGCACGCCGTCGTGTGGATGATCTTTTCGGTGGTCAATACCATTCTGCATTTAAAGGTCAAGGAATTGAGTTTGCAGAAGTTCGCGAATATCAACCCGGCGACGAAGTTCGAACAATTGACTGGAATGTTACTGCTCGGACTGGATTGCCTCACATTAAACGATTCACAGAAGAACGGCAACTCACTGTAATTCTGTCTGTTGACTCTTCACAGTCTACTGCATTTGGATCTGTAGACCGATCAAAGCACCAACTAGCGTGTGAAGTTGGCGCAGTCCTCACACTTGCAGCAGGGCGGAACAACGATCGGGTTGGGTTGCAGGTTTATGGATCTGAGCACCTTGGAGACTCAGAATCCTTCCATCTCCGCGCTTCCAAAGGGAAGACACATGCTCGTAGAATTATTCGTGAACTCATCGACGCAACTCCTGGAAAATCAGCGTTTGCTCTTAGTGATGCTCTTGCTGAACTGGGGCGGACCCATCGTCGTCGTGCGATTCTTTTTGTGATGTCTGATTTTCTTTCTGGACATAACAATCATGGCGAGCCCGATTGGGCTATGCCGATGCGAATGCTTGCCCAAAAACATGAAGTTGTCGCATTGCAACTTACCGACCCGCTTGAGTTTGATCTTCCCAAAGCTGGCATTATTCGTATGAACGATCCGGTGTCTGGTAAACGATACACGATTGATACTTCATCTAAGCGCGTTCGCCAGCGTTATCATCAAAGAGCACACATCGAACAAGACACTATCACACAGACATTGAGCAAAGCTCGGGTAGACCGAGTTGAGCTTTCAACTACACGAAATTATGTCGATGATCTTGTTCGGTATTTCCATCAACGGGAGATGCGTCGACGATGAAATGGTATTCATTACTATCCACCATCATCTTTGGGGGGTTGCTCTTGCTTGCTGGATGTAACGGTCAAGACTCTTTTGTGAATTCTGATGGCTTCACAACTGAAAGCACTGATACTGACACGGGTGTTGTGATTCGTGTACATATTCCTACCGATACGATCACCATCGCTGACAGAATTACGCTCGATGTGAACTTTCAATGGGCACCTCCAGCAAATCCAGTTCTTGTTTCTCCAAACTTCGATGAACTTGACTGGACACTGATTGACACATCTACTGCGACACCCAAACTTGACAACGGCAAATATTCAGCTCAAATCAGTTACACCCTAGAACCCTTTCTCGCAGGTGAATATGCAATTCCATCGATCACTTTAGATATATTTTCAAACAACGAATCTAAAGAATACCAACTGCAATCATCGCCTATGACTGTAACTGTACTATCGGTAATCGACCCTGCTGATACAGGAGAAATCAGTACACCATATGATTTCATGGATGCAAGCGTACTACAAACTCTAGAATCTCACTCATTCGTTGTTCCCGCGTTTGTTACAGGAATGATTCTGTTTGCATGCATGCTGATACTATGGATCAAGTATCGTAATAAACCAGAGCAAACCACGCCGCTTTCTGCTCAAATCCTGCTCAATCAAGTTGCCCATGAGGAGTATGACAATCCTGTACAAGGATATAGCAGGTTGCATAAAGCATTGATGCTCTTAGACTCTCAACTACTTGGCACGAGCGAAATTCATAGTTTCGTTCAAGTTTGTGAACGCGCACAGTTTTCACTTGATCAAGCATCAACTATATCGCCATCATCGATGGCTCAACACACGCTCGAACTCCTTGGTCAGCAAAACGGGAGCAACGCATGAACTGGCAGTTTGCGTATCCTTGGATTCTTCTTGCAGGATCAGTTATCCCGCTCATCTGGATTGTACACATTATTGGGCGATCTCGCTATCGTGGAGTGAATACATCCGTCCCTTCTCGCGTTGCAGCATCGGGGATCTCGTTCCGAACCGCAACCGCATGGATTCCTAATCTATTCCTCTCTCTCGCCTTGGCATTACTCGTGATTGCAACAGCCCGACCACAGGAAATCATTGGAAATACAAAGACGACACAAGACACGATTGCAATTGAACTTGTCGTTGACCGTTCAGGATCTATGGATGAAAAGGTGATTTTCGGTGGTCAAAAAGTGACCCGGTTAGAAGCAGTCAAGGATGTAGTCGAAGAGTTTATTGTCGGAGATGATGACCAACTCAATGGCAGAGAGGGCGACCTACTCGGACTGATTGTGTTTGGTTCGTTTGCTGACACACTCATGCCGCTCACCCAATCACATAAAGCACTTGTCCAGGCATTGCGTCGTGTTGAACTCCCTCGTATCGAAAGAGAACGATCAACTGCTATTGGTGATGCGCTAATGCTTGCTGCAGCGCGCCTCAAAGCTTCCGAGGATTCCATGCGCATTGAAATGGAGAACCCTGACTTTGAACTCAAAAGCAAAGCAATCGTCCTCCTTACAGATGGTGAGAATCGGGCGGGGAGTTATTCGCCTGAACAAGCGGCGGCACTTGCAAAAGATTGGGGGATCAAAGTTTACATCATTGGAATTCGTGGCGGAACTTCATTCAATGGCATGGTGTTCGGTGGTGGAGTACAAGAAGTCAATGATCAGAAAATGGCAGCCGTCGCTCAATACACTGGTGGGCAATACTGGGGTGTTGATAAAGTATCCGATCTTACCAATGTCTACGCTCAAATTGACGAACTCGAACGATCAACAATTCAGACTTCTGACTCCACGAGTTATGAGGAGCTGTATTTACCGTTTGCACTAGCAGGACTCATTACCATGATGATTTCGTTCCTGCTTGAGAACATCGTGTATCGGGAGGGATTGTGATAAACAACTTGTTCACCATCTCGTCAATACCGTTGATTTCCAATAGTTCTCAATGGACACTCGCATCATCAGAGTGGCTCTGGTTCATGCTTTTTATACCGCTTATGGCGTTATTGATATTTCTACAACGATCACTGTTGAGAAATAAACGAAGATTCATCCGCAATGAATCCCTTTTGATTGCATTGGCTGGCAAGGAACGCAAAACCAGAAACATGATTCACATGCTTGTTTCATTTGTCTCGATGGCATGCATCACCATTGCGATCGCTCGCCCACAATCTGATCCTCGCGAAATAGAAGTAGAAACAAAGGGCCGGGATGTGGTGTTTCTAGTCGATGTTTCTCGTTCAATGCTTGCCAGGGATGTGGCACCAAATCGATTAGAAAAAACAAAGCTCTGGATCAATGATCTTGTTGATGAACTTGGCAATGACCGCGTTGGATTGGTTGCATTTTCTGGATCTTCTTCAGTACTCTCACCATTAACCACTGATCGATTATTTTTTAAGCTTGCTCTTGAAGAACTCTCTCCAGCATCAACACATATCGGCGGCACCAATATCGGAGATGCAATTCGCAAAACAATGGATCTGGTCTTTGAAGAAAACCAAGATTCTGAGCAATCAAATTACCGAGACATCATCCTGATTTCTGATGGCGAAGATCAAGAAAGCTTACCCGTTGAAGCTGCCCGACTCGCAGGCAGTAGAGGCGTCCGGATTATAACAATCGGAATAGGCTCTGACCAAGGCGCAACTGTCCCATGGGATAAAGACTCATCTACACCACAATCTCAAACAGTTCGATCTAAGTTAGAGAGCGGCACCTTACGGACTATTGCTGCAGCATCACCAGGCGGGGTATTCCTCGAAGTCGGAACAGGGACAATCGATTTGGGACAGGTCTATCGTGAACTCATTGCAACAGCAGACCAACGAACGCTCGATGTCGCTTCACACTTTGAATACACAGAACGGTTCCAGATTTTTCTTGCAATAGGTGTCGGTCTCGCATTGATAGATGCACTATTTTTATCCGTTAACCGGCGGAGGATCACACAATGAAACTGATGTATCTATTCGCGTCATTGGCTTTGCTATCAGTATCCGCAGCTGCTCAACATGACAGCACCGCCGCGGGTGAAAACCCTATGGATTCCCACATTGCCGCTGCACGAGTTGAGCAAGCGATGAATACAGATCTCGATATTGATGAACGAATCGAATTATTGAGTCAAATCATTGAACGAAGTGATGACATCCAACTGGTGAGCCTAGCCCATTACAACTATGGCACTCTCATTCTCAAAAACCTGGACACACACTTTGAACAGTTCCCCGAAGCCATCGAAGCTTATCGACTCGCAGACAAAGCTGCATTGATACAGAATCTGAGAACACATGCTCGTTTTAACCTCGGGCAGTTGTATTACCATGTTGCCCACCATGAAGATCCTGAATCGACAGCATTGAATCCTGGTGATTTGGATTCCATGCTTACCACTCTGAATGCCAAAGTTGATCAACTTCTACAGGCTGCCGGTGCATTTCGATCTGTATCTGAACTCGATCGTTCGCATACTGATTCACAATCAAATCTCGAACGCGTCCGTATAGAAATTCAACAACTACGAGATCAAATTCAATCACTCGAAGATTTAATTGAGCAGCAAAAAGAACAGCAGAGCCAGCAACAACAGCAACAGCAAGATATGGCTGACAAACTCGATGATCTAGCGCAAGAGCAGCAAGACCAAGCAGATCAGTCTTCTGATTCACCTCCCCAGACAAAAGGTGAGCAAGAAGTACAACAAAACAAACAAGAAGAACTCAACAGTGAAACAGGTGAAGCCCAAAAAGAAGTATCCGAGCAAAAAACTGAGGATTCACAGAGTGAGCAACTTGAAGAAGTAGAAAAAAAACTGCAAGAAGCTCAGGATTCACAGCAAAGAGCGCAAGAGGCCATGAAGAACGGGGACCAAGAAGCTGCTGCTCAAGAACAACAAAATGCAGCAGACGCATTGAAAGATGCAGCTGAGCAAATGCAAGACATTGCGGATCAATCGAAGCAAGAATCTGAAGAACAAGGCACCAATGAAGGCATATCTGAGGAAGGTAAACCTTCAGAAAACGAAGAAGATGCCCAACCTGAAGAATCTGATGAAATTAGTGAGATTGCCAAGGAACTGCTCGAGAAAGAACGCCGAGAACGAGAATCTAGACAAGTATACAGATCTACTGGAAAACCAACCAAAGTTGAAAAGGATTGGTAGCAGATGATGCAAGCATTAAAATCAATACTCTTATCATTATGTATGCTCTTTGTTTCGCACAGCGCATTGGCCCAAGCAACTCCGGTTACAGTTGATGTAGAGCTCTCGCGATCTCGGGTCTATGTCGGTGACCAACTCACCTATCAGGTGATTGTCAGAGGAACAGACAATCCGTCTTCACCACAAGTTGAATTCCCAGATTCTGTACGGGTGTCGTATAACGGCCGCTCATCACATTCATTTACAAATATGCGCATCGTTAATGGTAAAAGACAGTCAGTCACAGACCAACGATACAGCTTTCAATACACGCTTACCGCAGTCGAATCCGGAATTATAACTATTCCTGCTCCTCAAATCACTGTGAACGGTCAAGTCATCTCCGGAGAAAGCAGTTCGTTCGAATCTACACTGCCTGTTCATTCTGATGCGGATGAAATGCTTGTTTTCATAGAGCGTGATAAAATATACTTGAATGAAACAGTGGAAGTAGAATGTACTTGGTGGATTGGTAACCAAACATCAGAGTTCAGTTTTGCATCGACCAAGATTCCATCATCATTTCAAATCAGCCCACTCGCTCCCCCATCTGGTGGTGAACAAACTGTTCGGGTGACGATGAACGACATCCCACTTGTCGGCGTGGTGATGGCGGGCCAGCACTTCGGGCAAAATATGACCAAACTGGTGTTCCGTTTCAGTATCACCCCTGAAGAAACAGGATCGTTCCATCTTGGACCAATTCGAGCGGTATTCACAAGGCACTCTGGAACGGGTCAGAACTTCCGTGCTTATATCGAATCTGAATCAATACCAATACAAGTCCAACTTGTACCATCAGATGGACAACCCGATGGATATGCCGGTGCAATCGGAACATATCGAGTTCATACGAAAGCATCGAACTCTGTTGTCAATGTTGGCGATCCGATTGAACTGACTTATAGAGTGGTAGGCAATGAACCAATGGCTGGTCTTGATGACGCGCCCGCACTCAATCAGTTACCAGGTTTTTCTGATGATTTCAGAGCTTCTTCTGAAGGCTGGAGAGAATCTCTTCCTAAAAAATCTGGCATGCGAGAGTTTACAACAACTATCCGAGCACTCAATCCGGAAGTCGATGAGATTCCAGCAATCGGCTTTTCATCATTCCATCCAGAATCAAACTCTTACGAAATTTATCAATCATCTCCGATCCCAATCGAAGTCAGAGCAGTGGAAGTAGTGACCCTCGCTGACGCGGTTGTAACCGGCGGACTTTCAGGTGAAACAATATCATCACCAGATGTTGAACACACAGAACTAACACCAACGCAACCAGGCTTGTGGGCTCACGGATCAGTCGCTGAAATATTAAGCGAGCGTGACTATTCATACCAAGCACTCATACGCGATCCAATCGTGATTTCTGCTACTGCTTCTGGACCAATACTGTATGCGATAACCATGCTTCTTGGTGTTGTTCGCAGTCGAGATAAGAATCACCGACGAATACTTTGCCGAGCATATGCTCATAGCCGACAACTGGAGAAACAGGGTCAAACCTATCAATCGCTCCGGCATTATCTAGCGACCGCACTCGATATAAATACTGAATCAGTTGTATCGAATGATGCTTTCTTGTTGCCGATCGATAGAGCAACCGCTCAGCGCGCATCGGATATTCTATCTCATGATGAAGCGAAGCCATACCTCAACTCTGATGCAAATGTGCCTTCTATCACGCAAGCTCCAAATCTACTCAAAGAGATTCATACTCAAATACTCGACCACAGATTGGATCACCCATGAAATCTTTAATGCTTTCACTAATCGTTTGTGTACTTACCCAAGCTTCTGCCATCGCGCAGAATATCGAGTCTGATTTGAATGATGCAGTTACCAATCTAAACTCCGCCATAGATCAACTGAACACCAATGATCCCCAAAGCAAGAGCACCCTACAACAATCTGCAGCGAAGATTGAACAAATCATTGATACATATGGAGTTCAATCTCCAGGAATGCACCATGCCCTCGGGAACGCATACATGTTGCAGGGCGACACCGGGCATGCAGTCCTCGCGTACAGAAGGGGTGAAATTCTTGATCCCACAAACAAAGAACTCCATCATTCACTCAACTTCGCTCGCTCATCTGTTTCTACGCAGATTGATCCGAGTGTATCAAATAAATTGTGGAACTTCATCCTGATTTGGAGAGGATCAGTTTCACGATACCATTTAACGATTCTATTCGTAGTCTTGTTTACCACTGGTTGGATTACGCTCGCGGGGAGAGCAACCCGTCTATTGCCGAAAGCTTTCTTTCACTTTGGATTCGGACTGATTCTTGTATCGATCCTACCGCTCTTCATGCTCGGTTCGGATTGGTTTTACACACACTCAGCGAACGCGGCGATCATCACCCAAAGTGAGACCATCGCCCGAACTGGGCCTGACGATAGTGTGTATGCCCGTGTCTATGAAGAGCCGCTCGCCCCAGGACTAGAAATACGAGTAATCGAGTCAAGAGATGGATGGAGTCATGCGAAGCTTATGGATGGATCTCAATGCTGGATTCGAAACACAGATTTTGAGTATATATCTCAATAGCGATTTCGCGTAAGATGAACTATTTTTCCAAACCGAACATGTCTAAACTACATAGCCAGCTCCCAATACGGATCTGACAGAACAAATCGTATGCGGGTGTAGCTCAGTGGTAGAGCGTCAGCTTCCCAAGCTGAATGTCGTCGGTTCGATCCCGATCACCCGCTTTCATAAGTCTCGCATAAACAAGTGTTTATGCGAGACTTTTTCTTTTGCACTACTTCCGTCCGCACTACAAAATGCCCTATGTAGTGCAGATTCGACCCGAATGTAGTGCACTCTGCAAGCCTCTTGCCTTCCTTTGGTCGGGGCAGATATGTCGCTCAGCCGTTGATCGGGATGGCTCCTGATGCACGTTCGCCATCCGCCGTTTCGATCTCAATCCAAAGTGAAAGACCTGGTCTGAGTTCAGAAGGAACTTCGACTTCTGCGTGGTAGTCCACACTGTTCCACATTGCCTTGCTCTTCAGTGTTCCAGTTGCTGCCTGGTCTCCGATCCAGACTCGGATTGCAATCGGCTCAGGGCCCGCGGTGGTTTCGATATCGAGATGCATGACTGCCCCAGGCTCGATATCTCCAACCATCTTGACGCTGAGTGTGGTACCGGCGATCGTCACAGAGCCGAGGTCGTCTTCAGAACCATGATCATCCTGCTCCTCTTCAGCGTGGTTGTGGTCTTCGTGTCCGTCATCGCCGTGGTCGTGACCCTCGTGGTTGTCGTGATCCAAGTGGGAATCTGTGTCAGGTGCTTCCGATTCGTTGCCACACCCGCCGAGAAAGAGCAGGCCGGTGATTGTGGAAGCGAGGAGCAGTTTAGTGAGATTGTTCATGTCAGTTTTCCTGAAAATTGAGTGAGTTTTAAGTGGACTGTTTCCGGCGGAGCTTGCCGGCTAGACGGGAACGAAGCGACGGCGAAGTTCGCTGTCGCGGTTCAGTTTTGTACCCGAACACCAGCGAGTAGCCGGCGGGGACGACGATGAGGTTTAAGAACGTCGAGGTCAATAGGCCCCCGAGCGTGACGATGGCCAGCGGCGCAAGCAGCTCACTACCAGGCTCGCCAGCGGCGAGTGCGAGCGGAACCAGCCCGA